>NZ_JBIBVE010000011.1:0-107903 GCF_043080095.1 Streptomyces sp. NPDC015127
GCCCCGACGCGGTGCTCTCGACCATGGCCGAGGACTGCCTGTCCGATGACACCGACGCAGTCCTGGTCCCCGCCCAGCGCCGGGACCGCAGCGAACCCCATACCCTCCTGACCGCCTTGGGCCGGCTCCACACCCACGGCCTCGACATCGACTGGACCGGCACCCTCACGGGCCGCCGCACCCGGCACATCGACCTGCCCACCTACCCCTTCCAACGGCAGCGCTACTGGCTGACGCCCATCCGCACCGCCGGCGATGTCGGCTCGGCCGGGCTGGAGCCCGTCGAGCACCCGCTGCTCGGCGCCGCCGTCACTACGGCAGACGCCGACCGCGTCATCCTGACCGGACGGCTCTCCCCGAGCCGCCAGGAATGGCTCGCCGACCACGACATCCTCGGCAGCCTGCTGCTGCCCGGCACCGGCTTCGTGGAACTGGCCGTCCGGGCGGGCGACCACGTCGGCTGCGGTCGCCTGGACGAGCTGACGCACCAGCAGCCCCTGGTCCTTCCGGCCACCGGCGCTGTCACCGTGCAGGTCGCGGTCGGTGCCCCGGACGAGGCGGGAGTCCGGCCGCTGACCATCCACTCGCGGCCCGACGACGACGCGCCGTGGACCCTGCACGCCACCGGCGCGCTGTCCCCGACGGTGGGCGAACCCTCTTTCGACCTCACCGAGTGGCCGCCCGCCGGCGCCGCCGAGCTGCCGGTCGAGGGCTTCTACGAGGGACTGCGCGAGCGCGGCTACGGCTACGGCCCCGTCTTCCGGGCGCTTCGCCGGGCATGGCGGAGCGGCGACCACGTGTACGCCGAGGTCGAGTTGCCCGAGGGCGGCGACGGTGCGGCTTATGGGCTGCACCCGGCGCTGCTGGACGCCGCCATGCACGCCGACCAGCTCGGTGAGCACGGTGCGGTGGACGGCGACACACTTCTGCCGTTCTCCTGGTCCGGTGTGACTCTGCACGCCACGGGGGCCACCGCCCTGCGGGTGCATCTGGAGCGGCTGCGCGGCGACGAGGTGTGCGCCATGCGCCTGGCCGACCCGGCGGGCAAGCCGGTGGCCACCGTGGAGCAGATGTCGGTGCGCCCGGTGTCGGCCGTCCAGCTCGGCCGGGGCGGCCGGCCCGACGACCTGCTCCGGCTCCGGTGGACTCCGGTCCCGGTGCCCGCGGGCGAGGTCCCGGCCGCCGTACTGATCGGTGATCTGCCCGGTACCGGACTCGCGGCACACCCCGACCCGGCGGCAGTGGACGTCGTACCGCCCGTGGTGTTCCGGTCCGTTTCGCCGGCCGGAGGCGACCCGCTCACGGGCGGTCGCGCGATCCTCCGGGAGGTGCTGGCCGCGGTGCAGTCGTGGCTGGCAGACGAGCGGTACGCGGACAGCAGACTGGTGTTCGTGACCCGTGGCGCCGTGGCCACGGCCGCGGGGGAGCCGGTGGAACCGGCACAAGCGTCGGTGTGGGGACTGGTGCGGGCCGCCCAGGCCGAGCACGCGGGCCGGTTCGGACTGGTCGACATCGACGACACGGCGGAATCCGCGGCCGTGCTCAGGGGGCTGGCTCAGTCGGCCGAACCGGAACTCGCCGTACGCGCGGGACGGGTGACCGTGCCGCGCCTGACGACGGAGCCCGCACCCGGGCAGCGCGACGCGTCCCCGCGTGAGGCACCGTGGGACCTGAGCACGGACGGCACCGTGCTGATCACCGGCGGGACCGGTGGGCTCGGCGCGCTGGTCGCCCGGCACCTGGTCGCCCGGCACGGGGTGTCCCGCCTGCTGCTCGTCAGCCGTCGCGGCCCCGACGCACCTGGTGCGGCCGCCCTGCGCGACGAGTTGGTGGGACTCGGCGCCACCGTGACTGTCGCGGCCTGCGACGTCGCCGACCGGGAGCAGCTCGCCGCCGTGCTGGCGGGCGTTCCCGCCGAGCACCCGCTGAGCGCGGTGGTGCACGCGGCCGGTGTCCCCGACAGCGGCCTGGTCACGGACCTGACGCCCGAGCGGCTGGACGCCGTGCTCGCGCCGAAGGCGGACGCGGCCTGGCACCTGCACGAACTCACCCGCGACGACGACCTCGACGCCTTCGTGATGTTCTCCTCTGCGGGCGGTCTCGTCCTGGCGGCCGGGCAGGGCAACTACGCCGCGGCCAACGTCTTCCTCGACGGCCTCGCCGACCACCGCGCGGCACTCGGCCTGCCCGCCACGTCGGTCGCCTTCGGCCTCTGGGACACCCGGGACCCCGAGGTGCCCGACCCCGCCCTCGACGCCGACGTGGCGCACGTAGGGCGGGCGGGTCTGCCCGCGCTGGACCCCGGCGACGCGCTGGCCCTGCTCGACGCGGCCGTCGCGTCCGGCGAACCGTTCGCGGCGGCGCTGAGGATCGACCGCCCGGCGATCCGGGCCAGGGGCGACGTACCGGCGCTGCTGAGCGGACCGGCACGCGGCGCCACCCGGCGCAGCGTCGCCCATGCCGCCACGGCGGACGCGGGTGCCTCGGCGCTGGCCCGGCAGCTGGCCGGGGTCACGGAGGCGGAGCGGCTGCGGATCGTGGTCGACCTGGTCCGCGCGCGTGCGGCCACCGTGCTCGGCCATGCGAGCGGTGACGACATCCGCGCCGACCGTCCGTTCTCGGACCTCGGATTCGACTCGCTGGCGGCGGTGGAACTGCGCAACGCCCTGAACTCCGCCACGGGCCTGCGGCTGCCCGCCACACTGGTCTTCGACCACCCCAACGCCACCTCGGCCGCCGAGTTCATCGTCTCCCGGCTGACCGGCGGCGCGCCCACCACCGCTCTGCCCGCTGCCCCGCCCGCGGCCCCGGCCGACGAGCCGATCGCGATCGTCGGCATCCACTGCCGGTTCCCGGGCGGCGTGAACTCGGCCGAGGACCTCTGGCGACTGCTCGACGAGGGCCGGGACGCGATCACCGACTTCCCCGTAGACCGCGGCTGGGACGTCGACGGCGTCTTCGATCCGACGCCGGGCGCTCCTGGCAAGACCTACGTACGCACCGGTGGTTTTCTGCACGACGCCGGCGAGTTCGATCCGGAGTTCTTCGGGATCATGCCCCGCGAGGCCCTGGCCATGGACCCGCAGCAGCGACTGCTGCTCCAGGGCGCCTGGGAGACGTTCGAGCGGGCCGGCATCGACCCCGCCTCGGTGCGCGGCAGCCGGACCGGCGTGTACGTCGGCGTGATGTACACCGAGTACGGCACACGGGTCCAGCAGCATGTGTCGGAGGAGATCGCCGCGTACCTGTCGGGCGGCAGCGGCGCCAGCATCGCGTCCGGCCGCGTCGCCTACACCCTCGGACTGGAGGGCCCCGCGGTCACGGTCGACACGGCGTGCTCCTCCTCGTTGGTGGCTCTGCACATCGCCTGCCAGGCGCTGCGGCAGGGCGAGGTGGGCATGGCCCTGGCGGGCGGTGTGACCGTACTTCCCTCGCCGGATGTGTTCGTGGACTTCAGCCGCCAGCGCGGCCTGGCCGCGGACGGCCGGTGCAAGGCGTTCGCCAAGGCGGCGGACGGCACCGGCTGGTCCGAGGGCATCGGCTTGCTGCTGGTGGAACGGCTCTCCGACGCACGCCGCAACGGGCACCCGGTGCTCGCCGTCATCCGCGGTTCGGCGATCAACCAGGACGGGGCCTCCAACGGCCTCACCGCCCCCAACGGCCCGTCCCAGCAACGGGTCATCGAGGCCGCGCTGGCCGCCGCGGGGCTGTCACCCGGTGACGTCGACATGGTCGAGGGCCACGGCACGGGCACCGCGCTCGGCGACCCGATCGAGGCGCAGGCGCTGCTGGCCACCTACGGTCAGGGGCGCCCGGCCGACCGGCCGTTGTGGCTCGGGTCGGTCAAGTCCAACATCGGGCACACGCAGGCCGCCGCCGGGGTAGCCGGGGTGATCAAGCTGGTGCAGGCGATGCGGCACGGTGTGATGCCCAGGACGTTGCACGTGGACGAGCCGTCGGACCAGGTCGACTGGTCGGCCGGGGCGGTGGAGCTGCTGACGCGGCCGCGGGAATGGTCGCGCGACGGCCGCCCGCGCCGGGCGGCGGTGTCGTCCTTCGGACTCAGCGGCACCAACGCCCACCTGTTCGTCGAGGAACCGCCCGCGGACGTGGCGGCCCGGCTCACGGACGTGGCCGAACCGCCCGCGGACGTGGCGGCACCGCACGGCGCCGGGCGTCCCGAGGACGCCGAGGCAGGCGCCGGCGACGTGGTGCCGTGGGTGCTGTCGGCGAGGACCGACGCCGCGCTGCGGGCCGCGGCCGAGCGGCTGTCGGCGCACGTCGCGGACAACGACCTGGCGGACTCGGACGTCGGCTGGTCGCTGGCGTCCGGGAGGGCCGCGCTGGAGCACCGGGCCGTGGTGCTCGGCGGCGACAGGGCGGCGCGGATTTCCGGTCTGGACGCCGTGGCCGCCGGGAAGCCGGCGGAAGGGGTGGTGACCGGCACGGCCGACACGCGCGGCCGCCTCGCGGTGCTGTTCACGGGGCAGGGCGCGCAGCGGCTCGGCATGGGCCGGGAACTGCACGCCGCCTACCCGGCGTTCGCCGAGGCGTTCGATGCCGCCGTGGACCACCTCGACGGACATCTGGACCGTCCGCTGCGGGACGTGCTGTGGGGCGAGGACGAGGACCTGGTCCACCGGACGGTGTACGCGCAGTCCGGGCTGTTCGCCGTCGAGGTGGCGCTGTTCCGGCTCGTCGAGTCGTGGGGTGTGCGGCCGGAGTTCGTGGCCGGGCATTCGATCGGCGAGCTGGCGGCCGCGCACGTGGCCGGGGTGCTGAGCCTGCCCGATGCCGCGAAGCTGGTCGCCGCGCGCGGGCGGCTGATGCAGGCGCTGCCCGCCGGCGGCGCGATGGCCGCGGTGCGGGCCGAGCCGGCAGAGGTCCGCGGCGCGCTGTCGGACGGGGTGAGCATCGCAGCTGTCAACGGACCGCGGTCGGTGGTGATCTCGGGCCCCGAGGACGCCGTGACCCGCATGGCCGGTCACTTCGCCGCGCAGGGCCGCAGGGCGACGCGGCTGCGGGTCAGTCACGCGTTCCACTCCTCGCTGATGGATGCCATGCTGGACGACTTCAGGGCCGTGGCGTCGGAACTGACCTACACCGCACCGCGGATGCCGGTCGTCTCCAACGTGACCGGTCGCCCGGCCGATGCCGAACTGCTGTGCTCGCCCGACTACTGGGTGGACCACGTGCGGCGGACGGTGGCCTTCGCCGACGGGATCGGCGCTCTCCTCGAACGCGGCGTGACGGCGTTCCTCGAACTGGGCCCCGACGCCGCGCTGACCCCCATGGCCGACGAGTTGATCGACGCGGCGGGCGGCGACGGCCGGCTCGTCGTACCCGCGCTGCGCCGCGACCACTCGGAGCGCGGCCAGTTGCTGACCGCCCTGGCCCGGCTCCACGTCAGGGGCATCCCGGTGAGCTGGCCCGAGTGCTTCGCCGGCATCGGCGCCCGTCGCGTCGACCTGCCCACGTACCCCTTCGAGAAGCGGCACTTCTGGCTGTCGCCGCCGCTCGGGGCGGCGACGCACGGGCTCGGTGACGCGACCGGACACGGTCAGCGCAACGCCGCGCACCCGCTGCTGTCCGCGGTGATGCCCTCGCCCGAGGGCGGTGGCGTCGTGCTCACCGGACGCATCTCGATGCAGACCGGCACGCAGGCGTGGCTGGCCGACCACCGGGTGATGGGCATGGGCCTGCTGCCCGGCACCGGATTCGTCGAACTGGCCCTGCGGGCCGCCGAGGAGGCCGGCTGCGACACCGTCGAGGAGCTGGTCATCGAGCAGCTGATGCCGCTGCCCGACGAGGGCGGCGCCGCCGTCCAGGTCGTCGTCGGCGAGGCGGACGGATCCGGGCGGCGCCCGTTCGCGATCTACTCCCGATTCGACGACGCGGCCGACACCGTGCCCTGGACCCGGCACGTCACCGGCCGGCTGGCCACGGCCGACGAGCCCGCCGTGCCGTGGGAGGACGCCGGCCAGTGGCCACCCGCCGACGCGCGGCCGGTGGACATCGACGGCGTCTACGACTACCTGACCGGCAAGGGCTACCACTTCGGCCCGATGTTCCGGGGCCTGCGCGCGGTGTGGCTGCGCGACAGGGACCTGTACGCCGAGGTCGCGCTGCCCGACCACGCCGAGGAGGACGCGCGGGCGTACCGGCTGCACCCCTCCCTGCTGGACGCGGCCATGTCGGCCACCGACTTCCTCGGCGGCCGCAGTCCGCAGGAGACCGGCGCCGGTCAACTGCCGTTCCTATGGACCGGAGTGCGGCTGCACTCCGCGGGCGGCCGGAGCAGACTGCTGGTGCGCATCAACTGGATCGGCTCCGACGAGAAAGCCGGCTCCGAAGCGGTCCGCATGGACATCGCCGACCCCGACGGCACCCCGGTCGCCTCGGTGGAGTCGCTGGTGGTGCGACCGGTCACCGCGGACAGGCTGGTCGCCGGCGCCGCCGCGCAGACCGGCGTGCGGCACGTGGACTCCGTCTTCCGGGTCGGCTGGAGCCCGTTGCCCCTGGGCGACGCGGTCGACGCGCAACCGGGCCGCTGGGCCGCGCTCGGCGGGGGCGGCTTCGACCTCGGCCGCCCCGACGTCCCCGTGTACGCCGATCTCGACGCGCTCGCCGCGGCGATCGACACCGGCGGGACCGTCCCGGACATGATCTTCCTGCCGGTCGAGCCGGGCGACGACGAGGTGCCGGACGCGGTCCGAGCCGCGCTGCGGACAGTGCTCGGCACGGTGCGCTCCTTCCTGGCCAACGACCGGTTCGCCGCCTGCCGACTGGCCGTGCTGACCTGGTTCGCCGCCGACGGCGACGGCACACACGTGGACCTCACCGTCGCGCCGGTCTGGGGCCTGGTCCGCGCCGCACAGACGGAGAACCCGGGCCGGATCGTGCTCGTCGACCTCGACGGCCAGGAGTCCTCGGTCCGCACGCTGGCCGCGGTCGCCGCCCTGACCGAACCGGAGGTGTCGGTGCTCGGCAGCCAGGTGCGGGTGCCGAGGCTGGCACCCGTCCCCGTTCCGGCGGAACCGGCCGAGCGGCCCTGGCGACCGGACGGCACGGTGCTGATCACGGGCGGCACCGGCGGGCTGGGCGCGCTAGTTGCCCGGCACCTGGTCGTGGAGCACGGCGTCCGCCACCTGCTGCTGGCGGGCAGGCGCGGCCCGGCCGCCCCGGGAGCCGCCGAACTCACATCCGAACTCACCGCTTTGGGCGCCCGGGTCACCGTGGCGGCCTGTGACGTCGCCGACCGGGACGCGCTGGCCCGGCTGTTGGCGGCCGTCCCCGCCGACCACCCGCTCACCGGCGTGATCCACGCGGCGGGCGTCCTGGACGACGCACTGGTCACCTCGCTGACGCCCGGACAGCTCGACCGCGTGCTCGGGCCGAAGGCCGACGCGGCGTGGGCACTGCACGAACTGACCGAGGACCTCCCGCTCGACGCGTTCGTCCTGTTCTCCTCGGTCGCCGGGCTGCTCGACCCGCTGGGCCAGGGCAATTACGCCGCCGCCAACGCCTTCCTCGACGCCCTGGCCAGGCACCGGCGTTCCCAGGGCCTGCCCGCCACCTCGCTGGTGTGGAACCTGTGGGCCGGTGGGAGCGGCATGGCCGAGGCCACCGACCCGGCGGTGACGCGCCGCCTGGCCGCCCGCGGCATGCCCGCGCTGACCACGGCCGAAGGACTCGCCCTCTTCGACCGGTCGTTGGGTCTGGACGAGCCGGTCCTGGTGCCGCTGCGGCCGGACCCCACGGGTACGGAGATCCCGGCCGTGCTGCGCGACGTCGTGGGCGTTCCCGCCCGCCGGACCGCCGCCGCGCCCGGCGCTGCCCCCACCGCCGCGCCGCCCACTCGGGCCGCGGACCCGGAGGGCGGGGCCGGGCTGCTGCGACGGCTGGCCGCCCTGCCCGCCGACGGCCGTGAACGGCTGCTGGCCGACCTGGTCCGCACCCATGTCGCCGGGGTGCGGCACGAGGACGCCGCCACGGTCGACATGGGCAAGGGCTTCACCGAGCTGGGGCTGGACTCGCTGGCCGCCATCGAATTGCGCAACCGGCTCGGCGCGGAGACAGGGCTGCGGCTGCCCGCCACGATGATGTTCGACTACCCCACGCCGTCGGACGTGGTCGGGCTGTTGCTCGACGAACTGGCCGCCGAACTTCCCGACGACACCCCTGAGTCCGCCCCCGCACAGCACGACGACGCCGAGGTCCGGCGCAGGCTGGCCGCGATCCCGGTCGCGGCCCTGCGCTCGGCCGGCCTGCTGGACGCGCTGATGCGACTGGAGGCGCCGGACCCCGAGGAGCCTGCCGGTGCCGACGGCGACCGCACCGAGGAGATCAGGAACATGGACGTCGACGACCTGGTCGCCGCCGCCCTCGCCCGTACCGAACCGAACGAGGAGGAGCACTGATGGCCGCGGCGGACACCGCCAGGATCGTCGACGCGCTGCGCGCCTCGGTGCTGGAGAACGACCGGCTCCGGCAGGAGAACTCCCGGCTGCTGCGCGAGGCCACGGAGCCGGTCGCCGTCATCGGCATGGCCTGCCGCTACCCCGGAGGCGCCGAATCGCCCGACGCCTTCTGGCAGTTGCTCGTCGAAGGACGTGACGCCGTCACCTCCTTCCCCACCGACCGGGGCTGGGACCTCGAAGGGCTGTACGACCCGGAACCCGGCAAGCCGGGCAGGACCGTCACGCTCGAGGGCGCGTTCCTGCACGAGGCGGCCGACTTCGACGCGGACCTGTTCGGCATGTCCCCGCGGGAGGCCCGGGACATCGACCCCCAGCAGCGGGTGGTGCTGGAAACGGCGTGGGAGGCGCTGGAGAACGCCCGCATCGATCCGCTGGCCCTCAAGGGCAGCCCGACCGGCGTGTACTGCGGCGTCATGTACCACGACTACGACGGCGCCGACGGCGGAGGCAGCCTGACCAGCGGCCGCATCTCCTACACGCTGGGCCTGCAGGGCCCGGCCGTGTCGATGGACACCGCGTGCTCGTCGTCGTTGGTCGCGCTGCACGCGGCCATGCACGCCCTGCGCTCCGGCGAGTGCACGCTCGCCCTGGCCGGCGGTGTGACCGTGATGTCCACGCCGGAGACGTTCACGTACTTCAGCTCCCAGCGCGGTCTGGCACCGGACGGGCGGTGCAAGTCCTTCGCCGCCGCCGCGGACGGCACCGGCTGGGGCGAGGGCTCGGGCATCCTGGTGCTGGAGCGGCTGTCGGACGCGCTGCGCAACGGCCGGCGGATCCTTGCCGTCGTGCGTGGCGCGGCCACCAACTCCGACGGCGCGTCCAGCGGCATCACCGTGCCGAACGGCCCGGCGCAGCGTCGCGTGATCCAGCAGGCACTGCGGCAGGCGGGGCTCGCGGCCGACGACGTCGACGCGGTGGACGCGCACGGCACCGGCACCCGGCTCGGCGACCCGATCGAGGCGCAGGCGCTCCTCGCGACGTACGGCCGCGGCAGGCCGGCAGACCGGCCCCTGTGGCTGGGGTCGGTGAAATCCAACATCGGTCACACCCAGGCCGCCGCGGGTGTCGCGTCGATCATCAAAATGGTGCTGGCCATGCGGCACGGGGTGTTGCCGAGGACCCTGCACGTGGACGCGCCCACCGGGCAGGTGGACTGGTCGGCCGGGGCCGTGGAGCTGCTGACCGAGAACAGGGCCTGGCCGGACACGGGACGGCCCCGGCGGGCGGCGGTCTCGTCCTTCGGCATCAGCGGCACCAACGCGCACGTGATCCTCGAAGAGGCACCCGCCGCATCCGGCGGCAGCCGTGCGGCGACCGACCGGCGGGCGGATCGGTGACGCAGACGCGCGCGGAGCAGACGATCGGTGACGAGCGGCTGGACCCCGCCCGTCTGCGGCGGGCCCTCGGCCATTTCTGCACCGGGGTCACCGTCATCACCGCGACGGAGCCCGGGCAGCCGCCGGTCGGGTTCGCCTGCCAGTCGTTCGTCTCGCTGTCGCTCCAGCCACCGCTGGTGTCGTTCTCCGTGTCCCGGCTCTCCCGCTCCTGGCCGGGCATCCAGCGCGCGGGCCGGTTCTGCGTCAACATCCTCGCGGCGGACCAGGAGGACCTGTGCCGCCGGTTCGCGGTCCCCGGCGCCGACAGGTTCGCCGATGTGACGTGGTGGCCCAGCCCGGTGACCGGATCACCCCGGCTGGCGGGCGCGCTCGCCTGGGTCGACTGCACGATCGAGACGGTGTACCCCGGCGGTGACCACAAGATCGCCGTCGGCCGCGTGCAGGACCTGGACATCGCGGACGAAGAGGCCGAGCCCCTGCTCTTCTTCCTGGCCGAGTTCCGCCGCCCGGCCCCCCGCACCCCTAAGGCGTCAGGGGCCACCCCCTGAAACCGTCCGGCCGCCCCCTGATAGCCCGGGCGGCCCCATCCGATTCCCGATACCGCGTCCTAGTGTCGGGTGCTGCAGCCGCCCCGGCGGTTCTCGTCCTGCGGAGGAATTCATGCGATTCGGCCTGATCTACCATCACCAGTTGCCGCGTCCTTGGGCTGAGGACAGTGAAGAGAGACTTTTCAACGAGGCGCTGGAACAAATCGAGCTGGCCGACCGGCTGGGTCTCGACTACGCGTGGGCGACCGAACACCATTTCTTCGAGGAGTACTCGCACTCGTCGGCGCCGGACGTCTTCCTTGCCGCCGCGGCGGCGCGTACGAAGAACATCCGGCTGGCACACGGAATTGTCCACCTGCCGCCCGCGGTCAACCACCCGGTGAGGGTCGCGGAGCGGCTCGGCGTGCTCGACCTCATCTCCGGCGGCCGGCTCGACTTCGGCTCCGGCCAAGGCAGTTCGCAGCTGGAGGTCGGCGCCTTCGGCATCGAGCTCCAGGACAAGTACGACCAGTGGCACGAGGCCCTGGAGGTCATCGTCCGGATGATGACCGAGACCCCGTTCACCGGTCACAAGGGCACCTGGGTGGACGTACCGCCGCGCAACATCGTGCCGAAGCCCAAGCAGAAGCCGCACCCGCCGCTGTGGCGGGCGTGCACGCGCCGCGAGAGCATCCAGGACGCCGCCCGTGAGGGCCTGGGAGCGCTGGCCTTCTCGTTCGTCAATCCCGAAGAGGCCCGTGAATGGGTGGACGCCTACTACACCACCCTGGCCTCGCAGGAGTGCAGGCCGGTGGGCCGCGCGGTGAACGCGAACGTGGCCATGGTGCTGCCGTTCATGTGCCACGAGGACGAGGAAGTCGCCCTGGACCGCGGTCTCGAGGCCGCGCACTTCTTCTCGTACTCTCTGATGCACTACTACGTCACCGGCGAGCACCGGCCCGGCGTCACGGACATCTGGGCGGGCTTCCAGGAGGCCAAGGAGTCCCTGGGCTTCACGCGTGAGGCGGCCGCCCCGCCCCAGGACGGCACCGCCTCGCAGGTCGAGCAGGCGATGATGGACCAGGTCGGCATGTTGCGCCGGGGCATCGGCACACCGGAGCAGATCCGCGACATCGTCCGGCGCTACGAGGAGGTCGGCGTCGACCAGATCATCTTCTCGGTGCAGATCGGCAAGAACAAGCACGAGCACATCTGTGAATCGCTGGAACTGTTCGCCCGCGAGGTCATGCCCGAATTCGTCGAAGGCCGTGAGAAGAAGGAGGCGGAGAAGGCGGAAAGGCTGCGCGCGCCCATCGAGGAATCCCTTGCGCGTGTCGAGCACGAGGCCGCCGACATCGCGGACTTCTTCATCGCGCCCGAGCTCTCCGCGGCGGGCTACGCCGACGAGGACGACGACTGACCGCTCGGGCTCCGGCCCTTCCACCGCGACGGCCGGAAACCGGCTGACGCGATGGCGCACATGAAATCTTCGGCGAAAGGACAGGCAGTGGCCGTCGACAACGGCGCGTGGATCCGGCGCTTCCACCCGGCGCCGGAAGCACCCGTCCAGCTGGTGTGTCTGGCCCACGCCGGTGGCTCGGCGTCGTACTTCTTCCCCGTGTCCAGGGCGCTCTCGCCGGCGGTCGACGTCCTCGCCGTGCAGTACCCGGGCCGGCAGGAACGGCGCTCCGAGCCCGCGTTCGAGGACGTGGGCCTGCTGGCCGACGCCATCGCCGAGCAGCTCGCGCCGTGGACGGACCGCCCGCTGGCCCTGTTCGGCCACAGCCTCGGTGCCACCGTCGCCTTCGAGGTCGCGCTGCGGCTCGAATCCGGCGGCGTGGCACCGCTGGTGCTGTTCGCCTCGGGCCGGCGGGCGCCGTCGAGGCAGCGGGCGGAACGGGTGCACCTGGGCGACGACGACCAGTTGCTCGCCGAGATCGTCAGGCTCGAGGGCACCGACCCGGCGATGCTGGAGGACCCCGAACTGGTCCGGATGATCCTGCCCGCCTTCCGCAGCGACTACAAGGCCGCCGAGACCTACCGTCCCGAGCCCGGTGCCACCCTGCGCTGTCCCGTGCACACGCTGACCGGGGACCGCGACCCGCAGGTCACCGTGGCCGAGGCCGAGGCATGGCAGGAGCACACCACCGGCCCCTTCGCACTGCGGGTCTTTCCCGGCGGGCACTTCTACCTCAACCAGTGCGCCGGGGACGTCGTCGCCCTGATCCGGCAGCGGATGACCGCATCGGCGCACGGCATGGCGCGCCACTAGGCAGGATGGGTCGGAAGGACCGTCCCACGGCAAGAGGATCAGTGACCACCATGCACGACGGCAGTCTGCTCGCCATCAGCGACCTGCATGTCGCCCACCCGGACAACCGGGAGATCGTCGAGAAGCTGTACCCCCGGTCGGACGCCGACTGGCTGATCGTGGCAGGCGACGTCGGTGAGCTGACCGAGGACATCATCTGGGCACTGGGGACCCTGCGGGACAGGTTCTCGACGGTCATCTGGGCGCCGGGCAACCACGAACTGTGGACCCCCCGCCACGACCCGGTCCAGCTCCGCGGGGAGGAGCGGTACCTGCACCTGGTGGACCGCTGCCGGGACCTCGGCGTCCTCACCCCCGAGGACCCCTACGCCCTGTGGGACGGGGAGGGCGGCCCGGTGCGCATCGCGCCGCTGTTCCTGCTGTACGACTACAGCTTCCGCACCCCCACGGCCGCCACCAAGGAGGAGTCGCTCCAGCAGGCGTACGACCAAGGTGTGGTCTGCACCGACGAGTTCTTCCTGCACCCGGATCCCTATCCCAGCCGGGAGGCGTGGTGTCACGCGCGGGTCGCGGCGACCGAACGGCGCCTCGCCGCCTGCGGCACCGACGTCCCGCTGGTGCTCGTCAACCACTTCCCCCTGATCCGGGAACCGACGAGGGTGCTGCACCATCAGGAATTCGCCCAGTGGTGCGGCACCGAGCGCACGGCCGACTGGCACCGGCGGTTCCCCACCCGCGCGGTCGTCTACGGTCACCTGCACATTCCCCGGACCACCTGGCACGACGGTGTGCCCTTCGAGGAGGTGTCGGTCGGCTACCCGAGGGAGTGGCGCCGGCCCGGCCACCCCAGAAACGTACCGCGGCCCGTCCTGACCGCGACGAGGCCCCTGTGATCGAGCGGATCCTGCCGCCCGGGGTCGCCGTCTCCGAGGCGTTCGACGACCCACCGGACACCGCGCTCTTTCCCGAGGAGGCCCTGCTCGTCCGCAACGCCGTGGACCAGCGCAGGCGCGAGTTCGCCACCGTCCGGATGTGTGCACGCCGGGCGCTCGCCGCGCTCGGCGTGCCCCCCGTTCCCGTGCTCCCCGGCCGCCACGGTGCCCCGCGATGGCCGGACGCGGTCGTCGGCAGCCTCACGCACTGCGCCGGCTACCGCGCCGCGGCGCTGGCCGAGGCTGCGCACATCGCGATGCTGGGCATCGACGCGGAGCCACACGGGCCGCTTCCCGACGGGGTGCTCGACGCCATCGCCCTGCCGCGGGAGCGGAGCCATCTGCGAGACCTCCGCGCGGCCGAGCCACGGGTGTGCTGGGACCGTCTCCTTTTCAGCATGAAGGAGTCCGTCTACAAGGCGTGGAATCCCTTCACCGGCCGGCGGCTGGGGTTCGAGGACGCCGAGATGAGGCTGGACCCGGCCGCCGGGACCTTCACGGCTCGCCTCCTCGTACGGCATCCGCTGCCGGACGGCGGGCACCTGGACCGGCTCGACGGGCGCTGGCTGGTTCGTGACGGGCTCGCGCTCACCGCGATCGCCGTCCACGCCTCGCGGTTGGCCACCACCCCGGAGCGTTTCCCCGTCCCTGCCGAGTAGGGGGATACGGGTCGGCGTTAGGGGTCAATGCCAGTGTTCGTCGCCATAGCGTCTCGTTTGACTTGAGATCACCTGCTTCCGTGAACGGCGTCGACCGGCGGCCGGAGCAGCGGCAACTCCACGAACAGGACGACGAGCCACTAGGAGACCCGATCTCATGACGCTCACCCTCGAAGCCAATCAGTGGGTCCGCCTGGAGCAGTTGGACGCGGCTGCCACCGGCTCGGTGCCGGTCGCCCTCGACGCCGAGGCCTGGCAGAGGGTCCGCATGTCGCGGGAGACGCTGGAGAAGTTCGTCGCGAACGGCCGGGTCATCTACGGCGTGAACACCAGTATGGGCGGATTCGTCGACTGGCTCGTGCCGATCTCCATGGCCCAGGAGCTGCAGGAGAACCTGATCAACGCGGTGGCCACGAATGTCGGGGAGTTCCTCGACGACCGGACGGTACGCGCCGTCATGCTGTCCCGAATCGTGTCGCTGGCCCGCGGCAACTCGGCCATCTCACCGGCGAATCTGGAGAAGCTGATCGAGGTCCACAACGCCGGGATCACGCCCTGCGTGCCGGAGAAGGGATCGCTCGGCACCAGTGGCGACCTCGGCCCGCTCGCCGCGATCGCCCTGGTCTGTGTCGGCCAGTGGAAGGCCCGGGTGAACGGGGAGATCCTCCCGGGGGCGGAGGCGCTCGCCAGGGCCGGCATCACCCCGATGACGCTGAGCTTCAAGGAGGGCCTGGCGCTGATCAACGGCACCTCCGGGATGGTGGGCCTCGGTAGTCTGGTGTTCGCCCGGGCCCGCAGGCTGCTCGACACCTACCTGCTGGTCTCGGCGCTGTCCGTTGAGGGACTGCGCGGCATGACCAAGCCGTTCGACCCCAGGGTGCACGAACTCAAGCCGCACCGCGGGCAGCGCGAGGTCGCCGAGCGGCTCTGGAAGACGCTGCAGGACTCGACTCTGGCGGTCAACGAACTCGACACCGAGACCACGCTCGCCGGCGAGATGGACGACTCGGCCAAGCACGCGTCGCAACCCATCGAGGACGCGTACTCGATCCGCTGCACTCCGCAGATCCTCGGCCCGGTGCTGGACAGCATGGACCGCATCGGCGAAACCCTGGAAGCCGAGCTGAACTCCTCGAACGACAACCCGCTGGTCGTTCCCGAGGAGAACGACGTCTTCCACAACGGCCACTTCCACGGCCAGTACGTGTCCATGGCCATGGACCACCTGGTCATCGCGCTGGCCACCATGACCAACCTGTCCAACCGCCGGATCGACCGCTTTCTGGACAAGAGCAACAGCAACGGTCTGCCCGCCTTCCTGTGCCGGGAGAACCCCGGTCTGCGACTGGGCCTGATGGGCGGCCAGTTCATGACCGCGTCGCTGACCGCGGAGACCAGGGCGATGGCGATGCCGATGTCGATTCAGTCGCTGACCAGCACCGGCGACTTCCAGGACATCGTGTCCTTCGGGTTCGTGGCGGCCCGCAAGGCCCGCGAGGCGCTGGTCAACGCGACATACGTCGTCGCCTTCGAGCTGCTGTGCGCCTGCCAGGCGGTCGACATCCGGGGCACGGAGGGCCTGTCGAGCAGCACCCGGCGGCTCTACGAGCGCACCCGCGAGCTCGTGCCGTACTTCGACCGCGACATCACCATCACCGACTACGTCGAGACGATCGCGCACGAGATCCTGACCGAACTGCCCGCCGGAGAAGGCGCGGTGCTGCGATGAGCGCGCCCTCCGGTGACTGGGGCACCGCCCTCGTCTTTCCCGGAATCAAACCGAGCCCGTTCGACGATCTCGGCAAGTTCCTGCTGGTGAATCCGATCGCGCGCAAACTGACCGCGATAGCCGACGACACGCTCGGATATTCACTGATCGACCACTACCGGCAGGCCGACAGCGAGTACTCGGAATACGAGCGGGTGTCCTTCCTGGTCGTCTGCCTCGCCCTCGCCTACTGGGCCGAGGAAACAATGGATCTCGAAGCGGACGCGTGTGCCGGCGCGAGTTTCGGCGGCACTCCCGCGGCCGTATACGCGGGCTCCCTCGACTTCGCCGAGGCGATCTGGCTCACCGCCCGGTGGAACGATTGCGTACGGGCCTATTTCGCCCGTGAAAACGGCGACGTGGTCACCCAGTCGTTCGCCCGCACTCCGGAATCCCGGCTGGCGGAGATCCTGCAGGAGCTGGACGACGCGGGCGAGTGGTACGAAATAGCCTGCCATGTCGACGACGACTTCTGGATGCTCTCGGTGCGCGAGAGGCGGCTCGGCTGGCTGCAGAGCAGCCTGCGTGCCCTGGGGGGCATGCCGATGTACACCATGCGCACCCCGATGCATTCACGGGCCTTCGCCCCGCTGCGAGACATGATCGAGGAAGAACTCGTCGACAAACTCCAGTTCAGCGACCCCGTGCTGCCGATCGTCTGCGACCACGACGGCACCGTGCTCGGCACGGCCGACGAGGTGCGGCGGCTGCTGCTCGACGGCGTCGTCCGCACGGTGCGCTGGCCGGCGGCGATGACCACGCTCGCGGGCCACAACGTGGACCGCGTGGTCGTCTCCGGCCCCGACGGGCTGTGGGGCCGCGTGGACTGTGTCCGTCGCACCTTCGACGTCGTGACGCTGACCCCGGCCATGGCTTTGCGGCCGCGGCCCCGTAAGGCCGCGGTGGCCTAGGTTCTGTCCTGATCCGCCGGACAGCCCGGTCTCCGTCGCCGCAAGGGCCGGCGGAATTTCCGTGGGCGCGTACGCGCGGTCCGCACATGCTCGACGGCTTCCTTACCGGAAGCGTCGGGCAGGCGCCTTGGCGGCTTCACGCATTCGAGCTCAGCGGTTATTCCGGCGAGCCCGCCACGGGTGTTTCCGGAGTGCGATCCTCACGCAGACGCGCTACAGCGGATGCTATACGCTAAAGCGGCCGCCGCAGCCGACCAATGAAGCGGGTCGGATCGACTTGAGCAGGAGGTGACGACGATGGAGGGGCGTACAGATCCCGGTCTGCCTGCCTACATTGCGGACGCGTGGGGGCTGCGCGCCCGGCCGATCAAGGGCCCGAAGCGCGGGCTGAGCCTGTCGCGCATCGTGGACGCCGCGGTCTCCGTGGCCGCCTCGGAGAACCTGGCCGCCGTCTCGATGAGCCGGGTGGCCTCCGAACTCGGCGCGTCCCCCATGTCGCTCTACCGCTACGTGTCCTCCAAGGAAGACCTGCTGCTGCTCATGGTGGACGCGATCTACCAGGCGCCCCCGTCCGTGCCGATGCCGGGCGAGGCATGGCGCGAGGGCCTGCGCCGCTGGGCGTGGGAGCAGCGCGCGATTCTGCGCCGGCACACCTGGGCCCTGTACGTCCCGATCAGCGGCCCACCGGTGACCCCCAATCAGATCACCTGGCTCGAACACGGTCTGGAGTGCCTGCGCACGACCGAGCTGGCCGAGGGCGAGAAGCTCTCCGTGATCATGCTGCTGAGCGGCTACACGCGCAACGAGGCGATGGTGACCGCCGAGGTGCAGCAGGCGTTCCTCGCCGCGGCGCCGGACGAGCGGGCGGCCATGGCGTCCTACGGCCAGTTGATGCGCAAGCTCACCGACCCGGAGCGGTTCCCGGCGCTCAACCAGGTGATCGAGGCCGGGGTGCTCGACGAACCCACCGGCGGTGACGACGAGTTCGTGTTCGGCCTCGACCGGATCCTGGACGGGGTCGGCGTCCTGATGCACACGCGGTGAGCGCCGGGCCCGGGGCCTCTCGAAGCTGAGGCTCAGTGGGGCGGGTTCAGTTCGCCGAGGAGTTGCTGGGTGTCTTCGCCGAGTCCGGGTGCGGGGCGGCGGAAGCTGGTGAGGCCGGCGCCGAAGGTGACGGGGAAGCGGGCCTGGGGCGTTGAGGTGGTCGCGTCGGGCTCCGCGAACAGGTTGGTACCGTGGCGTACGGGTCGGTGAGCAGTTGACGGTCATGGAACGGTGCCTCACGGACGTCAGTGGTGGAAGGCCAGCATCTTGGCGATGCCGTTGCGCTGGATCTCGGACGTGCCGGTGAGGATGCGGAACATGCGGATCTTGCGGAAGAGGTACTCGATCTCGGTCCCCTGGGTGAGCCCCTCCTTGCCGTGGATCTGGACGGCCTCGTCGAGGATGCGGAAAGCGGACTCGGCGACGAACAGCTTGCACATGAACGCCTCGGCCTGGACCTCGCGGCCCTCGTCGAGGGCGGCGAGCGCGGCGTACGTCATGGAGCGCGCGGCATAGAAGTCGGTGGCCATGTCGGCGACCTTGTGCTGGATGGCCTGCAGCATGAGCAGCGGCTGTCCTCCGGCGACCTTGCGGGTCCGTGTCCGGTTCAGCGTCAGATCGAGGGCGCGGCGGGTGGCGCCCAGGACCGTGGGGCAGTGCAGCAGGCGGTTCGTGGTCACCCGGCCCAGTGCGATGCGCATGCCCCTGCCCTCCTCGCCGAGGAGGTTGGCGGCGGGAACGTAGCAGTCGTCCAGGACGATGTCGCTCTCGATGTGCTCGCCGGACATCGGGGTCGCTCCGTCCTCGACGCGGCAGCCGGGGCTGTCGAGGTCCACGAGGAACGCGGAGAACAGCGGCTTGTCGCCTTCCTGTT
The DNA here is from genome assembly GCF_043080095.1 of Streptomyces sp. NPDC015127. Taxonomy (NCBI): domain Bacteria; kingdom Bacillati; phylum Actinomycetota; class Actinomycetes; order Kitasatosporales; family Streptomycetaceae; genus Streptomyces; species Streptomyces sp. NPDC015127. The sequence goes on from NZ_JBIBVE010000011.1 coordinate 18,805, forward strand.
CACCGGTGCCGGCCATGCGGGCGACGACGATCGCGAAGTCGGCGAACGGGCCGGCGGAGGAGAAGACCTTGTGCCCGGTCAGCCGGTAGCCGTCACCGTCGGGCACGGCGACGGTGCCCATGGAGCGGACATCGGAGCCGGCGTCGGTCTCGGTGAGGGAGAAGCAGCAGGCGCGCTCGCCGCGGATCAGCGGCAGCAGGAACGTGTGCAGTTGGTGCTCGGTGGCGTGCTGGAGGATGTCGCCCGCGCGCAGGGGGCCGCCCATGTCGCCCAGGACGCAGTGGGACAGGACGCGTCCGCTGGCGCCGACCTCCTCCTTGAGGGCGGCGAGTTGGGTGTAGGTGAGGTTCTGCCCGCCGTACTCCTCGGGCAGATGGATGCCGTAGAAGCCGAGCTCGCGGCTGCGGCGCCAGACCGGTTCGAGGTCGGCGCGGGTGAGTCGGCCGGCCGGGGTGATGCCGCGCTCGCGTTCGTAGTCGGCGAGTTCGCCGTCGAGGTAGTCGCGCAGCCGGTCGACGAGTTCGGCCGTGCGCGGATCGTCGTAGGTGGGACGCAGAGAGAAGGCGGTCATCGAAGGCTCCTGTAGCGGCAGAGTTGCGTAACGGTGGTGGCACGCGGGGTCAGTTGACGCGGCGCGAGGCGTCGGCCCAGTACGGTTCGCGCACGGCCCTGCGGTCGAGCTTGCCGTTGCGGTTGTGGGGAAGCTCGGTCACGAAGTCGACGGAGCGGGGCTTCTTGAGCCGGTCGAGGCGGGAGGCGCAGAAGGCGATCAGCTCGTCGGCGGTGACGGCGGCGCCGGTGTGCGGGACGACGACGGCCTTGACGGCCTCGCCCCACTGTTCGTCGGGAACGCCGACGACGCAGGCTTCCCGGACGGCCGGGTGCTCGTACAGGGCGGCCTCGACCTCGGTGCAGTAGATGTTGAAGCCGCCCGAGATGATCATGTCCTTCTTGCGGTCGACGAGGAAGAGGTAGCCGTCCTCCCTCATCCAGGCGAGGTCGCCGGTGTGCACCCAGCCGTCGCGGAAGGTCTCCGCGGACAGCTCGGGCTCCTGCCAGTACTCGCTGACGCAGTCGGGGCCGCGCACGATGATCTCGCCGACCTCGCGCGGACCCAGCTCCCGGCCCGCCTCGTCGACGACGCGCATCTCGGTGTCGTAGGTGGCCCGCCCGCACGACTGGAGCAGTTCGGGGTCCTCCTTCACCGCATGGGCGATCTCGTCGCTGCTCAGGCCCGCGACCACGCTGGTGGTCTCGCCGAGTCCGTATCCCTGGGCGACGACGGGGCCGAAGAACTCCACGGCGTCGCGCAGTCGCTGCGGTGAGATGGGTGCGCCGCCGATCCGCACACTCGTCAGGGAGGACAGGTCGTAGTCCGCGGCGCCGGGGTGGGCGAGCACCATGTTCACCATGGCCGGGACGAGGAAGGTGGCGGTGATGCGCTCCTTCTCGACCCTCTCCAGGAAGGTCTGCGCGCTCCAGGTGGGCAGGACGTAGGTCGTCGAGCCGCCGAACACACCGGCCAGCAGGCCCATGCCGGTGGCGTGGGTGATGGGGCCGCAGGCGAGGTAGCGGGTGCCCGGGCGGGGCCGGGACTCGTCGGCCATCAGCAGCTTGCGCATGTTCGCGAGGCGGTTGCCGACCGTCTGCACCGCGGCTTTCAGCGCTCCGGTGGAACCGGAGGTGAAGTTCAGAACGCATGGTTGTTTTTCGTCCACCTCGACGAGGAACGGCGCGTCGTCGCCCTCGGCCAGCAGCGTGTCGTAGGCGACCTCGGACGAGCCGGGGTCCTGCCGGCCGTCCAGCGGCACGGGCACGCAGGCGGTGCCGGCCGTGGCGATCGCGGCCAGGGCGTCCTCCGTGTGGGCCGCGTCGAAGACCAGGACCCGCACGGGGACGTAGCGCAGGATGTGCTCGATCTCCCCCCGTCCGAGGCGCGCGTTGATCGGCGCACGCGTCAACCCCGCCTTGTAGAGGGCGAATTCGACCTCGACGAGCTCGCCGCGGTTCCACGCGAGCGAGGCCACCGCGTCACCGGGACGCAGGCCCAGGGCGGACAGGGCGGAAGCCAGACGGTTGGTCGCGCGGTCGAGCCCGGCGAAGGTCCAGGAGCGGTCCCCGCACACGAGAGCCGGAGCCTGGGGCCAGTAGCGAGCGCTGCGCGACAGATAAGTGCCGAGATTCATGAAGACCTACTCCAGGAAACAAGGGCGAGGCAGATGGACAGGGCGGATGGTCGACCGCGCGGATAGCAGTCGACAAGAAGATCTACAAACAGATCAATTGCAGACAGCTTGTTCAGTAAGCGTTGAGGTGTCAAGGCTCTTCTAGACTGGGCGCGCACACAGCGCCACGATCGAGGAGGGGCTCATGGCAGAGGACAGACGCACGAGACGGTCACGCCGCGCCCTGGGAGCGGCCTTGGTGGAGCTGGTCCTGGAGCGCGGTTTCACCGCGCTGACCGTGGAGGACATCACGGAGCGGGCGGACGTGGCCCGCGCGACCTTCTACGCCCATTTCCGGGACAAGGAGGACCTGTTCGCCCGCGTGACGGCCGACCTTCTGGCCGGACTGGCCGAGCGGTTGGAGCCCGCGGTCGCCGACAGTGCGATCGGCTTCACGGGCAAGCCGGTGCTCGAGATGTTGCGCCACGCGCGCGAGGAACGCGACCTCTACCGGATCGTTCTTCGTGGCGAGGGTGACGGCAAGCCGCTGCAGATGTTCGTGGACGCCTGCGCGCGGGCGACGGCGGAGGAGTTCCGCGCCCGCGCGGAACGCAACGCCGTGAAGCCGCGCGTCGACCCCGAACTGCTCGCGCGGGTGTGGGTGGGGGAGCAGATCGCCGTGCTGCGCTGGTGGGCGGAACAGGACATCCCGTCACTGCCCGCGGAGGAGGTCGTGCGCATGCTGCTCGACCTGGCGCTGCACGGCAGGTACTGGGCCAGCGGCTTCGAGCCGCCGGCCTGAGCGGACGGCCGAGCGCCCGGCCCGGCCACTGGGCGGGGCTTCGAACAGCCTTGCCTGAGCGGCCGGCCGCGCGCCCCGGCCCGGCCACTGGGCGGGCGGCTACGAGCCGCCGGCCCGCGGACGGCCGAGCGCCAGGCTCCGGGGGCAGAAGGCCCGCGCTCAGCCCTGAAGGGAGTCGGCCTGCTTGTCCGGCCGAGCCGTCGCTCAGGTGCCGCGCGCCGTTCGTGGGCTCACGCCGAGGCGGCCGGCCGCGGTGCGGGGTCGGTCGCGCCGGTCAGGCCCAGCCGCCGCGCGTCCCGCTCCGGCCGGATGGCGACCAGGGCCACCAGCCCGCAGACCAGCATGACGGCGGCGGACAGCAGGTAGGCGTGGGTGTAGCCGGCGTTCTGCGAGGCGGCGGAGTCCAGCAGATGCCCGGTCAGATACGGGGAGACGAGGCCCGGCAGGGTGCCGGTCGCGGCCACGATGCCGAACACCGCCCCCCGCTGGAGCGGTGGGACCACGGCGGAGGCGGTCATGTAGTGCAGGGGAAAGACGATGGCATGCCCCCCGAAAGCCACGGCGAGCAGGGCGAGATGGGCCCCCCTGCCGTCGACGAACGGAAGCGCGGCCATGGCCAGGGCCGCGACCGCCACGGCGACACCCTGAGGGGCGCCGCTCGACCAGCGGCTCGAAACGCCGCGGCGGCGGAGCGTGTCGACGAGCGGGGGCACCGAGAGCAGCAGGACGAGGCTGAAGGCCGAGATCGCGCTGATGAGCGTGGCCGCCCCGCCCGGCGTCATGTCGAGCTGCGTACGCAGGTAGACGGGCAGCCAGGCATGGCTCAGCGCCAGCGCCCAGGAGGCGCCGAACGCCCCCGCGATGCTCCCGAGCACCGTGCCGTTCAGCAGTAGGCGCCGGTACGGCAGTCGCTCGCCTCGCGCGGACGCGCGCGCGGTGCCGGCCGGTGGGTGCGCGTCCGCGCCCGGCGGGCGCTCCTGGCCGTACGGGCCGTCGTGCCCCACCCGCCACCACACGAGGCTCCACACCATGCTCGTCACCGCGAGAACGACGAACGCGGATCGCCAGCCGAAGCCGGTGATGAGCCACGTCACGACCGGTGCCGCGACCAGCATGCCCAGCGCGGCGCCGCTGATCTGCAGCGACGAGGGCAGACCCCGCCGGTCCGCCGGGAACCACTTGTACAGCGCGTGCATCGACATCGACGCCGCGGGCCCCTCGGCCGCCCCGAGCAGCACCCGGCCCGCCACCAGCGCCGGCACCGACGCCACGACCAGTACCGGCAGCTGGGCCACCGCCCACAGTGCGGCCATCGTGAACAGCAGGACCCGGCTGGAGATCCGCGCGGAGGCGAAGCCGACGACCAGTCCCGAGAGGCTGAACAGCAGCGAGAAGGAACTGGAGATCACCCCGTACGTGCTGCCTGATGCCGAGCTCATCCATGATCGGCACGGCCGCGAGCCCCAGGACGGACTTGTCCGCGTAGTTGATGAGCATGAACGTCACGATCATCGCGGCGATCAGCCACGCGTGCCGCCGATCGAACTCCGGATGCGGCGGAGTTCCGACGGCATCAAGAGGCGGGGCGGACGAGGACGGTTCGACCATGGGGCACTCCTGCGGCTCGGGAGGGGAAGGGTGCGGAGGCGGCGCGGACGGGCTCGCGCTCGCAGCGCGCGTCGGCCCGGAAGGGGCTGCCAGGCCATACGATCTCGTACAGGCGGTCTGGTAACGATCGAATGATGTGGAAACGTAACGCCCGTCGTGTGGGCGGTCAACGGTCGCGCCGCATCCCGTTCGAAAAAGCGCACACCTCTGTTGCTCGAACTGAACAGTATGTATGTTATCGAGTGACCAGTTCGAAAGCATGCCTGAGAGCGGAGCAATGTATGACCGTGACGGCCCGTTGAGTGATCTCTTGTGGGCCCGCGGGTACACGGGCCTGGCTACGCGGGCCGGCCTTCGACAAACCCATCGAGGCCCAGCGGTACTACGCCGTCATCGCCCCCAGCTGCGCCCCTTCGGCTACAACGGCCCCACCGGCATCCGCGAACACCTCCTGACCGCCCGCGCCACCGGAGCGCCCGGCAGCGGGTTCCGCTACCAGAACGGCAACGATTGCTGCGCTGCGGCGGGGCGGTCGGGGGCCTGCAGGTCGTACCCGAGGAGGTGGCCACGACCGTCACCAGCGGCGTCCCCGCCGCCTACGCTTCCCCGCCGCACCCCCCGAATCGCCGGGCACCGGCCGCCCCGCTCGCCCAGGCGTTCCTGAGGATCGGCTCCCACCTGCGGAGCGCCTCCGATCGTGCGGTGCGCTGTCCCGGCAAGCTGATCGACGCGCCGGACCGCCGCTGAGCAGGACCAGGCAGTGCCGGTCAGGGGGGTGGCTGCCACGCCGACGGAGGAGACCCGATGGGAAAGATCGTGATCAGCGAGAACGTCTCGCTCGACGGAGTCGTCCAGGACCCGACGGGTGAGGAGGGCTTCGCGCGCGGCGGCTGGTTCGGCCGGCTGGGGGACAAGGACCGTGAAGCGTGGGCCGAGGTCGAGTCCGACGAGGCGCTGGGCGCCGAGGCCCTGCTGTTGGGCCGGCGGAGCTACGAGTGGTTCGCGGCGCGGTGGCCGTCACGCAGTGGCGCGTGGGCGGACAGGTTGAACAGCCTGCCCAAGTACGTCGTGTCCTCGACCCTCGAAGACCCCGACTGGAACAACTCGACGGTTCTCGCGGGCGAGGTGGTGAACGAGGTCTCGAAGCTGAAGCAGGAGCTGGACGGCGACATCGTCGTCTACGCCAGCGGTCGGCTCGTCCGCACGCTGTGGGAGCACGACCTGGCCGACGAGCTGCGGCTGATGGTCCACCCGGTCGTGCTCGGGGCCGGCGAGCGCCTCTTCGGCGAGACCGGCGGCACGAAGTCCATGCGCCTCCTGAGCATCCGGACCCTCGGCGACGGCCTCGCCTACCTCACCTACGAGCTCGTCCGGGACGCCTGACCCCGAGCGGCACGGCCCGCCCCGCCCGAAACTGCCGCACGGGCCTGGTGCCGCTTCGAGCCGGGGCGGGGCGGGGAGCCGGCCTGCCGGGGTTCAGCTCTGCGCCGGGGTGAGGACCACGAAGTCCGCGTTCCACGGGTCGAGGCAGACGGCCAGCCGACCTACACCCTCGGCGTCCTCCGGTCCCATCTGCACACTGCCGCCGTTCTCGGTGACCTTGGCGACCGCGGCGTCGCAGTCGGAGACGGCGAAGACCGGGTGCCAGTACGGCCGTCCGTTCGTCAGGCCGAGGTTGTCCTTGGGGAGCTCCATCAGGCCGCCGTGCATGCGCTCCTCGGGAAGCCCGGCGGGGGTGATGAGGGTGTACGTGCCCCCGCCGCCGGGCAACGCCATGTCGCTGAACTGCCAGTCGAAGACGCCGCCGTAGAACTCCTTCGCGGCCGCGACGTCGCTCGTGTACAGCTCGGTCCAGGACAGGGAGCCCGGCTGGTCCACCAGCTCGGCGCCCTTGTTCGTCCCCGGCTGCCAGACGGCGAACTGGCCCCCCAGCGGGTCGCTGTACTGCGCCATCCGGCCCCAGTCGTCGAGGTCCCGCGGAGCCACCCGCACCGTGCCGCCCCCGCGCTCCACCGCCTGGGTCGCGGTGTCCGCGTCGGTGACCTTGTAGTAGATCATCCAGGCCGGACGCGCGCCCTCCTCGGTGAGCTTGCCGAGCCCGGCGACGACCTTGCCGTCCTTCCGGAACATGCCGCCTTCCATGTCTTCCCCCTCGCCCATGGACTCGTAGTCCCACCCGAGAACGGCGCTGTAGAAGGCCGCCGCGCCGCGGACGTCGGGGACTCCGAGGTCGAGCCAACAGGGAGAACCATGGGCGAAGTCGGTGGTGATCATGGCGATGATTCCCTTCCGTGGATCCTTGGTGAACCCAGCGTGACACCGGGCACTGACAATCGCCCGTCAGCCGCTCACTCCCCGGATTCGTTTCCATGCCGGCCAAGGCCCCGCAGGGCGGAAGCGCCGGTTCCGGTCACGCCGTTGATCCTGAAGCACAGATAGCGGATAGCCTGGGAAAATGCTTACAGAGGTCATCGCGACCCGCTACGTCACGCCCTTGCGTGAGGGCGGCTCCCTCCCGGGCATCGTCGAGGCCGACGATCTCGGTACGTACGTCATGAAGTTCACGGGCGCGGGGCAGGGCCGCAAGACCCTGGTCGCCGAGGTCATCTGCGGGCAGCTCGGGCGGCGCCTGGGACTGCGGGTCCCCGACCTCGTCAGCATCCAGCTCGACCCCGTCATCGGGCTCTCCGAGCCCGACCAGGAGGTGCAGGAGCTGCTCAAGGCCAGTGGCGGACTGAACCTCGGCATGGACTTCCTGCCCGGCTCGCTCGGCTTCGACCCGCTCGCCTACGCGGTGGACGCGCGGGAGGCGGGCAGGGTCGTCTGGTTCGACGCGCTGATCAACAACGTGGACCGCTCCTGGCGCAACCCCAACATGCTCGTCTGGCACGGGGACCTGTGGCTCATCGACCACGGCGCCACCATGATCTGGCACCACAACTGGCCGGGCGCCGCGGCCTCCGCCGCCAAGCCGTACGACGCGTCCGACCACGCGCTCGCCCGCTTCGCACCCGACATCGCCGCGGCCGCAGCCGAGCTCGCGCCCCGCGTCACCGAGGAGCTGCTGACCGAGGTCGCGGCCGACGTGCCCGACGAATGGCTGGTCGACGAGGCCGGCTTCGACTCCACCGACGCCGTGCGCCGCGCCTATGTCGAGGCGCTGCTGCTCCGCGCGGCGACCATCCACGAGCGCATCACGCTGGACACGCCCACGAGGACCGGGGAGCCGCAGCCGCCCGGCTGGCTGACCGAGCACCTGAAGCCGTGGCCGCACCCGACCAGGAAGAGCAAGGAAGCCGACCGGTGAGCGACAGGGACGTATTCGAGTACGCGCTGCTCCGCGTCGTGCCGCGGGTGGAGCGCGGGGAGTGCTTCAACGCCGGCGTCGTCGTGTACTGCCGGGCGAAGAGCTTCGTGGCCGCCCGCACCCATCTGGACGTGGCCAAGCTGAAGGCGCTGGACCCGGACGCGGACGTCACCGGCGTACAGGCCGCTCTGCACGCCGTCGAGGGCGTCTGCCGGGGCGGGGAGGACGCCGGGCAGGCGGCGCGCGACGACGCGGGCCGCCGCTTCCGCTGGCTGATCGCCCCGCGGTCCACGGTCGTCCAGCCGGGCCCGGTGCACACAGGTCTGACGCTCGATCCCGAGGCGGAGGTGGAGCGCCTGCTCGACCTGCTGGTGCGCTGAGGACCCAGCCGAGCCGGTGTGATGTGCGACGCCGGGCCCGGACGCCGTTGACACCGGGTGCCAGGGCTTCTAGCGTCCTTTCTGCCGAGGTACTAAGCGGTCGCTCAGCGCGCAGGAGCCGGGAGCGACCGCCCCAGGGACCCGGCCCAGGCATTGACGGGCTTCAAGGGCGAGGAGAACCAGAATGTCCACCACCGAGCAGCGTGTGGCTGTCGTGACCGGAGCCGCGCGCGGCATTGGCGCCGCCACCGCCGTCAGGCTCGCGGCCGAGGGCCGCGCCGTGGCCGTACTCGACCTCGACGAGGCTGCGTGCAAGGACACGGTCGAGAAGATCACCGCGGCCGGCGGCAAGGCCGTCGCCATCGGCTGCGACGTCTCCGACGCCGCACAGGTGGAGGCCGCCGTCGCACGCGTCGCCGAGGAGCTCGGTGCGCCGACGATCCTGGTCAACAACGCCGGCGTGCTCCGCGACAACCTGCTCTTCAAGATGAGCGAGTCCGATTGGGACACCGTGATGAACGTGCACCTCAAGGGCGCGTTCCTGATGGCCAAGGCGTGCCAGAAGCACATGGTGGACGCCGGTTTCGGCCGTATCGTCTCGCTCTCGTCGTCCTCCGCCCTGGGCAACCGCGGCCAGGCCAACTACTCCGCGGTCAAGGCCGGCCTCCAGGGCTTCACCAAGACCCTCGCCAAGGAGCTCGGCAAGTTCGGCATCACCGCCAACGCCGTCGCGCCGGGCTTCATCGTCACCGAGATGACCGCCCAGACCGCGGCGCGGATCGGGATGGGCTTCGAGGAGTTCCAGGCCGCGGCGGCGAGCCAGATCCCCGTCCAGCGCGTCGGGCGCCCTGAGGACATCGCGAATGCGATCGCCTTCTTCACGGGCGACGACGCCGGATTCGTCTCCGGCCAGGTCATGTACGTGGCCGGCGGCCCGCTCAACTGACGAGGGGATGACGGACATGGCAGAGGGACAGCGAGCAGGGGAGCGGCAGGTGCCGGACAGCGGCAAGGTCGCACTGGTCACCGGTGCAAGCCGGGGCATCGGCTACGGCATCGCCGAGGCGCTCGTCGCCCGCGGCGACCGGGTGTGCATCACCGGGCGCGGCGAGGAGGCGCTCAAGGAGGCCGTGGAGCGGCTCGGCGCCGACCGGGTCATCGCGGTGGCGGGCAAGGCCCACGACGAGGCGCACCAGGCGGTCGCGGTCGAGCGCACCATGGAGGCGTTCGGCCGGGTGGACTTCCTGGTGAACAACGCGGGCACCAATCCGGTCTTCGGCCCCATCGCCGATCTCGACCTGAACGTGGCGCGAAAGGTCTTCGAGACCAATGTGATCTCCGCGCTCGGCTTCGCCCAGCAGACCTGGCGGGCCTGGCAGAAGGAGAACGGCGGTGCGATCGTGAACATCGCCTCCATCGCCGGCGTCTCGGCGTCCCCGTTCATCGGGGCCTACGGCATGAGCAAGGCGGCCATGGTCAACCTGACCCTCCAGCTGGCGCACGAGTTCGCGCCGGTCGTACGGGTCAACGCGATCGCCCCCGCGGTGATCAAGACCAGGTTCGCCGAGGCCCTGTACGAGGGCAGGGAGGCCGAGGCGGCCGCCGCGTACCCCATGGGCAGGCTCGGCGTGCCGGAGGACATCGGGGGCGCGGCGGCGTTCCTCACCTCCGATCAGGCGGGGTGGATCACGGGGCAGACACTCGTCGTGGACGGCGGTATGTTCCTCAACGCAGGTGTGCACTGACGCCCACCGGACCAGCCTGAGCGGATTTGCGCCTCAATGATCCAAGTGCCCCGCCGGACCTCCAGGTTCATCCGGCGGGGCGCTGCGGTATGGTCTGCCGACCCATGGCTGAACGAGGAGCGTGCACGTGTTCTACCGGACCTGTCTGCAGGCCACTGCAGCCCTAGCGTCCATATCTCTGCTGGCAGGGTGCGGCCTGTTCTCCGACGAGGACACCGGCAGTGAGCAGAAGATAGCGGTCGGTACGACGAGTGAGCCGAGCACACTCGACCCGGCCGCCGCCTGGGACGGCTCGTGGGAGCTGTACCGGAACGTCTTCCAGACGCTGGTCAGCTTCCCGACGGGGTCCACCACCCCGCAGCCGGACGCGGCCGAGGGATGCCGCTTCTCCGACGCCGCCAACAAGGTCTTCGAGTGCAAGCTCCGCGCCGGTCTGACCTTCACCAACGGCGACAAGCTGGACGCGGCGGCGGTCAAGCACTCCATCGACCGGATCAGGAAGATCGACGCGCAGGGCGGCCCCACCGGCCTCCTCGGCTCCCTCGACAGGATCGAGACGTCCGACGAGCGCACGGTGACGTTCCGGCTCAAGACCCCGGACGCCACGTTCCCGTTCATCCTCGCCACCCCGGCGATGTCGATCGTCCCGCCCTCGGAGTACCCCGCGGACAAGCTCCGTGAGGACGGCAAGCTGACCGGTTCCGGCCCGTACGCGCTGGACTCGTACGTCAAGGGCGAGCACGCCGAGCTGACCCGGTTCAGCAAGTACAAGGGCTTCGCCAAGATCCAGAACGAGGCCGTCACGATCCGGTACTACCAGGACTCGGACGTGATGACGCGGGCCCTGAAGGACCGGAAGATCGACGCGATCAACCGTGGTCTGACCGCGGAGGAGGTCGTCGAGCTCCAGGAGAAGAAGCCGGAGAACGATCACCTCCAGCTGGTCGAGACCGTCGGCGCCGACATCCGCTACCTGGTCTTCAACCCCCGGGACCCGTACGCGGGCAAGCTCGCCGTGCGGCGCGCGATCGCCCAGATCATCGACCGCGGCGCGCTGGTCGAGAAGGTCTACCACGGCACGGCCGAGCCGCTGTACTCGATGGTCCCCAAGGGCATCGCCGGACACACCACCGAGTTCTACGACCGCTTCGGCGAGCCCAATGTGACCAAGGCCAAGGAGATCCTCGAGAAGGCGGGGATCACCGAGCCCGTGCCGCTGACCTTCTGGTACACGACGGACCGCTACGGCTCCTCCACGGCGCCCGAGTTCGCCGAGCTGAAGCGGCAGCTCGACGAGACGGGCCTGTTCGAGATCACGGTCCAGGGCAAGCCCTGGAAGGAGTTCCAGGCCGGCTACCAGGCCGGCCAGTACCCGGTCTTCGGCCGTGGCTGGTTCCCCGACTTCCCGGACCCCGACAACTTCATCGCACCCTTCGTCGGCCCGAAGAACGTGCTCGGCACGCCGTACAACAGCCCGGAGATCACCGAGCAGCTGTTGCCCGCGTCCCGGCGCGAGAGCGACCGCGGGGCGGTCACCAGCCAGTTCGAGCGGGCCCAGGAGATCCTTGTCGAGGACGTGCGGCTGCTGCCGCTGTGGCAGGGCAAGCTGTATGTGGCGGCGAGCGAGGAGATCGGCGGCGGCGAGCGGGCCCTCGACCCGCAGACCGTCATGCAGATGTGGGAGCTGTACCGCAAGACGAGCTGGTAAGCGGGTTGTCAGTGGCGCCGGGTAGGTTCTGGGATCTCGGCTCCGAGATCTCGGAACCACCTGTTGCTTACCGGAGGTTGTTGACGTGACCGACACCGACATGCTGCCCGAGTCCTGGCGCGGCGTCCTCGGCGAAGAGCTCCAGAAGCCCTACTTCAAGGAGCTCACCGAGTTCGTCGAGAAGGAGCGGGCGAACGGTCCGGTGTACCCGCCCCGCGCCGAGGTGTTCGCCGCGCTCGAGGCCACGCCGTACGACCGGGTCAAGGTGCTCGTCCTCGGCCAGGACCCGTACCACGGGGAGGGCCAGGGGCACGGGCTGTGCTTCTCGGTCCGCCCGGGCGTGAAGACCCCGCCCTCCCTGCGGAACATCTACAAGGAGATGCACGCCGAGCTCGGCCACCCCATCCCGGACAACGGCTACCTGATGCCGTGGGCCGAGCAGGGCGTCCTGCTGCTCAACGCGGTGCTGACGGTCCGCGCCGGGGAGCCGAACTCCCACAAGGGCAAGGGCTGGGAGAAGGTGACCGACGCCGTGATCCGCGCGGTGGCCGAGCGGCCCGATCCGGCGGTCTTCGTCCTGTGGGGCGCCTACGCACAGAAGAAGCTGCCGCTGATCGACGAGACGCGCCACGCGGTCGTCAAGGGCGCGCACCCCTCGCCGCTGTCGGCGAAGAAGTTCTTCGGCTCCCGCCCCTTCACGCAGATCAACGAGGCGATCGCGGCCCAGGGCCACGACCCGATCGACTGGCGCATCCCGGACCTCGGCTGAGCGTTCACACTCCGGACTGACGGGCTCGGGCGCCTCGCCCGAGCCTGTGCGTGATTGTCCCGGGCGGCGGATAGCGTCGGTACGTCGTACAGCGGGCCAGCGAGCCGTTCGGACGTGGGAGATCAGCGTGATGGAGCAGCAGGACACGCCGGAGGACGCCGTCATGACCCGGATCGGGCAGGCCGTCATGCTGCTCCACGGTGGCGACCGCGAGGAGGCGCGGCACCGGTTCGCATCCCTCTGGGCCGAGATCTCGGAGGCCGGCGACGCCCTGCACCGGTGCACCCTCGCCCACTACATGGCCGACGCCCAGGACGACCCGGACGACGAACTGGCCTGGGACCTGCGTGCCCTGGGCGCCGCCGAGGGGCTCAGCGAGGAGCCGACGGACCGGCCCGAGCAGTCGCTCGCCGTGCGGGCCTTCTACCCCTCGCTGCACCTCGATCTCGCCGCCGACTACATCAAACTGCGCCGCCCGGAGGCCGCACGGGTCCACCTGGACCGGGCGCGCGCGGCGACGGATGCCCTGGCGGACGACGGGTACGGATACGGGGTGCGGGAAGCGATCGACCGCCTGGAGCGCACACTCGGCGCGGGCTGAGGCTCAATTCCCGTACACCTGACGGCACATGCGGGCCTCGGCGCTGTCGGAACGCCAGCCGCCGTAGCCCTGGCCCAGCTCGCAGACGTCCCCCCGGTCGACCGGGACATCGGGCAGCGGGGGCAGCTTCGGCTGCGGCACGGCAGGAGTCCGCGGCACGCGGCTGTGCGGACGGGCCGCAGGGGCTTGGCGGGGCGGTGCCGGGACGGCGGCCTCCTCGCGGAGTGGTGCCGGCGGTGTCGTCGCCGGTGCCGTCCGCTCCGGCAGGGCGGCCTCCAGCGCCTCGCGGGCAGGGCCCTGCACGATCTGCGGCTCCACCACCTGGTCCGGTCGTCCGGCGGAGGAGGCGGCGGGCACGGGAGCGGGCTGCGCCTCCACGGAGACGCAGCCGGTCACGGCCCACGCCGCCATCCCGACCAGGGCCTTTGCTGTGATTGTTGTTCGCTGCACCCGCGCAACTCTGCTGTGCGCAAGGGTGGTTGCCGGGGAGTACAGGCCGTAAATGGCCCGCACGGGTGAAGCGGCTTTCAGCCGGGGGCCGGGGAGTGGCTCATTCTCCGGTCATGCCGTCGATCCGCTCGCGCAGCAGATCGGCGTGGCCGTTGTGCCGGGCGTACTCCTCGATCATGTGCGTGATGATCCAGCGCAGGTTGTAGGTGGTGTTGCGGGAGGTCCTGCCCACGCTCAGGTCGTCGAGACCCCGCGCGGCGGCAGCCTCACGGGCGGCGGCCACCTCGGCGCGCCAGTCGGCGAGCGTCCGGTCCCAGGTGACCTCGTCGGTGGTCCGGAAGTCCCCGTCCGGGTCCTCTTCGGTGTAGTACAGGGCGCCGATCTCCTCGCCGGCCATGACCTGGCGGAACCACCAGCGTTCGACGTCGGCGAGATGACGGACGAGGCCCATCAGGGTGAGGCTCGACGGCTCCACGGACGCCGTCCGCAGCTGCTCGTCGCTCAGGCCGGCGCACTTGGAGATCAGGGTTTCGCGGTGGTAGTCCAACCAGCCCTCCAGCATGTCCCGTTCGGCTGCGGTGGTGGCGGGTTCGGTGCGCTCAACTGTGGTCATGGCGGTCATCCTCATGCAGGAGAACGCTTCCTGGCCACGGGTTATCCCTGGCGGGAGGCGCCCGGGCCGAGCATGCCGCGCAGCAGCTCGTCGAAACCGGTGCGCAGCTCCGCCTCGCCGGGCACCGCCCGGTGATAGGAGCCGGCCGCGCAGGAGAACATCAGGCCCTCGCACCAGGCGACCAAGGACAGCGCGTGCCGCTCCGGCTCGGCGGAGCCCGCGGCGGCCATCATCGCGTTCAGCGGCTCCCGGAAGCGGGCGCCGGCGTTGTCGTAGAACGCGCGCAGCTCCGGCCGGCGGACCGCCTCCAGGGCCAGCTCGTAGCGGGCGACCAGTAGCTCCCGATGCCGGGTCAGGTAGCGGTGGAGGGCGCGGGCGAGCCCGTCGAGCAGCGCGTCACGGCCGTCGCCCGGCGCGGGCAGCTCCTCCGGCGCGAGGACGGTCGCCTCGCGCTCGGCCAGCCGGCGCACCGCCGTCTCCAGCAGGGCCTGCCGGGTACGTGCGACGTTGGACGTGGAGCCCTGGGGCAGTCCCGCCGCCTCGTCGACCGCGCGATGGGTCAGACCGCGCATGCCGCGTTCGAAGAGCAGGGCCAGCGCGGTGTCGCCGATGAGCGCGGAGCGCGAGCCGGCGGCGGACGTGGCCGCTCCGGAGGCGCCGGTACGGGCGCCGGTGCCGGAGGGCGGGGACGGGGGCGGGGTGGTACGTGCGGCCATGGCGCCAACCTATCGCGTCGACTACAGCTGTAGTACGGTGTGGCTGTTACTACAGGTGTAGTCAACGTGTCGAGGAGCAGTCATGCCCGAAGCCCGTGCAACCGCCCGAGCCGTCGTCGTCGGCAGCGGCATCGGCGGACTCACCGCAGCCGTCGCGCTCAGCCGGCAGGGCTGGCAGGTCACCGTCCTGGAACGGGCCGCCTCCCTGGAACCGGTCGGCGCCGGCATCGGACTCGCCCCCAACTCCCAGCGTGCCCTCGACGTCATCGGCCTCGGCGACGAGATCCGTGACCTCGCCGCCTGGCAGGGCGCCGGCGGCATGCGCACCCCCGCGGGCCGCTGGCTCGCCCGTACCGACGCGGCCGCCGCGGCCGAGCGGTTCGGCGGCCCCCTCGTCCTCGTCCACCGCGCCACGCTCGTCGACCGTCTCGCCCGCCGCCTGCCCGAAGGCGCCGTACGCACCGGATGCCCCGGCGAACTGGCCGACCGCGGAGTCGCCGGCGGCCGCCGCGCGCGCGTCACCACACCCGACGGCGAGATCGAGGCCGACCTCGTGGTGGCGGCCGACGGCATCCATTCGGCGCTGCGCCGGAGCCTCTTCCCGCACCACCCCGGCCCCGCGTACTCCGGGTTCACCACCTGGCGCCTGGTCGTCCCCGCACCCCAGGCCCCCTTCGCACCCCACGAGACCTGGGGACCGGGATCCCTGTGGGGCACCCAGCCCCTCAAGGACGGCCGGATCTACGCGTACGCCGCCGCCACCGCACCCGCCGGGACAGCCGCGGGCGACCAGAAGGCCGAACTGCTGCGCCGCTTCGGCCACTGGCACGACCCGATCCCGGCCGTCATCGCCGCCGTCGACCCCGGCCAGGTGCTGCGCAACGACGTCCACCACATCGTCGAACCGCTGCCCGCCTTCCACCGCGGGCGCACCGTCCTCATCGGCGACGCCGCCCACGCCATGGCACCCACCCTCGGCCAGGGCGGGAACCAGGCCATCGAGGACGCGATCGTCCTCGCCCACCACGCCCCGCCCACGGGCGACCTCGGCACCGGCCTCGCCGCCTACAGCGCCGAACGGCTGCCCCGCACCATGGCCGTCGTCCGCAAGTCCGCCCGCGTCGCCCGGCTCATGGCGCTGTCCGGCACACCCGCCGTCGCCGTCCGAGACACCCTGATGTCCGCGGTCTCCCGGCTCGGCCCGGGCCTGGTGCTGCGCACCTTCGACGGCATCGCCGACTGGCGCCCGCCGCAGCGCACGTATGCTGCCGGGGCACAGGACGTGCACGAAGGACAGCCGGCGCGCCGCTGACGCCGGTACGGCATCGAGGGAGATTCCTGTGAAGGTCGGCTGCATCGGGCTCGGTGACATCGCGCAGAAGGCGTATCTGCCGGTCCTCACCACCCTGCCCGGCGTCGAACTGCACCTGCAGACCCGCACGCCCGCCACGCTGACCCGCGTCGCCGACACCCACCACATCCCCGCCGGGCGCCGCCACACCGACCTCGACGCGCTCCTCGCCCAGGGCCTCGACGCCGCCTTCGTCCACGCGCCGACGCCGGCACACGCCGAGATCGTCACTCGGCTGCTCGAAGCGGGCGTGGCCACCTACGTCGACAAGCCGCTCGCCTACGAACTCGCCGAGTCCGAGCGGCTCGTCGCCCTCGCCGAGGAGCGCGGCACCAGCCTCGCCGTCGGCTTCAACCGCCGCTTCGCGCCCGCGTACGCCCAGTGCCTGGAGCACCCGCGCGAGCTGATCCTGATGCAGAAGAACCGGATCGGGCTCCCCGAGGACCCGCGCACCCTCGTGCTCGACGACTTCATCCACGTCGTCGACACCCTGCGGTTCCTGGCGCCCGGGCCCGTCCGGCACACCGATGTGCGGGCCCGGATCGTCGACGGACTCATGCACCACGTCGTCCTCCAGCTGTCCGGTGACGGCTTCACCGCCATCGGCATCATGAACCGGATGAGCGGCTCGACCGAGGAGATCCTCGAGGTCTCCGGCCAGGACTCCAAGCGCGAGGTCCGCAACCTCGCCGAGATCGTGGACCACAAGGGGCAGCCGAGCGTCCGCCGCCGGGGCGACTGGGTGCCGGTCGCCCGCCAGCGCGGCATCGAACAGGCCGTGCACACCTTCCTCGACGCCGTACGCGCCGGGAAGCACCTCAGCGCACAGGACGCGCTGCGGACCCACGAGCTGTGCGAGCGGGTCGTGCTGCGGGCCCTGGAGCAGGCCGCCGGATAGCCCGCGAGCCCTCGGCCGCGGCCAGCGCGGCCAGCACCGCGAGCGCCCCGTACACCGCCCAGTCGCCGAACCGCACGTACAGCGTCGTGCCCGTCGCCCGAGGCATCTCGAACACCGCCGCGCCGCTGGTCTCCGTGGAGAGCGGGTCGCCGACCGGCTGCCCCGACGCCCCGAACACGGCGCTGACGCCCGTGAGCGTCGCGTGCACCATCGGTCGGCCGGTCTCGGCCGCCCGCAGCGCCGCCAGTGACGCGTGCTGCTCGGGCGCCCAGCTCTGCTGGAACGTCGACGTGGCGGACTGCGCCACCAGCAGCTGGGCCCCGTCCCGCACCAGACGCCGGCTCATGTCGGGGAACGCCGACTCGAAGCAGACCAGCGGGCCGACGCGCAGGCCCTCGCCCTGACCTGCGGGCAGCGTCATGACAACCGGCACCGTCCCGCGGATCCTGTCCTCGCCCGCTGCCTTTCCGACCGAGGTCACCCAGCCGAGTACGGAGCGGGCCGGGATGTACTCGCCGAACGGCACCAGCCGCATCTTGTCGTAGCGGTCGCCGGTCGGACCCGTGGGCCCCACGAGCACCGAGCTCTTGTAGATACCGGCGGGGCCCGACGCCGCCACGCTGCGCGCGTCCACGTTCACGAGCACGGGCGCGCCGACGTCACGGGACAGCGCGGCGAGACGGTCCGCGAGGTCGGTCCTCGCGCGCAGGTCGGCGCCCACGCTGCTCTCGCCCCACACCACCAGGTCCAGCGCCTTCTCCCGGCGCGCCAGGTCACGCGTCAGCTCCTCGCCCCGGTCGAACCGGCGCTCCACGCTGTCCGCGCCCGTCACGACACCCGGCTGGACGACCGCGATCCGCATCCGCGCCGACTCGCGGGGCTGTGGTGCCCACGCCCAGGCGGACCCGGCCGCCGTCGCACACACGACGACGCCCGCGACGGCGGGCGCACGGGCCCGCTCGACGGCGATGAGCAGGGCGACGGCGGTGTTCACCGCGAGCACCAGGAGGCTCACCAGCCATACCCCGCCGACCGAGGCGAGCCGCAGCGCGGCAGGCACCTGCCACTGGCTGGCCCCGAGCAGACCCCAGGGCCCGCCGAGCCCCTCCCAGGACCTGACCAGCTCGATCACGAGCCAGCCCGATGGGATCACGGCGAGTGAGGCGGCGGCGCGCGCCACGGAGGGGCGGCCGCCGGTCATGAACCGCACGAGCAGGCCCCAGGGCGCCCACAGCAGCCCCAGCAGCGCGGCGAGGACCAGCAGGAAGACATGCAGGCTGGGCAGCAGCCAGTGATGGACCGCGATCATGAACCCGATGCCGCCGAGCCACCCCTCCACGAGCGCGCGCCGGCCGGTCGGCGCGCTGCGCAGGAGCAGCAGCCACGGGACCAGGGCGACATAGGCGAACCACCACAGGCCGGGCTCGGGCAGGGCGAGCGCGGGCAGCGCCCCCGCGACGACGGCCCCGGCCCCGCGCGCCCCACGACCCTCACGCCGGCCGGCCCACCGCCCGGCCCGCCGACCACCCGGAATCCGCATACCGCGCCTCCTCACGACCAAGTGTGGGCCACAGGGGCACGGCGGGACAGACCACGCCGCCTACCGTGGCCGGGTACCGCGCTGCGTGCGGTGGCCTGGGAGTAGGAGCTCCGGGGCATGGGGGCCCTCCCACGGCCGCCGGGCCATGGGAGGCCGGATGGGGAAAGGTCACGCGTCAGGCCGCGGCCGGCCGGCCGCCCCGCGGCGCCACTTCTCCTCCGTCGTCACCCTCCGCAGCCGCCATCCCGCATCCCCGCGCGTCAGCGTGAAGCGGTAGCGGCCGCCCGAGACGAACTCCTGGCCCGACGCCGGCAGCATCGGGTTGATGTAGTCCGCCCGGACGTCCGCGCTGTCACCCGGGTAACCGCCCAGGTCCTGGAGGTGGACGCGGCGGTTGACGATCAGGTGCTGGCGGACCGGGAACAGTCGCATCGTCTCCGCCAGCCAGCCGGCGACCTCGTCCGCCGTCCCCTCGATGCCGCCGGATCCCCGGTAGTCGGCCCGCCCGTCGACGGTGAACAGGGCCCGGTAGGCGTTCCAGTCGCCGTCGTCCACCGCCACGGCGTAGCCGGTGATCAGTTCGTCGATGGCAAGGCGGTCCATCACGGTCGCGAGATCCACGCGCTGCGTCATCGGCTCAGTGTCGGGCAGCGCCGGGCACGGCGCCAGAGCCGTGCAGGGCACGTCACCGGGTGACAACGCGGGACGCGATACTGCACGCATGCGCATCGATCTCGACCCCGCCCAGTGCGATCGGGCCACCTTCTACCGGCTGCTGACGGCCACCGTGGTGCCCCGGCCCATCGCCTGGGTGTCCACGACGTCCGCCGGGGGGACCGACAACCTGGCGCCGCACTCGTTCTTCACCATTTCGTGTGTCGAGCCACCGATCGTGCAGTTCACGTCCGTGGGGCGCAAGGACTCGCTGCGCAACATCGAGGACACCGGCGCCTTCGTCGTCAACCTCTCCCCGGAGAGCCTGTTCGAGAAGATCAACGCCACGGCGACCGATTTCCCGCGCGGCGTCAGCGAGTTCGACGCCGTCGGCATCGCCAGGGAGCCGAGCCTGCGGGTCGGGCCACCCCGCGTGGCCGCCTCCCCGGTGGCGCTCGAGTGCCGATTGCACAGCACGCTGCGGCTCGGTGACTCGACCGTCGTCTTCGGCCGGGTCGTGCACGCCGCCGTCAGTGAGGACGTGATGAGCGACGGCCACCCCGAGGTGACGAAGCTGGCACCGCTGTCCCGGCTCGGCAGGGACGAGTGGGGCACGATCGGCGACGTACGCGCCGTCTCCCGTGTCCCGTACGAGCACTGGGTGCGGGGCAACCGCTGACGCGACGTCGCCGCTAGCGGCGCCTGACCGCGCGCAGGACGACGAACTTGGGGTCGCTCGCGACGACTTCGCAGGTGCCGAACAGCCGCCGCAGCCGTACGTGGTAGCCCAGGTGACGGTTGCCGACGACCCACAGCTCGCCGCCGGGCCGCAGCACGCGGCGGGCGTCCGCGAACATCCGGCGAGCGGTGGTGTCCGTCGTCGCCCGGTGCGAATGGAACGGCGGGTTGTTCAGCACGAGGTCCGCCGCGCCGTCGTCCAGCGCCGAGAGCCCGTCGCCCACGACGAACTCGGCTTTGCCTTCGGGCACGTTGTCGCGGAACGTCGCCTCCGCCGAGGCGACCGCCGAGAACGACTCGTCCGTGAACGTCACGCGCGCGTCCGGGGCCGCGAGCGCCGCCGCCATGCCGACCACGCCGTTGCCGCAGCCGAGGTCCACGATGTGCGCGGCGCCGTGCCCGGTCGGCAGGTGGCGCAGGAAGAACCTGGTGCCGATGTCGAGGCGTTCGGCGCAGAAGATGCCCGCGTGGTTGGTGACGGTGCGGCCCGCGAGGGCGCCCGTGTCGGACGGCAGGGCGTACCGCAGCGGCCACGGGCTCGGCACGCGCGGCAGGGCCGTGTCGGGGGTGCAGAAGATCAGCCGGGCCTTCTTGGCGGCGAGGGAGGTCCGCGTCGGGCCGATGATGCGCTCGAAGAGCTTCAGCGTGGAGGTGTGGATCTCGCTGACCATGCCGGTGCCGACGACGACGGTGTCCGCGTGGACCGCGGGCGCGAGGCGGTGCAGCTGGTCCTCCAGGAGCGCGAGGCTCTTGGGCACGCGGACCAGCAGGACGTCGACGCGCTCCGGCGGGGTGTCCCTGGCCGACAGGAGACGCACGGCGCCCGCGTCGACACCGGCCCGCGCGAGATTGGCCCGGGTGGCCTGCTGCCCGAGGTACGAGTCGGTGATCTGCACCACCGGGTGGTGGCCGGCGAGCGAGGTGACCAGAGCGCCCCAGCGGTCGCCGACGACGGCCACGGTGCCGGTCAGCGGTACGGGGGAGGCGTCGTCGATGCCGTGCAGATGGCGCAGCAGGTACTCGTCGGCGGCGTCCCACGCGCGGAGCGTGTCGCGGGGGTCCTCGGGGAAGCGGGCGAGCTCGAAGGCCCCCCATGACGTGGTCAAACGGTTCATCGTGCCCTCAGGCTAGCCGAGCACGGGACACCGGCGGTTCTCAGGCCGCGTAGCCGGCGTGGGCGGCGGCACCGCGCCACTCCACCAGATGGGGATCGTCGAGGATCATGTCCGCGTCGTCGAGCCCCGCCCTCCGCAGGAACTCCACGAGGTCCTTGTCACTGCGCGCGAGCCCCACGATCTCGCCGCGCACGGTGACACGCCGCCCGCCGCCGGGGGACGGCGGGTGCACGACGATGGGTGCCTGCCAGGCCATGACTCCAGGGTGCGCCGGGCGGGCCGCGTGTGCAGCCCGGGCGTCAGGCCGCCGGGCGCACGTCCTCGCGTGCCGCGGCGGCCCACTCCACGACGAGCGCCTCGTACTCCGGCCGCCGGTCGTCGGGAAGCTCCCCGTCGGCCCACAGCTCACGGATGCGGGCGTTCAGCTCGGTGGCGGACAGGGCGGCTTCGGACTCGGTGCGAATGGGGGACATGCCCTCAGATTACGGCGTCCGGGCCGTGACCGTCCCCCGTCGCAGAGTGACCGTCAGCCCGCCGACTCGCCCGCCTCCGGGCTGAGTACATCCGTTCCGACCAGGATGAACAGCAGGATTCCGAGCAGGATTCGGTAGATCACGAACGGCATGAAGCTCTTCGTAGTGATGAATTTCATGAACCAGGCGATCACCGCGTAGCCCACGCCGAACGCGATGATCGTCGCCAGGATCGTCGGCCCCCATGAGACATGTCCCTCACCGGCCTCCTTCAGCTCGAACAGGCCGGACGCCAGCACCGCGGGGATCGCCAGCAGGAACGAGTACCGGGCCGCGGCCTCGCGGGTGTAGCCCATCAGCAGACCGCCGCTGATGGTCGCTCCGGAGCGCGAGACGCCCGGGATCAGCGCCATCGCCTGGCACACGCCGTAGATCAGACCGTCCCGGACGCTCAGGTCCTGCAGCGTCTTGCGCTCCCTGATCGCCCGGTGGCGGCCGCCGATCTCGTCGCGGGCGGCCAGCCGGTCGGCGATGCCGAGCACGATGCCCATGACGATCAGCGTCGTAGCGATCAGCCGCAGATCACGGAAGGGGCCCTCGATCTGGTCCTTGAGGGTGACACCGAGCACACCGATCGGGATCGAGCCGACGATGACGAGCCAGCCCATCTGGGCGTCGTGGTCGCGGCGCATCGTCTTGTCGGTGAGCGAACGGAACCAGGCCGAGACGATCCGCGCGATGTCCTTGCGGAAGTAGATCAGCACCGCCGTCTCCGTGCCGATCTGGGTGATCGCGGTGAACGCGGCACCCGGGTCGTGCCAGCCGGCGAACGCGGCCGTGAGCCGCAGATGCGCGCTGGAGGAGATCGGCAGGAACTCCGTCAGCCCCTGGACGAGTCCGAGGATGATTGATTCGAACCAAGACATTGAAAGCTACGCCACCCAAGAGATGATCACGGTCCGACCGGCACACGCACGGGCCGGCGCTGAGGTATCGGTTGCCGGTCGGAACACCGGCCGGCTCATGGGCAGGCGTGTTCCATCGTCGTCATGCGGACCCTTTGCTGACTTGACTGACGGACTGTCAGGCGCCCATGGGACTGACGGCCCGTGAGACACGCGGGTGCGTGTGCGTCATCGGACCGGCGCCGATCGTGAGGCAGCGTAGCGCCCCGAAACGACGGCACTTCGCCCAGGCCCCGTACCCGTCCCGGTGACACCGGTCACCGGGCCCGCAGCCGGTGCCGCTTGGTCCAGGCGACGACCGCGGCCGCCACCCCCGTCACCACGATGAACCCCGTCGCGATCAGGAACACGGGCGAGGTCGGCGACCCCGCCCGGCTGCCCGCCACCACGTACGCCGCCGTGTTGGGGATCGACCCCAGGCCCGTGGCCAGCAGGAACGGCAGACAGCCCATCCGCGAGACCGCCGCACAGTAGTTGGCCGCGGCGAACGGCACACCGGGGAACAGCCGGATCGCCAGCATCGAACGGAAACCGTGCCGGCTGAGCTGCCCGTCCGCCGCCTTCAGCCAGCGCCCCCGCAGCAGCGGCCGCAGCGCGTCCTGGCCCAGCAGCCGGCCGAGCGTGAACGCGATACCCGCGCCCAACACCGTGCCGCCGATCGCCGCGAAGAGCCCGGCCTGCGAGCCGAACAGGGCTCCCGCCGCCAGGTTGAGGATCGGCCGTGGCACGAACGCCGCCGTGCACACGCCGTACCCGACGCCGAACAGCACCACCGCCGAGACACCGCTCAGCTGCGGCGGCCAGCCCGCCGAGAGCAGCCGCTGCGGCTCGTAGAGCAGCACCACCGCGGCGGCGGAGGCGAGCAGGACCACGAGCAGCGACAGCCGCGACCAGGGCGAGAAAAGGGCCCTGGTGCAGCGGAGGGCGAGACCGGATGCCGGCCGGGGGTCGGGGGCGAGCATCCGGGGAGACTAACCGACGAACGTGTCCGAACGCCGTATCGCTGCCCACATCGCTCCCACGGCCGCCGCCGATGACCGCGTGACCCGGCGAACCACGGCCCGAGGAAAAGCATTCGACGCGGCTGCCGCCCTGCACGATCATCGACGGCATGGTCCGGTACGCCTTCCCCGCAGCGCCGTCCGCAGTCGCGGACGCGCCGAAGGCTGCCGCATTCCCGGCCGCTGCCACTGACATCCCTGCCGCGGCAGCCGTCGCCGTCGCAGTCGCCGCGGCTCCCGGCGGCGCCCGAAGCTGACCCTTCCCGGATCGTCCGGCGGACCCCGCAGGGGGAGGGTCGGCGAGGTGCAGGGGTCCTGAATCACGCTTCGAGTTCCAGGAAGGAACGAACCCAGTCATGCCCAAGACGGCATACGTGCGCACCAAGCCGCACCTCAACATCGGGACCATGGGCCACGTCGACCACGGCAAGACCACCCTGACCGCAGCCATCACCAAGGTGCTCAGCGAGCGCTCCGGCGGCGGCACCTCGTACGTCTCCTTCGACCGCATCGACCGGGCGCCGGAGGAGGCGGCGCGCGGCATCACGATCAACATCGCGCACGTCGAGTACGAGACGGACACCCGCCACTACGCCCACGTCGACATGCCGGGCCACGCCGACTACGTCAAGAACATGGTCACCGGGGCGGCGCAGCTCGACGGCGCGATCCTCGTCGTCTCGGCCCTCGACGGCGTCATGCCGCAGACCGCCGAGCACGTCCTGCTCGCCCGCCAGGTCGGCGTCGACCACATCGTCGTGGCGCTCAACAAGGCGGACGCGGGCGACGACGAGCTCACCGACCTCGTGGAGCTGGAGGTCCGTGACCTGCTCACCGCCCACGGATACGGCGGCGACGCGGCACCCGTCGTCCGGGTGTCCGGACTCGGGGCGCTGCAGGGCGACCCGCGCTGGACCGCTGCCGTCGAGGCGCTCCTCGACGCCGTCGACACCTATGTGCCGATGCCGGTCAGGTACACGGACGCGCCGTTCCTGCTGCCGGTGGAGAACGTGCTCACCATCACCGGACGCGGCACGGTCGTCACCGGAGCCGTCGAGCGCGGCACCGTGCGCGTGGGGGACCGGGTGCAGATCCTCGGCCCGACTGCGTCATGGACAGCGGGCGAGACGGTCGTCACTGGCCTGGAGACCTTCGGCAAGCCGATGGAGTCCGCCGAGGCGGGCGACAACGTGGCGCTGCTGCTGCGCGGGGTGCCGCGCGACGCGGTCCGCCGCGGCCATGTGGTCGCGGCGCCGGGGAGCGTCGTGCCCAGCCGCCGCTTCACCGCGCAGGTCTACGTCCTGTCGGCACGCGAGGGCGGCCGCAGTACGCCGGTGACCACCGGCTACCGGCCGCAGTTCTACATCCGCACCGCGGACGTCGTCGGCGACATCGACCTCGGCGGGACCGGAGTGGCGCGTCCCGGGGACACGGTCACCATGACCGTCGAACTCGGCCGTGACGTGCCGCTGGAGCCCGGCCTCGGCTTCGCGGTCCGCGAGGGCGGTCGCACGGTCGGCGCCGGGACGGTGACCGCGGTCGGGTAGGGGCTGTCCGGCGGATCAGGGCCGGACAGGACGCGGCGGTCTGGTGCATGGGGTCTCTCCCCAGGCCCTGCGGGGCCGAGGGGACGCATCGCAAGGCGCCGGAGTGCCCTGGTAGCGGAGCTGTTCGGGCATTTCGGCAACGCGGCGAGGTGCCGTCGCCTGGGGGTACCCCCAGGCGAAGCGCCGGGGGAGCGTCGTGGCCCCGGCCAAGATCCGCCGGACAGCCCCTAGGGGCGGCTCTCCGCGGGGAGGGCCGCCCCGCTCCCGGGGCCCGGCACAATGGAGCGGTGAACGAGCAGATCCCCGTCCTGCGCGACGTCGACGGCGGCACCGCCAAGCTCATGCCCGACGTCGACCGGGACCGGGCCTGGCTGCTGACCGTCGACGACGCGCCCCAGTCGTACGTCGACCTCGACGACCCGGCGCACCTGGAGTTCGAGTACGCGCGCCGCCTCGCTCATGTCGTCGACCGTGCGACGGCCGATGCCGAGGCGCCGGCCGTCGTGCACCTCGGCGGCGGCGCGCTCACCCTGCCGCGCCGGATCGCGGCGGTCCGGCCGGACGCCCGCCAGGACGTGGTGGAGGCCGACCGGGGACTCGTCGCGCTCGTCACGGAACATCTGCCCCTCCCGGCCGACAGCGGCATCACGGTCCACGCCGCCGATGCGCGGACCTGGCTGGAGGAGGCACCGGCGCGGAGCGCGGACATGGTGATCGGCGACGTGTTCGGCGGCTCGCGCGTGCCCGCGCATCTGACGTCCCTGGAGTACGCCCGGGCGGTGGAGCGGGTGCTGCGCGCGAACGGCACGTACGCGGCGAACCTGGCGGACGGTGCGCCCTTCGCCTTCCTGCGCTCCCAACTCGCCACGTTCGCGGCCGTTTTCGAGGAGCTGGCGCTGATCGCCGAGCCGGCGGTGCTGCGCGGCCGCCGCTTCGCCAACGCGGTGCTCGTGGCCTCCCAGCAGCCGATCGACGTCGCCCGCCTCACCCGCCTGGTCGCGGCGGACGCCTTCCCGGCACGTGTCGAGCACGGCCCCGCCCTCGTCCGCTTCACCGGCGACGCGCGCCCGGTCCACGACACGGACGCGGTCGCCTCACCGCCACCGCCGAACGGCGCGTTCAGCGTCGGCTGACCCGGCCCGGAGGCGCGGCCGGTCGGCGGGAGAGATGTCCCCGGCCGTGACGGACGCCGCCGTCACGCCCGGGGAGGGGTTCAGGAGCCCGACTCCGTGGCCTCGACCAGACGCACGGTGCTGAGGATCTTCTGGATCGTCGCGTCGTCGACCTCGTCCTTGACACCGGTGTTGGCGTAGAGCACCCAGCTCTTGAAGTCACCCGCCGGGTCCTTGAAGGAGAAGGCGATCGACTTGCCGTCGGTCTCGCACTTGTTCTCCTTCTTCACACCGAGAGCCGTGGCCGTCGACACGCTGCCCTTCAGGCCGGACGCGGTCGTGTAGTCCTTCGCCTTGGTGATCTTGACCGTGCCCTTGGGCTCGGTCTGCGCGTAGCCGGCCCACACCCAGTTGCCGGCCTCGTTGTACGCCGCCTCGGCGGCGCTCTTGGCGCCCTTGCCGCCCTTGGTGCCGACGGTGCTGAGGCCCCAGTCCTCCGGCTTGCCGTCCTTGTCCGTGTCGAACTCGCACCACTTGCTCTTGTAGTACGCCGGTGCGGACATCATGACGACGGCGGATCCGTCGCCCTTCTTCTCGTCCTCGAAGCCGTGCGCCATGCCCGACCCGGCGACCTCCCACTCGGGCGGGACGTCGAACTGGGTGCCGTGCTTGGGGTTGGTGACGACCTTCCAGCCCGCGATCGTCGGCTTCGCGTCGCTGCCGTCGCGCGGGTTGTCCACCGACGGCGACGGCGCGGGCTCCGACGACTTGTCACCGCCGGGCGTCTTGGACGCGGTCGTGCCGCCGCCCTTGTCCGACGTGCCCTCGTCGTCGTCCTTCAGTACGACGAAGCCGGTGACCGCGGCGGCCACGACCACGGCGGTCGCCGCGACGATGGCCACGATCGTCGTCTTCTTCTTGTCGTCCTGCGGCGGCATGGGCGCGCCCGGCATCTGGCCGGGCACGGCGTACTGCGGCGCGGTCGGCTGCTGGTACGGGTTCGGCTGCTGGTACCCCGGCTGCTGATAGGGATTCGGCTGCTGGTACCCCGGCTGCTGGTACGGGTTCTGGTCCTGCGGGTTCTGCTCGCCCCCGGGCGGCTGCTGTCCTGGCCACATGGCGAGTAACCATAGAGGTGCCGCGACGGCACTTCCACGTCCGCCCCCGCCCGGCCCGCACGCGGGGATGGTCAAACGCTCCTACTCGTGGGTAACATCCGGGCCATGAGCGCAGACCAGATGTCCATCGGCGAGATGCTCGCCGCCACCGTTCCCATGGTCCGGACCCTCAACCTCGAGTTCGTCGAGACCACCGCGGAGCGGGCGGTCCTCCGCATGCCGGACCAGGCCGACTTCCACAACCACGTCGGCGGCCCGCACGCCGGTGCCATGTTCACGCTCGCCGAGTCCGCGAGCGGCGCGATCGTCCTCACCGCGTTCGGCGACCAGCTGAGCCGCGCGGTGCCGCTCGCGGTCAGGGCGGAGATCGGATACAAGAAGCTCGCCATGGGCGTCGTGACGGCCACCGCCACGCTCGCCCGCCCGGTCGAGGACGTCGTCAAGGAGCTCGACGCCGGGCAGCGCCCCGAGTTCCCGGTGGACATCAGCATCCAGCGCGAGGACGGCGCCGTCACCGGCGAGATGACCATCGTCTGGACCCTGCGGCCCAACAGCTGAGGCCGGCCGCACCGGGTAGGCTGCCCGGCGTGCGCCGACGGGGGCGCACGGCGGGCATGCGGCCCGGTGGGTACGGAAGGAACCGGCGTTGCACGTCCAGGAGTGGCTCGAGACCATCCCGGCGGTCAGCATCTACCTCCTGGTGGGTGTCGTGATCGGACTCGAGAGCCTCGGCATCCCCCTGCCGGGCGAGATCGTCCTCGTCAGCTCGGCCCTGCTCGCCTCCCAGCACGGCGAGATCGACCCGTACGTCCTCGGCGCCTGCGCGACCGCGGGCGCCATCATCGGGGACTCCATCGGCTACGCCATCGGCCGCAAGGGCGGCCGGCCGCTGCTGGCCCGGCTCGGCGGAAAGTTCCCCAAGCACTTCGGCGACGCGCAGATCGCGATGGCGGAGCGCTCGTTCGAGAAGTGGGGCATGTGGGCCGTCTTCTTCGGCCGTTTCGTCGCCCTGCTGCGCATCTTCGCCGGACCGCTGGCCGGTGTGCTGCGGATGCCGTACTGGAAGTTCCTGATCGCCAACGTCTTCGGCGGCATCCTCTGGGCGGGCGGCACGACGGCCGTCATCTACTCGGTCGGCGTCGTCGCCGAGGCGTGGCTCAAGCGGTTCTCCTGGCTGGGCCTGGTCCTCGCCGTGCTGATCGGGGCCACGTCGATGCTCCTGCTGAAGAACCGTGCCAAGAAGGCCGCGGCGGACGCCCCCGTGGCCCGCGAGCCGGAGCCCGTAGCCGTCGCCGACTGACGGCGACGAGACGGACGACGCGACGAGACCGGTCCGCGAGCTGAGGCCCCGCCCCTGCCCCGCCCCTCAGGGGAGCGGGGCCGCGTCGTGCCGGGCCGCGGGGCTCACACCCCGTGCGCCGCGCGGTGCTCCTTGGCCAGGTCCACGTACACCGCCGCGTTCAGCCTGATGCCCTCGCGCTCCTCGTCCGTCAGCTCCCGGCGGACCTTCGCCGGGACGCCGGCGACCAGGGAACCGGGCGGCACCCGCATGCCCTGCGGGACCAGAGCCTGGGCCGCGATCAGCGAACCCGCCCCGATGTGCGCGCCGTTCAGCACTGTCGCGCCCATGCCGACCAGGACGTCGTCCTCCACCGTGCAGCCGTGCAGCACCGCGTTGTGGCCGACCGACACCCGCTCTCCCACGGTCACCGGGAAACCGGGGTCGACGTGGACCGTGCAGTTGTCCTGGATGTTGCTCTGCGCGCCGATCACGATCGGACCGCCGTCGCCGCGCAGCACACTCTGGTACCAGACGCTCGCACCGGCGGCCAGCGTCACCTCGCCCATCACGACCGACGTGGGCGCGGTGAAGGCGTCCGGGTCGACGCTCGGCTCCTTGCCCCCCACACCCGCGATCAGTGCCCGCTCCGCCATGCGTCTCTCCTCGGTGATCGGTCCCGTGTCCGCTGCCGCGCCTGCCTGCACCGTAAGCGACTCCCGGCGGGCCGAAATCACCAGGGGCGCAACGACGCGGTTGGGGCGAACGTCACAGCGCCGCACGCGGATCGGGCCACAAGCGGCCGACTACCGTGTGCGGGTGCCGAAAAAGAGAAACACGTTCTCATCGCCGGCCGCCTGGCGGCGGCGTGTTCTCGCGCGTGCCGTCCACCGCGGCTGGCGCTGGCTGCAGGAGGCGGGGTCCGTCACCGCCGAACATCCGGGCCGGCTGCGCTTCGCGCGGCTGGGCGAGGGCACCCGGCTGGCCTTTCCGCAGGGAACTGTCTTCGGTGAGCGCTGGATCGAACTGGGCGACCACTGCATCATCGCCGAACAGGTCACGCTCACGGCCGGCATGATGCCCGACCTGGACCTCGGGCCCGACCCCGTCCTGACCCTGGGCGACGGCGTCGTGCTCGGGCGCGGCAGCCATGTCATCGCCGACACGCGCGTGACGATCGGCTCGGACACGTACTGCGGGCCGTACGTCTACATCACGTCGACCAACCACAGTTACGACGACCCCGGCCGGCCGGTCGGCAAGCAGTGGCCGCGTACGGAGCCCGTCGAGATAGGGCCGGGCTGCTGGCTCGGCACCGGCGCCGTGATCCTGCCCGGCGCCCGGCTCGGCCGCAACGTGGTGGTCGCCGCGGGAGCGGTCGTCCGGGGGGAGGTGCCCGACCACGCCGTGGTGGCCGGGGCGCCCGCACGCGTCGTACGCAGCTGGGACCCGGTGGACGGCTGGCAACCGCCCCTGCGGACACCCGCCCCCGTGCCGATCCCCGAAGGCGTCACCCCCGAGCAACTCCTCGCGCTCGCCGAGCTGGAGAACGGCTGAGAGGCCCGCGGTGGGCGCGGGCGACATCAGCCCGTGGCGAGAAGCACGGTGCCGACGAGCGCGAGCCCCGCGCCCGCCGCCTGCACGGCGCGCAGCCGTTCCTTGAGCACGGCGAGTGCGGCGAGCACCGTCACCACCGGGTAGAGGTTGGCGAGCACGGCCGCGACCGTGACCGGCCCCATCTGCGCCGCGACGGAGTACGTGCCGTTGGCCGCCACATCGGCCAGTCCCACGAACGCGAGGGCCGGGAGCGACGCCCGGACGACCCGCATGCCCCCGCCCTCCGGCAGTGCCCGCCCGCCGCGCCCGACCGAGACGTACAGTGCGGCCCCGCCCACCGCCACATTGGTCACGCGCTGCACGAAGAGCGCGAGGAAGAGCCCGGTGACCGTGGTGGACGCCTCGGCGATCAACGCCATCACGGCGCCGAAGCCGAACGCCGCCGTCAGGGTCAGCAGGATCGCCTGCCGCCGCACCGGTGCGCCGCGCAGCTCCGGTCCGCCCGCGAGGACGATGCCGGCGACGGCCACCGCGATGCCCGCGAACTGCAGGAGCCCCGGCCGCTCGCCCAGCACGAGGCCGACCCCGACGGGCACCGCCACGCCCACCGAGCCGAGCGGTGACACCACGCCCATCGGTCCGAGGGCCAGTGCCTTGTAGAACGAGAGCATCGCGACCGGCCCGACGACGCCCGCCGCGGCCGCGTACCAGAGCTTCGGTCCCGCCTCGGCGAAGCCTCCGGTGGCGACCACGATCGCGCCGAGGACCACGACCGCGATCGACTGCGAGGCGACCACCACGGTCAGCGCCGGCATACGCCGGGTCAGCAGTCCGCCGCCGAAGTCGGCCAGCCCCCACAGGAGGCTGGTGGCCAGGGCGAACAGTGCGGTCATGACGGGCCTCGCAGTACAGTGTGGTGAACGATGGGGTGCACCACACGGTAGTTCATTCCATTGAACTCTGTCATTCAGAATATTGGATGGAACGTGTCGGATCTCGACCAGCTCACCCAGTCACTCGCCCGCAACCTCAAGCACTGGCGAGGCGAGCGCGGATACACGCTGGACGCACTCGCCGCCCGCTCCGGCGTGAGCCGCGGCATGATCATCCAGATCGAGCAGGCGCGCACCAACCCGAGCATCGGCACCACGGTGAAGCTCGCCGACGCCCTCGGCGTCAGCATCACCACGCTGCTCGACTACGGGCAGGGCCCTCAGGTGCGGCTCGTCCCGCCGGAGCAGGCCGTGCGCATGTGGTCCACCCCGGCGGGCAGTTCCACCACGCTCCTCGTCGGAAACGAACGCGGCGGCCCGCTCGAACTGTGGGCCTGGCGGCTCGTGCCCGGTGACGAGAGCGCCTCCGACCCCCACCCCGAGGGGACCACCGAACTCCTGCACGTCACCGCCGGCGAACTCACCCTCGTCGTCGACGGACAGCCCCACACGGTCCCCGCGGGCACCTCCGCCACCTTCGAGGCGAACGTGCCGCACGCCTACCGCAACGACGGCGACGAGATCGTCGAACTGACCATGGCCGTCTCCGTGCCGCCCGTCCGCTGAGACACCCGGACACCGCCTCGCGCCGCGCTGTTAGCGTGCGTTGTATGCGCGCACCCATCGGAAACTTCGACAACGCCAGGCCCGCCCCCGACTGCCTCGACGAGCTCACCGCGCCGGTCGCCCAGGCCGTGCGCGCCTGGCACGGGGACGTCCCCGCCGACCAGTTGATCTATGTCGACACCGACCCCGAGATCGCCGACACCGCCGTGTTCGTCGAGCACTACGGCCAGGAATTGCTGGACGAGTCGGCCAACTGCGTCATCGTCGCGGGCAAGCGGTCGGGCGAGTCCACGCTCGCCGGCTGCGTCGTCCTCTCCGCCACCCGCGTCGACGTCAACGGGGCCGTCCGCAGGCAACTGGGCGCCCGCAAGGCCTCGTTCGCGTCCATGGACACGGCGACCGGCGAGAGCGGCATGGAGTACGGCGGGATCACGCCGATCGGACTGCCCGCCGACTGGCCGCTGCTCGTGGACTCCCGGGTCGTCGACACCGAGTGGGTGCTCATCGGCAGCGGCCGCAGGCGCGGCAAGCTCATCGTGCCGGGCAAGGCGCTCGCGGCACTGCCCGGCGCCGTGGTCATCGAGGGACTCGGGATCTAGGGCCTCTCGTTTGGATCAGGCCGGGCTCGCGGGCCCTGGCACGCACGCTCGCCGCGTTGTCGTCGGTCGCCATGGCTCCGCCATTGTCTCCCTCCTCCGCCTTGCGATCGCACGCACCAGACCCCGCTCACTGATCCGGCCTGATCCAAACGAAAGACCCTAGGGCTGTCCGGTGGGTCGTGGCCCCGGCCAAGATCCGCCGGACAGCCCCTAGAACGCGGGAAGCGCCGGCCGGGCCCTCGCGGCCGGCGCTCCCGGGCGTCAGTCCAGCAGCGGGATCTCGATCGCCGGGCAGCGGTCCATCACCATGTCGAGACCGGCCTCGCGGGTACGGGAGTACGCCTCCTCGTCGATCACGCCCAGCTGGAACCAGACCGCCTTCGCGCCGATCGCCACCGCGTCGTCCGCCACCTTGCCGGCGAGCCCGGAGTTCACGAACACGTCCACGACGTCGACCGGGAACGGGATCTCCGCCAGCGAGGCGTACCCCTGCTCACCGTGGACCGTCTCCGCCTTCGGATGCACCGGCACGATGCGTTTGCCGAAACGCTGCAGCACACGCGCCACCCCCCATGCCGCGCGCGACTCGTTGGTCGACAGGCCCACCACCGCCCAGGTGTCGCCCGTCGAGGTCAGGATTCTGCGGATCGTCTCAGCGTCTGCGTACATGCCGGGGACAACGGGCCGGCCCGGCCGGTCATTCCCCGGTGGAGTGACCGCCCCCGGGCGCCGCATAGGGTGGCGGGATGCAGGACCAGTACCGGACGGTCGCCCGCGAGGGCGTCCACGAGAGCGAGATCAACCGCTCCCGCTTCCTCTGCTCGCTCGCGCCCGCCGCGACCGAGGAGGAGGCGCAGGCGTTCGTCGCGCGTATCCGCAAGGAGCATCCGACCGCCACGCACAACTGCTACGCCTACGTCATCGGTGCCGACGCCGCCGTGCAGAAGGCGAGCGACGACGGCGAGCCGGGCGGCACCGCGGGGGTGCCCATGCTGCAGATGCTCCTGCGGCGCGAGATGCGGTACGTCGTCGCGGTCGTCACCCGGTACTACGGCGGCGTGAAGCTCGGCGCCGGCGGCCTCATCAGGGCGTACGGGGGAGTGGTGGGCGAGGCCCTCGACGCGCTCGGCACCCTCACCAGGCAGCGCTTCCGGCTGGCCACCGTCACGGTCGACCACCAGCGCGCGGGCAAGCTGGAGAACGACCTGCGCGCCACCGGCCGCGCGGTGCGCGAGGTGACGTACGCCGACGCCGTCACCATCGGGATCGGCCTGCCCGACGCCGACGTCGACGCCTTCCGGTCCTGGCTCGCCGACGCCACGGCGGGCACCGCCACGCTGGAACTGGGCGGGGAAGCGTACGGAGATGCCTGAACCCACCCGCATTGTCCGACCCCGCCGATACGCTCACGGATCATGAGACTCCTGCATACGTCGGACTGGCACCTGGGCCGGTCGCTGCACCGCGTGAGCATGCTCGACGCCCAGGCCGCCTTCCTCGACCACCTCGTGGCGACGGCCC
The DNA here is from genome assembly GCF_043080095.1 of Streptomyces sp. NPDC015127. NCBI lineage: Bacteria > Bacillati > Actinomycetota > Actinomycetes > Kitasatosporales > Streptomycetaceae > Streptomyces > Streptomyces sp. NPDC015127. Next base: position 52,696 of record NZ_JBIBVE010000011.1, read on the forward strand.
GCGAGCGCGAGGCCGACGCGGTGCTCGTCGCCGGAGACGTGTACGACCGGGCCGTGCCGCCGCTCGCCGCCGTGGAGCTCTTCGACGACGCGCTGCACCGCCTAGCGGCGGCCGGGGTGCCGACGGTGATGATCTCCGGCAACCACGACTCGGCGCGCCGTCTGGGCGTCGGCGCAGGTCTCATCGAGCGGGCCGGTGTCCACCTGCGCACCGACCCCGCGGGCTGCGGCACCCCCGTCCTGCTCGCCGACGCCCACGGCCCGGTGGCCTGCTACGGACTGCCCTATCTCGAACCGGCCCTGGTCAAGGAGCAGTTCGGGGCCGCGAAGGCCGCGCACGAGCCGGTGCTGGCCGCGGCGATGCAGCGGGTGCGCGAGGACCTCGCCGCCCGCGAGCCCGGCACCCGCTCCGTCGTCCTCGCCCACGCCTTCGTCGCCGGCGGCGAGGAGAGCGACAGCGAGCGGGACATCACCGTCGGTGGCGTCGCGGCCGTCCCCTCGGCCGTCTTCCACGGCGTCGACTACGTCGCCCTCGGCCACCTGCACGGCTGCCAGACCGTCACCGAGCGCGTGCGCTACTCGGGCTCCCCGCTGGCGTACTCGTTCTCCGAGGCGGACCACCGCAAGAGCATGTGGCTCGTCGACCTCGACGCGCGGGGCGACGTGACCGCCGAGCGTATCCCGTGCCCCGTGCCCAGGCCCCTCGCCCGGCTGCGCGGCACGCTCGGCGGGCTGCTCGACGATCCCGCGCTCGCGCGCCACGAGGACTCCTTCGTCGAGGCGACCCTCACCGACGCGGTGCGGCCCGCCGATCCGATGGCCCGGCTCACCGAGCGGTTCCCGCACACCCTCAGCCTCGCCTTCGAACCGGACCGCGCCGAGCAGCACGGCACCGCCTCCTACGCCCAGCGGCTCAGAGGCCGCACCGACCAGCAGATCGCGGAGGACTTCGTGGCCCACGTGCGCGGCGGCAGCGCCCCCGACGAGGAGGAACGCGCCGTGCTGCACGGGGCGTTCGACGACGTCCGCGTGGACGCCGGTGTGCGCGAGGTGGCCGGGTGAGGCTGCACCGGCTGACCGTCACGGCCTTCGGGCCGTTCGGCTCCACCCAGGAAGTCGACTTCGACACGCTCTCCGGCGCGGGACTCTTCCTGCTCCACGGCCCCACCGGCGCGGGCAAGACGTCCGTCCTCGACGCCGTCTGCTTCGCGCTCTACGGAGCCGTGCCCGGTGCCCGGCAGAGCCCCGGCAGCTCGCTCCGCAGCGACCACGCCGAGGCGGGCACCCCCACAGAGGTCCGGCTCGAACTGACCGTCGCGGGACGGCGGCTGGAGGTCACCCGGCGCCCCGCACAACCCCGGCCCAAGGCACGCGGCACCGGCTTCGTCACCGAACGGGCGCAGAGCCTGCTGCGCGAGTACGACGCCGGGGCCGGGGAGTGGCGCCCGCTGAGCAAGTCGCACCAGGAGATCGGCGAGGAGATCACCCAGCTCCTCGGCATGAGCCGCGACCAGTTCTGCCAGGTCGTCCTGCTGCCGCAGGGCGACTTCGCCCGCTTCCTGCGCGCCGACGCCGAGGCGCGCGGCAAGCTCCTCGGCCGCCTCTTCGACACCCGCCGCTTCGCCGCCGTCGAGGAACGCCTCGCCGAGCTGCGCCGCGCCGCCGAGGCACAGGTGCGCGCCGGGGACGAGCGGCTGCTCGCCCTCGCCCACCGCATGGCCCAGGCCGCGGGCGACACGGTGGAGGACTGGCCGCCGCCCCAGCAGCAGCCCGGCGACCCGGGACTTACCGCGGCCGTCCTCCAGTGGGCGGCCGTGGCCCGGTCCTGTGCCCGCGAGCGGCTGGACATCGCCGCACACGCTGCCGCCGCGGCGGAGGACCGGCAGACCGCGGCCCGGTATCTGCTCGACTCCGAGCGGGACCTGGCCCGCCTCCAGCAGCGGTACGCCGACGCCCGGCGCCGGGCCGCGTCCCTGGAGGCCGCGCGCCCCGCACACGAGGCGCTCGTCGCGGACCTGGAGCGGGCCCGCAAGGCGGACCTGGTCGGGCCCGCGCTGCGGCTGCGCGACGAGGCCGAGCGCGAGCACCGCGCAGCGGGCGCGGAGCGCGAGCGGACGCGGGGCGGCCTGCCCGCCGACCTGGCCGAGGCGGGCGCCGAACAACTCCTCGGGCGCGAGCGCACGCTCCGCCAGGAGCTCGGCGGCCTGGAGTCGGCCCGCCGGGCGGAGCAGCGCAGCGCGGACATCGCCCGCGAACGCGCCGACCTCGACCGCCAGGCGCGCGCGGACGACGAGATCCTCCAGGAGGCGACCGCCTGGCTGGCCGAATGGGAAGTGCTGCGCCGGTCCCACCAGGACCGGATTGCGGCGGCCCAGGAAGCGGCGACGCGCGCGGAGCAGTTGGCGGGCCGGCTCGAACCGGCCCGTGAGCGGCTGGCCGCGGCGCGCGAACGAGACGAGCTGACGGCCCGCGCCGAGCGCGCGGAGAGCCGCCTGCGCACCCTCCACGAGGGTGCCAACCGCGCGAAGACGGTCTGGCTGGACCTCAAGGAGCGGCGACTGCTCGGGATCGCCGCGGAGCTGGCGTCCCGGCTGACGCCGGGCCGGCCGTGCGCGGTCTGCGGTTCGGCGTCCCATCCGGCCCCGGCCCGCGCGGCCGCGGGCCATGTGGACCGCGCTGTGGAGGACGAGGCGTACGAGGCGAGCGCGCGGGCGGAGACGGCGAGGTCCGAGGCCGAACGCGACCTCGCGGTGCTCCGCGAGGCCCGCGCAACCGCGGCGTCCCGCGCGCGGGGCACCACGCGCCCGACACCGCCCGCCGAGCCGGACCGGTCCGGTGTCCTCGGCGAGACCGTGCCGTCGGGTGTGCCGGCCCCCGCGGCGTTCGGCGCCGCCCCGGAGGCCGCTAGCGGCGGCGCGGGCGATTCTGCGCCGTCCGGCGCGCCGACGACGACCGGCGCCGCGCGGACGTCAGCGCGCGGCGGCACCGGGGCCGTCGATGCGGGAGCGGGCGACGCCGCCGACGCTGTCGCAGGGGCGTTCGATCCCGAGCGGTCCGGAGCTCTCCGTGGCGTCGGCGCGGCGGCACAGGCCGGCGGGCGGGGGCCGATCACGGAGGGCCGCGGGGGGAGCGGTGCCGACGACGTCCGCGATGACGCGGCAGCGCGGAGCAGGCGCGTGCCCGCTCCGCGGGACGAGATGGGCGAGCCGTCCGTCGGGGAACTGCGCGCCGCCCTGGAGGAGTTGGAGCGCGAGCACGCCGAGGCGCATCGCCTCGCCTCCGGCATCCACGCGGCCCAGGAGGCCCTGGAGCGGGCCGAGCGCGAGCACGGGGAGCGTGTCGACGCGCGGCAGCAGGCGGAGCGGCGCATCTCCGCGCGGACGTCGCGGCGTGAGGCGCTCGACCAGGAACAGGCCGCGCTGGAGGCCGAGTTGGCCCGGGCACGCGGCGACGCGGCGAGCGTGGCCGAGCGCGCCGCGCTCCTCGAGCGCCGCGTCGGGCTGCTCGCCGAGGCCGCCGAGGCCGTACGGGCCATCGACGGCGCCGAGCAGCGGCTGAAGGAGGCCGACGACCGGCTGGCCGACGCCGCGTTCCGCGCCGGCTTCGACACACCGGCCGACGCCGCCGCGGCCGTCGTCGCCGACGCCGCCCAGCGCGACATGCAGCGGCGGATCGACGCCTGGCGCACCGAGGAGGCCGCGGTCGCCGAGCGGCTCGCCGAGGAGGACGCGAGGAGCGCGGACGAGCGCCCCGCCGCCGACCCCTCGGCGGCCGAGGCCGACGCCCTGGCCGCCGACAGGGCTCTGCGCGACGCCGCGTCCGCGCTCGCCGCCGCCCGGGACCGCTGCGCCCAGCTGGACCGGCTCTCCCGCGAGTGCGGGCAGGAGGTCCTGCGGCTCGGCCCGCTGCGCGAACGGTACGACCGCGTGGCCCGCCTCGCCGGGCTGACCGCGGGCACGTCCGCCGACAACGAGCGCAAGATGCGCCTGGAGTCGTACGTCCTCGCCGCGCGGCTGGAGCAGGTCGCGGCGGCGGCCACCGTACGGCTCCGGCGCATGTCGTCCGGGCGGTACACGCTCGTGCACTCCGACGCCCGCACCGGCGGGAAGCGGGCCGGGCTCGGGCTGCACGTGGTGGACGCGTGGACCGGCAGGGAGCGGGACACCGCGACGCTCTCGGGCGGCGAGACGTTCTTCGCCTCGCTCGCCCTCGCCCTCGGCCTCGCCGATGTCGTCACCGACGAGGCCGGCGGCATGCGGCTCGACACGCTCTTCATCGACGAGGGCTTCGGCAGTCTCGACGACCAGACCCTCGACGAGGTGCTGGACGTCCTGGACTCGCTGCGCGAGCGGGACCGCAGCGTCGGCATCGTCAGCCACGTCGGCGACCTGCGCCGGCGTATCCCCGCGCAGCTGGAGGTCGTCAAGGAGCGCCACGGCTCGGCGGTGCGGCTGCGGACCGGCGGGTCCGGCGACTGAGCGGGACGCCGGGCCGGATGCTCAGCGGCTGATCGGCCGGCTCGGCAGCGGTGACGAGTACACGATGCTCGTCGTCACCGACCCCAGCGCGCCGACCTTCCCGGAGACCTCCTCGAGGTGGCGCATGGAGCGGGCGGCGACCTTCAGGACGAAGCAGTCGTCGCCCGTGACGTGGTGGGCCTCGAGGATCTCCGGGGTGGTGTCCAGCAGGTCGTGGAAGGGCTTGTAGTTCCCGTTGGGATACCGCAGGCGGACGAACGCGAGGATCGGCAGCCCGAGCCGGTCCTGGTCCACCACCGCCGCGTACCCCTTGATCACGCCGGCCTCCTCCAGCCTGCGCACCCGCTCGGTCACGGCGCTCGCCGACATGGACACGGACCTGGCCAGTTCGGCGAAACTGGCGCGGCCCTGGGTCTGGAGGGCCTGCAGAATGCGCCAGTCGGTTGCGTCCGGTGAATATCCGCTCATCCCCGAGAGATAACAGGGGAATTCCCGGCGGTTCAAGAGGGGTGCCGTGGATTTCCCCTTCAGGCAACGGATCGATGAGCCTAGATTCTTGATCATGACGACGACGCAGACCCACGCCCCGCAGACCTCCGCCGCCAACCCCGTCCTCCGGGTGCCGCCCGCGCCCCCGGCCGCCGCGGCCGCGTACTTCCGCGCGAGCCTCGCCTTCCACGCCGACGTCTCCGACGTGGCCACCGCCCTCGCGGCGGGCGGCGACCCCGGGTTCGTGGTGCTCGATTCCCGCTCGACCGAGGCCTGGGACCAGGGCCACGTCCCCGGCGCGATCCACCTGCCGACCGCGCTGATCCCCGAGCAGGCGGAGACCCTGCTGGACAAGTCCGTCCCCGTCGTCACGTACTGCTGGGGCCCGGGCTGCAACGGCGCCACCCGCGCGGCGCTCGCCCTCGCCGAACTCGGCTTCCAGGTCAAGGAGATGCTCGGCGGCTTCGAGTACTGGGCGAGGGAGGGCTTCGCGTACGAGACCTGGCAGGGCAGCACCACCCGCGACGCCGACCCGCTCACGGCGCCCGTCGGCGCGGAAGACTGCGGCTGCTGAGCACGGACCGGGCGGCGCCGGGTCAGGCCGCGTTGGCCTCGCCGACGGCCGGGGCGTGGTCGACCAAGCCGACGTCTCCGGCCCCGGCAGCCCGCTCCCGTCCCGGTAGACACGGGTGGCGGCGCCTCCAGCAGCCCGAGCCCGGTCCGCCCGCCACGGCGTCCGCGAACATCGGGCCCGCACAGGGGCATGCGCCCATGGACTCCTCGGGCACGGGCCAGTCGTGCAGCGGCCGGAAGCGGAATTCACGGAGGGCGACGGGCCGGATCGTCGGCTCCGCGGGCCGCTTCGGCCGGGGCCGATGTATTCGTTCTTGACCTGAAGATTGGTTGAGGTTCTACCGTCGTTCCCATGAGCATGGAAACCACCGCCTGGATGCAGCTGCACAGCGTGATGAACGCGCAGCAGGACCGCCGCCCGTTCGCCCGCGCCACACTCCGCCGCATCGCCGGGTTCGCCCGCCCGCACCGCCGCCGCATCGTGCAGTTCGTGCTGCTCAGCGTGGTCACAGCGCTGCTCGCCGTCGCCACGCCGGTGCTCGCGGGGCGGGTCGTCGACGCCATTGTCGAGGGGGCCGACCCCCGTACCGTCCTTGAGGTCGCCGCGCTCATCGCGGTCATCGCGCTAGCCGAGGCCGGACTCGGGCTGCTGAACCGCTGGCTGTCCGCAAGCCTGGGAGAGGACCTGATCCTGAGCCTGCGCACCGCCGTCTTCGACCACGTGCAGCGCATGCCGGTCGCCTTCTTCACCCGCACCCGCACCGGCGCGCTGGTCAGCCGTCTCAACAACGACGTCATCGGGGCCCAACGGGCCTTCTCCAACACCCTGTCCGGCGTCGTCTCGAACCTGGTCACGCTGCTGCTCACCCTGGCCGTGATGCTCAGCCTCTCCTGGCAGATCACCCTGCTCGCCCTGGCCCTGCTGCCGGTGTTCGTCGTCCCCGCCCGTCGTATGGGCACGCGGATGGCCCGGCTGCAGAGGGAGGCCGCCGGTCACAACGCCGCCATGAGCACCCGCATGACGGAACGCTTCTCCGCCCCGGGTGCCACCCTGGTCAAGCTCTTCGGCCGGCCCGACGACGAGTCCGCCGAATTCGCGGCACGGGCCCGCAGAGTGCGGGACATCGGCGTGCGCACCGCCATGGCGCAGTCCGCGTTCATCACCGCCCTCACTCTCGTCTCGGCCCTGGCCCTCGCCCTCGTGTACGGCCTCGGCGGCTACTACGCGCTGCGGGGCTCCCTGGAGCCGGGCGCCGTCGTGGCCCTCGCCCTGCTGCTCACCCGTCTCTACGCGCCACTGACCGCGCTCGCGGGCGCCCGCGTCGAGATCATGAGCGCCCTCGTCAGCTTCGAGCGCGTCTTCGAAGTCCTCGACCTGAAGCCGCTCATCGAGGAGAGGCCGGACGCGCGCGAGGTCCCGCACGGGCCGGTGGCTGTCGAGTTCGACAAGGTCCGCTTCGCCTACCCCTCCGCCGACAAGGTCTCCCTCGCCTCGCTCGAGGAGGTCGCCGCACTCGACACCCGCGGCGGCGCCGAGGTCCTGCACGAGGTGTCCTTCCGCGCCGAGCCGGGCCAGACCGTCGCGCTCGTGGGTTCCTCGGGGGCGGGCAAGTCGACCATCGCCCAGCTGGTGCCGCGCCTGTACGACGCCGACTCCGGGGTCGTACGCCTCGGGGGCGTCGACGTCCGCGATCTGAGGGCCGCATCGGTACGCGAGGCCCTCGGCATGGTGACCCAGGACGGGCACCTGTTCCACGACTCGGTCCGTGCCAATCTGCTGCTCGCCCGGCCCGGCGCGAGCGAGGACGAACTGTGGGACGCCCTGCGCCGCTCCCGGCTCGAGGATCTCGTGGCCTCCCTGCCCGACGGCCTGGACACCGTGGTGGGCGAGCGCGGCTACCGGCTCTCCGGCGGTGAACGGCAGCGGCTGACCATCGCCCGGCTGCTGCTCGCCAGGCAGCGCGTGGTCATCCTCGACGAGGCCACCGCCCATCTCGACAACACCTCGGAGGCCGCCGTGCAGGAGGCCCTCGCAGAGGCGCTGGAAGGCCGCACTGCGGTCGTCATCGCCCACCGGCTCTCCACCGTCCGCGCCGCCGACCTGATCCTCGTCGTCGAGGACGGCCGCATCGTGGAACGCGGCAGGCACGACGATCTGCTCGCGGCCGACGGCCGCTATGCGGAGCTGTACCGGACCCAGTTCGCGCAGGGACGGGAGAAGCCCGTGGACGTGGCCGAGGCGGTCTAGCAGGTGTCCGGCGGATACGCCACCGGACGGTCCGCAGGTCCGCCCCGGCAGTTGTCCGGTGGGGCCTGCGGACATGTGCCGGGCGCTGCCGCCGACGACGCCACGGGTACGGACCGGTCCCGGACCCGTACCCGTCGGCTCACCGGTGCGTCACAGCTTCGACAGCTCCTCCACCAGGTCGTCCAGCCCCAGCGGGCCCTGGGACAGGGCCGCCATGTGCCACGCCTTGGCGTCGAACGCGGCCCCGTGCGCGCGGCGCGCGTTCTCGCGGCCCAGCAGCCAGGCCCGCTCGCCCAGCTTGTAGCCGATCGCCTGGCCGGGCATGGACAGGTAGCGGGTCAGCTCGCTCTCCACGAAGTCCGCCGGGCGGCCGCTGTGGTTCCCGAAGAACTCCTGCGCCAGGTCCGGCGTCCACCGCTCTCCCGGGTGGAACGGGGAGTCGGCCGGGATCGGGAGTTCCAGATGCATGCCGATGTCCACGATCACCCGGCACGCCCGCATCATCTGCGCGTCCAGATACCCGAGCCGGCGCTCGGGATCGGGCAGGAAGCCCAGTTCGTCCATCAGCCGCTCCGCGTACAGCGCCCAGCCCTCGGCATTGGCGCTGACCATGCCGATCGTCGCCTGGTAGCGGGAGAGGCGGTCGGCGACGTGCACCCACTGCGCGAGCTGGAGATGGTGGCCGGGAACGCCCTCGTGGTACCACGTCGACACCAGGTCGTAGACGGGGAACCGGGTCTCGCCCCTCGTCGGCAGCCAGGTGCGGCCGGGGCGCGAGAAGTCCTCCGACGGCACGGTGTAGTACGGCGCCGCGGCTCCGCCGGGCGGAGCGATGCAGGACTCCACCTTCCGTACCCGCTCGGCGAGTTCGAAGTGGGTGCCGTCCAGTGCCTCGATCGCGTCGTCCATCAGCTTCTGCAGCCAGACACGGACCTCCTCCTCGCCCTCGATGTGCTCTCCGTGCACATCGAGGTGGGCCAGCGCCTCCCACGGGCCCGCGCCGGGCAGGATCTTGTCCGCCTCCGTCTTCATCTCGCCCAGCAGACGATGGTATTCGGACCAGCCGTAGGCGTACGCCTCGTCGAGGTCCAGGTCCGTCCCGTTGAAGTACCGCGACCAGCGGGCGTAGCGCTCGCGGCCGACGGTGTCGGGCGCGTCGGCGACGGCAGGGGCGTACACATCGCGCACCCAGTCGCGCAGCGCCACCAGGGACTCGGTCGCGGTACGGGCCGCCACGTCCAGTTCGACGCGCTGCGACGCGGGGCCGTCCGCGACGAAGTCCTCGAACCAGCTGCGACCGCCGCCGATCCAGTCCGTCATCTGTCCGACGAAGGTGCGCGTCGCCCGGGGCCCGCCGAACAGCTTCCGGTCGAGGCCGAGGGCGAGCGAGGCCCGGTAGCCCTCCAGGGCCCGCGGGACGGCGCGGAGCCGTTCGGCGACCGCCGCCCAGTCCTCCTCGGACTGCGTCGGTGTCACGGTGAAGACCTCGCGCAGCGCGTGCGCCGGTGAGCGCAGGTTGCTCACCGTCCGCAGGCCCTCGTCCGCCTCGTGCACGGCGAGCTCGGCGGTGAGCCGCTCGCGCAGCAACCGGGCGCAGCGCCGCTCGGCGGCACTGTCGGCGCCCGGCAGTTTCTCTGCGGTGTCGAGCTCGGCGAGGGTCGCGCGGGCGAGTCCGGCGATCTCCTCCTGACCGGCCGGCGAGAAGTCGGGCAGGAGCCCGGAACTCTCCTTGACGCCCAGGTACGTTCCGGCGATCGGATCGAGCTCGACGAGTGCGTCGACGTAGGCGTCGGCGACCTGGCGCGGCAGCGCGCTGCTGGAAGTGGGTGGCATGGGACCCATCCTCGTACGCGGAAGCCCTCCGCGTCACCATCATCAGGCGTCTGACCCCTGACGGCCCGGCGCCGGCGGCAGCAGCGGCCCGCACTCCCACTGCTGGAATATCAACCGCGTCTCCACACGGGCGACTTCGCGCTGTGAGGTGAACTCGTCCAGGACCAGTCGCTGCAGGTCGGCCATGTCGGTGACGGCGACATGCACCAGGTAGTCGTCGGGGCCGGTCAGATGGAACAGCGCCAGCGACTCGGGCAGCGCCCGGATCCGTTCGACGAACGGTCCGATCAGTTCCCGCCGGTGCGGACGCACCTGGACCATCAGCAGGGCCTGCAGTCCCCGCCCGAGCCGGGCGGGGTCGAGGGCGAGACGGTGCCCGAGGATCACCCCGGAGCGGCGCAGCCTGGTGACCCGGTCCAGGCACGTCGAGGGCGCCACACCGACCTCCGCCGCGAGCTCGCGGTAGGTGGTCCGGGCGTCGTTCTGCAGCAGCCGCAGGATGTGCAGGTCCACCGGGTCCAGTGCGACAGATTCGGCCATCTGTCGAACGTAACACGGAGAAGTATCGCTACGTCCCGGTAGCTGTTCACAGTGCCGCCATGGAGAACGCAGCCGCGGCCGCGCCCGCACCCCGGGCCCTGGCCACCGAAGCCGTGCACGCTGGACGCGAGGACCTCGCGGAGCTGGGCGTGCACGCCCCGCCGCTCGATCTTTCGACCACCTACCCCTCGTACGACGCCGCCGCCGAGGCCGCCCGGATCGACGCGTTCGCCGAGACCGGCGCCCGCCTCGACGGCCCGCCGGTCTACGCGCGGCTGGACAATCCCACCACCGCGCGCTTCGAGACGGCCCTCGCCAAGCTGGAGGGCACCGAGTCCGCGGTCGCGTTCGCCAGCGGCATGGCGGCACTCACCGCCGTGCTGCTGGTACGGGCGAGCATGGGCCTGCGGCACGTCGTCGCCGTCCGGCCGTTGTACGGCTGCAGCGACCATCTGCTGAACGCCGGACTGCTCGGCACCGAGGTCACCTGGACCGACCCGGCCGGGATCTCCGAGGCCCTGCGGCCCGACACCGGCCTCGTGATGGTGGAGACCCCGGCGAACCCCACGCTGGCCGAGGTCGACCTGCGTGCCGTGCGGCACGCCTGCGGTTCCGTCCCGCTGCTCGTCGACAACACCTTCGCCACCCCCGTGCTCCAGCGGCCCGCCGAGGAGGGCGCCCGGCTGGTGCTGCACAGCGCGACCAAGTACCTGGGCGGACACGGCGACGTGATGGGCGGCGTCGTGGCCTGCGACGAGGAGTTCGCGCGCAAGCTGCGCCAGGTGCGGTTCGCGACGGGCGGCGTCCTGCACCCGCTGGCCGGTTATCTGCTGCTGCGCGGTCTTTCCACCCTGCCCGTACGGGTCAGGGCCGCGTCGACCACCGCCGCCGACCTCGCCCGCCGCCTCGCCGCCGACCCGCGGGTCGCGCGCGTGCACTACCCGAGCATCGGCGGCGCGATGGTCTCCTTCGAGGTGTACGGCGACCCGCACCGGGTGATCGCCGGCGTCCGGCTGATCACCCCGGCGGTGAGCCTCGGCAGCGTCGACACCCTGATCCAGCACCCGGCCTCCATCAGCCACCGGATCGTGGCCGAGGGCGACCGGCGCGCCCACGGTGTCAGCGACCGGCTGCTGCGCATGTCGGTCGGCCTGGAGGACGTCGAGGACCTGTGGCGGGACCTGACCGAGGCGCTCAGCGCCGGGCCGGACGACGCCCTGGCGGCGCGCCGCCCCGGCCCTGCGAGCGAGGTCGTCAGCGCTCGGCCTGCTCGTAACGGATCGCGGGGCGCACCGGCACCGCGTCAAGCCGTGCGGTGACCACGAGCGTCCCCTCCTCGATCTGGTAGTCCAGCGGCAGGCCGAGGCCGCGCATCGCCGCGACCATCCCGGTGTTCGACGCCTGGGTGACGGCGTAGACACTGTCGCAGCCGGCCTCGGCGGCCAGGCCCACCAGGCGGACCAGCAGCTCCGAGCCGATGCCGCGGCGCTGCCACTCGTCCTCGACGATCAGGGCGACCTCGGTCTCGTCGCCGTCCCACAGCAGATGGCCGAGGGCGACCAGCCGGCCCGAGGCCGTCTGCACCGCGAGCGTACGGCCGAAACGCGGGCTGAGCAGGTGGTTGAGGTAGCGGTCGGCGTCCCCGACGGGACCGTGGTACCGCAGGCTCAGCGTCCGGTCCGAGCAGCGCTCGTGCATGGCGAGCGCCGCCTCCACGTCGCCCTGGTCGGCGCGGCGGACGGTGATCTCGTTGCCCTCGGGAAGGGTGAGCACGTCCTGGCTGCGCGGGATGCGCGGGCCGAGGCGGGCGTCGAGCTCGACGAGAGCGCGGGCGCGGGCGAACTCGGTGGGCGTGAAGGGCAGATAGGGCCGCTCGACGGTGATCGCCCCGCCGTTCGGATCGCGCAGATGCATCACCGTCTCCTCCAGCACGCCCTCCACCGGCGGCATGTCACCGGTGGGCCGGCCGTTCAACGAGAGGGCGGGGCGCGACCGGATCGTGCAGCGGCCGAGCAACTGACGTAGGGCGAGTGGCAGTTCCGCGGCGTCGAGCGCGGTGCGCGTCGCGAGACCGAGCACGCGCGTCGGGGTGTCGACCAGGTCGTGCGCGTCGGCACGCTCGGTCCAGGTGCTCGTGCCGCCGGCCGCGCCGATCTCACGGCTGAGCTGCTGGGCCTGGAGCCCGGCAGGAGCGCGCAGCAGGAACTCGTCCACCGTGCCGTCGCCCAGCGGGTGCGTCTGCAGGGTCAGGATGTCGACGTCGAGGTGGGCCAGGGCGGTGCAGAGCGCGGCCAGGCTGCCGGGGGCGTCCTTGACCGTGGTGCGCATCCGCCACAGCGTGGTCTCGCGCGGCTCGCCGCCGGACGGGTCCGCGCCCGGCCCCTCGGCGGCGGCCGGCGTCTCCGCCGCGCTGTCCGGCGCTGTCGTGGTGGGAGGGGCATGGCTGTGGCGCCGTGCCCACCATGTGTGGAACGCCGCCGTGGCGGTCAGCGCGACGGCGGAGGCGATGAGGAGGAAGGGGCCGTCAGGGGTGTGCCCGATCAGGTTGGCGATCGCGTCGGCGACGGCGACCGCGGTGAACAGGGCGGCCAGTTCGACGAGGTCCCGCCGCCAGTGGTGGGGACGACGGGCACTCTTCGCAGAAGTCACATCGGTCATGGATTCACTGTGACCGAACGGTGTTGCGTGATCACGAACGCTTTGTGACTGATGGGTTAAGTGACGATCTAGACCGCTATCGGCCGGTTTTGGCCGTTTCTGGCGTGGAGTGTTCGCTTCCCTGGCGCAGTGCGGCCAGCAGCCGTGACGCCTGGACCACGAGCACGGACGAACCGCGCCGCCCCGCATGCTCCGTGAGCGCCGGCACCAGGTCGGAGCCCGCGCCCTCGGGCGCCCCGTCCGGACCGCAGTGCTCGACGCAGTCGGCGGCCACGCCCAGTATCTCGCCCAGACCGCGCGGAACGGGCGCGGCGGCCAACAGCGGAGGCAGTACGGCCGAAAGCAGCGCCCACACCGTCCCGTACGCCCCGGTCGCCGCGGCCGTACGGACCGAGTCCGCCAGCCGGTTGAGCTTCACCGTGCCGTGCCCGACCAGCTCCGCGACCTCCCGGCCCACGAGCTCCGCGTCCAGCTGACCGCGCGCGGCGAGCACCAGCAGCGCATCCACCGCGGCCAGCCGGTCCTCGCCGTACCGCGCGCCGAGCCCGGCGGCCAGAGCCCGGTGCAGATGCGGTCCCGGGCGGCCCTCCGCCTCGGCGAGCGCGGGCAGACACGAGGCAGCGTCCCTGGCGTCGTCACGAGCCGTCGCCACCACACCCGGCAGCAGCCACATCGCCAGCGCCTCACGGTCCTGGGGCAGCACCGCCGGCCAGTACCGCTCCCCGCCCTCCCAGTGGTAGCAGGGCTGCGACGACACGTCCTGCGTGTGACCGAGCCACTGGAACGCGCCCGGGAACTCCCGCTTGAACGCCAGCCTTTCCCGCGTCTCGGCGATGCGCCGGCCCAGCCCGGACCCCTGCGGCACCTGGCGGCCGCCGTCGTCGTCCGCGGCGGCCGCGCGGAGCGCCGGGACGGCGGACTCCGGCTCCGCCAGCCACGCGGCCAGCCGGTCGCCCTCCCGCGTGCCCAGCCCGGCGGCGGCCTTCGCCGCGGCCTCGCCCCCGCTCCGCCGCACGCGCAGCAGCGCCTGAGTGAAGTCCACCGGTGCCGGCGTCGCCCCCAGCCGCCCGTACGCGCGGAGCCGGTCGACGAGGACCTCCGCGTCCAGCGCGCCGGTGTGCCAAGTGGGCGTCGCGAGCAGGAACGGCAGCGGCCGCGCGCTCAGGAAGTAGCAGACCTCCCACAGCCGGGAGTCGACCGCGTGCGACAGTCCGCCGTGGGCACAGCGCCCGGACCGGACCGTACGCGACCGGGCCCGGTCGAGCATCGGGGCCGAGACACGGCCCATCAGCGTCGCGGCGACGATCTCCACGCCGTACGTGTGCTGCGAGAAGCGCTGGTCGACCCGCTCCTGCGGGCAGTCGAGCCACCACCAGCCGGCCATCGCCGCGTGCAATGCCTCGGCCAGCGCCTCCCGTTCGCGGTGGGCCACCCGGACCACACCGTCCAGGACACGCTCGAAGGCGACCACGTCCTCCTCACCGCGCACCAGCACCAGCAGCTGCTCGACGACCTCCGCGACCGACTCGGGGGCCGGATCCAGCCGCCGCGGCACCGGCACGGGCGGCAGGACCTCCTCGTACGGGGCCCCGCCGGTGCCGTCCGCGAGCGCACCGAACACTGCCTCCGCCTCGGCACGGTGCACCGGACCGAGCAGCGCCGCCGCGGCGGCCAGCTCCTCCCGGAGCCCGGCGTCCACCGCCGGGAGCCATCGCGCCACGAGCTTCAGCGCACGGGCCCGGACATCGGTGTCCTCGTGGCCGAACGCCTCGGCGATCACCGGCAACAGCTCCGGCGCAGAGGCGGCGTCACGGCGCAACTCCTTGCCCAGCAGCGACAACTGGGCGCGTACCAGCTTCTTCTCCGTCCGGAACAGCACACCCGCCGACACCTCGGCCAGGGCCCGGGTGGGCAGTTCGCCGCGCTCGGCGACCCGCCCCAGCACCTGCTGGGCGTACGCGGCCACCGTCGACAGACCGTCGGCGGCCATGCCCGACCAGTCGGCGACCCGGGCGCTCTCCTCGGCCGGGCCGAGCCCGAGTCCGCGCAGGACGTGCAGGAGCGAGCGCATCTCGCCGGGACGCCCCCCGCGCAGCAGCCGCAGAACGCAGGCGTCGACCAGCACCGCCCGGTCCAGCACGCCCTCCTCGGCCAGCCGGGGCAGGGCCGACGGCCAGTGCAGGGGGTTGTCCGGGTCGTCGTACATCGTCAGGGCCGCCGGCAGCGGCGTCGCCTCGAACATGCGGGGCACGAGGACCGGCGCGTGGCGGTCCTCGCGCAGGGCTCCCGGGCCGACCCTGGCCGGGGTGACCGTCAGGGCCCAGCCGTCGACGTACTCGTCGGTCGTGGGCGTCTCGCAGCCCGACAACGCGACCAGCTCCTTGATGAGCGGAGCGTCCTCCCGGGCGGTGGAGGGCCGGGCGGCGAGCCGGTGGGCGACATCCGCCAGCCAGGCGGGGTCCCGGTCCTTGAGGACGCCCGTGAGGACCCGGTGCGAAACGGACCCGAGGCTGCGCAGGTCACGTGCGCCGATCCAGGCCGCCGCCGCGGCGGCCCCCGAGACGCAGCCCGCTCCGGCGACGAGCAGCGCGTCCTGGACGGCGCCGCGCTCGCGCCAGCGGTCCCAGTCCCAGCGCCGGACCCCGGCACGGATCTCCTTCAGCACGGGCAGCGCCGCCTTGCGCTCACCGCTCGTCATCGTCGCGAGCAGTCCGGGCACGTCCTCCGCCCTGCCCTCGCCCACCGCTTTCGCAAGGCCGGTCATCGGTTCCCTCCCGTCGTCGAAGAGGCCGCGCCCGCCGGGACCGTCGCACCGCGCCGGGCCATCCGCACCGCCAGCGCGTGCTTGCACGGCCCGCGCCTGCCCTGATGGCCGGTCCACCACTGGCAGGTGCAGCTCAGCGCCCCGCCCGTGTCCCGCACCTGATAGCGCCGCTCGTCCGACCGCACGGTCGCCGGCTCCCCGGACAGGTCGACCGCACCGGCACAGACGAGTCCACGGGCGGCGGTCAGGCGTGGGTTGTGCCGCTCGGCGCGGTCGGCGTCGTACGGCAGCTCGCGGTGGAAGTACGCCGCGTCGGCCAGGTCGTATCCCACCCGGCCCGCCGTGCCGAGCCGGGTCAGCGCCGCGCGCACCCGCTCGGGCGTCAGGCCGCTCTGCGCGGCGAGATCCGCGGGGTCGATCCGGGGCTCCCAGGCCAGCAGCACCGAGACGAGCTCCGCGTCCTGAGCGGCCTCCTCGGTGGCCAGGGCCTCCAGCACCCCGCCTTCTCCGGAGAAGCCGCGCGAGGCGTCGGGGGACAGGGTGAGGGTCAGGCGCATGCCGGGCAGCACGACCTCCCACGCGCTCGCCGTCGGCAGCCCGTCGCACACCGGGCCGTACACCCGCAGGGACCGCGCCTGACGCAGCACCCGCTGCAGCGCGGCGAGCCGCTCGGGAGCCGGCAGGCACACCGCGCCGGGGCCCGGCCGGGTGGTGGGCCGCAGCGTCTGCCCGGCGGGCACCACCCACTGCAGCCCGCGTGTGCTGCCGCCCGAGCCGCGCGGCAGCGACCGCAGGAAGCGCACCGCCTCGGCCGCGGGCAGCTCGGCCCGCAGGTCGAAGCCGACCGTCGCGACCTGGGCCTCGGCGAAGCCGCGCAGCCAGCGGTCCGGCAGCGGCACCTTCTTCTCCACCACCGCGCCCTCGAGGGTGGTGACCGCCAACTGGTCCGGGCCGACCCTCAGATGGAGCGGATCGTCGCCGGTCAGCCGGGACAGCGCCTCCCGCAAGGGGTTGTTGACGTCCACGTTCGTCGTGCCGTGGCCCGTGTCGGCGCCGTCCAGGCCCTCCGGCAGCACGTCCAGGCGGGCGTAGACCCCGTTGCAGCCGGAGAAGGACTCGAAGCGCAGCCGGTCGCCGTTGCCCGTGACGACCGGGTCCAGTATCGGCCGGACGGTGGGGTCGTGGTACCGCGCGGCCGCCACGTCGGCGACGGCCAGCAGGCCGCGGGCCGCCGCCTGCGGGGAGGCGAGGAAACCGGAGAAGAAGTGCGGATGGGCCTCGGCACCCCGTGGCGTGAGCCCGCTCGACGTCTCCAGGCCGAGAAGCCGGCTGTCCTGCGCGGAGACGAGAGCGGACGCACGGGAGTAGGCGAACGCCTGCAGTGATCGCGTCATGAAAGGACCGTAGAGCCCACCACTGACAACGGGCCCTTGGTCCCCCCGACGCCCGCCACCGGGCCCGCGGTTACTGCCCGACGCGCCCCGGCTGGAGCGTCCTGGTGAACAGCACCGTGTCGCCCTCGGCCCGCAGCCGCACCGTCAACTCACCGCTGTCGCCGTCGATATCGACCTCACCGAAGTACTGCGGCGACTCCATCGGCGACACGTTCGCCCGCTGCGGGGCGCGTACGAAGACCCGGTCGGGGCCGAACGTGGCGTCGAGCGCGTTCGCCGGGAAGCCTCCCGCGGCGAGCGGCCCCGAGACGAACTCCCAGAACGGCGCGAAGTCCTTGAACACGGCGCGCTCCGGCGCGTAGTGCTGGGCCGAGGTGTAGTGCACGTCGGCGGTCAGCCACACCGTGCCGGTGATGCGGCGGTGCTTGATGTACCGCAGCAGCTCGGCGATCTGCAGCTCGCGCCCGAGCGGCGCACCCGGGTCGCCCTGCGCCACGGCCTCGAAGTTCGCCGAGCCGTCCGGCACGATCAGGCCGAGCGGCATGTCGGAGGCGATCACCTTCCACACGGCCCGCGACCGGGACAGCTCGCGCTTGAGCCAGGTGAGCTGCTCCGCGCCGAGGATGCCCTGGGTGTCGTCGGCCTGCCGCCCCGGCGAGTTGGCGTTGCGGAAGCTGCGCATGTCGAGGACGAACACATCGAGCAGCGGCCCGTGGTGCACAACGCGGTGGATGCGGCCCTCACTCCCGCGCGGGGACAGCGTGCCGACGGGGAAGTACTCGGCGAACGCCTGCATCGAGCGCCGCGCGAGGACGTCGACGTTCTTCTCCGTGTACCGCGCGTCCTCGAGGATCTGTCCGGGGTACCAGTTGTTGCGCACCTCGTGGTCGTCCCACTGCACGATCACCGGGACCTGCCCGTTGAACCGCCGCACGTTCTCGTCGAGCAGGTTGTAGCGGAAGTTGCCCCGGTACTCGTCGAGCGTCTCGGCCACCTTGGACTTCTCCTCGGTCATGAGGTTGCGCCACACGCGCCCGTCGGGCAGCGTCACGCTCGGCACGAGCGGCCCGTCCGCGTACACGGTGTCGCCGCTGCACAGGAAGAAGTCGGGGTCGAGACGGCGCATCTCCTCGTAGGCGCGGTAGCCGCCGATGTCCGGGTTGATGCCCCAGCCCTGGCCGGCGATGTCGCCCGACCACAGGAACCGCACACCCTGACGCCGCCGCGCGGGCGCGGTGCGGAAGGTTCCCTGGACCGTCTCGCCGGTGCGCCGGGGATCGTCCGGGTCGGCGAGCGTCACGCGGTAGTGGACCTGCTCGCCGGGCGGCAGCCCGTTCAGCGCGGTCGTCCCGGTGAAGTCGGTGTCCGGGCCCAGCAGCGGTCCGTGCCGGCGGCGCGCGCCACGGAAGGACTCCGTCGCCGCCGTCTCGACGATCATGCGGGCGGGCCGGTCGGAACGCACCCAGACCAGCCCCGACGTCGTCGTCACGTCACCGGTCTGCACACCCCACGCCGCGCGCGGCCTGCCCGACAGAGCGAGGGCGGGCGCCGATCCCACGGCGGGCAGGGCCAGCGCCGCCGACGCGGCCGCCGTGCCGCGCAGAACGGAACGGCGGGCGGGTGTGAATCTCCGTGGGGTCAGGGACATCGCAGCGCCTCCATAAGGGGTCCTGACGGGTGTGCCGCCATGCCTAACGCCCGGCCGCGGCCGGGACAAGAACCCCAAGTGAACAGCGCGCCGCACCTTGCGCGCCCGGCCTGCCATGACCTCGGAAGAGGCCCGCGGAAGGCGTCAGCGGCTGCCGTCCAGCAGGACGCGGGCGACGAGCGCCGGGTCGTCGCTCATCGGGACATGGCCGCAGCCCGGCAGCCGTACGAGCCGGGCGCCGGGGATCACCCGCTTGGCCCGCAGCCCCTGGCGGCGCAGCAGGAGCCGGTCCCTGGTGCCCCAGCCGATGGTGACCGGGATGTCGCGGATGTCGTCGGCGAACAGCACGTCACGGCCCGCCGCGAGGGTCTGGTGGAAGCCGGTGGCCCGGCGCAGCGCGTACGTCTCGGCGACGGCGGCCTCGGGCGAACGGCGCGCGGGCCGGGCGTAGATGGTGCTCACGAGGGCCGTCCGGCCGGCGGCCGAACGGGACAGCCGCTCGATCACCGGCTCCGGCATCGTGGTGGCGCCCGCCCGCATCGCGCGCAGCATCCCGAATGCGTAGATCCGCTCGCGCTCCGACCAGAAGCCGCCGGGGGACAGGGCCGTCACCGACCGGACGAGCTTCTCGCGGCCGAGTTCCAGGGCGAGCAGCCCGCCCAGGGAGTTCCCCGCCGCGTGGGGCCGCTCGATGCCGAGCGCGCGGCAGAAGGCTCCGAGCGCCGCACCGACGGTGCCGAGGCTGTACGGCATCCCGTCGGGGAGCGGGGGCGAGGTGCCGAAGCCGGGCAGGTCGACGGCGACGACGTCCCGTTCGGAGGCGAGGATGTCCAGCACGGGCTCCCAGGCCTGCCAGTGATGGCCGATGCCGTGGAGCAGCAGGAGGGGCTCGCCCGCGCCCCTGCGCTCGTAGTGCAGGGAGAGCGTGCGGCTGCCGTCGGCGCTCTCGACATCGAACGAGATCTGTTCGGCCATGTGTGCCGGCTCCCTGAGTGCCCGAAGGTTGTAGACGACGTGTCAGCAACAATGACCGGTCGGCAGCCCGCAGTTCAAGAGATCCGACACGCGCGGGTCGATGTGCTGCGCGCCGCACCGATACCTCCTGGACACCGTTGATCCCTTCGGTTGGGATGGAATCGTGGCTACCGACACCGTGACCGACGTCTTCGAAGAACACCGGCCCGTCCTCACCGGCGTGGCCTACCGCATGCTGGGGCGCGTCGCCGACGCCGAGGACGTGGTGCAGGAGGCGTGGCTGCGCTGGTCCGCCGACGCGCGCGACGACGTACGCGAACCGCGCGGCTTCCTCGTGCGCATCACGACCCGCCTCGCCATCGACCGGCTGCGGCACGTCCAGTCGCGCCGCGAGTCCTATGTCGGGCCCTGGCTGCCCGAGCCGATCGTCACCGACTTCGGCCCCTCGGTCCCCGACACCGCCGAGCAGGCCGTCCTCGCCGACTCCGTCTCGCTCGCCGTGCTCGTCGTCCTCGAATCCCTCTCCCCGCTGGAACGCGCGGTGTTCGTGCTGCGCGAGGCCTTCGGCTTCCCGTATGCGGAGATCGCCGCCACGCTGGAGAAGTCCGAGGCGGCCGTGCGCCAGCTCGCCGGCCGTGCGCGCAAGCACGTCGACGAGCGCAAGCACCGCTACGACGTCGACCCCGGCGAATGCCGCGCCCTCACCGAACGGTTCCTCGCCGCTGCGGCCGGCGGCGACCTGTCCGGGCTGCTGTCCCTGCTCGCGCCCGACGTGACCCTGGTCGGCGACAGCGGTGGCAAGTCCAAGGCGCCGCTGCGGGTCATGCACACCGCCGACAAGGTGGGCCGCTTCCTCTTCGCGGTGACCCGGGAGCCGCTCGAGGAGATGGAGGTCCGGTTCGTCGAACTCAACGGCGCGCCCGCGCTGCTGGTCCTGTCGGACGGACGGCCGGACAGCGTCTTCCAGCTGGAGGTGCTCGACGGGCGCATCAGCTGTGTCTACATCGTCCGAAACCCCGACAAACTCGCCTCGCTCGCCGCTGCCGGCACGGCCTGAAACAGCCGACACCGCACGTCAGACCCCGTGTCCGCTTTTGGATACGGGGTCTTGTGCTGCGTCGCCGCGCCTCGGTACGAACACCCTGTGAACGCTCTGCGAAGCGATCACGCTCCGCTGCGTGACGGCCGCAGCATTGGTCTTGACCAAGTGTGAGGCCCGCCCTATGGTCGCAGGGATAGTGCAGGAACCTTTAATAAACAAGGGCGCGGAAAGCCGCCGGGACACGGCGATTGCGGAGGATCAGGGTGGGGACCACGCAGCTGGACACGGTGCCGGAACCTAAGTACTGGCACCTCAAGACCGTGCTCGGCGAAGCACTCGACTCGGACTTCACCGTCGGCGAGATCCTGCCCAACGAGCGTGAACTCGCCGCCCGTTTCGGCGTCGCCCGCGCCACGCTCCGGCAGGCGCTCGAACAGCTGGAGCTCGAAGGCCGCCTCCAGCGTCGCCGGGGCGTCGGCACCACCGTCGCGCCGCCGCGCATGGGCGTCGACGTCTCGCCCTCACCGCACGACTGGCCGGGCGCCGGCGCGACCGACGCCTGGCAGGCCACCGAGTGCGGCCTCGCGCTCCCGCCCGCGACCGTCGCACGCCTGCTCGACGTCGACGCGGACGAGGAGACGCACGTGGTGCGCCGGGTGCGCGCCGGTCACGGCCAGCCCCTCGCCACCGAGCTCCTCTACGTGCCGGCCGCCTCCGTGCCGGACCTGCCCGCCATCGACGCCCCCTCGGGCCCCGCACTCGCCCGCGGTGTGCTGCGCGAGCTGGCACGTCTCGATCTGGAGGGCCAGGACCGAGCGGTGGAGCTGGGCTCCGCAGGCGCCGTCGACGCCAAGGAGCTGGACCGCCTGCCCGGCGCCCCCGTCCTGGTCGTCACCACGCGGTACTTCTCCGAGGGCCGCACGGCCGCCGTGTCCGTCGCGACGTACCGGGCCGACACCTGCCGGCTCACCTTCGGCGCCTACGGCGACCTGGAGATCAGCCACGGGGCCGAGGAGCGCCGCGCGTCCTGACGCACGGGCCGACCGGCAGCCGTGCACCCTGGCAACCGGCCCGACCGACACGCGGGCCCCTGCCGCCGGACCCTTCTGGCACCGGAACGGTCACCGCCTTCGTCCGCGGCCCGTCGCACGAGCATCCCGCTCGGCGGCGGGTCGCACGCGTCGTACCCCCTCCGCCGGCCGGGACACGGCCCCGCCGGACACCGGACGCCCCATCGGGCGTCAACGGCGGGCCGTCACCGTGCCCTCCACGGCGAACAGCTGCTCCTCCACGTGGTCGAGCGCCAATCGCAGCGCACCCGTCGCCACCGCGGCCTCGCCCAGCAGCGACAGCGTCACCCGCGGCGGCCGAAGGCAGTAACGGGACAACTCGTCGCGCAGCGGGTCCAGTACGCCGTCGAGCCCGGCCGCCCAGCCGCCGATCACCACCAGCTCGGGATCGAGCGCGAGCACCAGCGCCGCGACGTCGTGCACCAGACGCTGGTTGAACCGGTCGACGGCGGCCCGCGCCCGCTCGTCGCCGCTCTTCGCGAGCGAGAAGACGTCCGCGACCGCCTGCTCGTCCAGCGGATGCAACGGCTCGTCCGTCGTCGACAGCAGCTTCTCCGGGGTCACCTCGCGGCCCAGCAGGTGCAGCGCCCCGATCTCGCCCGCCGCGCCGCCGTAACCCCGGTGCAGCCTGCCGCCGATCAGCGAACCGGCACCCGGGCTCAGCCCGGCCAGGACAAACACGATGTCGTCCGAATCCGTGGCCGCGCCCTTCCAGTGCTCGGCGACAGCGGCCGCGTTGGCGTCGTTCTCCACCAGCACCGGGCAGCGGAACGACCGGCGCAGCCGGTCCCCGAGCGGCAGCCCCGTCCAGCCGGGCAGCGCCGTCGACAGCCGCACCGTGCCGTCGGTCTCCACGATCCCCGGTGAGCCGACCCCCACCGCCCGCAGGCTGCTGCGCGCCACACCGGCCCTGCGGAGCACGTCCGCGACGACCGTGCGTACCCGCTCCAGCCTGTCGTCCGCGGACGCCGTCTCGGACACGTCCCGGGAACCGGCGCCGATGATGCGCCCGTCGAGACCCGACAGCAGTACCGCGACCCGGTGGGCCCCGATCTCGATGCCCAGCAGATGACCGGCCTCGGCGCGGAACCGGAAACGGCGGGCCGGCCGGCCCTGCCGGCGCGCCTCGCCCTCCTCGGGAACGCTCTCGACGACCAGACCGGCCGCGATCAGCCCCTCGACCACGCCCTCGACGGTCGGCCGGGACAGTCCGGTGATCCGGGTCAGGTCCGTGAGCGTGGCGGAATCGGCGCCCCGCAGGGAATGGAGCACCACTGCGGAGTTGATCCGCCGCAGCAGCGACGGGTCACCGCCGGTCAGCCGCCCCACTGTGTGTCCCTCCAGTTCGAGCGCGTGTCTGCCGGATCGTACTCGCTGCCGCCGCGTGCCGCGCACCTCCCCCGGAGGGCAGCGGACGCCCACCGCGCGGCCCGGCCGCGCACGTCCGCGGGCGTGGAGGCGGCTGCCGACTCCGGACGCCGCCTGACGGTGTGCCAATTGTCAGTAGGGGCAGCTTTACTGGCGTCATGACCACTGCACAGCACCTTGCCGCGATCGACCGGCTGCGGGGCCGGGCGTTCCCGGCTGTGCGCGGCCGGTCGGAGCTGGGCGACAGTGGCCCCGGTTACCACTTCGCCCGGCTCCCGCCGGCCGGGGAGGACGCGCAGGAGTGCGGCATACGGCAGGAGGAGGCGGCCGAGCAGTGCCGCGCGGAGTGCGAGGCGCTGGCGGACGCGCTCAGTACCCGCTGGGGACAGCCGCACCGGATCAGTCTGTGGTCGGTGTCGGTGCGGAGCATCGCGGGGGAGGAGGTGGCGGACCCGTGGGAGGAGCTCGGCCGTCTCACCGACGACCTCCACCTGTGGCGGGTGGACGGCCGTTGGATAGGCGTCGGCGTCGCGCGTGCGGACGAGCGCCGGTGGGAGCTGCTCGCGGTCGTCACCGAGACCGACCCTCCCTAGGGGGTGACCGGAGCGAGCCTCCTTACGAAGGATCCCGGGAGCCCTCGGCGGCTCCGCGCAGCTCCGCGTACGCCGCCGCCATGGTGTGCGCGGTCCAATGGGCGTTCAGCCCGCTCGGATTGGGCAGCACCCAGATCCGGGTGTCGCCGATCGTCCGCTCCTGCGGCCCGATCGCGGCCCGGCGCTCACCGAATGCCGTGCGGTACGCGGTCACGCCCACCACCGCGAGCCAGCGCGGCCGCAAGCGTTCCACCTTGGCCGTCAGGATCCGGCCACCCTCGCGGTACTCCTGCGTGCTCAGTTCGTCGGCGCGTGCCGTGGCCCGCGCCACCACGTTCGTGATGCCCAGCCCGAGCGCCGGCAGCTCGTGCTGCTCCGACGGCTTCAGCAGGCGCGGCGTGAAGCCCGACAGGTGCAGCACCGGCCAGAACCGGTTGCCGGGGCGGGCGAAGTGGTGCCCCGTGGCGGCCGTCATCAGCCCGGGATTGATCCCGCAGAACAGGACGCGGAGGCCGTCCGCGACGACATCCGGCACGAGCCGGTCGCGGGCGGCCTCCAGGTCCGCCGGTCCGAGCCGTGTCAGAGGATCGCTCCCGGGGCGTAACCCGCGGCCTCGGGGTGCTGCTTGGCGATCTCCTCGATGCGGGAGACAACGGTCGCCACCTGGGTCCCGGCGGCGCCGGTGAACGACAGCTTGTCCGCCATCAGGTCGTCCAGCTGCGCCCGGTCCAGCGGGATACGCTCGTCCGCGGCCAGCTTGTCGAGGAGCTCGTTGCGCTCCGCGCCCTGCTCGCGCATCGCGAGCGCGGATGCCACCGCGTTCTCCTTGATGGCCTCGTGCGCGACCTCACGGCCCACACCGGCGCGCACCGCGCCCATCAGCACCTTGGTCGTGGCGAGGAAGGGCAGGTAGCGGTCCAGCTCGCGGGCGACGACGGCGGGGAACGCGCCGAACTCGTCGAGCACCGTCAGGAACGTCTCCACCAGGCCGTCGAAGGCGAAGAACGCGTCGGGCAGCGCCACACGGCGGACCACGGAGCAGGACACGTCGCCCTCGTTCCACTGGTCGCCCGCGAGCTCGCCGGTCATCGAGGCGTAGCCGCGCAGGATGACCATGAGCCCGTTGACGCGCTCGCAGGAGCGGGTGTTCATCTTGTGCGGCATCGCGGACGAGCCGACCTGGCCCGGCTTGAAGCCCTCCGTCACCAGCTCGTGACTGGCCATCAGGCGGATCGTCTTGGCGACGGAGGACGGGGCCGCCGCGAGCTGCACGAGCGCCGAGACGACGTCGTAGTCCAGCGAGCGGGGGTAGACCTGGCCCACGGAGGTGAAGGCGTGCGCGAAGCCGAGGTGGGCCGCGATGCGCTGCTCCAGTTCGGCCAGCTTCGCGGCGTCGCCGCCCAGCAGGTCGAGCATGTCCTGCGCGGTGCCGACCGGGCCCTTGATCCCGCGCAGCGGGTAGCGGCCGAGGAGGTCCTCCAGGCGGTCGTGGGCGACCAGCAGTTCGTCGGCGGCCGTCGCGAACCGCTTGCCGAGCGTCGTGGCCTGCGCGGCCACGTTGTGCGAGCGGCCCGCCATGACCAGCTCCGCGTACTCGCCGGACAGCTTGCCCAGCCGGGCGAGCACCGCCACGGTGCGGTCGCGCATGAGCTGCAGGGACAGCCGGATCTGCAGCTGCTCCACGTTCTCGGTCAGGTCGCGCGAGGTCATGCCCTTGTGGACGTGCTCGTGGCCGGCGAGGGCGTTGAACTCCTCGATGCGGGCCTTCACATCGTGGCGCGTGACCTTCTCGCGCTCGGCGATGGACGCCAGGTCGACCTGGTCGAGCACGCGCTCGTAGTCGGCGATCGCCGCGTCCGGCACGTCGATCCCCAGGTCCTTCTGGGCACGCAGTACCGCGAGCCAGAGCTGACGCTCCAGCTTGACCTTCTGCTCGGGGGACCAGAGGACGGCCAGCTCCGTGGAGGCGTAGCGGCCGGCCAGGACATTGGGGATGCGAGGCTTCGCAGACACAGCAGTCACGTGTCCAGATTCTACTGGCGGTTTCTGCAGGCCAGCGCCACGGTCCCGGTTGTACCTTGCTACGAAGCGGCCGCGCGCCGCCGTATCACGAGGCGGGCGGCTCGTACGGCAGCAGTTCGGGCCGCTTCGCCGGCCGGCCGTCGCCCGAGGAGCGCCCCGTCAGCCGCCGCCCTATCCACGGCCCCAGGTGCTCGCGCGCGAACCGCAGATCGGCCGCTCTGCGCGAGGCCCAGCCCGGCCGTGCCGCCGGGGGCAGGAGCGCCTGCCAGTCGGTCTCGGGCTCCAGCCCCAGCCTCTGCCACACGGCCTCGGCGACGCGGGCGTGCCCCTCGGCCGTCAGATGCAGCCGGTCCACGTCCCACATCCGCTGGTCGCCCAGCACCGGGGAGCCGTACAGGTCGACGACCAGCGCGCCGTGCCGGGCCGCCAGCGCGTCGATATGGGCGAACAGCTCCTCCATGCGCGGGCGGAACCGTTCCATCACGGGGCCGCTGCGGCCCGGGCTGCGCATCAGGACCAGCGTCCGGCACGCGGGCGCGAGACGCTCCACCGCCTGTTCCAGCAGGTCGCGCACCCTGACCATGTCGCACTTGGGGCGCAGGGTGTCGTTGAGCCCGCCGACGAGGGTGACCACGTCGGCGCCCATCGCCGCCGCCACGTCGACCTGCTCGGAGACGATCTGCCCGATCAGCTTTCCGCGCACGGCGAGGTTCGCGTAGCTGAAGCCCGGTGTGCGGGCCGCGAGGCGGGCCGCCAGCAGGTCGGCCCACCCCCGGTAGGAGCCGTCGGGAAGCAGATCCGACATGCCCTCGGTGAACGAGTCACCCACCGCGACAAAACTCGTGTAATTGGCATTCATCTCCATGGCGCAGCGATCGTACCGCGCGGTAAGGTCCCTCGGTTCCGTACCGGGAGGGGAGCATTTCGTGAGCGACGCACTGCTCAACGCGCTGGCCGAAGCGCTGGCCGATGTGGTCATCTCGATCGACACCTGTGAGGACGACGTACTCGACCCGGACACCGCGGTGAAGTGGCTGGAGACCACGGGATTCCTGCTCGACCGGCTGCCGCCCGCCGACCGGCGCGAGCTCGCCCGGCTCTTCCGCCGCGCCGCCGGCCGCCGGCCCGAAGGGGCCTGGCACGACCAGCTGCTGCGCATACCCGACAGCTTCGGCCTCGACGACGACCAGCACGAGCTGTACTGCGACGCGATCGAGCACATCGAGCGGCGCTTCGTGGCGACCGTACGGGACACGGACCCGGCCACGCCGGTGACCACCTGCCCCGGCTGGACCTTCGCCGACCTCGTCCGCCACCACGGGACCACGCACCGCTGGATGGAACACCTGGTGCGGACCCGGGCCACCGAGCGTGTGTGGTCGCGTGACGTCCCCCTCGGCCTGCCAGACGACCCGGCCGCCCACCCGGACTGGCTCGCCCGCGGCGCGGAGAGCGTGCTCGTCGCGTTGCGCAAGGTCGACCCGGACACACCGATGTGGTCCAACGGGGCCGACCAGCGGGTGGCCTACTTCCCACGCCGGCTGCTGTTCGAAGCGGTCGTCCACCTCGCCGACGCGGAGCTCTCGCTGGGCGGCGAGCCGAGCATCGGGCCGGGCACGGCGGCCGACGGGATCGAGGAGTTCCTGGAGAACCTGCCGTACTTCTCGTGGCTCGCCGGACCGGTGTCGCGCCTCGCGGACGGCTCCCTCGTCCTGACGTCGACGGACACCGGGGCGTCGTGGACGGTCGGGTTCGGGGAGGCGGGCTTCGCCTGGACGAAGTCGGCGACGCCCGATCCCTCGGCACGCGTCGCGGGACCGGCCGGTGACCTGCTGCTCCTCCTGTACGGCCGCCGCACCGCGGCCGACCCGCACCTCACGGTCACGGGAGACGTGTCCGTGCTGACGGCCTGGCTCACCGCGACGGCGTTCTGACCCCGGCGGGTGCGCACCGGGCGGCGGTCCGCGCCGTGTCCTCACCCGGCCCCTGGCCGGCAGGGCTCACAGCACTGCCGGCCACGGGGGCGGACGCCGGGACCGGTGTCAGCGCGGGCGCCCCACCAGCTCGCGCAGGATGTCCTCCATGGTCACCAGGCCCTCCGGCCTGCCCTCGTCGTCGAGGACGGCCGCCAGGTGGGTGCGGCTGCGCCGCATCGCGGTGAGCACGTCGTCCAGCGGCGTCGTCGCCCGCACCCGGGCGATCGGACGCATCGCGCTCACCGGGAACGCCACGTCACGCGGAGCCGCGTCCAGAGCGTCCTTCACATGGAGGTAGCCGAGGATGCGACGGCCCGCGTCCACGACCGGGAAGCGGGAGTACCCGGAGTCCACCGACAGCTGCTCCAGCTGCTCCGGCGTCGTCCCGTCCTTCGCGTACACGACCTGCTCCACCGGCATCACCACATCGCGCACCGGCCGGCGGCCGAGCTCCAGCGCGTCGCGCAGCCGTTCCGCCGAGCGGTCGTCGAGCAGCCCCGCCTCGCCGGCGTCCCGCACGAGGCTCACCAGCTCGTCGTCCGAGAAAGTGGCGGACACCTCGTTCCTCGTCTCGACCCTGAGCAGCTTGAGCAGCCCGTTCGCGAGCGCGTTGACCGTGAAGATCACCGGGCGCAGCGCCCGCGCAAGCGCCACCAGCGGCGGACCGAACAGCAGCGCGCTGCGCACCGGTTCCGACAGGGCGACGTTCTTCGGCACCATCTCGCCGAGCAGCATGTGCAGATACGTCGCGAGCGCCAGTGCGATCACGAACGAGATCGGGTGGACGGCGCCGTGCGGCACGCCCACCGCGTCGAACACCGGCTCCAGCAGATGCGCGATGGCCGGCTCGGCGACGATGCCGAGCACCAGGGTGCACAGCGTGATGCCCAGCTGGGCCGCCGCCATGAGGGCCGACACGTGCTCCAGACCCCACAGCACGCTGCGCGCCCGCCGGTTCCCGGCCTGCGCCTCGGGCTCGATCTGGCTGCGCCGGACCGAGATCAGCGCAAACTCGGCACCGACGAAGAAGGCGTTGAGCACCAGGGTCAGCAGACCGACGAAGAGCTGGATCGCGATCATCGTCCGGCCTCCTCGGCCACGTCGCCGTCGGCGGCGTCGAGCGGTGCGTGCATCAGCACGCGCGCGGCCCGGCGCCCGGAGGCGTCGACCACGTCCATCTGCCAGCCCGCGAGGTCGATCCGGTCGCCCTCGACGGGGATGCGGCCCAGCTCGGTGGCGACGAGACCGGCGAGGGTCTCGTAGGGGCCGTCCGGCACCAGCAGCCCTATGCTCTCCAGCTGGTCGGTGCGGGCGGCGCCGTCCGCGGACCACAGCTTGCGGCCGTCCGCGTCCTCACCGGCCCGCGCCAGGTCGGGCGTCTCGTGCGGATCGTGCTCGTCGCGCACCTCGCCGACGACCTCCTCGACGATGTCCTCCATCGTCACCACGCCGGCCGTGCCGCCGTACTCGTCGATGACCACGGCCATCGTGGACTTGCCCGTCAGCCGGTCCAGCAGCCGGTCCACGGTCAGCGTCTCGGGCACCAGTACCGGCTCACGCAGCAGGTCCGCGACGGGGTGGCGGGCCCGGCGCCCGGCCGGGACCGTCAGGATGTCCTTGATGTGCGCGATACCGACGACGGTGTCCAGGCTGCCCCGGTAGACGGGGAAGCGGGACAGGCCCGTCGCGCGCGTGGCGTTCGCGACGTCCTCCGCGGTGGCGGACGCGTCGAGCGCCATGACCTGGACCCGCGGCGTCATCACGTTCTCCGCGATCAGCTCCGACAGGTTCAGCGAGCGGACGAACAGCTCGGCGGTGTCCGCCTCCAGCGCGCCCGCCTTGGCGGAGTGGCGGGCCAGCGCCACGAGCTCCTTGGGGCTGCGCGCCGACGCGAGCTCCTCCGTGGGCTCCATGCCGAGGCGCGTCACGATGCGG
This sequence comes from Streptomyces sp. NPDC015127, assembly GCF_043080095.1. Taxonomy (NCBI): domain Bacteria; kingdom Bacillati; phylum Actinomycetota; class Actinomycetes; order Kitasatosporales; family Streptomycetaceae; genus Streptomyces; species Streptomyces sp. NPDC015127. The sequence goes on from NZ_JBIBVE010000011.1 coordinate 82,301, forward strand.
TTGGCCGTGTTGTTGAGGTGGGCGATCAGCGGACGGAACGCGGCGGTGAAGACCCGCTGCGGCGTGGCCACCACCTTGGCGACGGCCAGCGGGGAGGAGATCGCCCAGTTCTTGGGGACCAGCTCGCCGACGACCATCAGCACGACCGTGGACAGTGCGGTGCCGATGACCAGCGCCACGGACGACGCGACGGACGGCGACAGGCCGACCGCCTCCACCGGACCGCGGATGAGCGTGGCGACGGAGGGCTCGGCGAGCATGCCGACGACCAGGTTGGTGACGGTGATGCCGAGCTGTGCGCCGGAGAGCTGGAACGTCAGGCTGCGCACGGCCTTGAGGGCGCCGGCGGCGCCCCGTTCGCCGCGCTCGACGGCCCGTTCGAGCTCACTGCGCTCGACCGTCGTGAGGGAGAACTCGGCCGCGACGAAGGCACCGCAGGCGAGCGAGAGCAGTACTGCCACGGCGAGCAGAAGCACTTCGGTCATCGGGTCACCTCCGTCCCATGATCGGACAGGGGGAGGTGGAATGCGCGATGTCGGCTACTGGGAGGCTCGCCCATGGGCGGACGCTCACACCTTTCGTACGGGAGGGGATAGTCCATCCATGGTAAAGGAGCGGCAAAGCCGCGGGAGCGCCGGACGCCGGGTGGTGGTCGGCGTCCGGCAAGCGTCGCGGCGGGCACGGGCGAACGGCTCGACCCGGCGTCGCGGCGGGCACGGGCGAACGGCTCGACCCGGCGTCGCGGTGGGCTCAGGCGAACGGCTTGACCCAGCGGCGCCAGTGGTCCTCCCGGTGGTAGCCCGCCGCGGCCCAGGCGCGGTGGGCCCGCTCGTTCGCCTCCAGCACCATCGCGTCCCCGCGCCGCCCGCCCGCCGCGACGAACCGCTTCTCGGCCGCGTCCAGCAGGGCCGCCGAGATGCCGCGGCGCCGGTGCGAGGGGAGGACGGCCAGGCGGTAGAGCGAGCAGCGCCATCCGTCGTACCCGGCGATCACCGAGCCGACCAGCAGCCCGTCGGCCTCGGCCAGGATCAGTGCCTCGGGATCGCGGATGATGAGCCGGGTGACGCCGTCCACGTCGTCCGTGATGCTCGTGCCCTCCGCCGCCTCCTTCCAGAAAGCCAGCACGGACTCGGCGTCGTCGACAGAGGCGGTACGTATGCGCAGGTCGGTCATGCGCGGGAGCCAAGCACGCCCACCGCGCGCCACGCCACCGACTTCCGGCATGCAGGACGGGCCGCGCCCGCACCCCCGGGACGGCCTTGCCGTGCTAGCACCCGCGCGCTAGCTTGATGGTGTGGCGAAGACTCAGTTGAACGTACGCGTGGACGAGGCCACCGCGGAGGCCGCCCGCCAGCGGGCGCTCCAGCGCGGGATGAGCGTGAACCGCTACATCGAGGAGCTCGTCAAACAGGACGCCGGAGAGGTGGGCCGCGCCTTCGTGGACGCGGCGGCCGACTTCATGAAGCAGTACGAATCGGTGTTCGCCGAGGAGTTCGGCGAGAAGCGTTGAACCTGACGATCGATCTCGCCTGGCTGCTCATGGTCGCCGAGCACAAGACCCCCGGCGACCCCCAGGTCACCGACTGGGGCGCGCTCGTCGCCGCCGTCAGCCGTCATGACGCGGAGATCTTCGGCACGCCCGTCTACGCCGATCCGCACGCCCGCGCCGCCGCCCTGCTCCAACTGCTGCTGCACGTGCCCGCGCTGGAGCACTCCAACGCGATGTTCGCCTCGGCCGTCGCCTACGGCTACCTCGTCGCCAGCGGCCGGAAGGTGGTCACCTCGCCCGAGCAGGTACGCGACCTGGCCCGCCTGGTCAAGCAGGGCAAGGCGGACGTGCGTGCCGTCGCCGACGAACTGCGCCAGTGGAGCGAGTGACCCGCTGCCTGATCCCCCCGAGGGCCCTGGGTCCGATCCGGCCCGATCGGCGAGACACCCCCTAGGACGTGAACGGGCGGCGCGCCACCCCGAGAACGCACGGCGACGTCGGCAGCCGCAGTCTGCTGTCCGGCACGTTGAACCTGCGATGCGTCCCGAGCTCGAAGCCCGCCGCCTCGATCGCGGCGAGCGTGTCCCTCGCCGTGTGGCAGCCGCCGAACAGCCGTGGCCACACCGTGCGGTCGAGTACGCGCTGCGTCCGCGCGAGGCCCGGGCCGTCGGCCAGGCCGTGTTCGAAGAACCGCAGCTCCCCGCCGGGCCGCAGCACACGCCGGATCTCCGAGAGCGCCCGCGGCAGGTCCCGTACGGTGCACAGCACCAGGGAGGCCACCGCCCCGTCGAACGCCTCGCTCTTGACCGGCAGCGCCTCCGCGGCACCCGGGACGACGTCCACCGGCACGCCGGCACGCAGCGCCGCCTCGACGGCCAACTTCCGCAGGGTGCGCTCCGGTTCGAGAGCGACGACCTCGGAGACGGCCGCCGGGTAATGGGCGAAGTTCAGCCCGTTGCCCGCGCCGATCTCGATGACCCGGCCCGACAGGCCCGACAGCAGCTCGGCACGGTAGGCGGCGATTCCGCCCTTCACGTCCGCCGAGACGCTCATGCGCGCGTAGAAGCGGGCGAAGACCGGATGGTGGACGGCGTCCCGGGGCGCCTTCGTGCTGCGCGACGGCATGGCGGACCTCCTCGGACGGGGCGGACCGATCAGGGCCATTCTCCCCCGGTAAGACGCCGCTCAGCCGTCGTTGCCCGCCACGAAGCAGAATTCGTTGCCCTCCGGGTCCCGCAGGACCTGGAAGCGGCCGTGGTCGTCGGTGACGACGGCGCCGACGCGCTCCGCGCCCAGGCCCACCGCCTCGTCCGCCGCGGCGTCCACATCACCCGCGTCCACGTCCAGATGCAGCCGGTTCTTGGCCGGCTTGCCCTCGGGCACCTTCTGGAACGCCACGCGGACGCCCTCCGGCGGATCGACGTACGACCAGTCCTCGCTGCGGTCCACCGGCTCGCCGCCGAGGAGCGCCGCCCAGAACCGGACCAGGCGGGCGGGGTCGTGGCAGTCGAAGACGATCTCATCGATCCGTGCGCGCATGGGCGTCAGCCTACGGCCGCGCCGAACGCCTCCGCGTCCCATCGGCCGCCGAGTCCCGGAGCCAGCCACTGCCCGGCCCGGGCGCGGAACTCGGCGGGCGCGAGCGCCCCGGCGCCTTCCGGCACCGCGCCCAGCAGCGGCGCGCCCGCCGAGTCGGGCAGGTCCGCGAGGTTGCAGCGCGCGGCCAGATCCGGCCGGTCGGGCCAACTGCCGACCACCACGCCCAACTGGCCGAGCCCGCGGGCGCGCAGGGCCTCGGCGGTCAGCGTGGTCATGTTCAGGGTCCCGAGACCGGCGGGCGCGACGACCAGCACCGGGGCGTCGAGCAGACCCGCCACGTCGGCCAGCGTCGCGCCGGCGTCGTCGAACCGTACGAGGAGCCCGCCCGCCCCCTCGATGAGCACGAGGTCGTGCTCCGCGGCGAGCTTCCCGGCCGCTTCGGCCACCGCGTCGGGCGTGACGGGGGCGAGCCCGGCACGCCGGGCAGCGGTCGCGGGCGCCAAAGGCTCCGGAAACCGGCCCAGTTCGACGCCCGTGACCGGCCCGGCGAGCCGCCGTACCTCGTCGACGTCCCCCGCCTCCCCGGGGCCGACCCCGGTCTGCGCGGGCTTGACCACGGCGACGGACCGGCCCTCGGCGACCGCGAGCGCGGCGACGGCCGCGGTCACGACGGTCTTCCCGATCTCGGTCCCGGTCCCGGTCACGACGATCACTGGCATGGTGCGCTTCCTTGTCCTGTCTCGTTCTCTCGCTCCGCCGGTCCGCCGCCCTGCACGAACCGGCCAACGCCTCACACCCCGGACTGCTGAGGCGCCCGTCGGGACGCCCGCGCGGCGCACGGGCACCGGGCGGGCATCCCCGCGGCGGCGAGCGTGTCCCGTCGGCGGGCGGGCCCGAAGCCACGTGTCGCACGCGCGCCCGGCGCACACCTGCGTGCCCACGCACGCCCCGCCAGGTCTGCCGGAACCGGCATGTTCCGGGGACGACGGGCGTCAGCCCGCAGCCGCCGCCGCACGGACCGCGCCGCACACCCGTGCCAGGTCCGCGTCGCCCGTCACGTACGGCGGCATCGTGTACACCAGGTCGCGGAACGGGCGCAGCCACACGCCCTCCCGCACCGCGGCGGCCGTCGCCGCGGCCATGTCCACCTCGTGGTCCAGCTGCACGACGCCGATACCGCCGAGCACCCGGACGTCCTTCACCCCCGGCAGTGCGGCCGCCTCGGCCAGCCCCTCCCGCAGGCCCCTCTCCAGGCGCCCGACCTCCTGCTGCCAGTCCTGGCCGAGAAGCAGGTCGATCGACGCGCAGGCCACCGCCGAGGCCAGGGGGTTGCCCATGAACGTCGGGCCGTGGGCGAGGACGGGGACCTCGCCCCGCGAGATCCCGTCCGCCACCCGCGACGTGCACAGCGTCGCCGCCAACGACAGGTAGCCGCCGGTGAGCGCCTTGCCCAGGCACATCACGTCCGGCGATACACCGGCGTGGCCGGCCGCGAACAGTTCGCCCGTGCGGCCGAAGCCCGTCGCGATCTCGTCGAAGACCAGCAGGACACCGTGCTCGTCGCACGCCTCACGCAGCACCCGCAGGTACGCGGGGGAGTGGAAGCGCATGCCGCCCGCGCCCTGCACGACCGGCTCCACGATCACCGCGGCCAGCTCGTCCGCGTGCCGCCCGATCAGCTCGCGCAGCCCGGCCGCGTACGCCTCGTCGAAGTCGGCCGGCGGCGCGGGCGCGAAGATCTGCCGCGGCAGCACGCCCTGCCACAACCCGTGCATGCCGCCCTCGGGATCGCACACCGACATCGGCTGCCACGTGTCACCGTGGTAGCCGCCGCGCCAGGTCAGCAGCCGCTGTTTGGCCGGGCGGCCCACCGAGCGCCAGTACTGCAGGCACATCTTCACCGCGACCTCGACCGACACCGAGCCCGAGTCGCACAGGAACACGTGCTGGAGGGGCTCCGGTGTGATCTCCACCAGCCGGGTCGCCAGCCGTACGGCCGGCTCGTGGGTGAGCCCGCCGAACATCACATGGCTCATGCGGCCCAGCTGAGCGGTCGCGGCCTCGTTGAGGACGGGGTGGTTGTAGCCGTGCACGGCCGACCACCAGGAGGACATGCCGTCGATCAACTCGCGCTGCCCGTGCACCTCTTCGGCGAGCCTGAGCCGCACCCCGGACGCCGACTCGACGACCACCGGATCCGTACGGCCCGGCATCGGGCCGTACGGGTGCCAGACGTGGGCGCGGTCCAGGGCGCGCAGCTCGCCGGGTGAGAACTCAGGCATTGGGCGCGAGGTCCGTACCGGCGCCGCGGCGGCGCACGGCGACCAGGTCCGTACGCGCGGCGGGAAGCTCCGACGCCTCCGCCGCAGCGGGCTCGTCGTGGCAGCCGCCCTCACCGCCGTCACCGCAGACCGAACCGCAGCCCCCGCCCGCCGCGCGGTGCTCGGGCAGCGTCGTCGTGCCGGCGCCCTCCACCTCGAAGCCCGCGTCGGCGATCATCTCCAGGTCGGCCCGGCCCGCCTGGCCCTCGCTGGTCAGGTAGTCGCCGAGGAAGATCGAGTTGGCCAGGTGCAGGGCGAGCGGCTGGAGCGTGCGCAGATGGACCTCGCGACCGCCCGCGAGGCGCACCTCGACGTCGGGGCAGACGAAGCGCACCATCGCCAGGATGCGCAGTGCCCGCTGCGGGGTCAGGTTCCACTCCTTGGCCAGCGGGGTGCCCTCGAAGGGGATCAGGAAGTTCACCGGCACCGAGTCCGGGTCCAGCTCGCGCAGCGCGAAGACGACATCCACCAGGTCCTCGTCGCTCTCGCCCATGCCGGCGATCAGACCGGAGCATGCGGACAGGCCGGCCGCATGCGCCTTGGTGACCGTGTCCACGCGGTCCGCGTACGTGTGCGTGGTCGTGATGTCCCCGTACGTCCCCTCGGACGTGTTCAGGTTGTGGTTGTAGGCGTCGGCGCCCGCCTCGCGGAGCCGCTCGGCCTGGCCGTCGGAGAGCAGACCGAGACAGGCGCACACCTCGACGCCGTCGTTCTCCTCCTTGATGGCCTCGATCGTCTTCGACACGCGGTCGACGTCCCGGTCCGTCGGCCCGCGCCCGCTCGCCACCAGGCACACCCGCTTCGCGCCGCCCGCCACACCGGCGGCCGCGGCCCGGGACGCCTCGTCCGGCTTCAGCCAGGTGTACTTGAGGATCTCCGCCTTCGAGCCGAGCCGCTGCGAGCAGTACGAGCAGTCCTCGGGGCACAGGCCCGATTTCAGGTTGACCAGATAGTTGAGCTTCACCCGCCGTCCGAACCACTGGCGGCGCACCTTGCCGGCCGCGGCCACCACTTCGAGCAGATCGTCGTCGGAGGTCGCCAGTACGGCGAGCGCTTCTTCACGGGTCGGCAGCTCGCGCCGCAGCCCCTTCTCCACCAGCGTGTTCAGCAGGTCCATGGCGCTGATCCTTACCCACCGCGGCCGCCTCGGCCAAGGAGGAACCCCACAACAGCCGCGGATTGAGGTGTGTGCATGGCCACATCCGCTCCCCGCCCGCCCCCGGTTAGGGTCTGTGCGCTGCCTACAAAAGGACCGGACTCCTCATGCCGCAGGCCACGCAGGATCCCTTCGACTGGATCGACGACGAGGCGCGCCGCCGTGAGCGCGCGGGACTCGTCCGTACGCTCCGGCCTCGCACCGCCGACTCGGTCCTGCTCGACCTGGCGAGCAACGACTACCTGGGACTGACCCGCCGGCCCGAGGTCACCGCCGCGGCCGCCGAGGCCGCCCGCCGCTGGGGCGCGGGCGCCACCGGATCCCGCCTGGTCACCGGCACCACCGCGCTCCACGCCGAGCTGGAGGGCGAACTCGCCGCGTTCTGCGGGTTCGAGGCCGCCCTCGTCCTGTCCTCCGGCTACGCGGCGAACCTCGCCGCCGTCACCGCCCTCGGCGGCCGCGACGCCCTCGTCGTCTCGGACGCCGGCAACCACGCCTCCATCGTCGACGGCTGCCGGCTCGCCCGGGCCGAGACCGCGGTCGTCCCGCACGCCGATCCCGAGGCCGTGCGCAAGACCCTCGGCGCCCACCCGGACCGCCGCGCCCTCGTCGTCACCGACTCGGTGTTCTCCGTGGACGGCGACGCCGCGCCGCTGCCCGCCCTCGCCGAAGCCTGCCGCGAACATGGCGCGGCCCTCCTCGTCGACGACGCCCACGGCCTCGGCGTCCTCGGCGACGGCGGCCGGGGCGCGCTCGACGCCGCCGGACTGGCCGGCGCGACCGGAGTCGTCGCCACGCTCACCCTCTCCAAGTCGCTCGGCAGCCAGGGCGGCGCGGTCCTCGGCCCGGCCCGGGTGATCGAGCACCTGATCAACACGGCCAGGACCTTCATCTTCGACACCGGCCTCGCACCGGCGGCGGCCGGCGGCGCGCTCGCCGCCCTGCGGGTGCTGCGCCGCGAACCCGGCCTCGCCGCGCGGGCCCGCGAGGTCGCGGCCGTGCTCCACCGGCGGCTGACGGACGCGGGACTGACCGCCGCGCGCCCGGACGCGGCCGTCGTCTCCGTCCAGGCGCCCTCGCCGGACGCCGCGCTCGCCTGGGCGGCGGACTGCCGGGCGGCCGGCCTTGTCGTGGGCTGCTTCCGGCCCCCGTCCGTGCCGGACGGGATCTCGCGCATCCGGCTCACCGCCCGCGCCGATCTCACCGACGGGCAGGTCGACAGGGCCGTCGCGACGATCATCGCGGCTGCGCCGCGCCTCTGAGGGAGCCGGCCGGGACAGTACGGTCCGTCCCAAATACGGTCTCTCGTCGCAGAGTTCACCGCTTTGGGCGACAGATATATACATATCTTGGTGGATCGCCGCACCACCCGGACGACAAGTGGCAGTCTGACGCCGAAGCGCAATCCGTGGCCGTCCTCGCGTGTCATCCGCTACGAGTCGGAGCCCGGCCCGGTGGGAAAGGGACAGCGTCGCCATGGCAGACCGTCAAGAAGCATCCGTCACTCTGCCGAGCGATCCGGCCTCGGTCTCCGCCGCCCGGAGATATGTCACCGACGTCATCTGCGGATGGGGACTGTCCGACGGCACCGACGCGGTCGACACCGTGCGGCTGATCGTCTCCGAACTGGCCACGAACGCCGTCCAGCACACCTTCGGCCAGTCGCCCACCTTCACGGTCGACGTGCGCCTCGAACGGGACGAGCAACTGTGCATCGGCGTCACCGACAGCCACCCGCGCTGGCCGCGCCGGCTGCCCGCCGCCGTCCGGCAGGACAACGGCCGCGGCATGGTCATCATCCGCAGCCTCACCGCGCAGTACGGCGGCCGGCTCTCCGTCACACCCACCAAGGAGGGCGGCAAGACCGTGTGGATCGCGCTGCCGTGGACCGTGCCCGTGCAGGGCTGATCCCGCCTTGCGGATCACAGCACCCGGGCCGCCGTGCCCAGGTGGCCGGCCCGCCCGAACGAGCCCCGCAGCAGCGCCCGCAGCGACTGCGCCGCAGGACCCGACTCCTCACCCCGATGCGCCACCGAGATCGTCCGCCGGAACGCCGCAGGCTCCAACTGCCGTATCTGCAACGGTGTCGCGGACATCGCCGCCACCATCTCGGGCACCACCGCCACCCCGATCCCGGCGCTCACCAGCGCGCAGACCAGCGCATAACCCGGCGACTCGCACACCACCGCGGGCGTCGCCCCCGCCTCCGCCAGCGCACCCTCCACCCCCTTGCGCGGCGGATGCGCCGGAGCGCTGCTGATCAGCGGCTGACCTGCGAGACCGCTCACCGGCAGCCGGCCCGAACCGCCTGCCAGCGCGTGACCGGGAGCCGTGATGAGCACCAGCTCCTCCACCAGCAGCGTTTCCATGACCACGCCCGGCGGAAGCGGCGCCGGTTCGGCCGGCTCGTAGGCATGCGTCAGCGCGAGATCCATCGTGCCGCGCGCCACCGCCGTGACACCGTCCGGCGGTTCGTACTCCGCGACGGTCAGTTCCACGTCCGGATGGGCGCGGCGGAAGGCGCTGAGCACCGGGGGCAGCAGATGGATGCCGACCGTGGTGAAGGTGCCCACCCGCAGCCGTCCGCCCGAGAGCCCGGACAGCTGGGCCAGCTCGTGCCGCGCCCGGTCCATCTCGTCCAGCACCCGGCGCGCCCGCTCCGCGAGCAGCTCACCTGCGGCCGTGAGCCGCGCCCCGCGGTGGTGGCGTACGAGCAGGGGAGCTCCGGCCTCGCGCTCCAGCTTGGCCAGCTGCTGGGAGAGCGCCGGCGCGGTGTAGCCGAGGCGGGCCGCGGCGCGGGTGATCGAACCGGCCTCCGCGACAGCGACCAGCGCGGCCAGCCGGGTCGGGTCGTACATCGCTCCCCTTGAGCCTGCTTTAAGCGTTGCTTTTGGCAAACCCAGGATATTCCACATACCTGCTGAAGGCCTGGTGCCGTCAGGCTTGGGGGCATGGACGCACAGCTGATGGCATTCACCGGTGTCGCCGCGGGCATGGTCGCCATGCCCGGCGCCGACTTCACCGTGGTGGTCCGCAGTGCGCTCGCCTCGCGCCGCGCGGGCGTCGCCTGCGCGGTCGGAGTGGCGGGCGGACTGCTGGTGCACACCGCACTGGCCGTGGCGGGCCTCGCCGCGGTGCTGGTGGCGGTGCCCGCGCTGTACCGGACCCTGCAGATCGCGGGTGGGATCTACGTGCTGTGGCTGGGCCTGCGCGCGGTGCGCTCCGCGCTGCGCCCGCTCGACGGGCTCGCCGCTCCCGACGGCGGCACGGCGGCCCACGGCGTCGCGCGCGCCCTGCGGCAGGGCTTCCTCACCAACGTCCTCAACCCGAAGGCGCCGGTGCTCTTCCTGAGTCTGCTGCCGCAGTTCGTGCCCGACGGCGCGGCGGTGCTGCCGCGCACCCTGCTGCTCGCCGCGATCGTCGTCGTGCTGGCGCTGATCTGGTTCCCGGCGGTGGCGCTCCTGGTGGACCGGCTGGGCCGCTGGCTGCGCAGGCCGCGCACCACGCGCGCCGTGGAAGGCGTCACGGGTGGCGCGCTGACCGCGCTCGGCGCGACCCTGCTGGTCCAGCCGCTGGCCCGCTGACCGGAGCCGGCGGCCGCACCGCACCGTCCTGATGGTGACGGCCCCTCAGTCAAGGGCGCCGTCGCCGGGGAACCGGAACTGCCGGGGCGTCAGCGCACGCGGCCGTACGAGACCTTGCTGGTCCAGATCTTGGCCAGCCGCACGACGTCACCGGTCTTCGGCGAGTGCCAGATCCGTCCTTTGCCGGCGTAGATGCCCACGTGGTAGACGAAGCCGCCGGAATGGAAGAAGACCAGGTCACCGCGTTTCCGTTGGGAGGCGGAGACATGGCGCGTACGGTTGTACTGCTGCTGTGCGGTACGCGGCAGCTTCTTGCCGGCCTTCTTGTACGAGTACAGCGTCAGCCCGGAACAGTCGAAGCGATGGGGGCCGGCGGCGCCGTATCTGTACGGCGACCCCTTCTTCGATGCCGCGATCTCGAGTGCCTTGCTCGCGTGGCTGGTGATCGCGTGGGCCTCGGGTGCTGTGCCGGGCGCGAGGAGAGTGCCGCCGACGGCGGCGATGGTCAGCGCCGATACGGCGCCCGCGCGCGTGAGCAGGAACGGGACATGCATCTGCGCAGTCATGCGCAACCCTTCGTCAGCCGCCTGTGAAGGATGACCTGTCGGGTTCGGACTGGCGAAGACGCCCGGCCGCCGAAGCGGCTTCACCCCAAGGGGCCGACCGGGATCACCGGTCACCCCGTGCTGCTCGGGTCCTCCACTCCTGCCGATGCACTTCTGTCGACCAGGCATCCGGTGCGGCGGCAGGACTCAGCGTCCGCCCGGACCGCCCCGTCAAGGTGGCGGGGGCTTGTCGTCCCAGGGATCGTGACCCACCGATGTCCGATTTCCGAGTTGAAACGGCTTTTGTGAAGCCGATCACGACTGATCTGTTCGGGTGGACAGGGGCGTTGACCGCCGAGTCGCCTGACGCGGAATCATGGTCGTACCAGCAGCGAAACCGTCAATTCCGCCAAATCAGTGGTTGCTCCGCGCAAGTCCTGCAACACGCAACAACTTCGCCGAAGCTCCACCGAACGGGGTACGGAAGCCGCTACCCCGTTGGCGGTTGACAGCAGCGGATCGCGCGTCAACTCGTCGAAACCGGCGGCATGGTCACCCGGTTCGCCCTGCGCTCCCCGTCCAGGATCCGCAGCGCCTCGGCCAGCGTGTCCGCGTAGACCTCGCTCTCGCCGCGCAGATGCATCAGTGTCAGGGCGTCCTTGAGCGCGGCCGCCCGGCCCACCAGGGCCTGCGCGGCGCGCAGCGCGCCGTAGGTGTGCGTGGCGCGGGCCGGGTTGATCCGCCCCAGCAGATCCACCACTTCGAGATAGCGGTCGATCAACTCCGCCTCCGCGCGGGTCAGCGCGGGCAGCGGAGGCAGCTCGGGGGGCAGCATCCGGCGCTCACCTCGCCCCGGCCGCGACCGGCGAGCCCTTGCGGCTCTGGACGACGTGATCCACCAGGCCGTACGCCTTCGCCGCCTCGGCGTCGAAGATCTTGTCCCGCTCCAGGTCGGCCGCGATGCGCCGGGCGTCCTGGCCGGTGTGGCGCACGAGCATGGCCGCCAGTTGCGCCCGCAGGCGCAGCAACTCCGCGGCGTGGATCTCCAGATCGGACGGCTGGCCGCGCAACGGCTCCTCGACGGCGGGCTGCTGGACGACGACGCGTGCCCCGGGCAGCGCCATCCGCTTGCCGGGCGTCCCCGCGGCGAGCAGCACGGCGGCGGTCGAAGCGGCCTGGCCCAGGCAGGTCGTGGCGATGTCGCAGGTGATGACCTGCAGGGTGTCGTAGATCGCGGTCATGGCGCTGATCGGGCCGCCGGGGGAGTTGATGTACAGGCAGATGTCCTGGTCGGGGGCCGCGTACTCGAGGTGCAGCAGCTGGGCGATGACGTCGTTCGCGGACGTGTCGTCGACGGCGGTGCCGAGGAAGACGATCCGCTCGTCGAGCAGCTTTGAGTACGGGTCGAGGGTGCGGGTCCCCGAGCCGGTGCGCTCGGTGAATTCGGGCAGGACGTAGCGGCCGGCAGGGCGGTTCATGGCATGCCTCTCCTCGGAACGGGTGGGCCGTGCTCTCTGTAAAAAATGTACAGGACGTACAGGCCGTTATGATGGGGAGCATGGCCTACGAGATTCCGGTGACGCAAGCCCGCGCAGAGCTCGCCGAACTGATCAACCGCGTCGTCTACGGCGGGGAGCGCGTCGTGGTGACCCGTCACGGGAAGCCGCTCGTGGCGCTGGTCTCCGCGGCTGACCTGGAGCGACTGGAGAACGCGACGGAGGCGGCTGAGGAGCCGGTGATCCGCTCGGTGTCGTCGCTCGGCTCGTCGTCGTCCGCCCCGGGCGAACGCAGCCGCTTCGGCCTGACGGCCGAGCATCACGGTCCGCACGACGACCGCCGCACCTGAGCCAGGTGGCGCGGGCCGCGCCCGCGGAGGCCGCGTCACCCGGCGGCTACGCCCGCCGCGCTTGCGCGCCCGGAGCGGCGTGCCCATCGCGGTGGAGTGCCGCGGTTGCAACTGCGCCGGCACGGGCATCCCCGGGCTGTCGCCGTGGTGTGGCCTGGCGGCGACGCTGCGGTCGCAGGCTGCGCCGGGTGCGTCCTCAAGCGCCGGACGGGCTGGGTTTGCCTTTGCCTCGGGTGGTAGCGCCCGCCCGGGCACGGCTACCGCTTGAGCCCGCGGCACTCGCTGCGCGCCGCGGCCGCAGCGCATCGGGCCCGCCTGATCGCCCCTGGGCGGGGCGCCGGTATCCCAGGTAGTCGCCGAGGTGTGGGCCTGTGCCACGGCGCCGCGGCCGCAGGGCGCGCCGGGTGCGTCCTCAAGCGCCGAACGGGCTGGGTTTGATTCAGGTGGCGCTGGGTTGATTCAAGTGGCGGTGTCCTCCCGGGCGCGGCCGCCAGTCCGCAGCGCATCGCGCCTGCCTGAGCCCCCGCGTCGGGGCCTGGAATCCCGGGGCGTCACCATGTTGCGGCCTGCGGCGCGACGCCGCGGACCCGAGCGCCGGACGGGCCGGGGCGCCCCCGACGCCCCGACGCGTAAGCAGGCCGCGTGTCCCCGTCCGCTACAGCGGGGGCACGCGGCCGGTTCGGGGGTTAGGCCGTCGGGGCCGGCGTGCGGCGGAGGTGGGTGCCGGTGAGGAGCGCGAGGAGGCCCAGGCCCGCCCAGAGCGACAGCGTCAGCAGGGCCGACCCGATCGCGTGCCCGTCGAAGTACGCCACCGAGCGCAGCAGCCACGCCCCCGCGCCCGGTGGCAGCCACTGGCCGAGCGCGCCCGCCGGCTCCGGCAGCAGTTCGGGCGCGCTCGCAGCACCCGAGAACGGGTTGCCGAGCAGGATCATCAGCAGCGCCCCCAGGCCGACGCCCGGCATCCCCAGCAGCGCCGCGAGCCCGGCGACGGGCGCGCCGACGGCCAGCACCGTCAGGCCCAGCGTCCCCGCCTCCGCCCACCAGTTGCCGTCCATGACCCCCAGCCAGCTGTGGGCGATCGCGGCCGCGGTCATGCCGACCAGCAGCGCCGCGCCCGTCAGCGCGACGGCGCCCCGCAGTCCACGCAGTCCGAGCACGGTGACCAGCGCTCCGGCCGCGACCCCGGCCAGCGCCAAGGGCAGCACGCTCGCCGCGAGGGCGCTGCCGCGCGGATCGCCGGACGGCAGCGGGACCACGTCCTCCACCTGGACCGGCGCTCCGTCCGGCGCCGACGCGGTCACGGCCTCCTTGAGCATCTGCGCCACGACCGGGCTCGCCGCGGGCGCGGTCAGCAGCTTGGGCCCCTCGGCGGACGCGACGACCGCTCCGTATACGACCCGGTCCTCGACTGCGGCCCGGGCGGCCGCCTCGTCGTCGTAGCGGTGCACCGCGAACGCGCCCTCGCGCTGCTCGAAGCGCTGCTCGATGCCCTCCGCCACGGCCGGGGGACCGGCGACACCGACAGGAACGTCACGCGGCGCCGTGCGTGCTGCGGGCCAGGCGAAGGCCCACAGGGCCAGCGCGACCACGACCGGGACCAGGGTCATCACCGCGACCATGCGGCGGGTGGGCGTAGGGGTCATGACGACTCCAACTAAAGAGAAGGATCGTTCGTTTTTGTTCCTGCGCCCACTTTCCGCCCGGTGGTGCCTGCTTGTCAAGAAGGAACGTTCGTTTTAGTTTTGGCGCATGGCACGCGTATCCCAGGAACACCTCGATGCACGCCGGCGGCAGATCCTCGACGGCGCCGCCCGCTGCTTCGCCCGCAACGGCTTCCACGCCACGTCGATGCAGGACATTCTGCGCGAGTCGGGCCTCTCGGCAGGCGCGGTCTACCGCTACTTCCGCAGCAAGGAGGAGCTGATCGAGGCCATCGCCGACGAGGCGTTCACCGGCATCCGCGCCGCCTTCACCGAAGCCGCCCGTACGACTCCGCCGCCCACGCCCGACGTGCTGCTCGGGCGGGTGCTGCGCAAGCTGCTGGTCGACGAGGTGCCCGGCGGTGACGCCAGATCCTTCGCCCGGCTCGTCGTGCAGGTGTGGACGGAGACGCTGCGCAACGAGATGCTGGCCGCCACCCTCGCTCAGGGTTACGACGGTATGCGTCTGGCCTGGGCGGAGCTCGTGCACGCGTACCGTGCGGCGGGTCAGATGGAGTCGGACGTGGACGCCGACCACATCGCCCGCACGCTCATCGCGACCGCCCAGGGCTTCATCGCCCAGCAGGCGCTCTTCGGCGATGTGCGCCCCGACATCCTGGAGGACGGGCTGCGCGCCCTGATGTCCATGCAGGATCCCAAGATCAGTTAACGCGCAGGAAAAACTTGCGTCCTAACGTTCAACCCCTGGTCGTGAGATGCCCGTGTGCAGGTCAACGCAGTGTTGACCTGGGCTAGGGTCCACACGCCCCCGGGCCGGACGACAGTGAGGTGGACGCGTGCAACTCTCCCCGCACGAGCAGGAACGACTTCTCATCCACGTGGCCGCCGACGTGGCCGAGAAGCGCAGGGCGCGCGGGGTGAAGCTGAACCACCCCGAATCCGTCGCCCTCATCACCTCGCACATCCTCGAAGGCGCCCGCGACGGACGCACCGTCGGTGAGCTCATGGCATCGGGACGCAAGGTGCTCACCCGCGCCGACGTCATGGAAGGCGTCCCCGAGATGATCCACGACGTCCAGGTCGAGGCCACCTTCCCGGACGGCACCAAGCTCGTCACCGTCCACGACCCGATCGTCTGAGGGGGGAGGACGCCGATGATTCCCGGAGAGATCCTCTTCGCCGACGAGCCCGTCCCTCTCCACGAGGGCCGCGAGACCACCCGCCTCACCGTCGTCAACACCGCCGACCGGCCCGTCCAGGTCGGCTCCCACTACCACTTCGCCGAGGCCAACCCGGGCCTCGGGTTCGACCGGGCGGCCGCCCGCGGCAAGCGGCTCGCGATCGCGGCCGGCACCGCCGTACGGTTCGAGCCGGGCATCCCCGTCGACGTCGAACTCGTCCCGCTGGCCGGCCGTCGCATCGTCGCCGGACTGCGCGGAGAGACCGGAGGTCACCTCGATGGCTGAGCTCGACCGCGCGGCGTACGCGGACCTCTACGGGCCCACCACCGGCGACCGCATCCGGCTCGCCGACACCGATCTGCTGGTCGAGATCGAGGACGACCGCTCCGGCGGGCCCGGCCGAGCGGGTGACGAGGCCGTCTTCGGCGGCGGCAAGGTGATCCGGGAGTCGATGGGCCAGTCCCGTGCGACGCGGGCCGACGGGGCCCCCGACACCGTCGTCACCGGCGCTGTCGTCATCGACCACTGGGGCATCGTCAAGGCGGACATCGGCATCCGGGACGGGCGTATCACCGGCTTCGGCAAGGCCGGCAACCCCGACACCATGGACGGCGTCCACCCCGACCTCGTCATCGGGCCCGAGACCGAGATCATTTCGGGCAACGGGAAGATCGTGACCGCCGGGGCGGTCGACGCCCACGTCCACTTCATCTCGCCGACCCTCGTCGACCAGGCCCTCGCCACGGGCGTGACGACCCTCGTCGGCGGCGGCACCGGACCGGCCGAGGGCACCAAGGCCACCACCATCACCCCCGGGCCCTGGCACCTCGCCCGGATGTTCGAGGCGCTGGACACGTACCCCGTCAACATCGGCCTGCTCGGCAAGGGCAACACGATGTCGCGCGAGGCCATGCACTCCCAGCTGCGCGGCGGGGCGCTCGGGTTCAAGATCCACGAGGACTGGGGCGCCACTCCGGCCGTCATCGACGCCTGCCTGAGCGTATGCGACGAGACCGGCGCCCAACTCGCCATCCACACCGACACCTTGAACGAGGCCGGATTCGTCGGCGACACGCTCGCCGCCATCGCGGGCCGCACGATCCATGCGTACCACACGGAAGGAGCGGGCGGCGGCCACGCTCCCGACATCATCACCGTGGTGTCCGAGCCGCACGTGCTGCCGAGCTCCACGAACCCGACCAGGCCCCACACCGTCAACACCATCGAGGAACACCTCGACATGCTGATGGTCTGCCACCACCTCAACCCGACCGTGCCCGAGGATCTCGCCTTCGCCGAGTCCCGTATCCGGCCCTCCACCATCGCGGCCGAGGACGTCCTGCACGACCTGGGCGCCATCTCGATCATCTCCTCCGACTCGCAGGCCATGGGCCGCATCGGCGAGGTAGTGATGCGGACCTGGCAGACCGCGCATGTGATGAAGAAGCGGCGCGGCGCACTGCCGGGCGACGGACGCGCCGACAACCACCGAGTACGTCGCTATGTCGCCAAATACACGATCAACCCCGCGGTCGCGCAGGGACTCGCTCACGAGATCGGCTCGGTCGAGACGGGGAAACTGGCGGACCTGGTGCTGTGGGAACCGGCGTTCTTCGGTGTGAAGCCCCAAGTCGTCATCAAGGGCGGGCAGATCGCGTACGCGCAGATGGGCGACGCCAACGCCTCCATCCCGACGCCGCAGCCGGTCATGCCGCGGCCGATGTTCGGCGCGCTGGGGCGCGCGGCGGCGCACGGGTCGTTCAACTTCGTGGCCCGGGCGGCGATCGAGGACGACCTGCCCGGACGGCTGGGCGTGGCGAAGAAGTTCGTCCCGATCACGAGCACGCGGCGGGTCACGAAGGCGGACATGCGGGAGAACGATGCGCTGCCGCGGGTGGAGGTCGACGCGGACACGTTCACGGTGACGATCGACGGCGAGCCGGTCGAGCCGGCGCCCGCGGTGGAACTGCCCATGGCCCAGCGTTACTTCCTCTTCTGATGCGCCCCCGAAACCCACCACCGCCCCCCGCGGGCCTCCGCCCCGCCCCCACACCGGGGCGACGCCCACGCCTGCGCGGCGCCGCGCGGCCACTTGCGGCCGCGCGGACATGCGCTGCTGCTGACCGTGCGTCGCGCCTGCGTCCCGCACACGGGTTGCCGGGTCGGCCCGCGACAGCGTGGCCGGATGCCGGTGGCCCGCCGTGTGCGGCCGGCCTCCGCCGCGGGTGGCGGTCGGCCGCGACGGCGTGGCCCGATGACCGTGGCCCGGCGGCCGAGGGCTTCCGGGCCGACGGGTCGGCACGCCCCACCCCGGCCGGTGTCGAATGAGCCGCGCCGCGTTGCTCGTGCTCGCCGACGGGCGGTTTCCCGCCGGAGGGCACGCGCACTCCGGCGGGGCCGAGGCGGCCGTGCGGGCCGGGCGGATACGGGACGCCGACGGGCTCGCCGACTTCTGCCGCGGGCGGCTGCACACCACCGGCCTCACCTCGGCCGCACTCGCCGCCGCTGCCGCCCTCGGCCACGACCCCGTCGACCTCGACCGCGCCGCCGACGCCCGTACGCCCTCGCCGGCCCTGCGCGCCGCCGCCCGCAAGCTGGGACGGCAGATGATGCGTGCCGCGCGCGCCGCCTGGCCGGGCCCCGAACTCGGCGCGCTGGCCGCAGGGTTCCCCCGGGGAACGCACCAGCCCATCGTGCTCGGCACGGCCGCCCGCGCGGCAGGTCTCGGGCCGTACGACGCCGCGCACTGCGTCGTCTACGAGACCGTCAGCGGTCCGGCGACCGCCGCCGTACGGCTGCTCAGCCTCGACCCCTTCCAGGCCACGGCCGTGATCGCCCGGCTCGCCCCCGAGATGGACGAGGTCGCCGAACACGCCACCGGGGCCGCCCGCGAAGGAGTGGACGCCCTTCCCGCCGCGTCCGCCCCGCTGCTCGACATCACCGCCGAGCAGCACGCGGCCTGGCCCGTACGTCTCTTCGCGTCCTAGACGCCCGCACCAAGGAGCCGCATCCCATGCATCTCGACCACAGCCATGACGAGGCCGCCGCATCCGCCGTCGGCGCCGACGCCGTGCGCCCCGACGGCGCACGGCGGGCCCTGCGGATCGGGCTCGGCGGGCCGGTCGGCTCCGGCAAGACCGCCACCGTCGCCGCGCTCTGCACCGCCCTGCGCGACCAGATTTCCCTCGCGGTCGTCACCAACGACATCTACACCCGCGAGGACGCGGAGTTCCTGCTGCGCAACGCCGTGCTGCCGCCCGAGCGCATCCAGGCCGTCGAGACCGGCGCCTGCCCGCACACCGCGATCCGCGACGACATCTCCGCCAACCTCGAAGCGGTGGAGGACCTGGAGGACACCGTCGGCCCGCTGGACCTCGTGCTCGTCGAGTCCGGTGGCGACAACCTCACCGCCACCTTCTCCAAGGGACTCGTCGACGCCCAGATCTTCGTGATCGACGTCGCCGGCGGCGACGACATCCCGCGCAAGGGCGGCCCCGGGGTCACCACCGCCGACCTGCTCGTCGTCAACAAGACCGACCTCGCGCCGTACGTCGGCTCCGACCTCGAGCGCATGGCGCGCGACGCCAAGGAGCAGCGCGGCGAACTGCCCGTCGCCTTCACGTCGTTGCGCGCGGCCGACGGCGTCCGCCCGGTCGCCGACTGGGTGCGTGCGCAGCTCGCCGCCTGGACCGCCTGAGCGCGCCGGATGAGCATCGAGGCCACGGCCCGCATCGTCGCCGACCGGACCGGCCTGCCCGTCCTGGTCGGCGACGGGCCCCTCGCCCTGCGTCGCACCCGCGCCACGGGCGCGGGCAGCAAGGTCACCCTCGTCGGCGCGATGAGCGCGCCGCTCGGCGGTGACCGGCTCGCCGTGGAGGCCGAGGTGTGCGAGGGCGCACGGCTCACCGTGAACTCCGCCGCCGCGACCATCGCACTGCCCGGACCGACCGCCGAGCACGCTCGCTACGACGTGATCCTCAAGGCGGGGGAGGGCGCCGTACTGCACTGGCTGCCCGAGCAGCTCGTCGCGGCCCGGGGCAGCCTCCTGCACCTGCGTACCCGCGTCGAACTGGCCCCCACCGCACGGCTGGTGCTGCGCGAGGAGCAGATCCTCGGCCGCCACGGCGAGGATCCGGGCACGCTCGTGACCCGCCTCACCGTGCACCGCGCCGGACGCCCCCTCCTCGACACGGAACTCGCCTGCGGGCCCGGCGCGCCGGGCGGCTGGGACGGCCCGGCCGTACTCGCCGGGCACCGGGCTGTCGGCCAACTCCTCGTCGTCGACCCGGCATACGAGGAGAAACCACTCGAACCGCTGCTGCTCGGCCCCACCGCCGCCCTCGCCCCGCTGGCCGGACCCGCCGTTCTGGTCACCGCCGTTGCCACCGACGCGCGCGAACTGCGCCGCCTGCTCGACGACGCTCTGGCCGTGGCCGCTCCGGACCCGCACCGCTGAGCGGATCCCGCGCACCGGTCATTGGTTCGGTAAAGAACGCCTGCACGGGCTGTTCCCCGCTGGCCTGTTGACGAAAGGATCTCCCGGAGTCCTACGACAACAGAAGCAGGGGGAGGTCTCCACGTGAGACGCACAGCAGTGCTCGGCTCGGCCGGCACTCTGATCGCGGGCACGCTCATAGCCGGCGCCATCGCGGCACCGGCGGCGAACGCCGACCACCGTGACCACGGCTGGTCCGAGGCCCGCGGCACGCAGATCGCCGCGGAGCGGGCGGCGAAGCGGGGAATCGACTGGGCGGACTGCCCCGAGGACTGGGGGCTCGCCAAGCCCATCCGGTGCGGATGGGTGAGCGTTCCCCTCGACTACCGCCGGCCCCACGGCAAGCAGATCAAGCTGGCCGTCGACCGCATCGGCAACACCGGCACCAAGGACGAGCGCCAGGGCGCCCTCCTCTACAACCCGGGTGGTCCCGGCGCCTCCGGCATGCGCTTCCCGGCCCGCGTCACCGGTAAGAACCCGCTGTGGGCCAAGACCGCGAAGGCGTACGACTTCGTCGGCTTCGACCCGCGCGGCGTCGGTCACTCCACGCCCATCTCCTGCGTGGATCCCCAGGAGTTCGTCAAGGCGCCCAAGCTCGACCCGGTGCCCGACAGCGAGGCCGACAAGCTCGCCCAGCGCAAGCTCGCCGCCGAGTACGCGGACGGCTGCGCCGAGCGCAGCGGCTGGATCCTGCCGCACATGACCACGCCGAACACCGCACGGGACCTGGACGTCATCCGGGCCGCACTCGGTGAGGAGAAGCTCAACTTCCTGGGTGTCTCCTACGGCACCTACCTCGGCGCGGTGTACGCGACGCTGTTCCCGGGCCATGTGCGCCGGATGGTCGTCGACAGCGTCGTCAACCCGTCCCGGGAGAAGATCTGGTACCAGGCGAACCTGGACCAGGACGTCGCCTTCCAGATGCGCTGGGACGACTGGAAGACATGGGTCGCGAAGAATGACGCCACCTTCCACATCGGCGACACCCCCGAGAAGGTCGAGGCCCAGTGGGTGAAGCTGCGGGCCACCGCGAAGGAGAACCCGATCGGCGGGGTCGTCGGCCCGGCCGAACTCATCGGTTTCTTCCAGAGCGCGCCGTACTACGACTCCTCCTGGGTGCCCGTCGCCCGGACCTGGAGCGCGTACCTGGCCGGTGACACCCAGGCACTGGTCGACGCCGCCGCACCCGACCTGTCGGACACCGCGGGCAACATCCGCTCCGAGAACGGCAACGCGGTCTACACCGCCGTCGAGTGCGCGGACGCCAAGTGGCCCACCAGCTGGAAGAAGTGGGACCGCGACAACACCCGCCTGCACCAGGACCACCCCTTCATGACGTGGGCCAACGCCTGGATGAACCTGCCGTGCGCCACCTGGTCCACCCAGCAGCAGACCCCCGTGGAGGTACGCACCCGCAAGGGCCTGCCGCCCGTGCTCATCGTGCAGGCCACCCGCGACGCCGCAACCCCTTACGGAGGTGCCGTCGAACTGCACCAGCGGTTCAAGGGCTCGCGCCTGATCGTCGAGAAGGACGCGGGGTCCCACGGGGTGACCGGCCTGGCCAACCCGTGCGTCAACAACCGTGTCGACGCCTACCTGCTCAGCGGAGAGCTGGACAGCCGCGACGTGACGTGTGAGCCGCACGCCACGCCGAAACCGTAAGGACACGGACGAACGGGAGGGGGCGGCCGGAAACCGGCCGCCCCCTCCTGTCGTGCATCGCCCGGCCCTCGCCCAGCGCCTAGCGGTTGCGCCGCGGCGGGAACCGCTTCGGCCGCTGCTGCTGTTCCAGCTCCTGCTGCTCCGCCTTGACCTCGGCCGCGTACCGGTCCACGTACTCCTGGCCGGACAGTTCGAGGATGGCGTACATGATCTCGTCCGTGACCGCGCGGATCGCGGCCTTCTGGTTCTCCATGCCCGCGTAGCGCGAGAAGTCCAGCGGCTCACCGAACCTGACCGTGACCCGCTTGATCTTCGGCAGCACCTGGCCCGGCGGCTGGATCTCGAACGTGCCCACCATCGCGCACGGCACCACCGGCACACCGGCCTTGAGCGCCATCACGGCGACGCCGACCTTGCCCTTGTAGAGCCTGCCGTCGTGCGAGCGGGTGCCTTCCGGGTAGATGCCGAGCAACTCGCCCTTGTCCAGCACCCCGAGCCCCTCGCGGATGGCGGCCTGTCCGGCCTCCTTGCCGGAGCGGTCCACCGGGATCTGACCGGCGCTGCGGAAGAACGCGGCGGTCAGCCGCCCCTTGAGACCGGGCCCGGTGAAGTACTCGGCCTTGGCCAGGAAGGTGATGCGCCGCTTGAGGATCGCCGGCATCAGGAAGTGGTCGGAGAACGACAGATGGTTCCCTGCGACGATCGCCGCGCCCTCGGCGGGGATGTGCTCCAGTCCCTCGATCCTGGGGCGGAACAACAGCCGCAGCAGCGGCCCCAGAAGGACGTACTTGAGCACGTAGTAGAACACGGTGGCTCTCTCCCATCTCGGCGCGTCCGCGGCGATCGATCGTAGCCCGACCGGGTCGGGCAGCTCACCGGCCCTGCGTCAGGCACCGATGGTGAGCCTGACGCAGGGGCATGTCGCGTGCCGCCCCTTACCTGTCCGGTGCCCGACGGCACGTGGCATGAAGGGCGGGATCCCCCTTCAGAGGAATGCTCTTCCACTTCCGCCGGAAAGGCCAGGGACGTGGAGGAAGGGCCATCGCCGTCTCTGCGGGCGGGGGCCGAAACGCCAGGGCGCGGAGCGTGGAGCTCCAACGCCCTCGGCGGTTCACCCACGTCTAGCCGCCGGCCGCGACGCCGGGGCGCCCCCTGCCTCACCGGCCGGGGTACAGGTTCCGGTGGATGGACTTCGCCACCCCCTCGATCGTGTCCATGCCGTAGGCCCACCCCGCATCCGGATGCCCGTCCCCGGGAACCCGGTTGTTCTCTGTGAGAACCACCAGGCCGTAGTCGTAGGCCCGTCCGGTGAGCGCGCTCATGCTGTTGACCTTCCAGTCCCCGCGGTCCCAGGGGTCCTCGAGGTTCGCGTCGGAACGCTGAAGCCATCCGTTCTTGACCTGGACGGAGGCGTCCGCGGGGGCTCCGGCGGGCGCTCCCCAGCGCTGATCCGCCTGCACATCGTGCATGAGTCCGAGGATGTAGGCGCGCTCTTCCGCATCCAGGACCGCATCGTCCTCGCCCGTGAGCATTTCGAGCAGAGTGGCCTGGTCCCGGGCGGTGACCTGCGTCAGGCCCATGTAACCGTATTCGTCGATTCTGGTGTTCGTCATTCCGGCATCGTCCAGAAAACACCGGATATTTTCGGGGCCGACGATGTCCCACAACACGTAGGTCGATTCGTTGTCCGAATTCTCGATCATTCTCCTGGCAAGATCCTGCTCCTCTTCGGACAGGTCCCCGTCTCTGACGTGAAGCAGTGCGCCCAGGACGATCGGCTTGACGATGCTCGCCGAGTCGTAGTGTTCATCGGCGCGGTACGTGCAGGACGTGCGCGTGGTCCGGTCGTACAGCACGAGCGAGGCCCAGCTGGCGCGGCCGGCCAAAGAGCGGGCTATGTCCCGGGTCAGGGCCCGGGCGAGCCGGGGTTTCCTGGAGGCGCATTCGATGAGCTCCCCCTTGAGCCGTTGCACGGTGGTTCCCCCGCGGGAGGCTGCGGGAGCGTGGGCCGGCGCCGATGCCGGAACGGGAGGGGATGCCGACGCCGGACGCCCGGCGGAATTCGGAGAGGGTGCCCAAACGGATATGGAAAGGGCAAGGGCGGCCGCGACGGGAATCGTTCCCGCGATCACCTTCGACATCGTCTCACTGAGCATCAGCCCGTTGCCCTTCCGGTTGTCCGCCCGCCTCTGCGAAAGGTGGCAGGCATCGATGCGGCGCCGTCCGGCGCCCGCGAATGCGACGCTACAAGTGGGTGATCTGCCCGGCCCGTTCTGTCGGCCGATAGGCCTAGGCGGCCAGGTGCGGATCGGATGATGAGGGGAAAGACGTCGGCCGAATGGGCTCTCTTCGCCGGAACAGCGATACATCAGGTCCGGACCGTTCGGCGGTGCCGCATGGAAGTGCTCTTCCACCCCTCCGGGGCGGCCACGCCCACGACGCGGCCGGGAAGGACCGGGAGGGGCGCACAGGGGGAGGAGACTGAGGGCGTCCACGCCCCCGCGAGCCGAGGAGAGCCGTGCCCGTCCCCCTCATCATCGACTGCGACCCCGGGCACGACGACGCCGTCGCCCTCATGCTCGCCGCGGCCGACCCGGCGGTCGACCTGCTCGCGATCACCACCGTCGCAGGTAACCAGACCGTCGAGAAGACCACGCTCAACGCCCGCAGGGTGTGCACCGTCGCCGGCATCACGGGTGTCCCGCTCGCGGCCGGCTGCGCCCGGCCCCTGGTGCAGCCCCTGACGGTCGCGGACGACGTGCACGGCGAGTCCGGACTCGACGGACCCCGGTTCCCCGCCCCCTCCGTGGACGTCGTCCCTGAGCACGCCGTGGAGCTGATGCACCGCATCCTGACCGAGTATCCGGAGCCGGTCACGCTCGTTCCCACCGGTCCGCTGACCAATGTGGCGCTGCTGCTCACCCGGTACCCGGACGTCGCCGCCCACATCCGGGAGATCGTGTTCATGGGCGGCTCCACGGAGCGCGGCAACCGGACCCCCGCCGCCGAGTTCAACGTCCACGTGGACCCCGAGGCCGCGGACATCGTCCTCACCAGCGGCGTACCGGTCACCATGTGCGGGCTCAACGTGACCCACCAGGCCCTCGCCACCCCCGACGTGCTGGCCCGCCTGGGGGCACTCGACACCGAACTCGCACGAATCTGCGTCGAGTTGCTCACCTACTTCGCGTCCACGTACCGGCGGCTGTGGGGCTTCCCCGCGCCGCCGGTGCACGACCCCGTCGCCGTGGCCCGCGTCATCGACCCCGAGGCCGTGCGATGCGTGGACGCGCATGTGGCCGTCGAGCTGTGCGGGCGGTACACCCGTGGGGCGACGGTGGTGGACCTGCACCGGTACACCGGCCGGCCCGTGAACGCGCAGGTCGCGGTCGGTCTGGACGCCGACAGGTTCTGGGACCGGGTGGTCGCCGCGGTGGACGTGTTGGGGCGGCGCGCGAGGTGAGGGAAGCCCTGGTCGCGCGTGGCGGGGCGAGGGCGAGTGCCCCACATTTTCGCTGTGACGGCGGTCAAACCTGCCCTCGGCGTGGCGTGCAGTCCCTCGGGTGAATATCCGGCCGAGGGTCACTCATCGGGCCCATGGTGTCGCCCGGATGCCAGGCTCTCCAGTGGTGGGACTTCGCGAATTGGCTGACGGTGAATCACGTCGCCACTGCGATCAGATGAGCCGATGACGTGTCGGGCCTCGCAGTCGCGGCGAAAGGAAAGGCTCACCATGCGCTCTGCCCGCATCCTGCTCGCCTCGGCGGTCGCTACGGCGGCCCTCGCCGTCTCCGGCCCCACTTTCGCGGTGGCCATGGCCGACGACTGGAGCAAGGACGACTCCTACTCGTCGGACAGCGACAAGAAGGACGACTACTCGTCGGACCACGACAAGAAGGACGACGAGAAGAAGGACGACTACGACAAGAAGGACGACTACTCGTCGGACCACGACAAGAAGGACGACGAGAAGAAGGACGACTACGACAAGGACGACGACAAGAAGGACCACGACAAGCCGAACGGCGGCGTGCACACCGGTGGCGGTGCGCTGGCCCGTGTAATGGCTGACGACGAGGACAAGGACGACGAGAAGAAGGACGACTACTCGTCGGACCACGACA
>NZ_JBIBVE010000011.1:108001-345354 GCF_043080095.1 Streptomyces sp. NPDC015127
CAAGAAGGACGACGAGAAGAAGGACGACGAGAAGAAGGACGACGAGAAGAAGGACGACTACGACAAGGACTACGACAAGAAGGACGACTACGACAAGGACGACGACAAGAAGGACCACGACAAGCCGCACGGCGGCGTGCACACCGGTGGTGGCGCGCTGGCGCGTGTCATGGCTGACGACGAGGACAAGGACGACTACTCGTCGGACCACGACAAGAAGGACGACGAGAAGAAGGACGACGAGAAGAAGGACGACGAGAAGAAGGACGACTACGACAAGGACTACGACAAGAAGGACGACTACGACAAGAAGTGGGACAAGAAGGACCACGACAAGCCGCACGGCGGTGTCCACACCGGTGGCGGTGCCCTGTCGCTCCTGAACGCGGACGACTGGGACAAGGACGACGAGAAGAAGGACGACGACAAGAAGGACGACGAGAAGAAGGACGACGAGAAGAAGGACGACGAGAAGAAGGACGACTACTCGTCGGACCACGGCTCGTGGGAGAAGGACGACGAGCACGGCTCCTGGAAGGGTGACAAGCCGCACGGCGGTGTGCACACCGGTGGCGGTGGCACGGCCCTCTCCGGCGGTGGCCTGGCCGCCGGTTCGGTCCTGCTGCTCGGCGGCCTCGGCGCCGGTGCGTACATGCTGCGCCGCCGTGGCGCGAACGGCTCCGCCGCGGCCTGACGCCCCCGGCCGTACCCGGCCTCAGCCCCGTCGCGGCCGCCGCCCCCAGGGACGGCGGCCGCGACGTCGGCGCTCCCCGGCCGGGCCGTCGGCCGCGCACCGCACAGGACACCCCGCCCCGCCACGAAGTCACGGCAGTGAAAGGTACGAACCCGTATGTCCGCGCAGCCACCCCTTGTGCAGTCGCAGACCGCATCCGCCCCCCGTTCCCTCGGACGCGCCTTGCTCTGGCCTGCCGGGGCCGTCGTGCTGGGCTTTCTGCTGGTCTTCAACTCGTTCGACACCACGACGGACGCCAAGCCCGCCGCCCTGCCCGTGGTCTCGGCACCCGCAGTCGTCGACACACCGTCCGCCTCCGCCACCGAGCAACGGGGATCGGCGCTGCCGCCCGCCGAACCCAAACGGCTGAAGATCCCGGAGATCGCCGTCGACGCGCCCTTCACGGGCCTGTCCCTCGACGCCTCGGGCCAGTTGGAGGCACCGCCCCCGAACAACAGCAATCTGGTCGGCTGGTTCCAGGAGGGCGTGACACCGGGCGAACCCGGCACGGCGATCGTCGCCGGGCATGTCGACACCAAGACGGGCCCGGCTGTCTTCATGCAGCTCAGCGAGCTCAAGAAGGGGAGCAAGGTCGACATCAGCCGCGAGGACGGCACGGTCGCCACCTTCGTCGTCGACTCCGTCGAGAGCTTCGAGAAGGCGAAGTTCCCGAACAAGCGCGTGTACGCAGATACCCCCGACCCACAACTGCGGCTGATCACCTGCGCGGGTGAGTACGACAAGAAGGCCCAGGACTACACCGAGAACCTGGTGGCCTTCGCGCACCTGGAGGCGGTGAAACGGGGATGAGTCCGTCCGGGTGAGAGGCGCGGAGCGCGTCGGCGGAGTCCGCGTGGCGCGCATTCTCGCAGCGGTTTCGGGCACCCTCGAGACGGCGGAGAACCACAGAGCCGTGATGCCGAGTGGACGGAGGCTCGCCATGCTGCACCACAGGATCGAGCGCGGTGTCCTGGTGATCACGATGCGCGACGAGGTCGATCTGGGCCATCGCGTCGCTGTGGCGCACGGCATCGCGGATCTCGTCCGGGCCCATGTGCCGGCACCTGTGGTGATCGTGCTGGAGGATCCCGTGGTGAGAGCCGCCACGCTCAGCGCCGTGCTGCGGGCCCACCTCATGTGCGGCGGGCTCGATGTGCTGATGGCGGTGGTGACGCCGAGCGCGCCCGCCCGCCGCTTGCTGGAGGCGAACGCCGATGCCGGTGGTACCCGCCTCGTCGTCTTCGCGCGCACCGGCCAGGCGGTCGACGCGATGGCCGGGCTCCGGCCCCTGTGGGCGGCCTGAGGCGCGACGCCTCGACCCGGCCCCCATGCCTCCGGGCGTGGGGGCCGCGTCATGTCCGGGATATACGGGGGCGGGTATACGTGAGCGGCGCTCAACCGGGTTGACTTAATACCCCCCAGGGGTATTGTGTGGCACGTGGTCGCGGACGGGCGGCCCTGACCGAGGAGCGAGTCATGAACACCGGCGTCAAGATCACGGCCTTCGCGGCGGCGCTCGCGGCCGCCTTCGGTACCGCCTACGGCGTAGGTCAGGGCATGGACCCCGTGGTGGCCGGGGCGGAGTCGGCACAGCATGGCGAACACGCTGCCGGGGATCAGGCGGAGGCCGGCGGAAGCGACGAGGGCCACGCCGAGGACGGCGGCGCGACGCCCTCCGGGCCGGGCGGACTCCAGGTGTCAGAGGCGGGCCTCACGCTGGACCTGGAGACGCAGCGCCTGGCGGCGGGCAGAAGCAGCGAACTGCGCTTCGCCGTGGTGGACGACAAGAGCGACCGCAACGTCACCGCGTTCCGCCGCGAGCACGGCAAGGAGCTGCATCTCATCGTCGCCTCGCGCGATCTGACGACCTACCGCCACCTGCACCCGGTGCGCGCGGCCGACGGCACCTGGTCCGTACCGGTCCGGCTCCCCGAGGCCGGCGGCTACCGCGTCTTCGCCGACTTCACCCCGGACACCAAGGGTGCCCGCGGGCTCACGCTCGGGGCCGACCTCGCCGTGTCCGGCGCGTCCGAGCCCGAGCCGCTGCCCGCGAGGAGCACCACGGCCACCGTGGACGGCTACGAGGTGACCCTCACCGGCGCACTCCGGCCCGGAGCGGACAGCGAACTGGTCCTCGCCGTCGCCAAGGACGGCAAGCCGGTCACCGATCTGCAGCCCTACCTCGGCGCGTACGGACACCTCGTCGCCCTGCGCGCGGGTGACCTCGCCTACCTGCACGTGCACCCGAACGGCGAACCCGGCGACGGCACCACGAAGCCCGGACCGGAGATCTCCTTCACCGCCACCGCACCCAGCAAGGGCGCCTACCGCCTCTTCCTCGACTTCCAGCACGAGGGCAAGGTCCGCACCGCCGCCTTCACCGTCCACGCAGGGGGAACCACGGCAGAGCAGCCGCCGGCGGACGGCGAAGAGGCGCCCGGCCACGAGCACTGACGCGCGGCGCGCCGTGTGGGTATGCCGCACCCGGGTACCCGCGCCGATGGGACGGGGGCCGTTCGGGCAGGTGAGGAGGCCGACATGGGCGCTGACATCTGGGGTTACCCGGAGACGGCCGCGTACGTGCCGGGAGCAGAGCTCGTCGGATACTCGGTCGAGGCGACCGACGGCTCGATCGGCAAGGTCGACCGGCACACCGAGGAGGTGGGCAGGTCGTACCTCGTCGTGGACACCGGTCCGTGGATCCTCGGACGGCGTGTGCTGCTGCCCGCGGGGCTCGTCTCGCGGATCGACACCGCCGACCAGGTCGTCCACCTGTCGTGCACCAAGGCCGAGGTGAAGGACTCGCCGCCGTTCGAGAGCGGCCGGCACGAGGACGACCTGACATATCTCAAGCTCATCGAGCACTACTACGCGAACCGCCACATGTGAGACGCAACGGCCGGTCCCCGCGGGGGCCGGCCGTCGTCATGCCCAGCCGCAGGACCCCGCGTGACAGGACAGTACGACCGGACACACTGTGCACTGCATCAAAGCGCCCTGGTTTCAGGTGACTCGGGGAGGGCCCCCTCGACCCTGTGCCGCACTGAACGAGTGGGCCGGTGGCACACCGTCGCTTCCCGTCCGACCGGCCGCGTCACGGCGCGGCGGCCGAGGCCGAGGGCGGGCACAGGCGCAGCCGTCCGGGCCAATCCGGCGCACCCGTACGCACTACGGGTCGGCGCGGCGCATTGCGGAGCGCCGCCCGGAACGGTGCTCTATGGCTCGCCCCGCCCGTACCGGCCGCGTGCCGGCTTTCCTGTCAGGAGCCACCGGATGCACCGCACCGCAGCTCTCGTCGCAGCGGCTCTTCTCGCCGTCGCGGCCGCCGTCCCCTCGGCCGTTCCCGCCGCGGCGTCCCAGGCGCCGGAACGGGTGGACAAGCCGGCCCCGCCCCGTGGGCTGTTCCTCACCGTCTCGGGTGCGGAGAACACCTGGATCCGCGGTGTGCTGCTGCACTGCAGCCCGGAGCCGAGCGGCCCGCACCCCGACGCCGCCGGTGCGTGCGCCGCCCTCGACGAGGCCCACGGCGACCTGGACAGTCTGCCGGGCGAGCCGCACCCGTGCACGAAGCAGTACGACCCGGTCACGGTGAGTGCCACCGGTGCCTGGCGCGGCCGGCCGACCGCCTGGCACAAGACCTTCCCGAACGCGTGCGAGCTGACCGCCGCCACCGGCGCGGTCTTCCGCTTCTGACGCCGCCGAGCGGCACCGGGCCTCAGGTGCTCCGCGAGGCGACCACGCCGATGGTCAACAGACCGAGCACCACCCACCCGAACCAGAGCCAGCCGTTGCTGCCGAGTGCCGCCGTATAAGCCGTCACGACCACGAGGGACCCGACGGTCAGCACTCCCATGACCTTCGTCGAACCGGACATGTGCGCCCTCCTTCGACGGCGGGGCCGTCGGGACCATGGTCGCGCGTGAGGAGGGCGTCGCGCTAGCGGCTCGCAGAACCGCGCGTCACCGGCTGCGTGCCTGGAGCGAGGCGAGATAGGCGTTGTACGCCTCCAGCTCCTTGTCGCCGTCCCGGTCCGCGGCCCGGTCCCGGCGCTTGGCCTGCCGCTGGTCGGAGCGGTACCACTGGAAGACCAGCGCGATGAGCACCACGACGGAGGGGATCTCGCTGAACGCCCACGCGATGCCGCCCGCCGCGTTCTGGTCCGCGAGCGCGTCGATCCCGAGCGAACCGGGCGGATTCTCGTACGCCTTGACCATCGGCTCGGTCGCCATCATCAGCGCGATCCCGAAGAACGCGTGGAACGGCATGCCCGCGAACAGCTCCAGCATCCGCATCACATAGCCCGGCCGGTGCGGGCCCGGGTCCACGCCCATGATCGGCCAGAAGAACACCAGGCCGACCGCGAGGAAGTGCAGCATCATCGCGATGTGGCCGGTCTTCGAGCCCATCAGGAAGTCGAACAGGGGCGTGAAGTACAGCCCGTACAGGCTCGCGATGAACAGCGGGATCGTGAACGCCGGATGCGTGACGATCCGCATGTACCGGCTGTGCAGCAGCATCAGGAGCAGCTCGCGGGGGCCCTTGCGGCCCCGGCCCGCGACCGGCAGCGCCCGCAGTGCGAGCGTGATCGGCGCGCCCAGCAGGATCACGATCGGGGAGAGCATGCTGATGATCATGTGCTGCACCATGTGCACGCTGAACATCACCATGCCGTAGTCGTTCAGCTTGGTGCACATCACCAGCGCGACACTGAGCACTCCGACGGTGAACCAGACCGTGCGGCTCACCGGCCAGGCGTCCCCGCGCCGGCGCAGGCGCGCGACGCCCCATCCGTACAGGCCCAGGGCCAGCAGGCAGCCGACCAGGAAGAAGGGGTCCGGTGAGAACTCCAGGCCGCGCCCCAGCGTGAACGGCGGCAGATCCATGGTCATGCCGTGCCCGCTGTGATCCATCTGTGTACTCCCGGGCTTCCCGATTCGTGCCTGTTGTCCGGACCAGACTAGATGTGCCCCCGGCCGCAGCCGCGACCGGGGGCACACCGTCTGGCGGGCAGCCGGGTCAGAGCACGCACTCCGCCTCGTCGTACCGGTCCGCCGGAACCGTCTTGAGCGTCCGGGTCGCCTCGGCGAGCGGCACCATCGTGATGTCGGTGCCGCGCAGCGCCGTCAGCATCCCGAACTCGCCCCGGTGCGCCGCCTCCACCGCGTGCCAGCCGAAACGCGTGGCGAGCACGCGGTCGTACGCGGTCGGGGTACCGCCGCGCTGCACGTGGCCGAGGATCACCGGACGGGCCTCCTTGCCGAGCCGCTGCTCCAGCTCGACGGAGAGCTGGCGGGCCACACCCGCGAACCGCTCGTGCCCGTAGATGTCCTTGCCGCCCTCGTCCCAGCGCATCGAGCCCTCACGGGGCTTCGCGCCCTCGGCGACGACCACGATCGCGAACTTCTTGCCGGCCGAGAACCGCTCGCCGACCCGCGCCGTCAGCTCGTCGATGTCGAAGGGACGCTCCGGGACGACGATCGCGTGCGCGCCGGCCGCCATGCCGGAGTGGAGCGCGATCCATCCCGTGTGCCGGCCCATGACCTCCACGATCAGCACCCGCTGGTGCGACTCGGCCGTGGTCTTGAGCCGGTCCAGTGCCTCCGTCGCGACACCGACGGCGGTGTCGAAGCCGAAGGTCACGTCGGTGGACGCGATGTCGTTGTCGATCGTCTTCGGCACGCCCACGATGGGCAGACCGGCCTCCGACAGCAGGTTGGCCGCCTTGAGCGTGCCCTCACCGCCGATCGGGATGATCGCGTCGAGACCGAGGTCGGCGACATGCCCCTTGGCCCGCTCCACACCGTCGCGCAGATGCGCGGGCTGGACACGGGAGGAACCGAGGATCGTGCCGCCACGGGCCAGGATGCCGCCCACCGCGTCCAGGTCGAGCTTGCGGTAGTCGCACTCCAGGAGGCCCTTCCAGCCGTCGTGGAAGCCGATGACCTCGTCGTCGTGGTCGACGACGGCACGGTGCACGACGGAACGGATGACGGCGTTCAGACCGGGGCAGTCGCCGCCGGAGGTGAGCACACCAATGCGCATAGCCCGAAAACCTTTACAACGTGGGCCGACTCCCGGACCACGTCGTCCGGTTGGATCCCCGCCACCCTACCGGCGCGGAGGGGCGGGTCAGAAACGGGAGTCCGACAGGTGGGACCGGCCTCACGACCCCTTCGCTCAGCTGAGCGAAGGGGTCGTGAGGATGTGTGCTCGCCTGAGCGGAGCCCGCGTCAGGCGGGCTGGGTAGCGGCGGCGATCCGCTCCGCGCGCAGGGCCTCGTACCAGCGGTCGTCGGTCGGCGGCAGCGCGTTCACGTCGAGGGCCAGCTTGAGCAGCAGGTCCGCGATCTGCGGGTTGCGGGCCATCACCGGACCGTGCATGTACGTGCCGAAGACCGTGTCGTTGTACGCGCCCTCGGTGCCGTCGCCGGTGCCGTTGCCGCGGCCGAACACCGTGCGGGCGAACGGCCGTGCGGTCGGGCCGAGATGGGTGATGCCCTGGTGGTTCTCGAAGCCCGTCAGCTGCGGCAGCCCCAACTGCGGGTCGATGTCGGCCAGGACGTCGCCGACGCAGCGGGCACCCTCGCCGCGCGTGGAGATCACGTCGATCAGGCCGAGGCCCGGCTCGCGCTCGCCGAGGTCGTTGATGAACTCGTGGCCGAGAATCTGGTAGCCGGCGCACACCGAGAAGATGATCGCGCCGTTGGAGGCCGCACGGCTCAGGCCGCCGTCGCGGCGCAGCCGCTCGGCCGCGAGCCGCTGCGGACGGTCCTCGCCCCCGCCGATCAGGTAGATGTCGCCGGAGGTCGGCACCGGCTGGTCGCTGCGCACGTCGATGCGCATGACGTCGAGACCGCGCTGGCGGGCACGGCGCTCCACGACGAGCGCGTTGCCCTGGTCGCCGTAGGTGCTGAGCAGATCCGGGTAGACCCACACCAGCCGCAGGCTGCTGTCACTCATTCTCATAAGTCCTTTTTGTCCGTCCGCTCGTCAGTCGGTCAGTCGCTCAGTTGCCGACGCGGCGGCGCACGTCCTGGAAGGCGGTGTAGTTGGCGATCAGCTCGATCCGGCCCGGCGGGGCCGTCTGCACCGCCTCGTCGACCGACTCGCACACGCGGAAGTCCAGGCCCGCGACCTCCAGCCGGACCGCGAGGTCGAGCTTGCGGTCGCCGATCACGAAGATCGGGTGCCCGGCGAGGCGGGTGTAGTCGACGTCCCACAGCCAGGAGGTGTCGGTGCCGTCCGCGCCGCGGGCGTTGACGGACAGGATCACCGGCGTCGGCGGCGGGTCGATCAGCGAGAACGTCTCCAGCCAGCCGGCCGGGTTCTTCGCGAGCAGCAGCCGCACGTCACGGCCGAGGAACGAGACGACGTCGTACCGGCCGGCGACGGCCTGCACCTGGTACATGCGCTCCAGGGCCACCTGCGGCGGAACGCCGAAGCAGGCGGCGACGGCGGCCGAGGTGGCCGCGTTCGCCTTGTTGGCGCGACCGGGCAACTGGAGGTGGATCGGCCAGGCCGAGCCGTGCGGGTCGAGGACGTGGTCACCGCTGAGCACCCAGCTCGGTGCGGGACGGCGGAAGCCGCACTCGCCGCAGAACCAGTCGTCGCCCGGGCGCTGCATCACACCGCCGCAGGACGGGCAGGACCAGGCGTCGTCCTTCCACTCCTGCCCGGCGGCCACCCACACCACGTTGGGGGAGGAGGACGCGGCCCACACGACCAGCGGGTCGTCGGCGTTCGCGATCACGGTGGCCTTCGCGCCCGCAAGGCCCTCACGCCACTTCTCGGCCAGCATCCGGGTCTCGGCCGCGCGGTCCAGCTGGTCGCGGGAAAGGTTCAGCAGCGCGATGGCCTTGGGGGCGACGTCCCTGGCCACACCGGCGAGGTACTTCTCGTCGACCTCGATCACACCGAACTTGGCGTCCGAGCCGCCCGCCAGCGCGGAGGTGATGCCCGCGGGCATGTTGGCACCGAGCGCGTTCGACACGACGGGGCCGCTGGCGCGCAGGGCCTCCGCGATCAGCCGCGTGGTCGTCGTCTTCCCGTTGGTCGCCGACACGAGGACCACGTCCAGGTGCTGCGCCAGCCGCGCCAGCAGGTCGGGGTCCAGCTTGAGCGCCACCCGGCCGCCGATCACCGATCCGCTGCCGCGCCCGGCGGCGCGCGACACCGCCGCCGCGGCTTTGCCCGCCGTAACGGCCAGCTTGGCTCGCGGCGTCAGCTCCGAGTTGCCTGACATCGTCCTTGATCCTCCTAGCATCGGTCGGGAGTCAGCCTATCGACCTCTTCTCGGCAGCCCGTACCACGGCACCGTCGGAATACGTGGAGGTCACGGGGTGACCTGCGCGGAACGTACGCTGGTCGCCATGCGAAACCGGCCGATCCCCGGCAGTTCCGGACTCGTGCGAGCGATGACGCTCCTCGGCGAACCGGTGCTGCACACGCCCTGCGAGCCCGTCACCGACTTCGGCCCGTCCCTGTCCCGGCTTGTCGAGGACATGTTTGCGACGATGTACGCGGCGGGGGGAGTCGGCCTCGCGGCCAACCAGGTCGGCGTCCCGCTGCAGGTGTTCGTCTACGACTGCCCCGACGACGAGGACGTCCGTCATCTCGGACACGTCGTCAACCCGCGCCTGGTGGAGACCGACGGTGTCACGGTCCGCGGTCCGGAGGGCTGCCTGTCCCTGCCGGGCCTGGAGGCGGGGACGGAGCGCTTCGACCGGGCGGTCGTGGAGGGTGTGACGGTGGACGGCGAGCCGGTCCGCGTGGAGGGCACGGGCTTCTTCGCACGCTGTCTGCAGCACGAGTGCGACCACGTGGAGGGCATGGTGTACGCGGACCGGCTGGGCTCGTGGCGCCGCGGCCGGCTGGCGCGGGCGGCGCGCAAGGCGGGGTGGTCGACGGGCGAGGGCGTGGCGCGGCTGCGGGGCGCGTAGCACGTGCGGGTGGGGCCGCTGCGCGGGGCGTCTTCCCCTACCCGCCCCTTCCCGAAACTGGGGCTTCGCCCCAGACCCCCTACCGCGCTTCGCGCGGTGTTTCTCAGAAACCCGGGCCGCCCACGCGGTCAGGCGCGTCGAAGAGGCGGCCGCACAGCAGGTCCGTCAGGCTCTTCACCAACTCCGCCCGTGAGCACGGGCGTTCGCCCAGCCACCAGTCGCCCGCCGCGTGCATCATGCCGACGATGCCGTGGCCCCACACGCGCGCCAGCAGGTCGCCGCCCGGGCCCAGGTCGACGCGGTCCGCGATGACCTTGCCCAGTTCCTCGCCGAGGCGGCGCAGCAGCGGGGCCGAGTGGCGGCCGACGTCGAAGCCCTGCTCGGAGGGCTGATTGTCCTCCGCCGGGTGCATCAGGAAGCGGTAGACCTGAGGCCGCGCCTCGATCGCGGCCAGGTAGGTGTCCAGCGTTCCCGCCACCCGCTCACGGCGGTCGACGTCCGCGTCCACCGCCACCTGCAGCGCCCGCAGCAGCGCATCGGTGTGGCGCTTGGCCAGTGCCCGGTACAGGCCGCCCTTGTCGCCGAAGTGGCGGTAGAGGATCGGTTTGGTGATGCCCGCCTCGGCGGCGATCGCGTTCATGGAGGCGTGCGGTCCGTCTCGGAGTACCACCCGGTCCGCTGCTTCGAGCAGCTCCCGTCGCCGCTGGTCCGCCGACCGCTGCTGGTGTGTGCTCTCCATGCCGTGCCTCTCCCCGCCCTTGCGACTGCGTGACGCGCAAGGTAACACCCGCTGCGGCGTACAGGTGATCCGGTGGCCTCGGTTGACAGGGGCTACTGCTCGGTAACAGACTCTCGTTACCGCAAGTAACGCCTGTCGGGCGCCGTAGTGCTGGAGGGGACATGGCCGAGTTCATGCTCGATCTCAACGAGGACCAGAAGCAGGTCCGTGATTGGCTGAACGGCTTCGCCAAGGACGTGATGCGCCCGGCCGCGGCCGAGTGGGACGAGCGCGAGGAGACCCCCTGGCCCGTCATCCAGGAAGCGGCCAAACTCGGCATCTACTCCCTGGACTTCTATGCCCAGCAGTTCTTCGATCCCACGGGCCTCGGCATCCCGATGACGATGGAGGAGCTGTTCTGGGGCGACGCGGGCATCGCCCTCTCCATCGTCGGCACCGGCCTCGCCGCCGTGGGCGTCATAGCCAACGGCACCGAGGAGCAGATCGGCACCTGGATCCCGCAGATGTACGGCGACGCCGACGACGTCAAGGTCGCCGCCTTCTGCTCCTCCGAGCCCGACGCCGGCAGCGACGTCGCCTCGATGCGCACCCGCGCGGTCTACGACGAGGCCAAGGACGAGTGGGTCCTCAACGGCACCAAGACCTGGGCGACCAACGGCGGGATCGCCAACGTCCATGTCGTCGTCGCCGTCGTCGACCCCGAGCTCGGCTCCAAGGGCCACGCGTCCTTCATCGTGCCGCCGGCCACCCCGGGACTCTCCCAGGGCCAGAAGTTCAAGAAGCACGGCATCCGCGCCTCGCACACCGCCGAGGTCGTCCTGGAGAACGTCCGCGTCCCGGGCCACTGCCTCCTCGGCGGCAAGGAGAAGCTGGACGAGCGCCTGGCGAAGGCTCGCGAGCGCGCCAGGAAGGGCGGCGAGCGAAGCGAGATGGGGGTCCCCCCGGCCGGAGGCCGGGGGAGCGTGAAGAACGCGGCGATGGCCACCTTCGAGGCCTCGCGCCCCGCCGTCGGCGCCATGGCGGTCGGCACCGCCCGCGCCGCGTACGAGGAGGCGCTCGAATACGCCATGACGCGCCAGCAGTTCGGCCGCCCGATCATCGACAATCAGGGCGTCGCCTTCCAGCTCGCCGACATGCGCACGCAGATCGACGCCGCGCGCCTGCTGGTGTGGCGGGCGTCCTGGATGGCGACCACCGGCAAGCCGTTCACCTCGGCCGAGGGGTCCATGTCCAAGCTCTTCGCCAGCGAGACGGCCAAGAAGGTCACCGCCCAGGCCATCCAGATCCTCGGCGGCAACGGGTTCACCCGCGAGTACCCGGTGGAGCGCATGCACCGCGACGCCGCGATCTACACCATCTTCGAGGGCACCAGCGAGATCCAGCGCCTGGTCATCGCCCGCACCCTCTCGGGCATGCCGATCCGCTGACGCCGGCCGGCCTCGTGCAAGGCCCCTGGAGACCGGACCAGCCGGTTTCCAGGGGCCCTCGCATGTCCGGGTCAGGCAGGCAGCAGCCCCTCGATCGCCGCTACGACCTCGGCGGACTCCGGCTCGGTGCGGGGGCGGAAGCGGGTGACCTCGCCCTGCGGGGAGATCAGGAACTTCTCGAAGTTCCACTGGACGTCACCGGCTTCACCGGCCGCGTCCGCGGTCTTCGTCAGCTCCGCGTACAGCGGGTGCCGGTCCTCGCCGTTGACGTCGGTCTTCTCCAGCATCGGGAACGTCACGCCGTACGTCGCCGAGCAGAACGCGCCGATCTCCTCCGCGGTGCCGGGCTCTTGGCCCGCGAACTGGTTGCACGGCACACCGAGCACCGTGAAACCCCGGTCGCCATACGTCTTCTGCAGCCGCTCCAGACCTTCGTACTGGGGCGTCAGGCCGCAGCGGGACGCCACGTTGACCACGAGCACGGCCTTGCCGCCGTGGTCGGCGAGTGACGTCGGCTCGCCCGTCAGGGTGCGCAGCGGGATGTCGAAAAGGGACATCGGGGACTCCTTCGTACCGGTGTTTATGTGGTTCTTATTCTTCGTGTAGCGTGCGCGCGTTCGATAAGCATGCAACCACGAGGAAGTCCTCCATGAGCGCCCCGACGCCCCCCGCTGCCCCGCAGGACCCCCAGCCGTTCCCGCAGGGCCAGCCCGACGCCGGGGCCGCGCCCCAGCCGGCCAAGAAGAGCCTGGCGAGGAAGTTCCTCGGCATCGTCGGCCTGATTGTCGTCGCCCTGGCCGTGAAGTTCGGCATCGGCTACGTCTTCGGCGACGCCCCGGTCCGCGCCGAGGCCGGCGACTGCGTCAAGGTCACCGGCCCGGACGACGCCCCCGAGGTCGAGACCAAGGAGTGCGGTGACAAGGACGCCAACTACAAGGTCGTCAAGGTCATCGAGAACAGCTTCGACGTCAACGCCTGCACCGTGGGCGAGGCCGCCCTGGCACAGCAGTGGGACGCCGACAAGTTCGTGCTCTGCCTCGACCCGGCCAAGTAGCAGCCGCCCGGCGGGCCCTTAGGAGCTGCCCGCCGCCGGCAGTTCCCGCGGCCACTCGCCGACGGAGCGCAGCAGCTCGATGAACGCGCGCTCCGCCGGCGAGAGCAGACGGTCCCTGCGGCGTACGAGATTGACGGGCCGGGACCGCGGCACCGGACTGACCGGCAGCACCGCCAGCGTCCCGGCCCGTACGTCGTCCACCACGGCGTGCTCCGAGATGAGGGCGAGGCCCAGACCCGCCACCACGCACTGCTTGACCGCCTCGGGCCCCCACACGTCGCCCCGCGACACACCCGCCAACTCCCAGTCCGCCAGCACCTGTTCCTGGAGCTCCCGCGTCTGCGACCCGGGCTCGCGCAGCAGGAAGCGGCAGCCCGCCAGATCCCGCGGGCTCACCTCGTCCCGCGCCGCCAGCGGATGCCCCGGTGCCGCGATCAGCACCAGCCGCTCACCGAGCACCCTCTCCACCACCAGCTGTGACGCCGTCGGCGCACCCGCGACCACCGCGACGCCGATGTCGCCGGCCAGCAGTCGCTCCAGCACGGCCTCGTTGTTGCCCACGAAGACGTGGCACTCGATGCCCGGATGCCGCTCCTGGAAGCGCGCCAGCAACGGCGGCAGCAGATACGTGCCGACCGTCGTCGAACCGCCGACCAGCAGCCGCCCCGACGCCAGCCCGCTCACCTGCTGCACCGCCGCCACGGCCTCCTCGGCCAGCAGGAACACCCGCTTGCCGTACTCCGCCAGCACCTCGCCCTCGGCGGTCGGCCGCGCCCGGGAGCCCGAACGGTCGATCAGGGTGACTTTCAGCGACTGCTCCAGCCGGCGCACCTGGTTGGAGACCGACGGCTGACTCATGTAGAGCCGGTGCGCCGCCGCCGAGAAACCCTGGTGCTCCACGACCTGCATGAAGATCCACAAACGGTGGAGGTTGAGTTCCACAAGCCTCCCCACGCCCCTCGCCGATCACCGGGCCGCCGACTCTAGCCCCGGGACGCCCTGGTGGGGAGGGTGCGTCAGGGGGCTATGGCCGCCATAGCGAATCCGGTGGTTCTGTCCGTACCCGGCCCGGTGCTACCCATGAAAAGCGGGACGGCGAACGAGGCTGCCGTCCCTGCTCCTTCGACCCCAGGGGTGGATCCGCACATGACCGAACCGCTGACAGTGAACGGGCGCCGCTACCACCGGCCCCGCCGGCCCGTCGTCGTGGTCTGCATCGACGGCAGCGAGGACGCCTACCACGAGCGGGCCGTCGCGGACGGCCGCATGCCCTTCCTGGAACGCATGCTGCGCACCGGCAGCGACCTGCGCGCCGACTGCACGATGCCGTCCTTCACCAACCCCAACAACTTGTCCATCGCCACCGGAGTGCCGCCCTCCGTCCACGGCATCTGCGGCAACTACTTCTACGACACCGCCAGCGGCACCGAGGTCATGATGAACGACCCCGAACTGCTGTGCGCGCCCACGCTGTTCGCCGCCTTCTCGCAGCAGGGCGCCAAGGTCGCCGTCATCACCGCCAAGGACAAGCTGCGCCGGCTCCTCGGCAGCGGCCTTGCCGACGGGATCTGCTTCTCCGCCGAGAAGGCCGACCAGGCCACGGAGGAGGAGAACGGCATCGGCAAGGTCCTCGCGCGGACCGGCATGGAACTGCCCTCCGTCTACAGCGCCGAGCTCAGCGAACTGGTCATGGCCGCCGGGGCCGACATCCTCGACAAGGACCGCCCCGACCTCATGTACCTCTCGCTCACCGACTACATCCAGCACAAGCACGCACCCGGATCGCCCGTGGCCAACGACTTCTACGCCATGCTCGACCGGTATTTCGCGCGCATCGACGCGCTCGGCGCAGTCCTCGTCGTCACCGCCGACCACGGCATGAACGCCAAGGCGGACGGCGACGGATCCGCCCGCGTCGTCCACCTCCAGGACGTTCTCGACGCCCGCCTCACGCCGGGTTCCGCCCGGGTCGTGCTCCCCATCACCGATCCGTACACCGTCCACCACGGCGCACTCGGCTCCTACGCGACTGTCCATCTGCCCGAGGGCGCCGACACCGGTGCGCTCACCGCCCACCTCGCGGGTCTGGAAGGCGTGGACACGGTCCTGACCCGGGAGGAGGCGTGCGCCCGCTTCGAACTGCCCGGAGACCGCATCGGCGACCTCGTCGTCATCGCCGAACGCAACACCGTGCTCGGCACCACCCCGGCCCGGCACGACATCTCCGGCTTCACCGAACCGCTGCGCTCGCACGGCGGACTCACCGAACAGAAGGTGCCGTTCCTCGTGAACGCCCCCGTCACCGGACTGCCCGCCGGGCACCGGCTGCGCAACTTCGACGCCTACTGGGTCGGCACCGCCATCGCGGCCGGAGAGCCGCTCACCGCCTGATCCGTTCCGATCCGCACACGACCCGGCCCCGGCGCGCCGCCGAGGCGCGCGCCGGGGCCGCGTCATGCCCACTGCCGCCCCCACGAGCCGGCACCTGCAGCGCGGGCGTGGGGGTCCCCCGGCGAAGCCAGGGGGGAGAGCCGAAGGGGCGCGCGGGTGTCGCAAGGGAGTGGGGGCACCTCTTGCCGCAGGCAGGGGGAGCGCGGAGGTCCCGAGGAACGAGGGACCGAGCACGATCTTCCGTCGACACACGCTGAAAGCGCCCCCGAGGAGAACCGAGCCCTCAAACAAAGAGGACACAGCCATGGCCGACCTAGCACCACCGCAACCGCACCGCAGACCCCTGACCGGCACGACGGAGGCGGACGCCGTCCGCTGGCGACGCCGGATCTTCGCCGTCACCTGGCTCGCCTACGCCGGGTTCTACTTCGTACGCCAGGCCTTCTCCGTCGCCAAACTCGGCATCCTCGACGACCCGGCGGTCAACACCGTCCTCACCGAACGCGTCCTCGGTGTCATCGACGCCGTCTACCTCGCCGCCTACGCGGCCGGGCAGTTCCTCTGGGGCATGTGGGCCGACCGCTTCGGCCCCCGGGTCGTCGTCATCGGCGGCATGATCGGCGCCATCGCCGCGGCCTGTGTGATGGGCCTCAGCAGCGCCCTGCTCGTCTTCGGCGGCGCCATGGTCGTCCAGGGCCTCGCGCAGTCGGCCGGCTGGGCGCCGCTGTGCAAGAACATGGGCAGCTTCTTCCCCGTACGGCAGCGGGGCCGCGTCCTCGGCCTGTGGAGCACCAACTACGCGTTCGGGGGTCTCGCCGCGCCCCCCTTCCTCGGCTGGATCGCGTACTCCCTCTTCGACAGCTGGCAGATCGCGTTCCTCGCGGGTGCCGCGACCCTCGCCGTCGTGCTGCTGCTCTTCGTCCTGCTGCAGAAGGACTCGCCGCGGGACGCGGGCATCGCCGACGAGGAGGCACCGGCCGAGGAGCCGGCACCGGAGACGGGCGGGCGGCGCGGCGGGCTCGCGCTCTACCGCGAGACGCTGCGCGATCGTATGGTGCTCACCCTCGGCGCCGCCTACTTCCTGCTCAAGCCCGCCCGTTACGCGATCCTGCTGTGGGGACCCGTGCTCGTCAGCCGGCGGCTGCCCGATGTCGACAAGGTCGGCGCCGTCCTCATCCCGATCGCCTTCGGGGTGGCCGGAGTCCTCGCCCCGATCGCCGTCGGCTGGGTCTCCGACCGGCTGTTCGCCTCGCGCCGTGTACCGCCGTGCGTCCTCGCGCTCGCGCTGCTGACCGCGACGCTCGCGCTGTTCATGCCGCTCACGGCGACCGGCAGCGTCCCGGTCATGATCGGCGTCCTCGCGGTGATCGGGCTGACCGTGTACGCCGCCGACTCGATGATCTCCTGTGTCGCCGCGGTGGACTTCG
Source organism: Streptomyces sp. NPDC015127 (assembly GCF_043080095.1). NCBI lineage: Bacteria > Bacillati > Actinomycetota > Actinomycetes > Kitasatosporales > Streptomycetaceae > Streptomyces > Streptomyces sp. NPDC015127. Next base: position 124,711 of record NZ_JBIBVE010000011.1, read on the forward strand.
GCACGGACAAGGGCGCGGGCACGGCGGCCGGGCTGGTCAACGGCTGCGGCTCCGTCGGCGCCATCCTCGGCGGCCTGCTGCCCGGGTTCCTCTCCGGCGATGTGCTGTTCACCGGTTTCGCCGGCGCCGCGCTGCTGGCCGGGCTGCTGATGCTGCCGCACTGGAACCGCCTGCCACGCACGGCCGGTGCGTGAACTCCTCCGTACGACCTCGTACCACCCCCGTACGACCCCGCGTGACCCCTCGCCGTACCGACCGCCGTACCGAGAGAGGAACCGAAGCCCCATGACCGTCAACCAGGCCGACACCGTCGTCGTCGGCGCAGGCATCGTCGGACTCGCGCACGCCCTGGCCGCAGCCCGCCGAGGCGAGCGCGTCGTCGTCTTCGAACGCGACGACTTCGCCGTCGGCGCCTCCATCCGCAACTTCGGCATGATCTGGGCCATCGGCCAGGAACGGGGCGCGATATACGAACGCGCGCTGCGCAGCCGGGAGATCTGGCTGGAGATCGCCGCCAAGACCGGGCTGTGGGCCGAGCAGACCGGCTCGCTCCACCTCGCCCACCACCCCGACGAGGTGGCCGTCCTGGAGGAGTTCCTCGCCACCGCACCCGCCGCGCGCGAACGCGGTGCCACGCTGCTCACCGCCCGGGAGGCCACCCGGCGCAGCGCCGTCGCCCGGCCCGACGGCCTGCTGGCCGCGCTGTGGAGCCCGACCGAGGTCAACGTCGACCCGCGGCGGGCGATCCCCGCGGTCGCCGAACACCTCGTCGCCGAGTACGGCGTCGACTTCCGCTTCGGCACCACCGTGCGCTCGATCGACCTGCCCACGGTCTCCACGACGGCGGGGGAGTGGCGCGCCGGGCGGGTCTTCGTGTGCAGCGGGAACGACTTCGCGACCCTCTATCCCGATGTCTTCGCCGACAGCGGCATCGTCCGCTGCAAGCTCCAGATGATGCGCACCGGAGTGCAGCCGGGCGGCCGGCAGCTCGGTCCGATGCTGTGCGGAGGGCTCACGCTGCTCCACTACGCGGCCTTCGACGGCCTCGCCGCCCGTGCCCCGCTCGCCGAACGGATGGGCGCCGAGCTGCCGTTCCACCGCGAGCACGGCATCCATGTGCTGCTCTCCCAGACCGCCGACGGCCGGCTGACCATCGGCGACAGCCACGCCTACGGCATGACGCACGACCCCTTCGAGAACGAGGAGATCAACGAGGCCGTCCTCGCCTACCTGGGCACCTTCGCCACCCTCCCCGACGCCCGCATCACCGAACGCTGGGCCGGCTACTATCCCTCCCTCCGGGACGGGCGCACCGAACTCGTCGTCTCCCCGGAGCCGTCCGTCACCGTCGTCAACGGTGTCGGCGGGGCCGGCATGACGCTCTCCTTCGGCCTCGCCGAGGAGAACATCGGCGCCTGAGCACACGGAAGAGCCGCGGCGGGAATCCTCCCGCCGGGGCTCTTCGCCGTCCCGGACCCGGTGGTCTCAGTAGCCGATACAGGCCGAGTGCCACGCGGTGTAGAACTCCCACACTTCCGGCGAACACTCCGGGGGACCGTACTGCGACGCCTTCGCGCCCGTGTGCGGCAGATGCGCGTACGCGCCGACGCCCGGGCGGTTCACATGCAGCATCCCCGCCTCCAACCGCTCCACCGCCTCGAAAGCCCGCGACTGCGACGCCGTGAACACCGTGCCGCTCATCCCGTACTTCACCGAGTTCGCGATCCGTAGCGCGTCGTCGAAGCCGTCCGCGTCGACGACCGCCAGCACCGGCCCGAACACTTCCTCCTGGGCGAGCTCGCTGTCCCACGGCACGTCCCGGATCACGGTCGGCTGCACGTAGCACCCCTCGGGCAGACCCTCCCGCTCCTCCGGGCCGCCACCGCACAGCACCTTGCCGCCGTCCCGCTGGGCCCCGGCGACCGCCGCGAGTGCCGCGTCCCTGCGTACGGTGTTGACCACGGGGCACACCTGGGAGGCCGGATCGTCACCCGGCCCCACCCGCAGCCCGGCGACCCGCGGCACCAGCCGCTCCAGGAACTCCTCCCGCACCCGTACGTCCACCACCGCCCGGCTCGTCGCACTGCACCGCTGCCCGGCCTGCCCGAACGCGCCGTGCACCACGGCCTCTACGGCCCGGTCCAGGTCGGCGTCGTCGCACACCACGACCGCGTTCTTGCCGCCGAGCTCCAGCTGCGTACGCAGCAGCCGGTGCGCGCCCCCGGTGTGGATCGCGGTGCCCACCGCGAGGGAACCGGTGAAACTGATGCCCGCGACGGCCGGGTTGGCGACCAGTGCCTCACCGGCCGCGACATCGCCCTGCACCAGGTTGAGCACCCCGTCGGGCACCCCGGCCCGCTGGAACACCTCCACCAGCAGCGCCGCCGTGAGGGGCGTGAGCGGCGACGGCTTCAGGACCGCCGTGCAACCCGACAGCAGCGCCGGTGCCACCTTCCACATCGGGATCGCGAGGGGGAAGTTCCACGGCGAGACCAGACCCACCACACCGATCGGGCGGCGGAAGGTGTACGCGAAGGTCCGCTCGTCCTCCGCGGGCGCCGTCACCCCGCCGAGCAGCCGCGCCTGGCCGGCCGTGAAGTCGAGCACGGCACGCGCCCTGGCCACCTCGCCGCGCGCCTCGGCGAGCAGCTTGCCCTGCTCCCGGGTGATGACGGCGGCGAACTCCTCGGCCCGCTCGGTGAGCAGCCCGCCCGCCCGAGCGAGATACTCCGCCCGCTTGATCGGGCCGAGCGCGCGCCAGCCGGGCAGTGCGGCCCGCGCCGCGTCGACCGCCCGGTCCACGTCGACGCCGCCCGACTCGGCGAACTGGCCGACGCAGTCGGCGAAGTCGGCCGGATTGATGTTCTCCCTGGTCAGTCCCGACTCGGCCGGGACCCACTGTCCGTCGACGAAATTGAGCCGAAGGTGCTGTGACTGAGCCATGCCCTCCCCTTCGCTTGATCACGCCGGCGCGGCTGCCGGACGTGGCCAGGCTCGCTCAGCGGGCAGGCCCTCACAATGCGCGATTGCCGAATGCGCCCGATAGCCCCTGCCTATCGGGGGCGGGTCAGGGGGACGCGCGTCCGGCGGCCGCCGACTTCGCGGATATGTGGCGGTGGAATGGAATTCGGCCCAACTGCCGTGCGGACGACGGAAGATCGGCACAATGCTGTCTGTGTCGACCTTCACTGAGCTGCAACTCGCCGACGGTACGTCGGTCCGCTTCGACATCGGGCCGGGAGCGGCCGGTACGGGGAACGGTGCGTCCGCTCCCGTCCCGGACGATGATTGGCCCGACGGCATGGGACACACTGTGCCCGTCGCCCGTGGCGATCAGGCTGCCTCCTTCGCCGTCGAGACTCTCCGCAGGACCCTCCACCCCCTCGGCACGATCCTCCAGGAGGTGCACGACGCGGTCATGACCGCCCAGAGCCCGCCGCAGGAGATCAATGTCGCGTTCGGGATCCAGGTCGGCCACGACCTGAAGCTGGGCATCGTCGGAGGCAGCGGCCAGGCCCACATCACCGTGTCGGCCACCTGGCAGCCGGCACCGCCCACGGACTGACGCGTGGGCTGGTTCCTCACCGGCGGCGGCCCGGCCGCCGTCGACGGCCTGCACTGCGCGGTGTCCGTGCTGCGGGTCCGCGACGGCAAGAGCGCGGGGGCCGGTGTGCTGCTGACCCCCGGCAGCCTGCTGACCTGCGCCCATGTCGTCAACGACGCACTGGGCAGGGGCATGTTCGAGACCGGAGCGCCGGGCGACGCGGCGTTGCAGGTCCTGCACATCGGCCCGAGGGCGAAGCAGCGGTACACGGCGCGCGTCACTCACTGGGTGCCGCCGCGCCGCCTCGACGGCAGCCCGCAGGTGCGGGAGAAGGAGGACCGGGAATGGCTCGGTGACCTCGCGGTCCTCCGGTTCGAAGTGGCGCGCGACGCCCACCTGCCGCAGCCGCAGTGGCGGCCCATGCGTGCCGGACAGAACCTGCGTGCGTGGCACAGCAGCGGACTGTACAGCTCGTTCGCGGACGTGCGGGTGAAGTCCTGCGACGGGAGCATCGGTTACGTGGACGGAGATCCGACCGGCATGTCCATCGGGCCCGCCTTCAGCGGAGGCGCCCTCTGGTCGGTACTCGACCAGGCCGTCGTCGGCCTCGTCGCCGCCCACATCATGCCGCCGGAGGACCCGGTCACCCGCAGGCCCCTGCCGCACAGCTCGCAGCACATCGCCCGCCGCAGCTGGGGCATTCCCTGGCAGCGGGTGCGCAGCGAACTCGCCGCCGTCGGTGCGGCGGCGCTGGTCGGCGCACCCGAGCCGGACAGCGACGATCCGGCGTTCCCCCTCCTCGCGGACCTCATCGGGGACTTGGTGCCATCGAGCGCCCTCAGGGGCGATCTCGGCCGGCTGGTCGCCGCCCGCTGCGGGATCCGGCACGCGGACGACGGCTCGGCGCCCACTCCCGAGGAGTTCGCGCTGCTGCTCGTGACCGAGGAACGGGCGCTCGCCGCCCTCACCGAGGTACTGCGGCTGAAGGATCCCGCCGCCGCGGGACAGCTGCTCGCGGCGGGCCGGCTGTCCACCGTGCCCCGCCTGCTCTCCCTGAGAGAGCACCGCCGGCTGCACGAACTGCTGGACCTCCTGCCCGCTCCCGTCCAGGCACGGCTGCCCGAGGCCGTCAGGGCCGCGCTTCCGCTGGCCGCCGATTACCCCATGGAGCCCTCCGTCGCGCACAGGACGGAAGAACTCGTCGAGCGGCTGGAAAGGCTGCCCGGCGACAGCCGCGCGGAGGCGTCCTCGCCCAGAGTGCCCGGCCTGCTGCGAGTCGTCGAGTACGTCGCCGTCCTGTGCCCCGAGGATCGTCGCGCGGGGCTGAGGCTGTGGTGCGACGGTGTCGCCCAGCGGCTCGGGATTCCCCGATCGGCGCTCGGCGAACGCCGCTCGGACGCCGACGACTGGGGGCGCACCCTGGCGGAGAGGACGGCGCCGCCGCGCGTACTGGTCCATGTCACACGGGGCGGCAGCGCGGAGCGCTATCGGCTGCGGATCTGGTGCGACGAGGGCGCCGGGCCGCGCCAGGTGTCGGCCGACGGCGACCGCACCTACAGCGGCGAGGAGGCCGCCCGGGCCCTTCTGCGGGTCCTGGAATCCCTCTACCGGTCGGCCCCCGGCGACCACCGGCCCCTGGTCGAGGCGCTCGTCGATCGCGCCGGGCTCAATCTGCCGATAGACGAGTGGGAGAGCTTCGGGCCGGACGACCTGGTGCCCGGCGTGCTCGGCGCCGAATACCCGCTCGTGGTCAACTGCCCGGAACTTCTGCGCCGCAACGAGCGTTTCCTCCCCGAATGGCGCCGGCGGTGGCGGCAGCTGGACACGGGCAGCGCCCTGCGGATCACCGATACCGCCGCAGGGCTGCGCCAGGTCTACGGGACGCTGATGGACCGCCTGGACGCGGTCCGGGTCGCCGTGGACGTGCCGCCCCATCTGCGGGACGAGATCGTCGAAGTGTGCCTCGCCGTGGGTGTGCCGGTGGTGGTGTGGGACCGCGAAGCGGGACCGGAGTCGCACGCCGTCGAGCACATGACGGCGGTGAACACCCGTGAGCTGCCCGAGGGAGTCAGGTCCTACCGGGCCAAGACCGTCCACCGCCCCCGGGACTATCCGGGCCGGCCCGTGCTGGCCTGGGCCGACGCCGACCGAACCGTCCCGCAACTGCACCTGTCCGAGCCGCAGGAGAGCCGATGAGCAGCCCGTCCGACGCAAGCTGGCGGATCTTCAAGGGCGACGGCGTCCGGCGCACGGTCGCCATGCCGCCCGCCCCGCCGTGGCGCCGGTTCAAGGCGCCCGGGCAGCGGACCCGCGCCCCGCTGCCGTACCTGATCTCCCCACGCCACGCCGACGTCGTCAACGCTGCCCTGCACCTGCGCAGGCCGCTGCTGGTGACCGGCCCCGCCGGCACCGGCAAGTCCTCCCTGGCCCGCGCCGTCGCCCACGAGCTCAGCCTGGGACACCTGCTGCGCTGGCCCGTCAACAGCCGTTCCAGCGTCCAGGACGCGCTGTACCAGTACGACGCCATCGGACGGCTCCGGGAGACCACACTCAGCCGCGACCGCGGCGGCGCCGAACCGTCCATCGGCAGCTTCATCCGGCTCGGCCCGCTCGGCACGGCACTCGTGCCCGGCGGCACCCCGCGCGCCCTGCTGGTCGACGAGATGGACAAGGGCGATGTGGACCTGCCCAACGACCTGCTGACCGTGTTCGAGGAAGGCGTCTTCGAGATCCCCGAACTGGTCCGGCTGCCGGAGGAACTGTCCACCGTGCCTGTGCTGACCGCCGACGGCGAGGGCACGGTTCCGGTCGAGCGCGGCCGCGTCCAGTGCACGGAGTTCCCCGTCGTCGTCATCACCAGCAACGGTGAGCGGGACTTCCCTCCCGCCTTTCTCCGGCGCTGTATCCGGCTCGACCTGCCCGTCCCCGACGAGGAGCGGCTCCGCGAGATCGTCTCCGCGCACCTGGGCGACGAGGCACTGGAGCAGGTCGACGACCTCCTCCAGGCGTTCCTGCGGCGCAGGGCACCCGGCGAACTCGCCACCGACCAACTGCTCAACGCCGTGTTCCTGCGCACGGGAGGCGTGGACCTGGACGCCGACGGACTGCTGGACGCGGTGCTCCACCAGCTGACGGGGACTGTCTGAGGTGACGCGCGCGGCGGACCGGCTCGGGCAGGTCCTGCGGGTACTGGGCGGCTCCGGCCAGGACCTGGACCCGCAGGAGCTTCTCGACGTGCTCTGGCTCGCCGGTCGGCTGCCCGCCACCGACGAACTCCCCCTGGCACGAGGCGGCCTGTGCGCAGGATCCCCGCCGGGCAGCGGGCCGAAGCCCACGGACGGCCCGGAGCAGGACGACGGCGAGACCGACAGCTCCGCCCCGGTCGACTCCGGCCCGGCCGCCGGCCAGGGACCGGAGCTGCACGCCGCACCGGCGCGCCGGCCCGGCCCCGGCCGGAACGCCCCGCCGCCCGCACGGCCCCCCGCACGGCCGCCCGACCGGCGCGCCCTGCCGCTCCGCGTCCCCGAGGACAAGGCCCTGCCCGACGAACTGCTCATCGGGCGTGCGCTGAGGCCGCTGAAACAGCGCAGGCACAGCGCGTGGCGCCATGAGGTGGACGAGGCAGCGACCGCCGCCGCCCTCGCCGAAACGGGACTGCCCGACGTCGTCACCCGCCCCGCGCGGGAACGCTGGCTCCACCTGGTCCTCGTCATCGACGACGGCCTGTCCATGCTGCTGTGGCACCGGCTCGTCACCGAGCTGCGCACCCTGATGCAGCGGCTCGGGGCCTTCCGTTCCGTGCGCGTCTTCGGCCTCGACACCCGAAGCGGCGGTCCGCCCGTGCTGCGCGGCCACGCCTTCGACCCGGGCAGCACCACGATGTCGCCGTCGGTCCTGACCGACCCGTCCGGCCAGACCCTGATCCTCGCCGTCAGCGACGGCATGGGCGCGGCCTGGCGCGACGGCAGCATGCACGACGTCCTGCTGGGCTGGGCGGCCAACGGGCCCGTCTCGGTCGTACATGCCCTGCCGCCCGCCCTGTGGGAAGGCTCCGGCATTCAGGCCGACCGGTGGCAGGCCACCACGCGCCGGCGTGGCGGCGCGGGGACATCCTGGACCATCACCGACCGTGTACTGCCCGCCGGAGTGGCTGACTTCACCGGCGTACCCATCCCGGTGCTCGAACCGACCGCTGAGGCCCTGGGCGACTGGGCACGGCTGGTCGCGTCGCCCGGCACCACGCTCGAACTGCCGCTGCTGTCCCGGCCCCGCCGGTATGCTCTCGCCGCCCCCGGCCGCGATACGGGCGTTCAGCACTTCCGTGACGCCGCCTCACCGGAGGCGTACCGGCTCGCCGCACACCTCGCAGCCGTCTCCCCGGTGTCGGTACCGGTGATGCGCCTGGTGCAGGCCGCCGTTCCCTGGCAGGCCAGGACCGCGCACCTCGCGGAGGTCTTCCTCGGCGGGCTGGTCCGCCCGTATCCCGCGCCGGTACCCGGGCCGCTGCCCGCCCAGCACCGGATCTTCGACTTCTCCGAGGAGACCAAGAACGCCCTGCTGGACACCGTGCCCAGCGCCGAACTGCTGCGGACGAGCCGCAGCATCGGCCGTCGGCTCGAGCAACTCGCGGGCCGGTCACCGGACTTCCCCGCCTGGCTGGCGCACCCCGATGGCGCGGACAGTCTCCCGGACGCGTTCCGTGCCTTCACCGTGGTCGAGCGCAGGCTGCTGGCCCGCCTCGGGGTGTCGTTCCAGCTCCTGGGACCGATGCAGGAGGCAGCCGGGAGCGCGGCCTCGAGTACGGACTGGGGCCCGCTCACGCCGCAGGACCCCGTGCGGCTCGGCCCCTACCGGCTGCACGGCCGCCGTACCGGCCGCCGCACGATCGTCTACCTCGGCCGCGACGCCCAGGGGCAGGAGGCGGCCGTGCGCGTCCTGCGCCCCGACATGCCCGCCTCCCTGGCGCGACTGCTCGGCACCGAGGCCGAGGCGCTGCGCCGCATGGACGGCCGCTATGCCCCGAAGCTGCTGAACTCCGGGCTCGGCGAGCGGCCGGCATGGATCGCGACGCAGCTCGTGGGACCAGCCCGGCCCGGTGTCGCCGGGCCGCCCCGGCTCAGCGAGGTTCTCCCGTACACCTCGCTCGACGAGCAGCGGACCATGGACGTGGTCACGAGCATCACGCTGGCCTGGCACCTGGCGGGCGCCCTCAGCCTCTGCCACTTGCACGGAGTGGTGCCGGCCGACCTCTCGGCGGCCTCCGTCCTCGTCCTCGACCGTTCGGTGCTGCTGATGGGCCTCTCGGACTGTGCCATCGACGGCGAGTACGCAGGACAGGGAGCGGCACCCACGCCCGCCGACAGCGTTCAGGACCTCGGGGAGCTGCTGCGCGGCATCGGCAGCAAGGCGAGCCGTGCGACGTACTACCTGAGGGACGGCATGGAGCTGTGGCAGGGGGACACCTGGCTCCCCCTGCGCGAACTCGTCCTCAAGTGCGTGGACCCCGACCCCGGTGAACGGCCCCCGGCGAGCGAGGTCGCGGGTGTGCTGGCCCGGTACGTCTCCATCGCCTCGGCAATGGCCGGACAGGCCCCGCCGACTCCCGCCGACGCGGCCATGTTCCGTGCCGGGGCCGCTGCCGCCTCGCCGACCGGGCCCGAGCGTCCGCTGCTGGTGCCACGGACCGGCGGCTCCGAGCGGGCGACGCCGCCCGCACCTCGCATCGGGCGAAGGACGCGGCGCTTCGGCTCCGGACGTGCCGGGCAGGCCGAGCGGCTGGAGCGGATCCGGGCGCCGCTGACGCGGAGCCGGCACGTGACCGTCGTGGGTGCGCACCCGCTTGCCGGCCGGCTCACCACGACGTTCGTGCTCGGCTCCGTTCTCGCCGCCGTGCGAGGCGAGCCCGTCCTCGCGCTGGACGGAGCACCGGGCCGAGGCGAGCTGCACGGCCGCCTGCCCCACCGCAATCAGGCGACCCTGCGCGACATGACGACGCTGCCGGTCGAGTGCGCCTACGAGGACGTCAGCCGGTTCACCACCGCCACACCGTCGGGGCTCGAAGTCCTCGCGCACAGCCCCACCCACACGGTGCCCAGCCCCGCGTACACCACGGAGTACCGGCGCATCATGGCCACGGCCGGGCGCCACTATCCGCTGATCATCACGGACTGGGCGCCGCCGCGGCTGGACCGTATCGCCGACGCCGTACTGGAGCTGACCGACCGTCTGGTCCTGTGCTGTACGACGTCCGGGGCATCGGTGACGGAGGCGGCCCAGAAGCTCGCCTCGCTCCGCGACATGGGGTACGGCTCACTCGCTGAAAGCGCGCTCGTGGTGGTGGCCAAGATGGGGGGGACCGAGGACACCCTGTCGGACGGCGAAGTGTCGATGAGGCTGCTCGACTGGCGGAAGAACCTCGTCCCAGTGCCCTTCGACGGGTCCTTGACCACCACGCTCGAAGTGGCGCTCGGCCGGCTCAAGCCCCGCACGGCCGAGGCGTTCGCCGAGCTCGCGGCCCGCGTCGTCGCGGTCCCGGCCCGCCGGGAGGGGTGACGTGCGCGCGACGTCCCGCTCGTCGCCGACCGTGAGGACCGGCCCCGCGGTCGGCGTCCCGGGCCGCGCCGGGACCCGAGGGCCGCACTCAGCCGATGGGCCGGAACAGCCCCTCCTGCACCACCGACACCAGCAGCTGACCATCCCGGTTGTAGATCCGGCCGCGCGCCAGGCCGCGGCCGCCGGTGGCGATCGGCGACTCCTGGTCGTACAGGAACCACTCGTCCGCCCGGAACGGCCGGTGGAACCACATCGCGTGGTCCAGCGACGCCATGTCGAAGCCGCGCGGGCCCCACAACGGCTCGACGGGGATGCGCACCGCGTCCAGGAGCGTCATGTCGCTCGCGTACGTCAGCGCGCACGTGTGCACCAGCGGGTCGTCGCCCAGCGGGCCCACGGCACGCATCCACACCGCGCTGCGCGGCTCCGCGTCCTTGACCTCCTCGGGGCTCCAGCGCAGCCGGTCCACGTACCGGATGTCGAACGGCTGGCGGCGTGCCATCCGCTCCAGCGACTCCGGCAGCGCGCCCAGGTGTGCGCGGATCTCGTCGACGAGCCTGGGCAGCGTCGTCGGGTCCGTCAGATGCCGGGGCGGCAGCTGGTGCTCGAACCCCGCCTCCTCCGGCCGGTGGAAGGAGGCCGTCAGGTTGAAGATCGTCCGGCCTTCCTGGACGGCGGTGACCCGCCGCGTCGTGAACGACCGCCCGTCCCGCACCCGTTCCACCTGGTACACGATCGGCACCCCGGGCCGGCCCGGCCGCAGGAAGTACGCGTGCAGCGAGTGCACCGGCCGCTCGCCGTCCGTCGTCCGCCCCGCCGCGACCAGCGCCTGGCCCGCGACCTGGCCGCCGAAGACGCGCTGCAGCGATTCCTGCGGACTGAGCCCGCGGAAGATGTTGACCTCGATCTGCTCCAGATCGAGCAGATCGACCAGACGCTCGGCCGGATTGGTCATGGGAAAACGTGTCCTCTCACAACTGGCCGACGGACGTGACACGCACCACCGCCCGGCCTTCCTCGTCGGAGGCCGCCAGGTCGACCTCCGCGCTGATGCCCCAGTCATGGTCGCCGTTCGGGTCGGCGAACGTCTGGCGCACACGCCACAGACCGTGTGCCGGATCCTCCTCGATCGCGAGCAGCTTCGGGCCGCGGGCGTCCGGACCGGTGCCCAGATCGTCGTACTCGTCCCAGTAGGCGTCCATCGCCTCGCCCCACGCCTCCTCGTCCCAGCCGGACTCGGCGTCCATCTCGCCCAGCTCGCGGACCTGGTCGAGGGCGGCGAGCTCCACACGGCGGAACATGGCGTTGCGGACCAGGACGCGGAAGGCGCGGGCGTTCGCCGTGACCGGCTTGACCTGGTCGGCCTTCTCCTGCGCCTCCTCGGCCGTCTCCACCTCGGGGTTCGCGAGCTGCTCCCACTCGTCCAGCAGGCTGGAGTCGACCTGGCGGACCATCTCGCCCAGCCAGGCGGTCAGATCCTCCAGGTCCTCGGTCTTGAGGTCGTCCGGGATGGTGTGGTCCAGGGCCTTGTACGCGCTCGCCAGATAGCGCAGGACGATGCCCTCGGTGCGGGCCAGGTCGTAGAAGGACGTGAACTCCGTGAAGGACAGCGCCCGTTCGTACATGTCACGGATGACCGACTTCGGCGACACCGGGTGGTCGCCGACCCAGGGGTGCGACTTCTTGTACAGGTTGTAGGCGTGCCACAGCAGCTCTTCGAGCGGCTTGGGGTACGAGATGTCCTGGAGCCGCTCCATCCGCTCCTCGTACTCGACACCGTCCGCCTTCATCGCGCCGACGGCCTCGCCGCGCGCCTTGTTCTGCTGGGCGGCCAGGATCTGGCGCGGGTCGTCGAGCGTCGACTCGACAACCGAGACCATGTCGAGCGCGTACGACGGCGACTCCGGGTCCAGCAGTTCGAAGGCGGCGAGTGCGAACGTCGACAGCGGCTGGTTGAGGGCGAAGTCCTGCTGGAGGTCGACGGTGAGCCGGATCGTGCGGCCCTCGGCGTCCGGCGTGTCGAGCCGCTCGACGACCCCGCCGTCCAGCAGCGAGCGGTAGATCGCGATGGCCCGGCGGATGTGGCGGAGCTGGTTCTTCCGCGGCTCGTGGTTGTCCTCCAGGAGCTTGCGCATCGCCTCGAAAGCGTTGCCCGGCCGGGCGATCACCGACAGCAGCATGGTGTGGGTGACGCGGAAGCGCGAGGTCAGCGGCTCCGGGTCGGAGGCGATCAGCTTCTCGAAGCTGTTCTCCGTCCAGCCGACGAAGCCCTCCGGGGCCTTCTTGCGCACCACCTTGCGGCGCTTCTTCGGATCGTCGCCGGCCTTCGACAGCGCCTTCTCGTTCTCGATGACGTGCTCGGGCGCCTGCGCCACCACGAAGCCCGCCGTGTCGAAGCCCGCGCGCCCCGCCCGGCCGGCGATCTGGTGGAACTCGCGCGCCCGCAGCGTCCGCACCCGGTTGCCGTCGTACTTGGTCAGCGCGGTGAACAGCACCGTACGGATGGGGACGTTGACACCGACACCGAGGGTGTCCGTGCCGCAGATGACCTTGAGCAGGCCCGCCTGCGCGAGCTTCTCCACCAGGCGCCGGTACTTGGGCAGCATGCCCGCGTGGTGCACCCCGATGCCGTGCCGCACGTAACGCGACAGGTTCTTGCCGAACTTGGTGGTGAAGCGGAAGTTGCCGATCAGCTCGGCGATCCTGTCCTTCTCCTCGCGCGAGCACATGTTGATGCTCATCAGCGACTGCGCCCGCTCGACGGCCTGCGCCTGCGTGAAGTGGACGATGTAGACCGGCGCCTGCTTGGTCTCCAGGAGCTCGGTCAGCGTCTCCGTGATCGGCGTCAGCCGGTACTCGTACGAGAGCGGGACCGGGCGCGTCGCGGAGCGGACCACGGACGTGGGGCGGCCCGTGCGGCGCGTCAGGTCCTTCTCGAACATCGACACGTCGCCGAGCGTCGCCGACATCAGGACGAACTGCGCCTGCGGCAGCTCCAGCAGCGGGATCTGCCACGCCCAGCCGCGGTCCGGCTCCGCATAGAAGTGGAACTCGTCCATCACGACCTGGCCGATGTCGGCGTCCTTGCCGTCGCGCAGCGCGATCGAGGCGAGCACCTCGGCGGTGCAGCAGATCACGGGGGCGTCGGCGTTGACCGACGCGTCGCCCGTCAGCATGCCGACGTTCTCCGTACCGAACAGCTTGCACAGGTCGAAGAACTTCTCCGACACCAGCGCCTTGATCGGCGCCGTGTAGAAGGTGACCTGGTCGTTGGCGAGGGCCGTGAAGTGCGCCGCCGCCGCGACCAGGCTCTTCCCGGAGCCCGTGGGGGTGGAAAGGATCACGTTCGCCCCCGAGACCACCTCGATCAGGGCCTCCTCCTGAGCCGGGTAGAGCGTGATGCCCGTCTCCTCCGCCCAGGAGGAGAAGGCCTCGAAGAGGGCATCGGGGTCGGCGTCGGGCGGCAGCTGATCGATAAGGGTCACGCCCCCCATCTTGCCTGGCTTCCCCCCGGAAGAGGGAACCGGCCGAAGCCGCGAAGATCATGACCGATACGCTGCCCTGTCAACTGGGGTTCAGCACAACAGCAATGGGGCGGGGAACGCACATGATGGGACCGGCGCACTCTCTGTCCGGGGCGGCCGCCTGGCTGGGGGTGGGAGCGGCGACAGCTGCTGCCGGCCACGCGATGCCGTGGCCCGTGCTCGTCGTCGGAGCACTGATCTGCGCGGGTGCGGCCCTCGCCCCCGACCTCGACCACAAGGCGGCGACGATCTCCCGCGCCTTCGGGCCGGTCTCCCGCGGGCTGTGCGAGATCGTCGACAAGCTCTCGTACGCGGTCTACAAGGCGACGAAGAAGCCGGGCGACAAGCGCAGGACCGGCGGTCACCGCACCCTGACGCACACCTGGCTGTGGGCGGTGCTCATCGGCGCCGGCGCCTCCGCGCTGGCGATCATGGGCGGGCGGTGGGCCGTGCTCGCGATCCTGTTCGTCCACATGGTGCTTGCGGTCGAGGGCCTGCTGTGGCGGGCCGCCCGCGTCTCCAGCGACGTCCTGGTGTGGCTGCTCGGCGCGACGAGCGCGTGGATCCTGGCGGGCGTGCTGGACAAGCCGGGGAACGGCGCGGACTGGCTGTTCACCGCGCCCGGCCAGGAGTACCTGTGGCTCGGGCTGCCGATCGTGCTCGGCGCCCTCGTCCACGACATCGGCGACGCGCTCACCGTCTCCGGCTGCCCGATCCTGTGGCCGATCCCGGTGGGCCGCAAGCGCTGGTACCCGGTGGGCCCGCCGAAGGGCATGCGGTTCCGGGCGGGCAGCTGGGTGGAGCTGAAGGTGCTGATGCCGGCGTTCATGCTGCTGGGGGGCGTGGGCGGGGCGGCGGCGCTGAACTTCATCTGAGGGGGCGGTTCGCCTGCGGCGGGCTTGTTCCCCACCCCGCCCTCCCCCTACGGCCTGGCGGCCGTGGGAGGTGCCCCCGGCGGGGCTGGTTTTTCAGCCCGTCCGGCGTTTGAGGACACCGCGCGGAGCGCGGTACGGGTACGGGCGAACCCCGGTCAGCCGTGCCAGGAGTGCCACAGCGCTGCGTAGGCTCCCCGCGCCGACACCAGCTCGTCATGGCTGCCGAGCTCGCTGATCCGGCCGTCCTCGACCACCGCGATCACGTCCGCGTCGTGCGCCGTGTGCAGGCGGTGCGCGATGGCCACCACCGTCCGGCCCTCCAGCACCCGCGACAGCGAGCGCTCCAGATGGCGCGCCGCCCGCGGATCCAGCAGGGACGTCGCCTCGTCCAGGACCAGCGTGTGCGGATCCGCCAGCACCAGGCGGGCCAGCGCGATCTGCTGGGCCTGGGCCGGGGTGAGTGTGGCACCGCCGGAGCCGACCTCGGTGTCCAGGCCCTCGGCCAGGGCCCGTGCCCACCCGTCCGCGTCGACGGCCCCCAGGGCCGCCCACAGCTCCGCGTCCTCGGCCGACGTACGGGCGAGGAGCAGGTTGTCGCGGAGCGAGCCCACGAAGACGTGGTGCTCCTGGTTGACCAGCGCGACATGCTCGCGCACCCGTTCCGCCGGCATCCGGGCCAGTTCGGCCGCCCCCAGCGTGACCCGGCCCGTCCGCGGGGCGTAGATCCCCGCGAGCAGCCGGCCCAGGGTGGACTTGCCCGCGCCCGAGGGCCCGACGAGTGCGAGCCGGGTGCCGGGCGCCACGTCCATCGAGACACGGTGCAGCACGTCGACGCCCTCGCGGTAGCCGAAGTGGACGCGGTCCGCGCGTACCTCGCGCCCCTCCGGGCGCACCGCCGCGTCGCCCGCGTCCGGCTCGATCTCCCGGACGCCGACCAGCCGCCCGAGCGACACCTGGG
The DNA here is from genome assembly GCF_043080095.1 of Streptomyces sp. NPDC015127. NCBI lineage: Bacteria > Bacillati > Actinomycetota > Actinomycetes > Kitasatosporales > Streptomycetaceae > Streptomyces > Streptomyces sp. NPDC015127. Next base: position 140,164 of record NZ_JBIBVE010000011.1, read on the forward strand.
CGACCTGGAGCTCGTCGTACCAGCGCAGGATCAGGTTCACCGGGTCGACCATCATCTGCGCGATCAGCGCACCCGTGGTCAGCTGCCCGATGCCGATCCAGCCCTGGAGGACGAACACCCCGCCGATCATGAGCACGGAACCGAGCACGGTCGCGTGCGTGACGTTGATGACGGGGAAGAGCACGGAGCGCAGGTAGAGGGTGTACCTCTCCCACGCCGTCCACTCCTTGATCCGCCGGTCGGAGAGCGCCACCCGGCGCGCCCCGAGGCGGTGCGCCTCCACGGTGCGTCCCGCGTCGACGGTCTCGGCCAGCACGGCGGCGACGGCCGCGTAGCCCGCGGCCTCCGAGCGGTAGGCGGAGGGCGCCCGCCGGAAGTACCAGCGGCAGCCGATCACCAGCACCGGCACCGCCACGAGCACCGCGGGTGCCAGCGGAGGCGCTGTCACCGTGAGACCGCCGAGCAGCAGCACGATCCAGAACACACCGATGGTCAGCTGGGGGACGGCCTCACGCATCGCGTTGGCGAGCCGGTCGATGTCCGTGGTGATACGGGACAGCAGGTCGCCCGTACCGGCCCGTTCCAGCACGCCCGGCGGCAGGCCGACCGACCGCACGAGGAAGTCCTCGCGCAGGTCGGCCAGCATCCGTTCGCCGAGCATCGCGCCCCGCAGCCGTACCAGCCGCACGAACGCGGCCTGGACGACCAGCGCCAGCGCGAACAGCGCGACGGTCCGCTCCAGATGGAGCTCGCGCGCCCCGTCCGCCACGCGCTCCACGAGGGAGCCGAGCAGCCAGGGGCCCGCCATCGAGGCCACGACGGCCACGGTGTTGACGAGGACGAGCAGCCCGAAGGCGCGGCGGTGGCGCCGCAGCAGCCCGCTCACGTACGCGCGTACCGTCGCGGGGGAGCCCACCGGCAGGGTCGTCGCCGTCCGGGGAGCAGCCGGGTCGTACTCCGGTGGCGCCACGCCGATCATGCTGTCTCCTCGATGTCGATCCCGGTGGTCAGGTCGCCGCCGCCGGCCGCGTGGACCGGGGAGAGCTGTTCCTCCTCGGTCTCGCGGGTGACGACCGCGCGGTAGCGCGGCTCCTTGCGCAGCAGTTCGCGGTGCAGGCCCACCGCCGCGGCCTCGCCGTCGTGGACGAGGACGACCCGTTCGGCGCGGTCCAGCAGCAGGGGCGAGGACGTGAACACGACCGTCGTGCGCCCGGAGCGCAGCGACCGGACTCCGTCGGCGATCCGCGCCTCCGTGTGCGAGTCGACGGCCGACGTCGGCTCGTCGAGCACCAGCACCTCGGGGTCCGTCACCAGCGAACGCGCCAGCGCCAGGCGCTGGCGCTGCCCGCCGGACAGGGACCGCCCGCGCTCGGTGATCGGCGCCTGCATCGCGTCCCCGTCGAGCGACGCCTGCGCGAGCGCGGTCAGCACGTCACCGCATTCCGCGGCCGTGAGCGCGTCGGCCGCGGACACCGCGCCGGACGCGGGCACGTCGAGCAGCTCGGTCAGCGTCCCGGACAGCAGCACCGGGTCCTTGTCCTGTACGAGGACCACCGCCCGCGCGGCGTCGAGCGGCAGGTCGTCCAGGGCGACCCCGCCGAGCAGGACGGACGGCAGAACGTCCGGTTCCGCCGGGTGGCCGCCGAGGCGTTCGGCCAGCCGGCCGGCCGCGTCCGGATCGCCGCACACGACCGCGGTCAGCAGGCCGGCGGGAGCGTGCAGTCCGGTGGCGGGGTCGTACAGGTCCCCCGTCGCCGCCGCGTCGGTGCCCGTGCCGTCCGTGGACCGCTCCAGCGACAGGACCCGGGCCGCCCGGCGCGCCGAGGGCCGGGAGAAGGAGTACGCCATGGCGATCTCCTCGAAGTGCCGCAGGGGATAGGCCAGCAGCATCACCGCGCTGTACACGGTGACGAGTTCGCCCACCTCGATACGGCCGCCGCCGACCAGCCCGACGCCGTGGTGGACGACGGCGATGATCAGAATGCCCGGCAGCAGCACCTGCACGGCCGCGATCAGCGACCACATCCGGGCACTGCGCACGGCCGCCCTGCGCACCTCCTGGGAGGCGCGGCGGTAGCGGGCCAGGAACAGCTCCTCGCCGCCGATGCCGCGCAGCACCCGAAGGCCCGCGACGGTGTCGGACGCAAGCTCGGTGGCCTTGCCGGCCTTCTCGCGCTGCGTGTCCGCGAGCCGCGTCGCGCGCGGGAGCAGCGGCAGTACGCCGAGGGCCAGGACCGGCACCCCGATCGCGACCAGCACACCCAGCGCCGGCTGGTAGACCAGCAGGGCTACACAGACGACCACGACGGTGACGGCCGCCGCCAGGAAGCGGGAGACCGCCTCCACGAACCAGCCGATCTTCTCGACATCGCCCGTCGAGACGGCGACGACCTCGCCCGCCGCGACCCTGCGGGTCAGCGCCGAGCCCAACCGCGCGGTCCTGCGCGCCAGTAGCTGCTGGGTGCGCGCGGCGGCCGTGATCCAGTTGGTGACGGCCGTACGGTGCAGCATCGTGTCGCCGAAGGCGATACCGGCCGTCGCGAGCACCATCAGGCCGCCCGCGGCGGCGAGTGAGGACCCGGAGCGCTCCACCACCGCCTGGACGGAGAGACCGACGCAGTACGGCAGCGCCATCACGGACACGAAGTGCAGCAGGCCCCAGCACAAGGACCTGATCTGCCCGCCCAGTTGGCCCAGGCCGAGCCAGAGGAGGAACCGGGTGCCTGACCGGACGTCGGGCAGTCCTGGATCGGGATACGGAAGATCGCGAATCTGCATGACGTCCCAGGGGCCGATCGAAGAGGGGAGGGGGAGAAGGAGTGGTTCAAACCGTGCAAGGTTCGCCGTTCACGGCCCTGACGAGCAATTGATTTTCTGCGCACGGCGGCACAGAACGCGCCAATGTCCGTCGGCGGGGGTCTGGCGCGGCACAGCCCGCACGCGCTTCACTCCTGACCCATGAAGCGAAAGATCATGTCCATGATTACCGGGGCGGTCGTCGCCCTCGGTGCGGTCCTCGGCACGGGACCGGCCGCCGCGGCCGACACCCCGCCCGCGGAGTTCGGCAGCGACTGGCACGATCCCGTCAGCGCCGCCCCGCCCGTGGCCCGCCCGGACACCAGATCGTGCGAAGTCACCGTCGCCCGGGCCCAGTTCCGCGACTTCACGCCCTACCGCGGCACCTACGCGCCGCCCAAGGGCTGCGGCACCCGCTGGAGCAAGGTGGTGCTGCGGCTCGACGGCTCCGTGAAGGGACGCCAGTACGACCGGCTGGGCCACCTCGCCATCGGCGGCGTCGAGATCCTGCGCACATCGACCCCGCAGCCCTCACCGGACGGCATCACCTGGTCCGTGGAGAAGGACGTCACCCGATACAGCGACACCCTGCGCCGGACGCAGGATGTCGAGATGCTGATCGGCAACGTCGTCAACGAGACGTACACCGGGGTCATCGACGTCACGGTCACCCTGACCTTCTACACCCCCGGACACGACGCCGGGCCGGCCGAGACGCCCGACAAGGTGCTCACCCCCGACGGCACCACCATCACCACTCCGCGCAACAGCGAACGCATCGTCGCCGAGGTCTACGCGACCGGCTCCGGCGGCGGCTGCGAGGAGTACTGGTACATGACCGTCCCCGACGCCGCCCCCTACTCCTGCAAGGCCGCCGACGGGCCCTACCGCGAGGTGCAGATCAGCATCGACGGTCGACTGGCGGGCATCGCGGCCCCGTTCCCGACCGTGTGGACCGGCGGCTGGTCCAACCCCTTCCTCTGGTACGTGATTCCCGGGCCCCGCGCCCTCGACGTCAAGCCCGTCCGCTACGACCTCACCCCGTTCGCCGCACTGCTCAACGACGGCAGGCCGCACCGCCTGGAGGTCTCCGTCGTCGGCGTGCCGCCGGGGCAGACCGGCTGGAGCACACCCGTCAACCTGCTCGTGTGGCAGGACGAGGGACGTGACGTCGTCACCGGCGCGCTCACCCGCCACGAGGAGAGCCGCCCGGTCAACTCGGTGACGTACACGCCCGGCGCCGAACACCGCCTCGACACCCGGGGCGCCCACCGCCTCACCGTCGCCGGCCACCTCGACACCTCGCACGGCAGGGTCACGACGACGGTCGCCCGGTCCGTCGCGAACACCTCGGTCCACCGCTGGAGCGACGGCGAGAACCCCGACGCGCTCACGGCCGAGTGGACCGACGACGAGACGGTGACCAGCGGACGCGACGTCACCGCGACCCACCGCACGTACGAGATGGACGGGGTGACCACGCTCGGCGAGGGCGACCGGCTGCGCACCGTCCTCACCCTCGCCGACAAGGCCGACACCGCGGTCACCCGGGACGGGCGGCGGCTGTCGTGGTCGCGCCTCGACGACACGTACACGGGTGACGCCACGTACACCGCGAATGTGCCCCGCGACCAGCGGCACGCGGTCGGCACGACGGCCGAGCGCTACCGGCTGTACGGCTCCGACGGCTGCTACGACCGCAGCCTGCGCACCGTGCAGGGAACGCTGACCGAGGACCGGCGGCTGTGCTGAGGTGACCGGCCGACGGGCCCGCCCGCGAGGTGCTTGAAGGCGTCGGCGGGCCCGCGCCGGGCAGTGCGGGGAAGATCAGCAGCTCCGTCCCGGTCCGTCGACCAGCGTGGACAGCAGCTCGCCCAGCACCCCGCGCTGCTCGGCGGTCAGCGGTGCGAGAATGTCCTCCGCCGCGGCACGGCGCGCGTCGCGCAGGGTCCGGAGTGCCGCCCGCCCGGTGTCCGTGAGCTCGATGCGGGTCACCCTGCGGTTGGCCGGATCGGGCACGCGCCGCACGCACCCGCCCGCCTCCAGACCGTCCACGAGGCTGGTCACCGCGCGCGGCACCACTTCCAGGCGCTCGGCGAGATCGGCCATGCGCGGCGGCCGGTCGTAGTGCGCGACGGTCCGCAGCAGGCGGGACTGCGCCGGGGTGATGGCGATGGCGGCCGACTCCAGCTGGCGCTTCTGGCTGCGGTGGAGGCGGCGGGTCAGCCGCAGCAACTGCTCGGCGAGCAGGCCGTCGGCGTCAGAGGTGCTCATGCGGGAACATTAGCAGGACGATGTTCATTGTGAATAGAGGTAACAGTGAGCTAGGCTCTCGGACATCGTCCGCTGCGCCGACCCCGTCCGCCCGCGTACCGTAAGGAGCCCATTGCGCCCCGATCACCCGACCTGGACGCCACCGCCCAGGGACCCCGACCAGCCGCCCGCCGACGTGCGCCGCATCCTCCGCCTCTTCCGGCCCTACCGCGGCAGGCTCGCCGTCGTCGGGCTCCTCGTCGGCGCGTCCTCGCTGGTCTCCGTCGCGTCGCCGTTCCTGCTCCGCGAGATCCTGGACACCGCGATCCCGCAGGGCCGCACGGGTCTGCTCAGCCTGCTCGCGCTCGGCATGATCGCCACCGCGGTGATGACCAGCGTCTTCGGGGTGCTCCAGACCCTGCTCTCGACCACCGTGGGCCAGCGCGTCATGCACGACCTGCGCACCGGGGTCTACGCGCAGCTGCAGCGCATGCCGCTCGCCTTCTTCACCAGGACGCGCACCGGCGAGGTCCAGTCCCGTATCGCCAACGACATCGGCGGCATGCAGGCGACCGTCACCTCCACCGCCACGTCCCTCGTCTCCAATCTCACGGCCGTGGTCGCCACCGTCGTGGCTATGCTGGCCCTGGACTGGCGGCTCACCGTCGTGTCGCTGCTCCTGCTGCCGCTCTTCGTGTGGATCAGCCGCCGCGTCGGCCGCGAGCGCAAGACGATCACCACTCAGCGGCAGAAACAGATGGCGGCGATGGCCGCCACGGTCACCGAGTCCCTGTCGGTGAGCGGCATCCTCCTCGGACGCACCATGGGCCGGGCGGACTCCCTGACCCGGTCCTTCGCTGACGAGTCCGAGCGCCTCGTCGACCTCGAGGTGCGCTCCAGCATGGCGGGCCGCTGGCGGATGTCGACGATGGGCATCGTCATGGCTGCAATGCCCGCCCTCATCTACTGGGCGGCCGGTCTCGCGATCGGTGCGGGCGGACCGGCCATCTCGATCGGCACGCTCGTCGCTTTCGTCTCGCTCCAGCAGGGCCTGTTCCGCCCGGCGGTCAGCCTGCTGTCCACGGGCGTGCAGATGCAGACGTCCCTCGCCCTCTTCCAGCGGATCTTCGAGTACCTCGATCTGCCCGTCGACATCACCGAGCCCGAGAAGCCCGTCCCGCTCGACAGGATCAGCGGCAAAGTGCGCTTCGAGGCCGTCGACTTCGCCTACGACGCCGCGCAGAAGGAGCCGACGCTCCAGCGGATCGACCTGACCGTGCCGGCCGGCGGCTCCCTGGCCGTCGTCGGCCCCACCGGCTCAGGCAAGTCCACCCTCAGCTACCTGGTGCCCCGGCTCTACGACGTGACGAGCGGCCGCGTCACCATCGACGGCGTCGACGTCCGGGACCTCGGCTTCGACACACTCGCGAAGGCCGTCGGAGTGGTTGCCCAGGAGACGTACCTCTTCCACGCCTCCGTGGCCGACAACCTGCGCTTCGCCAAGCCGGACGCCACCGACGAGGAGATCGAGGCCGCGGCCCGGGCCGCGCAGATCCACGACCACATCGCGTCACTGCCCGACGGCTACGACACCCTCGTCGGCGAGCGCGGATACCGGTTCTCGGGCGGTGAGAAGCAGCGGCTCGCCATCGCCCGCACCATCCTGCGCGACCCGCCCGTGCTCATCCTGGACGAGGCGACCAGCGCCCTCGACACCCGCACCGAGCACGCCGTGCAGCAGGCCATCGACGCGCTCTCCGCCGGACGCACGACCATCACCATCGCCCACCGCCTGTCGACGGTCCGCGACGCCGACCAGATCGTCGTCCTCGAATCCGGGCGCATCGCCGAGCGCGGCACGCACCAGCAGCTCCTCGCGCGGGACGGCCGCTACGCGGCCCTGGTCCGCAGGGACGCGGAGCTGCGGCCCGGCTCGGCCGTGACCGCCGACGCCCCACGACGGTCGCTCCCCATGGGCTTCTGACGACCTGTCGGCTCCTGCTGCCCGGGTGGCTCCTGAGCGGCGCCCCGAGGGCCGGCCGGGATGCCGTATGCGGCATGATCACCGCTCATGAGAGCTCTCCTGGGTGTCGACCTGCCGGGATTCCGTCCCGTCGACCACGACGTATGGGCGAACGACGAAGGCGACATCCTGTCGCTGCACTTCTTCGGTCTGCCGCCGGACCTGCCCGCGTCCCTCGATGACGGCCCCGCGCTGCGCGCCGCGCTCACGCGGCTCACCGCCGAGGCCGGTGGCGGACTGATCGAGGCATCGGTCAAGACGCTGGGATCGCTGCCCGCACTGCGGCAGATACTCAAGCTGCCGTTCCCGGGCCGGACGAGCGGGCAGGTGTTCATCGGCAGCTTCACCGTCCCGCGCGCCACCTGCAGCACCGTCGTGAAGATCCAGGCGCCCGAGCGGGGCACGACCGGGACGCGCGAGGCGATGGTCATGGCCCAGGTGGGCCCCACCGACTACTTCCGTCCGCACCCCTACGCACCCGAGGTGCAGGGCGGTCTGCCCTTCCACGCGGCGGACCACGCACAGTGGGACGCGCAGTTCCCCGACCATCCGCTGAGCCGGGTCCGGCGCGGGCTCGCCACTCTGGCCGAAGGGGTGCAGGCCGTACCGGAGTTCGCCGCACTGCCGCCGTTCGCACCCTGACGGAGCCACACACGACGCCGCCGCTGCCCTGGGACGGGGAACGGCGGCGCCTCGCGGCCGCGGGACGTGTCGCGTCGCGGAAGGTACCGGGACAGAAGGGGCGACCGCGTTAGCGTGCCCGTATGACGAACGAGCCCTCGTCGGCCCGGCACAGGCGCGGGTACCGCCTCACCCGCCGCGGCCGCCTGGTCCTGGTCCTGGGCACCGTGACGGTGGCTGCGGCCGCCGTGCTGCTGCCGTTCCTGCTGAGGGAGGAGAAGAGCGAGCGGCCCCGCCCCGCCCCGGTGACGCTGGTGATCCCCGAGGGATGGCGCGCCAGCCAGGTGTACGCCGCCGTCGACAAGGCCCTGCAGCGGCCGCCCGGCACCACGCGGACCGCGATCCGTGCAGCCCGGCTGAAACTGCCGCCGGAGGCCCGGGGCAACCCCGAGGGCTACCTCTTCCCGGCCACCTATCCCATCGACGAGAACACCACCCCGGCGAGCCTGCTCAGCTTCATGGTCAACACCGCGCACCAGCGGTTCGGAGCCAAGGCCGTCGCTGCGAGCGCCCGCAAGGAAGGGCTCAGCCCCTACGAGGCGGTGAACATCGCCAGCATCGTGCAGGCCGAGGCCGACACCGCGCCCGACATGGGCAAGGTGGCCCGCGTCATCCACAACCGCCTCGCCAAGGGGATGCCGCTTCAGATGGACTCCACCCTCAACTACGCCCTGGACCGCAGCACGGTCGACACCACCTCCGAGGACACCCGCCTCGACAGCCCCTACAACACCTACGGGCGCACCGGCCTGCCGCCGACCCCCATCGACAACCCGGGCGACGAGGCGATGCACGCGGCCGTCGCGCCGCCCGCGGGCGACTGGCTGTACTTCGTGACCGTCGAACCCGGCGACACCCGCTTCACCAGCGACTACGAGGAACACCGGCGCAATGTCGCGGAGTTCAACGCGCGCCGCGCGGAGGAGAGGGCCACCGGCTGAGCGCCGGCTGCCGCCGCGGAATGCCGGCCCACCGGCGGCGCCGAGTCGACCGCGGCCGGTGCCTCACACCAGCGCCGGTTCGCGCTCCAGGAGGCGCTTGATCTCACGGACCGCGGCGCGCCCGGCCCGGTTCGCCCCGATCGTCGACGCGGAGGGCCCGTAGCCGACGAGATGGACGCGCTCGTCCCGTACGGCCCGGGTCCCCTCGACGCGGATCCCGCCGCCCGGCTCCCGCAGCCGCAGCGGGGCCAGGTGGTCGATCGCCGCCCGGAATCCGGTCGCCCAGAGGATCACATCGGCTTCCACCGTCCGGCCGTCGTCCCAGGCCACCCCCGTCGGCGTGATCCGGTCGAACATCGGCTCGCGCTCCAGCACCCCGGTCTCGCGGGCGCGCCGGACGGCATCGTTGAGCGGCAGCCCGGTCACCGACACCACGCTCTGCGGCGGCAGCCCGAGCCGTACGCGCTCCTCGACCATGGCGACGGCGGCGCGCCCGGCGTCCTCGTCGAAGGGCCCCTCGCGGAAGACGGGGGGCCGGCGTGTCACCCAGGTGGTCTCGGCGGCCACCTCGGCGATCTCCATCAAGTGCTGCGTCCCCGACGCCCCGCCGCCCACGACGACGACGCGCTGCCCGGCGAACTCCTCGGGCCCGGGGTAGTCCGCGGTGTGCAGCTGACGCCCCCGGAACGTCTCCTGGCCGCGGTAGCGGGGCCAGAACGGCCGGTCCCAGGTGCCGGTCGCGTTGATCAGCGCGCGCGCCGACCACACCCCCTCGGAGGTCTCGACCGCAAGCCGTCCGTCCTCCGCGTCGCGTACGGTGCTGACCTGCACGGGGCGGTGGACCCGCAGGCCGAAGCGCTCCTCGTAGGCCGCGAAGTAGGCGCCGATCACCTCGGAGGACGGCCGGTCGTCATCGGCGCCGGTCAGTTCCATGCCGGGCAGGGCGTGCATGCCGTGCACCTTGCCGTACGTGAGCGAGGGCCAGCGGAACTGCCAGGCGCCGCCCGGGCGGGGCGCATGGTCCAGGACCACGAAGTCCCGGTCCGGTACGAGACCGGCGCGCCGCAGGTGGTAGGCGGCGGACAGGCCCGCCTGTCCTGCGCCGACGACGACCACGTCCATGTCCTGCGACCCGAAGTTGTTCACGGTTCTACCAACCATGGGCGGGGACGGGATCTTCCCGGCGGCGGCCGCATGACGCGCGCCGGACGCGGAGCGGGCGGGAGGATGGGGCCATGCCCGGACACTTCACCACCACGACGCTGACCCTCTCCACCGGATCCAGTGAGACGGTCACCGATCTGACGCACACCTGCGAGCAGTTCCTCGACCGTCACGCGAACGGCAGGGACGGCCTGCTCAACATCTTCGTCCCGCACGCCACCGCCGGCATCGCCGTCATCGAGACCGGCGCGGGCAGCGACGACGATCTGCTGGCCGCCCTGCACACCCTCCTGCCCGCCGACGACCGCTGGCAGCACCGCCACGGCAGCCCCGGCCACGGCAGGGACCACGTCCTGCCCGCCCTCGTCCCGCCGCACGCGACGCTGCCGGTGCTCGGCGGACGCCTGGAGCTGGGCACCTGGCAGTCGATCTGCCTGGTGGACACGAACAAGGACAATCCCGACCGCCAGGTGCGGCTGTCGTTTCTCGGGTAGCGGCGGGTGCGGCCGGACTGCGCGCCGGACCGCGGGCGGGATGCCCGACCGCCCGGCGGCCACCCGGGTTGCGCTGCCGTCGGCACAGGTCCATTCGGATTCCCCGCGCCTGCGTGTGCACGGTAGAGGCGGAATCGAGCGCCTTACGGTGGGCCGATGCGACCTGTTCCCCGGTGGACCCTGCTTTCGTCCGGGTGTGCCCCTGTCCTGCTGGCCGGAGGCTGGACGATCGCGGCACTGCTGGAGGGGCCCGCCTACGATCCCGCCACTCAGACGATCAGCGTCCTGGCGGCCTACGGGGCCGCGGGATTCTGGGTGATGACCGGAGCATTCGTCGCGCTGGGCGTCTGCCACCTGCTGACCGCCTGGGGGCTGCGGGCCGCCGCGCTCCCCGGGCGTGCGGCGCTGGGCGGCGGTGGAGTGGCGGCGCTGGTGGTGGCTCTGCTCCCGGCGCCGAGCAGTGGGGGGTCGCTGCGGCACGGAGCAGTCGCCGTTGTCGGCTTCACGCTCCTTGCGGTGTGGCCGCTTCTGGCCGCCGATCGCGGCGGATCCGCGCCATGGGGACTGCGGCCCGTACCCTGCGTCGTCGCGACCGCTTTGATGGCCCTCGGTGCAGGCTGGTTCCTGATCGAGATGCAGAGCCATGGTGCCGCCGGCGTTGCCGAACGCGCTGTGACCTGCCTTCAGTCCCTGTGGCCCTTGGTGGTCGTCGCCTCCTGCCTCCGCCATCCCGACAACGGCCACCGTCGACGGTGAGAGCAGCCGGGCGGCGGCTTTCAGCACCCCGCTGCGCAGGCGAACAAGACCAAGAGTCCAAGGATCACTTATGGGCAGGAAGCCCATAATGGGGCGCATATCCGGTCGTCCCGCGCGCTCGGCGTGATGAAGGGGCGGCCGGACAGGGCTCGCGGCCCGCTCGGCGGGGCATACTTACTTCACGATGACGAACCGATCCGCGCCTCGGCGCCACCTGCCCACCAGCCCCTTCGGAACCCCAGCCGAGCCCGTGATCAAGGACTTCGCCCTCGGCGACCGTGTCTCCCACGACCGGCATGGCCTCGGAAAGATCATCGGCCAGGAAGCGACAGGCGCATTTCTCGTCGACTTCGGTGCCTGCCAGACCCGCATCGTCAGCCCGTACAAGGGGATGCACAAGCTCTGATGCCCAGCCCGGCCCGCCCGTGGGGCCGGGTCATTCGGAGGTGTCCCTGGGGCCCGGCCGCCGATCGGCGGCCGGGCCCCAGGGCGTTCCGGCGGTCAGCCGGTGGTGAGCTCGTAGAAGCCCCGGCCGAAGGTGGCCGCGACCATGCGGTGGTGGCCCGCGTCGTACTCGATGTCGTCCACCGGGACCGCGGGCATGCCCCGGCCCAGGCGGAACCACTGCCGTCCGCCCGACGGGGACGTGAACACGCCCTGGTCCGTGCCGACGTACAGGACCTTGCCGCGTCCGACGACCAGATCGTTCACGGGTGCGTCCGGCAGGTTCCCGGACAGGTCCTTCCAGTGCCTGCCGCCGTCCGTGCTGCCGTACACATGGGCGAGTCCCGAGCCCGCGCGGTAGGCGGAGTGCGTGGTGTAGACGCGGTCGGGGTCGGCCGGATCGACCACGACCCGGGTGACCCACGGCAGCCCCTCGGCCAGCTTCGTCCAGGTCGCGCCCAGGTTCCTGGTGACCCAGACCCGGCCGTCGTCGGTCCCGGCGTAGACGGTCCGGCCGTCACCGGCCGGGGCGATGGAGGTGATCGTCCCGTAGTTGGTGTAGATCGGGTCGGGGCCCGGGCCGCCGGACAGGTCGGGGCTGATGGCCTGCCAGGTCGCACCGCCGTCCGTCGAGCGGTTGAGCACCTCGGCGCCGTAGTAGACGATCTTCGGGTTCCGCGGGTCGAGAACGACCGGCGTGAACCAGTTGCGCCGCTTGAAGGTCGTCTTGTCGGCGAAGTACGTCAGGGTGTCGCCGCCGTCGGTGGACCGGAAGCAGTTGCCGTACTGGTAGCAGGCGAACACCTTGTTCACGTCGGTCGGGTCGATGATGTTCTCCTCGCCGTCCCCGCCGAGGTACTCGTTGAAGCCGTCGCCGCCCCAGGAGCGCAGCGAGCCGTTGTCCTGCGATCCGCCGGAGATGCGGGAGGTGTCCTGCGGGCTGATCGCCGCGCTGTAGAGCTGGGTGTACGGCTCGTGGCGGGCCTTGACCCAGCCGCCGTCCCCGTTCGCGTCCGAGCGGTAGACCCCGCCGTCGTTGCCGAGGTAGACCCGGCCGGGACGGCGCGGGTCCCAGACCATCGCGTGGTGGTCGACATGGATGCTCGTGTCGTCGTACGTCCAGGTGGCACCGGCGTCCTTGGTGGTCATCAGCGGCACGCCGGCGACGTGCACGTGCCGCGCGTCCTTCGGGTCGGCCCAGATCTTGCCGAACCACCATCCGAAGGACGACTGCGAATCCGTGAGGTTCTTGTCGGCCGGGGTCCTGCTCCAGCTGTCGCCGCCGTCGGTGGACGTGTAGAAGCCCTCGAAGGGGCCGCTGGTCCGGTTGACGATGGCGTACAGCCGCTCGCCCGCGACGGCGAGCCCGATCCGGCCCACCTCGGGACCGGGTGCGGGCAGCCCCCCGCCGAGGCGCTCCCAGGTCCTGCCGTCGTCGGTGCTGCGGAAGACGCCCGAGCCCACACCACCGTAGGTGCGCAGTTGCGGCGTGCGGCGGTGGTCCCACAGCACGGCGTACAGTGTCGAGCCCTGGACGAACACCTCGGTGGCGCCGGTGAACTGTCCCCCAGAGGCTTCGCCCTGGGCGGTGCCCCCAGCTCCCGCGAGAATCCGCCGCCAGGTGTCCCCGCCGTCGTCCGAGCGGTACACGCCCCGGTCGCCGCCGCCGTTGTAGAGCGAACCGGCCGCGGCCACGTAGATGCGCCGCGGGTCGGCCGGGTCGACGGTGATCGCGCTGATCGCGCCGGAGTCGCGCAGCCCGATCGGTTGCCAGTGCCTCCCGCCGTCCTTGCTGCGGTACAGGCCCGTGCCCTCGTAGGTGATGCTGCCGCCACCGGGGTTGGCCTCGCCGGTGCCCGCGTACAGGGTCCCGTCCGGCCCCGTGGCGACCGCTCCCATGGCCTGCGTCCAGTCGTCCGGCCACGCGGACTCGAAGGTCTGCCCGGCGTCCGTGCTGCGCCAGATCCCGCCGCTCGCCGCGGCGGCGTACACCGTGTCGGCCCGCTTCGGGTCGAGGGCGAGCGAGACGATCCGCCCGCCGATGTTGGTGGGTCCGACCGGCTTCCAGCGTCCGCCGGTGGTGGGCAGCAGGCGCGCCTGCGCGGCGGCCTCGGCGTGGGCGTGGCGGGGGATCGGCTGTCCGGGCAGCGTCTTCTGCAGATACCGGTACTCGGCCGGTGCGGCAGGCCCGCGGACGGGGCGGTACACGTCGGGCGGGCCAGGTGGCGCGGCGGCGGCCGGTGCCGCGATCACCGCGAGACCCACGGCAAGAGCTAAGACCAGCTGCAGAACACGCTTGTGCATGGTCACCCTCTTCTTCGTCATGGCCATTTCAGGCCGTGCTGACGTTACGAGAGTGGGCAGCCCAACAGAAGGTCACGAACGGGACTTTGTGGCGGGTGGGCCCCAAGGGGCCGGGCGTGCAGCGGTGTCCGGTGGGCGTCCTGGGCGGCGCCTCCGCCCGGTCAGTAGTTCTGCCACTCGTGGCTGGTGTACTCCAGGATCACGGGGTCCATGAGCGTGCTGGCCCGTACGTCCTGCGGGCGGCGGTCCACGGGGAAGACGGTGGCGGCCGCGAGGACCGCGTCGTCCAGGAACCGCAGCGGCGGGGCGTCCTCGGTCAGGCGCACGGCCGGCGGTGGCCCGTCCGTGCCCGGAGTAGCCAGGATGAAGCCCCAGTTGCCGAAGCTGGGCACGTCCACCTGGTACTCGGAGGTGCGGTAGCCCGCCTCCTCGATCGTCGCCGCGATGGACCAGTACGACTTGGGTGCGAAGAACGGGGAGCCGCCCTGCACCATGACCCGGCTGTCCGGCTTCAGGACGTGGCGCAGCAGGTGGTAGAACTCGACGGAGTAGAGCTTGGCCAGGGCGGCGTTGTCCGGGTCGGGGAAGTCGATGACGACCGTGTCGTAGCGCCGGCCCGCGTCGCGCAGCCAGTTGAAGGCGTCGGCGTTGACGGCGGTGACCCGGGGGTCGTCGAGCGCACGGCCGTTGAGCTCGCGCAGCGGTGCGAAGGAGCGGGCGAGCCGCGTCATCGCCGGATCGAGGTCGACCAGCGTGACCGTCTCGACGTCGTCGTAGCGCAGGACCTCACGCAGGGCCAGGGCGTCACCGCCGCCCAGGATCAGCACGGAGGACCGCTTCCCGGACAGGGCGGGGTGGACGAGGGCCTCGTGGTAGCGGTACTCGTCGACGGAGGAGAACTGGAGGTCGCCGTTGAGGAACAGCCGGGTGTCCGGCTCCCCGGTGAACGCCGTGGACCGGGTGACCACGATGTCCTGGTACGGCGTCGTCTCGGCGTGGATGATCGGGTCGCGGTAGAGCTGCTGCCGCGCGGTCACCTCGATGTCGTCCGCCAGCGCGTACACCGTGCCGAGTACGGCCAGCACGGCGGCCATTCCGGCCAGCAGCCCGATCCGCACGACCCGGCGGGTCTCGCGGCGGAAGATCCACAGGACGACGAGGACGCCCGCGAGCGCGTTGACGGCGCCCACCACCAGAGCGCCCTTGAGCTGGCCGAAGGCCGGCAGGAGCAGAAGCGGGAAGCACAGGCCGCCGACCAGGGCGCCGATGTAGTCCACGGCGAACATGTCGGCGACCGCGCTGCCCGCCTCCTGACGCCTGATCCGCTGAAGCAGCGTCATCAGCAGCGGGATCTCGGCCCCGATGAGGAGGCCGACGACGAAGGACACCACCACCATGGACGGCATGTAGACGCGCAGCCAGGCGAACGACACGTACAGGACGAGCACCGACAGCCCGCCGGTGAGCGCGAGCAGCCCCTCGACCAGGGCGAACGCGCCGACCGCGCGCCGCTGGAGCGGCTTGGCCGCCAGCGAGCCGACACCCATGGCGAACACCATGACGGAGATGACCACGGAGGTCTGCATCACGGAGTTGCCGATGAGGTAGCTGCCCAGCGCGGTGAGCGCCAGTTCGTAGACGAGGCCGCAGGCCGCGCAGAGGAACACCGAGAACAGCAGCAGGAAGCGCGCCCCCCGCGAGCGGGTCGCGGGCGGGCGGGCGGTGACCGTGGTGGTGCGGTCGAGCGTGGTGGTGCCCATGCGTGGTCAGGAGACGGCGGCACCGACCATGAAGGCCGTGCCGATGTACATCGCGGCCTGCACCCAGGCGGCGGGGTGGGGACGGTCCCCGTTGTCGTCGAGCACGGCGTGACCGAGGCGGCCCGGGGTCAGCAGCCCCACGACCACGGAGATGAACGTCATCACGGCGACGCCCGCGAGGCCGTACAGCAGCGTGCTGAACAGGCCGAGGGCCAGGCCCTGCTCGGACTCGCTGGCCCTGATCGACTGGTCGATGACGAGGCCGATGGCGATCGTCTGGCCGGCGAGCAGGACCGCGGCACCGCGGTTGCGCTCGGTCCACACCACATGGACCAGCTTGCCGGGGGTCACGAGGTCGAGTGCGATGAAGCCGACCGCCATCACGATGAAGCCGACCAGGCCGTAGAGCAGGGCGGTGCCTGCCGACTCGAGGATCTCTGCCACGGGGGTGCCTTTCGGGGACGTCGTCGGGGAGTTCGGATGGGTGGACCTGAGGCGGTTACTTGCCGGAGCCGGGGCCGCCGCCGCGGAACGCGTCGCTGTCCGGGTCCGGCCACACGTTGCCGATGCGGGACTTCCAGCGCCGGTGGCCGTCACGGTAGTCGTCGATCTCGATCATGCTGCCGCCCTGGTGGGGGCTGATCGCGACGATGTCGTCGCGGTAGCGGAGGAACACGGAGTCACCGTCGTCGATGCGGTCCTGGGCCTTGGTGTGGCCGTGGATCTCCTTCGCCACCTCGGACGTCGTGTCACTGCTGTCGGTGTAGGTCGGGCCGACACCGTCGTACTCCTTGTGGATCCAGGACCTCGGCACGTCGTTGACGTCGGGTTCACCGGCACAGGCGGTGAGCGTGACCGTGGCGAGCATCGTCACGCTGATGAGTCGGGCGGTCTTCATCGGGCCTCCAGCCGGGTGTGCGTCGCCACGATCTGGCGGCTCTGCGGGTAGGTGTGCCAAGTGCGCCAGCCCAGTCCGGTGCTGTGCCGCTCGACGGTGAGTGCGGTGACGGCTTCGGGGGAGCCCGGGAAGATCCCGTACAGCGCTTCGGGATTCCCGTCCGACCGGCTGCGGATCCGGGCCACCTGGTCGCTGAACCCGGCCGCGGTGAAACGGCGGACGTGGGCGCCGAAGCGGTAGGTCCAGTCGTCGAACTCCCGCACCGACGTCTCGGGCAGACCTCCCGCTACGCCGGGCAGGCAGGCAACGGTCTCCCGGACGGGTCCCGCGAAGACCTGATGGGAGGCGCCCAGGAGTCTGAGCTGGACGTCGAGCCCGCCGATCGTCAGATCGCGGACGGCGAGTGCCTCGAGCGCGGGCCGCCCCAGGGAGAAGGAGAGCTGGTCCGCGTCGGTGTCCAGATAGGGGGTGGTGAGTGCTATTCCGCTCACGTACCGCTGCCCGCCCGGGTGTCGGATGCGGCCCCGGCGGCGGGGCGCCTTCCTGGCGCGGCCGTCCGGCTCCTGCGACGGCTGCCGGAGGCGGCTCCGGTGCCGGCGACGGCGGGCTCGGGCTTCAACGGTGATCCCCACGGGGTGGAACGGGCAATGAGCGCGCTGAGTATGGCACAGACCTTCCGTGTCACCTCGCGGGGGTGGTCCCCGCCGCCGCGGTGGCGGTCACCCGGCGGCCGCCCCCAGATACCTCTCGTGGTCGTCCGCGGAGACCTTGCTCCCGGAGGAGGGCAGCAGCTGCGGAATGCCGTCCACGATCGGGTAACTCAGCTGGAGGCGGGGGTTGTACAGCACATTCTCACCGGCCGGCAGCGTCAGCGGCCCTTTGTCGAGCGGGCAGGCCAGGATGCGCAGCAGCGGGTCGTCGGGGTTCATGGGACGGGCTCCTCGTTCTCGTGGACGGCCGCCATGCGCGGCGGCGGACGGGGGGTCAGGTCTGCGGGTCGTGGCGCGGCATGGCCAGCAGCACGGACAGCGCCAGCGCGGTGCCTGCCACCCGCAGCGTGAGCAGCAGCGGATCGTCCGGCAGACGCTCCCCGAAGGTGAGCGTCCCGATCACCGCCGTGAACAGACAGGTGACCGTCGTGCAGACGGGCACGATCAGGGAGGCCCGGCACCGCTGCAGCGCGGCCTGGGACATGACGAGACCGGCGACGGCCGTGAACAGCAGCAGATACGGATAGGGGGAGGCCAGCAGCGCCCGCGCCGCCTCGCCGGCACCCGCGCCGGTCAGCGTGCCGGACGCGCCCTTGATCGCCAGCGAGCTGACCCCGTAGAGCAGCCCGACGGCCACCCCGTACCCCATGCCGTTCGTCGGCACCCGGTGACGCCGCCGCGCCCGCGCCTCCACGCGCCCGTACAGCCACACCCCGCTCGCGAGAGCGGGCACGCACACGAGGAGCACCAGTCTCCACGGCGCCCCGGTGCTCACGACGTCCTCGCCCTCGCGCACCGAGGCGACGACCATCAGCAGGGCGACGAGTACGGCGCCGAGCGCGTAGCGTTCCCGGCCGGAGGGCTGTTCGCCGAGCACGGCTGACGACAGCAGCAGAAGCAGGACGAGACCGGAGACGAAGATGCCCTGCGCGGCCGCGATCGGCAGCGCGCGGTAGACGATCAGCTGGGCGACGAACCCGGCGGCGAGCGCCAGCGCCCCGACGATCCACAGCGGGCTCGCCACCAGCACCGCGACGACATGCGCGGGCCGCCGGGCCGACAGGGCGGGCAGGGCGCCGAGCGCCCGCTTCTCCACCACGAAGCCCACGCTGTACAGCACGTTGGCGAGCAGCGCCGCGCCCACACCCCACCACATGGCGCTACCTCCGCCGGGCGTGGGCCAGTAGGATGGACGACGCCGAGGGCACGGCGCACGCCGCCCGGTCCAGCAGCCGCAGCCCGCGCGGCACACCGTGGAACGGAGCACCCGCGATCCGTACGACCTCGAAACCGGACGCGGTGAGAAAGGAACGCAGCGCACGGGCCGTGTACAGCCGCAGATGGCCGACCACCTCGCGGCCCGGCCGGCCGTGGACGCCGCGCAGGCTCACCTCCGAGAACACCGGCTGCCAGCCGGCGAGCAGCAGCACGCGGTTGTACCAGGCGGCCAGATTCGGCGTGGACAGCATCAGATGACCGCCGGGCCGCAGGATCCGCCGCAGCTCGTCCAGGGCCGCGTCGGGATCCACGAGATGCTCGACGACCTCGCTGAACAGCACCGCGTCCGCGCAGCCGTCGGCGAACGGCAGGCCGCCCCCGCCGAGTTCGCCGCGCACCGCGTGCGCGAGGCGCGGCCGGGCCCGGCGCAGCGCGTCCTGCGACCAGTCGACACCGACGATCCGGTGCCCCGCGAGGACCGGCGCCGCGGTGGCGGCCGCGCTGCCGTCCCCGCAACCGACGTCGACGACGAGCGCGCCCGGTACGTCGAGCGCCCGGGCCAGCATCCGCGCCTGGCGCCGGCTGCGCGCGTCGCCCGACGCCACGGGCACGGCGGGGTTCTCGTAGAAGTCACGGAGCCCCGGGGGAGCGGTGCCGGTCACAGGGCCTCCGCATCCGTCGCCGCCAGACGGCGGGCGAACACCTCGCACAGCCGCAGTCCGTCGTCGTCGCCGAGCAGCGCCCGGGACCACCGCAGCACCAGGTGCAGGCGGCCGCCCGTGGACGCCGTGGTGACGGTCAGCCCGCGCGGCATCCTGGCGGGCGCCGAGAACCAGACGGCGCTCGCCCGCCCCGCCTCGCCGAAGTCGAGCGGGTAGGGGACCCGGCCGATGTTGCTGAGCAGCGTCGTGGACGTCCACGGCGAGGCCAGCCGCCTCAGCGCCCTCGTCGTCGCGGCCCGGGCGCCGACGGGCAGCACCGGAGCCGTCAACAGGGATGCGCCGCGCCCCAGTTGAGGCCGGGGCCGCGCTTTGAGAGCGCGGGTGCGTTCCGCGGTGACGCGCAGCAGCGCGGCCGTGTCGGTGCCGGCCGCGACCTCCGCGGCGGTGAAGCCGACCTCGACCAGGCGGGTGCCGTTGCCGATCGGCATCCCGGGTCCGCGGCTGCGGTCGTCGACGGGCATCGTGATGCGCAGCGGGCGCTCGGGAGCGCCGTGCTCGCGGTTCCAGTCGGCGACGGTCAGGGCCGTGGCGGCCATCAGCTGGTCGTTGACGGTGTACGGGGCGCCCGACTCGCGCCGCGGCACGGGCAGTTCGGTGACCAGCATGGCGTTGCCGGGCACCGGTCCGGGTCGGCCGGGTGCGACCCGGGCGGGTCTGGCCAGGCCGGGCGCGCGGGTCGCCCGTCGCTCCGGTGCGGCCACGGGCCGGACCGGGGACGGCACCGCCGGGGCCGGGCGGCCGCTGAGCAGCTCCGCCGCCGTCGCCGCGATCCGCAGGCACGACGGGCCGTCGAGCGCCGTGTGGTGCACAGTGAACAGGAGCACGCAGCCGGCCGTCCCCGGCTCCTCGACGACCTCCAGGCGCAGCGGCGGCGACGCCGTCAGCGGCGGCGCCACGGCGAGAGCGCCGGCGCGGGCGCGGGCGAGGGCGCCGGGCGCGCACGGGAGGAAGGAGACGACCTCCGTGTCCGGATGGTCCGTCAGCTCCCACTCGTAGCGGTGCGCGAACGGGCCGTGCGCCCGTTCGCGCATCAGCGCCCGCGGGTGCCGGCGGAGCGCGTGGGCGAACGCCTCGCGCAGCCGGTCCGGTGCGACGCGGCCCGGCAGGTGGATCTCGATGTGCACCGTGTTCGGCTCGGCGGGATCCGTGCAGTGCCGTGCCACCTCGTCGACGACCGGGAACGGCACACGGGTGACCTGTCTGCCCGCTGCGGCGCCGGTGGACGACGGTCGCTGAACGGTGGCCATCAGACCCTCCCCCGATCGTGGCGCGGCGCGGGCCCGCCGCCTGTCGGCCGGGCGGCCCGATGGGCCCCGGCCCCGCGCTCCCGCCCCACCGTCACCAGCGCGGCGAACAGGGCGGTCAGGGCGAGGAGTTGGGCCACCGGACCGTACGCGCCCCGGCCCAGCGCCGCCGCCTCCCCGCTGCCGGCGACCGCGGCGATCCCGGCACCGGCCAGGGCCGTGAACGCGAGCGGCGAGAGGACCGCCGGGCGCAGCCACGCCACGACCGCGAGCACGGGCACCACCGCGGCGACCGGACCGGCGACCACCGCACCCACCAGCGTCAGCGCGACCGTGCCCAGCAGCAGTCCGGGACCGGGCGGCGCCGCCTGCTCCGGCACCGCCACGGGGGCCGAGGCCGGGGAGCGGCGCCGGACGAGGGCGAGCGCGGCCAGCAGGACCAGCAGGGCCCCGGCGCCGATCAGCCCCACGTCGTACACGCGCGAGGGCTCGTACAGGAGCGTCACCGTGCCGCCCGCTCCGGCCGGGACGAGCCATGCCTGCTGCCAGCCGTCGATCCGCAGCGGCGTCAGCTCCCTGCCGTTCAGCGTGGCCTTCCAGCCCGCGTTGTGGTTCTCGTGGATCTGGAGGTACGAGGCGTCTCCGGCGCCCACCCGCACGGTGCGGCGGTCACCGCCGCCCGAGACGGTGCCGAGACCGCGGGGCGTGCTCGCGGCGGCCCGCGACGGCCCGGTGCCGAGCGTGATCCCGGTGACGGCCAGCGGACCGGCGTCACCGGCCTCCACCGTGTGCGTGCGCCGGTCGAGCGAGACCTGACCGCCCTTGGTGCACAGCGAGACGGCGACCGGGCGGCGCTCGGTCAGATCCTTTACCCGCCCCTCGGCGCGGGTCTCGAGGAACTGCCCGTCGACCGACACGACCGGCCCCTTGCCGCAGGGCAGCGTGAACGTGTCGTCCGGGTCCGGCTGCGGCGCGCGGAACCGCTCCAGGGCCGGGATGTGGACCTCGCTCAGCCCGACCGGGAGCTGCAACTGCTCGTCGGCGACCGGGTTGTGCAGGGTCAGCGGCGCCACACGGGAGATGGTGATGTCCATCCGGTCGGTGGTGATGGGGGAGAACCGCGCCATGCCGTTCTCGTCCACGGCCGCCACCGCCGTGCCGTCCGGGGAACTGATCTGGACCTGCTCGGGGCGGGTGGCGAGCCCCCCGGCCGCCGCGAAGACGATCTCGCCGACCGATGTCCTCTTCGGCCAGGACAGATGCAGGACCGGGCGTTCACCGGCGACCCAGGCCGTGGTGAGGTCGCCGTCGGTCAGGTTGCGGGGGCTCAGGTTCGTGCCGAGGCGGGCCGTGGAGTCCGCGCTCACCAGGATCTTGTCGCGCTGTCCGGTGAGGTCGAACAGCAGGTCGTCCAGCGCGTCGCCCGGCACGGGCAGCGCGGTCGCCCGCACCGTGTAGTCGCCCCGGCGGGCGGCGTCGAACTGCCGGTGCAGCCCCACCTCCGCGGGCACCGCGGACAGCCCGCCCGGATCGCTTCCGCGCCGGAGCGAGTAGACCACCGACCCGGCGCCCTCGCGGGGCGCGTCGGCCGGCAGCTCCAGCATCCGCGTCACCTGGACTCCGGGGACCGAGATCTCGGTGAACCCCGCCCCGGTCAGGCCCGGGCGGCCCTGCTGGGATTCCAGGATCGTCACCTTCAGCCACCGGGCCTCGCCCTCGGGCGCGGCCACCTGCTGTGCGGTCCCGTCCGGCCGCAGCGGGGACACCCTGCTGCCCCGGTCGGTCTCCACCCGCACCGCCGTGGGAGCCGCGCGCACGTTGCCGCTGGGCAGCGGGGTCAGGGACAGCGACGGTGGTATGCGCGTGGGGCCGGTGAAGGCGATACGCAGCCACTCGCCCTTCGGCGAGCCCGGCGATCCCTCGGCCCAGCCGGTGTCGGGGTTGCCGTCGAAGGCGTTCACCGGGTCGTACTGGGGCAGATGGAACAGCCAGTTCCCCACGGAGGACGCGCTGACGGACGCGGCACCCCGCAGCACGGCCGTCGTCCGGTGCCGCTCCGCGGTGCGGGGCAGGATCTGCCGCGGCTCCGCGCCCGGGTCCTGCACCGACTGCTCGGGGTTGCGCTCCTCGCGGGTGTACGTGTGGGACGTGTGAGAGTTGACGAGGCCGAACCGGGTGTCGGCACGGCGCATCCCGTCGCCGGCCGCGTACAGCTGCGGCCGGTCCACCCCGGGGTGCGCGTCACCCGCGAGGACGGCGGGCCGCCCGGTGAGGACGCCGTCGGCGGACAGCGGCAGCAGGGTCTCCGGCCCGCCGCTGACCACCGCCGTGGACGCCACCGGCGTCAGCCGTGCCGTGCCGGGGAGGGGTGTCCCGGCGGGCGGCTCGTAGACCTCCACGGCGCGCTGGCGCGGGAACAGGCCCTCGACCTGCACCGGGGTGTCGTCCGCGATGCGCCCGCCGGTCAGCACCGGCCCGAACCCGGTGACCCGCCGGTACCCGGACGCCTCCAGGGCCCGCTTCACCGTCGTGGTGGGGACGTGGCCGAGCTGGTCGGGGTCGAGGTCGTTGCGCACGACGACGTAGTGGAGGCCCGCGCGCCCCAGGAACTCGCTCAGGCCGGGCACTTCGCCACCCGACGTCAGCGCCTGCTCCACCGCGTCCAGGGCGCGGCGGTTGCCGGGGGTGCCGAACGGCACGTAGTCGCGCTGTGCCCAGGGCGAACGGGCGAGGACGTCCAGCGGCTGGTCGATGGGCGAGCCCCAGGTGTACAGGCCGTGCGCGGTCGCGGGCACGACCAGTGCGCGGTCCTCGGCCGAGTTCTCGGCCAGCCAGTCGGCGGTCGCCTCCCAGTACGCGGGCAGCTGCCGGAAGGAACCCGGCTGAAGGATCGAGCCGTTGACGTACGGCCAGCACAGCCCGGGCAGCACGAGCGCGGCCGCCGCCGCGGGCGCGAGGCGCCGGGCGCGGGCGGGCACGGTGTCCGGCAGGACGGCAGTGAGGTGCATGAGCCCCAGGGCGAGCGCGAGCGCCATGCCCGTCTGGAACTTGTAGATGTTGCGGAACGGCACCAGCGGGCCGTTCAGCCAGCCCTGCACGGTCTCGTGGAACGGGCCGCCCAGCGCGCCGCCGTACCCGGCGAGGGTGACGAGGGCGACCGTCAGCACGGTCAGCACCAGCCAGCGCCGCTCGGGCAGGTCGCGCCGAGCGAGACCGGCGAGGCCGAGCGCGGCGGCGAGCACCGATCCGGCGATCACCAGCCCCGACGTGGCGACGGTCCAGCCCGCGGGCAGCCATGCCTCCCCGAAGTTCAGGTAGCCGACCCAGTTGCCCGCACCGCGCAGCACCTCCGTCGCCGACATCGTGGCGGTGGTGGTCTGCGACGTCTCCACGTACGGCATGAAGTTCTCGCCGTACGTCCCGAGCAGCAGCAGCGGCACGATCCACCAGGCGGTCGCGAGGACCACGCACGGGGTCCACCAGGCGATCAGGGCGCGCTTGCGGGGCCCGCCCGGCCGGCACAGCAGGTACAGGCCGACGGGCAGCAGCGAGGCGAGGGTGGAGGCGGCGTTCACGCCGCCCATCAGGGGGATCGTCAGAGCGGAGCGGGCCGCCGCGACCCGGGGGCTCGTGCGCGGATCGGTCAGCGGCAGGAGCACCCAGGGGAGCAGGGCCCCCGGGAGGGCGGCGGCCGATGTCGAGCCGACCACGATGGTGTACGTCGGCCACAGCGCGTACACCGCGGCACCGAGCAGCCGGGTCGCCGCGGAGCCGGTGCCCAGACGCTCGGCCAGGCGCAGTGCGCCCCAGAAGGCCGTGGTGACCACGAGCGAGAGCCACAGCCGTTCGGCGAGCCACACGGGCAGCCGGACGAGGTCGGCCGCCGCGTGGAACGGCAGCATCGGGATCAGGTAGCCCGCGTACTGGTCCGTGATGCCGCCGAACCCGGCCCGGTCGTGCCACAACTGGCCCAGATCGCGGAGGAACCCCCAGGGGTCGGCCACCACGCCGAGCTTCGTCTCGAACGTCATCCGGCCCGGCGAGACCGCGAGGAACGCGATGAACACCGCCGCCCAGAACCCCAGCAGCCAGCGGCGCGAGCGCCGCGGCGGGGGCGGTGGCCCGGGCGGCGGGGGACCGGCCGCGGGGGAGGCGGGCGGACGTGCGTGGACAGCGCTGGTCATGAACACCGCCGGAGGATGAGGAGGAGGTTCCATGTGGCGAACTCGCGCAACCCCGGCACGAGCGGGACGAGCTGGGGGACGACGGGCCAGTACCGTGACCGCGCGGAGACGACCTCGACGTCGTCGCGGCCCCTGACGTGCCGCAGGGTCGCTCCGACCCCGATGGCGAACAGGTTCTCCCCGAGCCGGTGCTTGGCCGGCCGGCCGGTTCGCCGCTCGTAGCGGGCCCGGGCACGCTCGGCCCCCAGGTAGTGCCAGGGCGCCCATTCGTGACCGCCCCACGGCGACAGCCAGTTGGTGAACGAGACGTAGATCAGTCCGCCCGGCCGGGTCACCCGCACCATCTCGCTGAGGAAGGTGCGCGGGTCGGACACGTGCTCCAGCACATTGGACGAGAAGCAGACGTCGGCCGCGCCGTCGGCGAGCGGCAGCAGATAACCGTCCGCGACGACCGTGCCCGCGCCGGGCCGCGCGGCGAGCTCGGCCGGGTCCGGCTCGAAGAGGTAGCTGTGGGCGCCGCGTCGGCGGAACTCCCGCGTGAAGTAGCCGCGTCCGCCGCCGACGTCGACGACGACACGGCCGCTCAGCGCCATGTGGCGCTCGACCTGGTCGGCCGCGTCGCGGGCCAGCAGGTCGTAGGCGGTACGGGGATCGTCCTGCTCGCGCAGGAAGGCACGGAAGAGCGTGAGGGAGCGGCGGAACGACGGATCCTTCACCTGCGTGCGCCCGTCGTCCCGGCGCCGCCGCCCTGGACGGGTCCCGCCGTGGCCCCGCCGCCCTGGGTGCGGGCGCGCGTTGCCCCGGTACCCCTTCGGGTGCGGGCGCCCGTTGTCCCCGTGCCGCCCTGGGCGCGGGCGCGCTCCACGGCCTCGGCCGCCACCGCCGCGAACTGCCGTACGGAGCTGCTCCAGTGGAAGTCCGCGGCGCGTTCGGCCGCGGCCTTGCCCATGCCCTCCCGCCGGTCGTGGTCGAGGGCGAGGGCGCACCACGCCGCGGCGAACGACGACTCGCCGCCGACGAGGACGCCGGTGACACCGTCCTCGACCGAGTCCCGCAGGCCCGGCACGTCGAAGCCGAGAGCCGGCGTGCCGCGCGCCCCGGCCTCGGTCACCACCAGTCCCCAGCCCTCGACCGCCGCGGGGTGCAGCAGGAGCCAGGACGCGCACAGCAGCCGGTGCTTCTCCTCCTCCGTGACATGGCCGGTGAACTCGACGGAGGGGCCCGCGAGGTGCTCGAGGCGCTGCCGTTCGGGGCCGTCGCCGACGATGACGAGCCTGCCGCCGGTCACGGGCCGGACGCGTTCCCACAGCCGCAGCAGGAGGTCGATGCGCTTGTAGTCGACCAGCCGGCCCAGGGCCAGGAAGAGGGGCGTCGCGGAGCGAGGGGCACGCGCCGCGGGCTCGTGGACCCCGTTGTGCACCACGCGGATCTGCTCCCGGTCCACGCCGATCGCCCGCAGGGCGCCCGCCGTGGACGGGGAGACGGCGACCAGCAGATTGCCCCGGTGCGCCCGCGCCAGGGCCCAGTGCTCCAGCAGCCGTCCGGCCCGGGCGACGGGCGCGGGGAAGCGCATGTCCCACAGCTCGGTGTGCACATGGTTGACCAGGCACAGGGTGGGACCGCGATGCCACAGCGGTGTCAGGTACGGCATCCCGTTGCAGACCTCGACGAGCAGGTCGCACGTGCCGACCTGCCGGGCGAAGGCCGATCGGGCGCCCGCGTAGTGCCCGAGCGTGCTGCCGGCCGACACGACGCGGTAGGGCCGCCGGTGCCCGGCGGGGCCGCCGCACAGCAGGGTGACGTCGTGGCCGCGCTCCGAGAGGCCGCGGGCGAGCTGGTCGATCAGCAGCTCCGAGCCGCCGGCGGCGGGGTTGTCCAGGTCGCGATGGGCGAGGAAGACGATGCGGCCGGGCGGGCCGGGGTCGTGCGGGGCGGCCTGGGTGCGGCCGGGCGGGTGCCGGTCGGGCTGCTGTCCGGCGTCGAGCAGTGGGGGAGGAGGTACGTGCTGGGGCATGCGTGCTCCAACTCGTGTCGCTGTGTGGGAGGTTGGCGATACGCGTCGCAGGGTCGCGGGGTGGGGGGAAGGTGACCGGTGGGGCCGTGCTCTGGTGGGGACAGCCAGTTTTCGGTACGCGTTCGACACACGGCTACTCACCGGTTTGACAACTTGTGCGGACCTCAGGCCGCCTGATTCGTCATCTCGTGAGCATCCGGATGCGCCGGTTCCGTTCGACGCCCCCGGGCGACCAGCACTCCGCCCAGGAGGGCGAGCACCGTACCCAGCACGGCGGCCCCGGCCGGTGCGGTCGTCCCGAGCAGCGCGAGCTTCTCGCTGTCCGCCGAGGCCAGGTCCACCTGCTGCCGTTGCGTACGCGGGGTGAAGGCGATCTTCTCGCTCGCCAGGAGCACGACCGCGTCCTTGTCCGCACCGGGCGCGCGCAGGGTCTTCCGCGGCCCGATGGCGGCGTACACGATCCGGCCGGTGCGCCGGTCGGCGACCAGCTCGATGCCGCTGTTCGCGTACCACTCCTCGGCAAGCACCTGCGGGGTCCGCGGCCTGCCGACGAGCCGCCCCGGCACCTGGCGCACCCCCGTCCTGGTGGGCGGGACGCTGCCGGTGAACCGCAGCCCCTCGTACCCCTGCACCGTCGTGCGGCCCGCGTAACGGAGCTGCACGACCGCGCCGAGCGTGCCGTCCCACCAGCGGTAGGAGCGCTCCTCGACGTCGAAGGGGAACTTCAGGTACGCCTCGCCGTCGAAGGCGGGCGTCTCCCGGCAGCAGTGCACCGGTTCGTTGGTGGAGCGGTCGGTGACCCAGCGCTCCAACGTCCACTGGAGGGAGTCCCGGGTGTCGGACGCGGGCAGCGTGCGGTCGGTGTCGACGGACGTCGACACGTCCCATACGGCGTTGCCGCTCCTGACGCTGTCGGCCACGTCCCCGCGGACCCGGCGGGTGATCGTGATCGTCTTCCCGTGCACGGTCCTGAGCTTCGAGGTGTCGAAGTAGCTCCCGGTACCGGTGAACACCGTGGTGGTGTCGACATCGATCGGGGTGCGCTTGGCCTGCGGCTGGACGTACCCGACCAGGAGAGGGGCCAGGACGAGCAGGAAGACCCCGGCTCCCAGCAGGACAAGGGACATCGGTGAAGCGGTACGGCGCATCCGGGCACTCCTGAATCGAGAAACTCGCACGGAGATGCACGGGCCCGGGCCGGTCAGCCCTCGGGGCCATGACCGTAGGCGGGCACTTGACGGATTGTCAATGTCCCGTCAACACTGTGCGTCCAGCCGGTGGGGGCCGGCCATACGGGGTGGGGATCGTCTCCAACGAGGAGCTGACCCGACTATGCGCAGACTGTTCGCCGCCGCAGCCACCGCGGTGATCGCCGCGGCACTCGCCGTGGGTACGGCCTTCGGGATCGTCGCCCTGCTGGACGCCGCTCCCGAGCAGCCGAACGTCCCGTTGATCAGCTACGACACCGCCTCGCCGGGACGATGACGCGTCCGGCGTGGAGCGAGGTGCCCAAGCCGCAGGTGGAGCGGTTCGCCGCGATCGCGCTCGGCGAGGCCGGTGAACTGGCCCAGGCGATCCTCCGCGAGATCCGCCGCGACTTCCCGCACCTGCGGCTCGTGGAGGACGAGTCCGGCGAGCCGATGGCGCTCGTCGGCATCCGGCGCGCCATCGAACGCTTCGTGCAGCACCTGGCGTCCGGGGCGCAGAAACCCCGGGTACCGCCCGAGGTGTTCCAGGAGTTCGGCCGCGGCGAGGGCCTGAACGGCCGCAGCCTGGACGCCCTCCAGGCCGTCTACCGGCTCGGCGTCCGGCTCGCCTGGCGGAGGTTCGCCGAGATCGGCCAGCAGGTCGACATCGCCGCGCCCGCGATGTACGAACTCGCCGAATCCGGCTTCGAGTACCTGGACGGACTCGTCGAGCAGTCGGTACGCGGCTACGCCGAGGCAGCGGCCCGCCGTGCCGGCGAACGCCTGCGGCTGCAACGGCAGTTGATCGACCGATTACTCGTCGAACACCGCGGCGACCCGGCCGCCGCACTGGGCGAACGGGCCGCCCGCATCGGCTGGGAACTGCCCGGAACGATCGCCGTCGGGGTGCTCATCCGGCCGGCCCGGGAGGCCGTGGCGCCGGCCGTCGGCCAGGACATCCTCCTCGACATGGAGAGCGAACAGCCCCGCATCGTCATCCCCGAACCGGACACCGCGGGCCGCTGGGAGATGGTCCGCCGCGCCACGGCCGGCTGGTCGGGCGCGATCGGCCCCTCGGTACCGCTCGCCGCCGCCGCGACGTCACTGCGCTGGGCGGAGACGGCGGTGCGGCTGGTGGAGAGCGGCCTGCTGCCGCGGGGCGAGGTGCTGCACTGCACCGAACGCACGGAAGAACTGGTGCTGTTACCGTCCCAGGAACTGATCGACGCGGCGGCACCGCGCTGCCTGGCGCCGCTGGAGGGCACGAGCCCGATCCAGGCGCGCCGCCTCGCCGCGACGCTGCTCGCCTGGATCGAAACCTCGGGCGGCGCCCCCGAGGTGGCGACCCGCCTCGGCATCCACCCCCAGACGGCCCGCTACCGGCTGCGCCAGATCCGCGAGCTGTGGGGCGACGCGATCGACGACCCGGACCGCCGCTTCGAAATGCTCCTGGTGCTCCGCGCCCAACGCCTGCGGGGGGACTTGACGCATGCGGCGGACTGACCCGGCGATCGGCCCGTGGCCGCCGCCTGGCGCGCGCTCCGGAGCGCGACCGCCGGCTTCGGCGGACGTTCGCCGTCCGGTCGGTGTCGCCCTGGGCACGGTTGCCGTGCGGGCGGGGCTGCTTCCGGAGGCGGTGGCGGTGGGGCGGCCGTGGGCGGCCCCGTGCCGCGCCGGCTCCGTGGACGGTCGCCGTCCGGGCCGGCGTCGGCAGCGAGGATGGTTGGCTCCGGCGGCGCTGCCGCGGTGGCCTCGGGCGGTCGTCCGGGCGGGCGTCGGCCCCCCTGGCCGCGCCGACCGGCGCCTCCGGGCTCCGGGCAGGAACACCGCCCGGGGCGCCAGGGGGAGCCGCCCACCGAGCTCACGCCCCGCGCGGCGAAGCGGCCCGCTACCGAAGGCTCGTCGTCCAGGCGTGGGCCGTCTCCGCCGTGAACTCACGCTGGCCGCCCGCGAACAGCAGATCCGCCGCCAGGAACGCCGGGTCCGCCGCCGTGGCCGGCACATACGGCACGGCGATGCACCGCATGCCGGCCGCCTTCGCGGCCGCCGCGCCCGGCGGCGCGTCCTCCACGACGACGCAGTCCGCGGGGTCCGCGCCCAGCCGGCGCGCCGCCTCCAGGAAGACGTCCGGCTCCGGCTTGCCGCGGCCGACCTCCTCAGCCGAGACCGTCACCCGGATGTGCGCGTCGAGCCCGGTCCCCGCGAGGACGGCATCGATCGCGGCCCGCGACGAGCCCGACGCGACAGCCATCGGCACCCCGTCCGCCGCCAGCCCCTCCACGAACTTCCGCATCTCCGGGAACACGTCCGTCGACGCGCGCGCCAGCTCCAGATAGATCCGGTTCTTCGCCGCCAGCAGCTCGTCGAGCGGCGCGTCGATCGTGTACCGGGCCCGCAGGATCTCCAGCGTCTCGCGCGTGCCGATCCCGATGAACGACGTGTGCTCGTCCCAGTCGAAACCGGTCACGCCGTGCGAGGCGAGCACCCGGCGCCCGGCCTCGTAGTAGTTCGGCTCGCTGTCCACCAGAGTGCCGTCGAGATCGAAGATGACCGAAGGGGTACGCGCAGGGCTCATGGCGTCCAGCATGCCAAGGCGCCTCTCAGCGGGAGGAACCGGCCGCCCGCCCGACCGACTCGACCAGCGGCAGCAGCCGGTACGGCACCCGCTCCCGCAGCGCCACCTCGGTCCGCGTACGGACCACACCGGGCAGGTTGATCAGCCGCTGGATCACGTCCTCCAGGTGACCGGCGTCCCGCGCCACGACCCGGGTCATCAGATCGCCGCCCCCGGTGATCGAGAACGCCTCGATGATCTCCGGCACCGCGGCCAGCGCCTCGCCGACCTCGTCCAGATGCCCCTGGGTCACCTCGACGTGGACGAAGGCGAGCACCGGGTGACCGAGCGCGGCGGGGGAGAGGTGCGGCCCCGTGCCCGTGATCACCCCCTCGCGCTCCAGCCGGTCGATCCTGGCCTGCAGCGTGCCGCGCGCGACCTGGAGGATCCGCGCGTACTCGCGCACGCTCGTGCGCGGCTGCTCGATCAGCAGGCGCAGGATGCGCGTGTCGAGCTCGTCCACCGCCATGGTCCGTTGGCCCTTCCCTGGTCCGCATACCCCTCCCGCGACTGTACCAATGGCCCAGTCGAATTCCACCCTGTTGAGCCATTGACCGGCAGATGCTTTCCTGTGCACAGACAGGGCGCTGCGCAGCGCCGGACCGGCGACGGAGCCGGACCGGACCCGCGGCGCCTTTGCCGTGTCCGAGACCGCCGCACAGCGGCGCGTCGATCAGCAAGGGGGGCGGGACGACCGTCGTGAGGAGCATGACCGGCCTGCAGCACATGAAGAGGGCGTTCGTCGCGCCCGACCCGGGACGCCTTCGGCTGCGCGTCTCGACGCGCGCCGTCCTCGGCGTCGGCCTCGCCGTCGCCGCGGCCGAGTCCGCCGGCCTCTCGCTCGTCGCCTCGATCACCGGCGGCCTCGCCGCACTGCTCGCTCTGTTCACCGTCGGCGACCCCACGGCGCGCCGGCAGGCCGTGACCACGGCACTGCTGCCGGCGGCCGGCTTCCCCGTCCTCGCGCTCGCGACCGTCCTGCACGGACAGCCGCTGCTGCGTGCCGCCGCCTGGCTCGCCGTGGTCTTCTGCGGTGTCTACGCGCGCCGGTGGGGGCCGCGCGGACACGCGCTGGGGATCTTCGCGTTCATGATGTTCTTCGTCACCCAGTTCCTGCACGCCGTCCCCGCGCAACTGCCCGAACTGTACGGAGCCGTCGCCCTCGCGCTCGCCGCCGCCTCCGCCGTCCGCTTCGGCGCCTGGTGCATCGAGCGCCGCACGCCCCCGCCGCCCGCGCCCGCACCGCTGCCCGGACGCGGACTCGCCCGTCCCGCCACCCGCCAGGCGTTCCAGGCCACGGTGGCGTGCGCTCTCGCGCTCGCGGCGGGACAGCTCGTCTCGGGGGACCGCTGGTACTGGGCCGTCGGCACCGCCTGGTGGATCTTCGTCAACACCGCCTCCCGGGGCGAGACGCTGGTGCGCGGCTTCCGCCGGGTCGTCGGCACCGTCACCGGCATCGTCGCGGGCCTGCTGATCGCCGTACCGGTGGCCGGCGCTCCCGGCCCCACCGCCGTCCTGGTCGCCGTGTGCGTCTTCGGCATCTTCTACACCGCGGCCCCGTCGTACAGCTGGATGATGTTCTTCGTGACCGTGATGGCCGGGCTGCTCTACGGACTGCTCGGCGTGCTCCACCCGGGCCTGCTGCTCCTGCGTCTGGAGGAGACCGCGGTCGGCGCGCTGGGCGCGGCGCTCGCCGTCGCGCTCGTCCTGCCGGTCACCACCCACGCCGCCACCGACGCCTGGATCCGGCGCGCGGTGCGCTGCGTGCACGACTGCACCACCGCGGCCGCGCGCCGCCTCGCCGGGGACGAGACGGCCGACCCGGCGCCGCTCGCCGCGGAGCTGGAGCTGCTGCTCGGCCGCGTACGCCTCTCGCTCGCCCCGCTGGTCCACCCGCTCAGCCCGCTGCGGGCGCGCAAGGCCCGCGCGCGCCGGGTCATCGAACTGCTCGACGTGTGCGCCCGCGAGGTGCGCGGACTGGCCGCCGTCGCCGCCGATCCGCAAGCGTCCCACGACGCCCGGCTCGCGGCCGCCTGCGGCCGCGTCGAGGCCGCCGTCCACGCACTGGTGCCGGCACGGCCCGTTCGGTCCTCGGTGCCCACGGAGGTCGTGCACGTCCCGCAGCACCACCCCGGGGCCGAAGCCGCGCTCGGTCATCTGCACGGCCTGGAGCGCGCACTCGCGGACCTCGCCCATCCGGTCCGCACCTCGCCGCGCGCCCCGCTCGTACCGGCGTAGGCCCCGAGGAGCCGTCCCCAGGGATGCCCTTTGGTCTAGACCTACTGCTACCGTCGGGGCCGCACACCGCGTGACGCGGCCCCTGGGCGGTCCACGGGCGCTCCGCGGGACGAGAGGGGAGACCCTGTGGGTGACACAGGCGTGGGGCGGGCCTTCATCGGATCGTTCACCTCGGCGGGCGGAAGGGGGATCACGGCCGCCACCGTGGACCCCGGAACCGGCGCCCTGACAGTCACCGCGGCCACCGACGCGGTCGCCGACCCCTCCTATCTGGCCGCGACGGACACGGTCCTGTACGCGGTCTCCGAGACGACCGACGGCGCGGTCGCCGCCTTCGACATCACCGGCGGCGCGCTGCGCCCGATCGGCGCGCCGGCACCCGTCGCAGGCGAGGGCCCGACGCACCTCGCCCTCGCCCAGGGCCACCTGCTGACCGCCGACTACGGCTCCGGCAGCGTCAGCGTGCTGCCCCTGGGCCCGGACGGATCGCCGCGTCCGGTCGCCGCCGTCGTCCGGTACGACGGCCACGGCCCCGATCCCGACCGGCAGACCCGGCCCCACCCCCACCAGGTCCTGCCCGACCCGTCAGGACGCTGGGTCATCGCCGTCGACCTCGGCACCGACGCGGTACGCGTACACGCCCACGACCGCGCCACCGGTCGCCTCACCGTCCACCGGGAGACCGCGCTGCCGCCCGGTACGGGACCCCGCCACCTCGCCTTCCACCCGGGCGGCGGCCACGCCTACGCCCTGGGCGAGTTGGAGCCGACGCTGACCGTGTGCCGCTGGGACGACCGCGCCGGGACCCTGGAACCGCTCGCCGGCGTCCGTGTGCTGCCGGACGGCGCCGAAGGCCCCGCGTACCCCTCGGCAGTCGTCGTCGCGCCCGACGGCAGGCGTGTGTGGGCCGCGATCCGGGGCCACGACAGCATCGCGGTACTGGACCTGGACGAGACCGCCGAGAAGGCGGAGCTCGTCGCCACCGTGCCGTGCGGCGGCCACTGGCCCCGCGACCTCGCCCTCGACCCCTCGGGCCGCAGGCTGTACGCGGCCAACGAGCGCTCCGGGGACGTGACCTGGTTCGACATCGACGAGGCGACGGGCATTCCCCGCCGCGCGGGCTCCCTGCCGGTCCCCGCGGCGTCCTGCGTGATCTTCACCTGACCCGGCAGCCGGCCCCGGCACGGCGAGCCGGCGCGCACCCACGCGAAAGGGCCCGTGCCGGTCGACATGTCGACCGGCACGGGCCCTTCCCACTGGAGCCCGGCGGGATTGTCAGCGCTGAGTCCCCTGCGGCTGGGCGATGCCCAGGGCCGTCGCGTACTGCGACAGGACGAGCTTGCCGATGGCCGGGTACGCGCCGAGGGCCTCGGAAGCGGCGCAGCCGGCCTCCTTCGCGGCGGCGTCGAGCAGACCCTCCGGCAGCTCCGGACCCACCAAATACGGCGCCAGCGCCAACTGGACGGAGCCCGAACCGCGCAGCTGTTCCGCGATCGCGGCGACCGAACCCGGCTCGTCGAGCGCCGCGGCCATCACCGGCACGGCCAGCCGGGCCGCGAGCAGCATGCCGGTGATGCCGGCGGCCTGCACGGCCTCCTCGCCGCCCACCGTGGCGAGGATGATGCCGTCGGCCGCCGTCGCCACCGTGAACAGCCGCGCACGGTCGGCGCGCGCCAGACCGGCCTCGGAGAGCCGCACATGCACGGCCTCGGCGAGCAGCGGGTGCGGACCGAGGACATCGGTCAGCTCCGCGACGGCCCCGCTGTCCATGAGGGCCTCACGGATCCGGCGCATGAGCACGTTGTCCGGGCCGGCCAGCAGCGGGACGACGACGGCGGCGGGGCCCTCGGGCTCGGCGACCTCACGGCCCGCAGCCTTCGCGATCTCGTACCGCTCGGTGCGGACGGCCGCGGTGCGCGCGAGGACCGCCGTCAGCGTGGGGTACTCCTCGTTGTCGCCGTCGAGGTAGCCGATGGCGACTTCGAGGCCGGGCAGCTCGGACCGGGCGATGCTTATGACCTCTTCGGCCAGGCTGCGCGCCGCCGGCGCGGGAGCGCCGGGCACGGCGAGGACGAGCGCGGGCGCGCCCTCGGGCGCGGCCACCGGCTCCGGGCGGCGGTGTCGCCCGGACTGTCGGGGTCGTGGCATTCGTACAGGCAGGCCGGGTGCAGGCCCAGTGGGGGAGCTCATGGCGCCGCATGCTACTGGTTTTGTCGGCGCGGCTGTTCGGGGAGGGTGCATCCGTGCGTCTTCTGTCCGTGTTTATCCGCTCGGCGATGTCTCGCCGGTGGGCGGATCACGCATCCGGCTCCATCACGACGTGCAGCATCGTCGGATGGGGCGGCAGCAGCAGCCGCCCGGTTGCGACGGCCTCCGCGAGCAGCAGCGCACCCGACAGCGGATCGCCGGCCGCGGGCACGAGACGCGCGCCGGGGACCTGGTCCGCGAGCTCGGCCCGCAGGGGCACCAGGAGGGAGTCGCCGAGCTTCGGTACGCCGCCGGTCACCGCGACGTCGCACCCGCCCGGCGTCCCGGCCCCGGCCGGGCACACGGCGGCGGCCGCCTCGACGATGTGCGCGGCGGCACGGGCGAGGATGCCGGCCGCGACCGGGTCGTGCTCCGCGCAGGCCGCGACCTCGGGGGCGAAGGAGGCCAGCACCGCGGGCCGGTCGGGGCGCGGATAGAGCTGCCCCGGCAGTTCCGCCGCCGGACCGAACAGGGCCTCCATCCGCGCCAGCAGGGGCCGGGAACCGCCCCTGCGCCCGTCGTGCGCGCGCAGCGCCGCCTCGAGACCGGCCCGGCCGATCCACGCCCCGCCACCGCAGTCGCCCAGCAGATGACCCCAGCCGTCGGCACGGCGCCACGACGCGAGGTCCGTGCCGAGCGCGATCATGCCCGTGCCCGCCGCGACCACGGCACCGGGCCGCTGACCCAGCGCCCCCGCGTAGGCCGTCACCGCGTCGGCGGCCAGGCCCAGCCGCCGTACGCCGAGCGACGCGGCCAGCGCGGCGGGCAGTTCGGCGCGCAGCCGGCCGCCCAGCGTGGCCATCCCGGCGGCGCCGATCACGACCGCGGCCGGCTCGCCGCCCCCGGACCGCTCCAGGAGGCTTCGCGCCATCGGCACCAGCTGCTCCAGCATGTGCCCGGCGTCGATCCCGTCCGGGCCCGTCCGTACCGGCTCGGCCGACACCGCGGTCCCGGCCTTGTCGAGCGCGCCCGCCTCGGCCAGCGCGACCCGCAGTCCCGAGCCGCCCGAGTCGACGCCGAGCACGCGCGTCACGGCAGGCGCCAGTCGACGGGCTGCCCGCCCTGCCGGATCAGGAGCTCGTTGACCCGGCTGAACGGGCGGGAGCCGAAGAAGCCGCGGTCCGCGGACATGGGCGAGGGGTGCGACGACTCGATCGCCGGCAGGTCGCCCAGCAGAGGGCGCAGATTGCGGGCGTCCCGGCCCCACAAGACCGACACCAGCGGCTTGCCGCGCGCCGCGAGCGCGCGGATCGCCTGCTCCGTGACCTCTTCCCAGCCCTTGCCGCGGTGCGCCGCGGGCTTGCGGGGCGCGGTCGTCAGCGCCCTGTTGAGCAGCAGCACGCCCTGACGTGTCCAGGGCGTGAGGTCCCCGTTCGAGGGACGGGGATGGCCGAGGTCGGCGTGCATCTCCCGGAAGATGTTGTCGAGGCTGGGCGGCCACGGCGCCACGTCCGGCGCGACCGAGAAGCTGAGTCCGACGGCATGGCCCGGCGTGGGGTAGGGATCCTGCCCGACGATCAGCACACGGACGTCGTCGAACGGCTGCTGGAACGCGCGCAGCACATGCTGTCCGGCGGGCAGATACGTACGCCCCGCGGCGATCTCCGCGCGGAGGAAGTCGCCCATGGCGGCGATGCGTTCGGCCACCGGGGCGAGCGCGTCCGCCCAGCCGGGCTCGATGATTTCTTTCAACGGTCGTGGTGCCACGGGGCGTCACTCTACTGGTGCGGTCAGCACCCGCGGCACCACATGATCCGTTCCCCAGCCGCAGTTGACGGCCCCCCCGTGACCGGTGCTGCTCAGCGCATCACCGCCGCCCGCACACACAGCACATCCGGGAGGTGCGAGGCCAGTTGCTGCCAGGAGTCGCCGTCGTCCGCGCTCGCGTACACCTCGCCGTTGCGGTTGCCGAAGTAGACGCCGGCCGGGTCCGCGTCGTCCGTGCACATCGCGTCGCGCAGCACCGTCCCGAAGTGGTCGCCCTCGGGCAGGCCCGCCGACAGCGCCTCCCAGCTCCCGCCCGCGTCACCGGTCCGGTAGACCCGGCAGCGCCGGCCGGCCGGGACGCGGTCGGAGTC
The DNA here is from genome assembly GCF_043080095.1 of Streptomyces sp. NPDC015127. Classification (NCBI taxonomy): domain Bacteria; kingdom Bacillati; phylum Actinomycetota; class Actinomycetes; order Kitasatosporales; family Streptomycetaceae; genus Streptomyces; species Streptomyces sp. NPDC015127. The sequence goes on from NZ_JBIBVE010000011.1 coordinate 177,134, forward strand.
GGCCGTGATCGGGAAGACGTACGCCGTGTCGGCGCGGTGCGGATGCGCGGCCACCGCGAAACCGAAGTCGGACGGCAGCCCGGCGCCGATGTCGGTCCAACGGGCGCCGGCGTCGTCGCTGCGGTAGACGCCCCAGTGGTTCTGGAGATAGAGGCGGTCGGGATTCACGGCGTCCTGGGCGATCTTGTGCACGCACTGCCCGAACTCCGGGTTCGGATCCGGCAGGAAGACCGCCGACACGCCCTGGTTGGACGGCGCCCAGCTCGCTCCTCCGTCGCGGGAGCGGAACACGCCGGCCGTCGAGACGGCGACCGTGACCGCATCGGGGTCCCGGCGGTCGGTCACCACCGTGTGCAGACCTTCACCGCCGCCGCCGGGCACCCACTGCGAGCGGGTCGGGTGCTCCCACAGCGGCCTGACGAGGTCGAACGTCTCGCCGCGGTCGTCGGAGCGGAAGAGGGCGGCGGGCTCGGTCCCCGCGTAGACCACGTCCGGTGCCGCCTCGGTCGCCGGATGGAGCTGCCAGACCCGCTCCAGCGAGGCGCCGGTGTCCTGGGGGAACTTAACGGCGGGCTTCTTCGGCTCGATCCAGGTCCTGCCGAGATCGTCCGAGTGGAAGACGGACGGGCCCCAGTGCGAGCTGTCACCGCCGACGAGCAGGCGCGGTACCCGGCTGCGCATGTCGATGCCGACGGAATAGACGGCCTGCGCATTGAAGTGGGGGCCGTCGAACTCCCATGTGCCGCCCCTTCTCCGGCCGATGAAGAGCCCCTTGCGAGTGCCTACGGTGAGCAGTACATCGGTCATGGCCGATATCCCTCCAGGACGCCGTTGTCTCGGATATGGGCCAGTCTGCACCCGACCACTGACAGCGTCCTGCGATGCGGTCTGTGCGCACGTCGGCCCCGCGACAGCAGTACGGACCGGCCCGGCCGCCGAAACTCATCGGTGCGCGCGGGTGAATTCCGCCGCGCGCACGTCGGCCCTCCGGGAGAGGTCTCCCGGAGGGCCGACGTCGGGGCGAGTGAGCCGAAGGGGCGCGGCGGCGTCGAAAGGGAGAACGCGCGGAGGCCCCGAGGGACGAGGGGTCGAGCACGATCGACCGTCGACGCCGTCTTAAGGCGCCCCGGAGGCGAACCGAGCCCTCAAACGGATGCCCGGAGGGCGGGTGCTCCGCGGGACGGGTGCTCAGACGGCGCGGTGGTACTGCTGCGGTACGTGGACCTCGCCGCCGAGCGTGCGGGCCGCGTGCCGCGCCCAGGACGGGTTGCGCAGCAGTTCGCGGCCGAGCAGGACGGCGTCCGCCTCGCCGTTGGCGAGGATCTTCTCGGCCTGCTCGGCCTCCGTGATCAGACCGACCGCGGCGACCGGCAGCCCGGTCTCCGCCTTGACGCGCGCGGCGAACGGGACCTGGTAGCCGGGGCCGGTGGGGATGCGCACGCGCGGGGCGTTGCCGCCGGAGGAGACGTCGAGCAGGTCGACGCCGTGCTCCTTGAGGAGGGAGGCGAAGCGGACGGTGTCGTCGACCGTCCAGCCCTGCTCCTCCAGCCAGTCGGTTGCCGAGATACGGAAGAAGAGGGGCAGTTCCTCGGGCCACACGGCGCGCACGGCGTCGACGACCTCCAGAGCGAAGCGGACCCGGTTGTCGAAGGAGCCGCCGTACTCGTCGGTGCGGTGGTTGCTGTGCGGCGACAGGAACTCGCCGATCAGGTAACCGTGCGCGCCGTGGACCTCGGCGACCTCGAACCCGGCGTCGAGCGCGCGGCGGGCCGCGTCCGCGAACTGGCCGACGATGTCCGTGATCCCTTCCCGCGTCAGCTCGTCGGGCACGGGGTGGCCCTCGTCGAACGGCAGCGGGCTGGGGGCGAACGGCTGCCAGCCGTGTGCGTCGGTCCCGAGCGGGGCGCCGCCCTTCCACGGGCGGTCGGTCGAGGCCTTGCGGCCCGCGTGGGCGAGTTGGATGCCCGGGACGGTGTTCTGGCTCTTCAGGAAGCGGGTGATGCGCCGGAACGCCTCCACCTGTGTGTCGTTCCAGATGCCGAGGTCCGCGGGGCTGATCCGGCCCTCGGGGCTGACGGCGGTCGCCTCGACGAGGATCAGGCCGGTGCCGCCGGCGGCGCGGGCCGCGTAGTGGGTGAAGTGCCAGTCGCCGGCGACGCCCGCGTCCGGGCCGAAGACGTCCGCGCTGTACTGGCACATCGGCGCCATCCAGGCGCGGTTGGGGATGGTCAGCGACCGCAGGGTGTACGGCTGGAACAGCGAGCTCACGGCGGACTCCATTCAGGCAGGGCGGAACCGGGGTACTGAATCGCCGGGGAGGGACCCCGTCACGGCTCGTACGATACCCATCGTAGTACGGGAAGTGTCAAACTACGATGCCTCTCGTACAATGGAGAGCGGGGTGAGCCGCGGAGGCGGAGCCCCGCACCGAAGCCCACGGGACGAACCCCGGACGAAGCGGAGCCGCCGTGACCAGCGTGACCAGCGCCCGAGTTCTCGATCACCCCGCGCGGGACGAGATCCGGCTGGAGAGCGTGCTCCACGCGCTCTCCGACCCCGTGCGGCTGCGCGTCGTCCGGGCGCTGGCGAGGACCGAGGACGAGCTCTCCTGTTCGTACTTCGACCTGCCGGTCACCAAGTCGACGACGACGCACCACTTCCGGGTGCTGCGCGAGAGCGGCGTGATCCAGCAGATCTACCGCGGCACCGCCAAGCTCAACTGCCTGCGCCGCGACGATCTGGAGGCACTCTTCCCGGGCCTGCTCGACAGCGTGCTCGCCGCGGCCGCGTCCCAGGACGACCGCCTCACCAGCCCCTGACCCGCCACATCGGCGTGCCGCCCCTGCCGGCGGTCCGGGCACGCCGGGGCCCTCGGTCGGCCCGGACCCGCGCGTGCCGGCGGGCGTCGCCGCCTGCACGTGCGGATGGTGCGGTCACAGCTCGGGCCATGAGCCGCTCGCTGCCGGCGGGGCCGTCCAGCCGGCGGTATCGGTCGGCACCGGCCGCACCGCCGCCCGGGCCGTCGATCAGTCCGGGCCCTGAGCGCGCCCCCGCCGCTCCTGCGGGCCGCGCCGCCCCCGACCGCGTCGGCTCAGTCCGTCCTCTCCGCGGCCGCCAGCAGGCCCTGCCAGTCCGCGATCTTGACCGAGCGGCGGCCCAGGGTGCGGCCCAGTGCCTCCTCGGCCGTCTCGATCGACAGCCAGCCCGGCCAGGCGACGGGACGGTGCCCGGACGCGCGCAGTTCCGCGAGCGGGTCGGCCGCGACTGGCCTCGCGGCCAGTTGTGCCGCGTCCTCGAGCAGCGAGGTCACGGTCTCCTTGGCGCACGGCCGGTTGGTGCCGATGACGCCCGTCGGCCCCCGCTTGATCCAGCCCGCCACATACTCACCTGGGGACGGCATGCCGTCCCTCAGCACGCGCCCCGCCGCGTTCGGCACGATGCCGCGATCCGTGTCGAACGGCAGGCCGTCCGTCGGTACGCCTCGGTAGCCCACCGCCCGCAGCACCAGCTGCGCCTCGATGTCCTCGTACGTGCCCGTGCCGCGCACCCCGCCCCGATCGTCGGGCACCGTGCGCTCGAAGCGGACCCCCGCGGCCCGCCCGCCGCGCTCCAGCACCTCGACCGGGCGCAGGAAGAACCGCACATGGATCCGCCGGGCCCGTCCCGTGGGCCGCCGGTCGGCCCATTCCCGTACGACCAGGAGGTTGCGGCGGACGACGGCGGGCACCTCCTCGGGATGGGCGTACGCCGTCTCCAGAGCGAGGTCCGCCGGCTCGACCAGGACGTCCGCCCCGGGCAGCGCTCCCAGTTCCCGCAGCTCCTTGGTGGTGAACTTGGCGCCCGAGGGGCCGCGCCTGCCCACCATGTGCACGTCGCGCACGCCGCTCGCCGCGAGCGCCGCGAGCGCCGGTTCCGGCACGTCCGTGGGCCGCAGTTCGTCCGCCCCGCGGGCGAGGATGCGGGCCACGTCCACGGCCACGTTGCCGACCCCGATCACCACGGCCGACGGCCCGCCGAGCGGGAAACCGCCGGTCAGCGCGTCGGGGTGAGCGCTGTACCAGGAGACGAAGTCGGTGGCGGAATGGCTGCCGGGCAGGTCCTCGCCCGGGATGCCGAGCCTGCGGTCCCGCGCCGCGCCCACGCAGTAGACGACCGCGTGGTACAGCTCCAGGAGCCGTGCGGGTGCGAGTCCGTGCGCCCCCACCTCGACGTTGCCGAGGAACTCGATGCGTTCCTCCTCCAGTACGGACCGGAGGTTGTTCTGCAGCGACTTGATCTTCTCGTGGTCGGGGGCGACCCCGTAGCGGACGAGCCCGTACGGGCAGGGGAGGCGGTCCAGGATGTGGACCCGGACGTCGGGCACGGCGGTTTGCTGGACGAGGGCCTGCGCGGCGTAGACCCCGCTGGGGCCCGATCCGACGACGGCGACACGAAGCACGGCTGCGCTCCTTCCCGCAGGGGAATTCCAGCATCGCACCCGTGCGCGCCGCTGGGGAGCCTCGCGGCCGGGTGTCGTCGCGGCACCTCACCTCACGGCGGCACGTCACGCCCCGGCGGCACCTGCCCCCGCGTCACTCCACCCCCGGCGGCACCTCACATCGCGCGCATCCTGCCGATCTCGCTCGTCTGCTGCGCGATCACGTCGTTCGCCATCTCCTCCACCGCGACGTTGTTGCCGTGCGAGAGGACGTCGGCGGCCATGGTGACGGCCCCCTGGTGATGGGTGATCATCAGCTTGAGGAAGAGCTCGTCGAAGGCCGTCCCCTCGGCGGCGCGCAGCTGGACCAGCTGGACGTCGGTGGCCATGCCGGGCATCGAGGCATGGTCGTGCGCGTGGCCGCCGGCCGAGTCACCGCCGCCGTGGGTCTTCAGCCACGCCCGCATCGCCCCCACCTCGGGCTCCTGCGCGGCGGCGATGCGGCCCGCGAGCCGCTCGACGCCGGGTGAGCCCGCCCGGTCGGGGGCCAGCGAGGTCATCTCCAGCGCCTGCTCATGGTGCTTGATCATCATCTGGACGTAGCGGAAGTCGGCGGCGTTGGGGCTGTCGTCCGGTACGGCCTTCGCGGCCTCCTCGGCGGACAGGGTCCTCGCCGGCTCGCCCGGCTTCCCGGGCGCCACGACCGACGTCCCCGTGCTCGCGCCTGCCTCGTCCCGAGTGCCGGAGCCCGCCTCGCAGGCAGCCAGGCCGAGAACGGCTGCGGCAACGGCCGTCGCTGCCCACCATGTTCGCGTGCGGGTGGTTCCCCGGGGCTTCAACACAGCGGCCTCCTGCGGCACTTGGGGTGTGGGAGGAGCGTACTTGCTTGAATGTGCGGTGAGTCGAGCACATTCCTTCATGACATCTGTGTTGCCATCTATTGAGATGTGCATGCAAAGGAAGATACTGCCGGGGTCCGTGAACCGTTCCGACCGGAACGGCGACAAGGGAGGACACAGTGACCCCGTTGCACACCACCGGAGTGCGGCGCAGACATCTGGGCGCGGCGGCAGCCGCAGCCGGTCTGCTGGCTGCGCTCCTGACCGCGGGACCGGCCGTCGCGATCCCCGACCCGGGAGACGTGCCGGCCGGGGGCAAGGTCTCGTCGAGCCAGGCGGCCGGGACCCGGTCCGCCATCGAGAGCGGTGAGATACCCGCTGTGGACGAGATCGTCCACAGCGACAACATCGAGCACGTGACGAACATCCCCAAGGACGCGATCAAGGGGACCAACTCGGACCTCGCGTTCCAGGGCACGTACGCCTTCGCCGGCAACTACGACGGCTTCCGGATCTTCGACATCAGCGACCCGAGGTCGCCGAAGACCGTGGCCCAGGTGCTGTGTCCCGGATCGCAGAACGACATCAGCGTCTCCGGGGACCTGCTCTTCCTCTCCACCGACTCCTCGCGCAGCGACAACTCCTGCAACAGCACCTCGCAGCCCGCCACGGAGAAGTCGTCGTGGGAGGGCATGAAGATCTTCGACATCAGCGACAAGCGCAACCCGAAGTACGTCGCCGCCGTCGAGACCGCCTGCGGGTCGCACACCCACACGCTCGTACCCGAGCGCAGGAACGTCTACATCTACGTCTCCTCCTACGCACCGAACGCCGCGTTCCCCGACTGCCGGCCGCCGCACGACGGGATCTCCGTCATCAAGGTGCCCCGCAAGGCCCCCGAGAAGGCCGCCGTCGTGAGCTTCCCCGTGCTCTTCCCCGGGGAGGGCCCCGACGGAGGCGGCAACCCGGGCGGGCCCACCAACCCGGGCGTCTCCAAGACCACCGGCTGCCACGACATCACCGTGCTGCCCTCCGAGGACCTCGCCGCCGGTGCCTGCATGGGGGACGGCATCCTGTTCGACATCGAGGACCCGGAACACCCGAGGGTCATCGACCGCGTCCAGGACAACGTGAACTTCGCCTTCTGGCACTCGGCCACCTTCAACCAGAAGGCCGACAAGGTCGTGTTCGCCGACGAGCTGGGCGGCGGCGTCGCCGCCACCTGCAACACGAAGGTGGGCCCCCACCGCGGCGCCAACGGCATCTACGACATCACCGGCAAGGGCGACCGGCGCAAGCTGGTCTTCCGCAGCTACTTCAAGATCGACCGCCACCAGGCGGACACCGAGAACTGCGTGGCGCACAACGCCTCACTGATCCCGGTCAAGGGCCGCGACATCGTCGTCCAGGCCTGGTACCAGGGCGGTGTCTCGGTGATGGACTTCACCGACTCCGACCGGCCCGAGGAGATCGCCTACTTCGAGCGCGGCCCGGTCAGCGCGAGCAATCTCGTCGTCGCCGGCTCGTGGTCCGCGTACTACTACAACGGCTACATCTACTCCAACGACATGGCCAAGGGCTTCGACGTCCTGAAGATCAATGACCGGCGCACCGACGCCGGCGCGCGGGTACGGATGCACGAGCTCAACGTGCAGACGCAGCCCGACTATTTCGAGGACTTCGACGACTGACCCGGGACGGCCGGGGCAGGCCGAGACGTTCCGCCGGGCCGTGCCGGGCCCGGCGGAACGCCGAGCTCCCAGTCCAGCCCGTAGCGCTGGAACAGTTCGGCGCGCAGCCGCGCGTGGGGCATCGGCGCGCCCGGCAGCAGCACGGCGAAGACCGCGCCCATCAGCAGGGCGCGCAGCAGCGGGTAGTCGGTGTCCACGTCGGTGGAGCCGTACCGCTGCACCGTGTCGCGCAGCAGGGCGGCGAGCCGCTGCTGCTCCGGGCACTGCACGAACCCCTCGGCCTGGAGGATCCCCGCCATGTGCGTACGCATGAGCCGGGGACGGTCCACCGCGAGGCCCAGGATCGCGTCGATGGCGCGCGCCAGGCGCTCCCGGCCGTCCTCGGTGTGCGGCTCGCGCTCGAGCGCCGCCTCCAGCGTGCGGTGCATCAGCCGGTGCACTGCGGACTGGAGCAGCTGTCGTTTGCCGGGGAAGTAGTACGAGACGAGACCACGGGCCGAGCCCGCGCGGTCGGCGATGTCGCCGAGCGTCGTCGCCTCGTACCCGCGCTCGTCGACCAGCTCCACCGTCGCCTGCAACAGCCGCTCGCGCGAACGCCGGCGAAGCTCTTCATTGACCTCTGCGCTCCGCGGGGACATGCTGGACTCCTGCGTTGACTGGCTCCGAGCCAATATACTCAGCGCGTCCCGCCTCCCGGCCCCTCGGGGGGTGGTCGGCGGGGAGTGCTGCCCGGACCGGGCGACGCGGGGGATCGTCCGGTCCAGGTGGCTTCCGACCGAATGCGTCGGCTGCTTTCAGTGTGCTCCGTCGCGTCGCCGACCGGGGTTCCGGTCGGCTATCGGGCCCGGTCGACCAGGGTGAGCACCGGGCGCAGGCCCTCGGGCCGCTCCGCCACCGGCAGGTGGTCCACGAAGCGGACCGCGCATCCCACGTCCGCCGCGCCGCCGTCCGCCCGCCGGTCGTCTCCCACCATCAGGGCGTCGCGCGGGTCCCGGCCGAGCGCCGCACAGGCCGCGCGGAACAGCCGCGGGTCAGGCTTCTGCACCCCGTGCTCGTACGACAGCGTGTACGCGTCGACGAGCGCGTCCAGGCCATGGGCGCGGAACACGGGCCGTAGGTCCCATCCGATGTTGCTCACCACACCCACCCGCACGCCGCGCTCCCGCAGCCCGCGCAGCACCTCGGCCGCGTCCGGGTAGGGGTGCCAGGCGGCGGGCGTCATGTGCCGGTCGTAGAGCGCGTCGTACAGGCCCTCGTCGGGCAGCCGCACCTCGCGGGCGAGGCCGGTGTACGCGGCCCGGTGCAGCGCGGTGCTCGTGTCGCGTTCCGCCCACTGCCGGACCAGGTGCTCCGGCAGGTGCCGCGGCGGCGCCCCGCCCGGCAGCGCACCGGCCCGTTCCAACCGCCGCGCGAAGTCGTCCACTTCCGGCTCAGGGAGCGCCGTGCCCCGCTGCCGGAGCACCGCGCGGAGCCACGCGTGGGCCGATTCGACACGGAACAGCGTGCCGGAGAAGTCGAACAGCACCGCCTTGATCGCCATACCGACGATCCTTCACGGCTCAGCGCTGTCGCGACAAGACGGCCCACTGGTACGAGACCGCCGTCAGGGCCACGACGGCCGCGCCCAGCAGCCATCCGGCGACGACGTCGGACGGCCAGTGGACGCCCAGGTACAGGCGGGTGAAGCCCACACCGGCGACGCTCACGGCGGCGAGCAGGACGCCCGCCGCCCAGGCGGGCCCGCGGACGCCGTACCGCCGGGCCAGCCACAGCAGCAGCCCGCAGGTGACCACCGCGCTCATCGCGTGACCGGAGGGGAACGCCGCGTACTGCGCGGAGTCCACCGGGTCGGGCCATTGCGGCCGCTCCCGGCCCGCCACCGCCTTCAGCGACTGCTGCACGGCCGCACTCAGGACGCTCGCCGCCGCCACCCACACCGCGAGGAGCCGTTCCCCCCGCCACCACAGCCACACGGTCGCCGCGGCGGCCAGCAGGCGCATCGTCCACGGGTCCCAGACCCAGTCCGTCAGCACCCGGTTGACATGGGTGAGCCCCGGCTCGGCGACCGCGGAGCCGTGCAGCGCCTGGACGACATCGCGGTCGAAGGAGAGCAGCGGGGACCACGGCAGGATCACCAGCACGGTCAGTACGGCCGTCAGGGCGAGGCAGGCCGCACCCGTGCGGGCCGCGGCCGTCCTGGGCGGGGCCGGGGGGCGGGGAGGGGCGGGGGCCGGGCTCAGCAGGCGCGAGGTGGTCATGCACCGATCCTGACCCCTCGCCCCGCGGTCCGGCTATCCCAGCGCGCGCAGTCCCGGCACGAACGCCACGAACAGGGGCACCACGGGCACCAGCGCGGCGGCCGCCGTCAGCTGGAGCCGGCGGCCGGCGGTGAACCGCGGCACCGGGCTCAGCAGCCGGTTCACCCGCTGCGGAAGCTGTGCGCCCGGGGTGGGGCAGGGGCCGAAGACCCCGCGGTCCTCGTTCAGTTCGACCAGGGCCAGGGCGATCGTCAGCCGCCCGAACTCCCGTGAGGCGACATCGTCCGCGGCCAGCTCGACCAGCCGGTGCATCTCGTCGCGGAACGCGGCGAACACCGGAATCTGCGGGAACCCGCCTGCCAGCGCGGCGGAGCAGTGCAGCAGCCAGTCGTGCCGGGCCCGGGCGTGCCCCTGCTCGTGCGCCAGCACCGCATCGAGCTGACGGCCCTTCAGCCTGCGCAACGCGGCGGTGGTGATCACCAGTTGGGGCGCCGCGCCGGGCAGCCACCAGGCGTCCGGCCGGTCGCCCTCCAGGACCACCAGGGGCTCGTCGCCCGGCTCCTCGCCGGGCAGCACGGGCGAGCGCACGAGGAGCTCCCGGCGCCGCCGGCGGCGGCGTGCATGGGCCCGCAGCACCTCCCGCGTGAGCATCGCCCCGGTCCACAGCCCGCCGCACGCGAGGAGGACCGCCAGAACGGCGGACCACGGCCCGTTCGACCCCAGTGCGTAGGCCTCGACGACGCCGTGGGGCGCCGGTGCGAAGACATGACCGCGGACCAGCTGCCAGGCCGCGGCGGCGCTGAGGACCATGGACAGGCCGAACGAGAGAAGCACGGCGGCGACCACGCACTGCCACACCCACAGGGCGACGACGGGCTCGCGCTCCGCCCAGTCGCCGCGTGACACCAGTCGTGGGGCGACAACGGCGGCCAGTGCGCCGAGCAGAAGCAGCGCGAGCGAGACCATCATGGAATCCAGCCTATGAGCGCGGGCTACCTGCCGGTATGGCCCGGCACGGCAAGTCACGCACGCCACGGTTTGACACGTCGGCCGTCCCGGGGCCGATCAGAGCGTGAGCAGCATCGCCAGCATGGCCACTCCCATCGAGACTCTGCAGGCCAGGGCCATTTCCGGCGGGGCGCCCCAGGAGGGTGCGGACACGGCCGGTGCTCCGGCCGGGGTCGGGACCGGGGCGAGGCGCAGACCGGCGCGCAGCACGTACGCCGTGAAGTAGACGACGAGCGCGGCCGTCAGCAGGGGGACTCCCGCGGAGGCATGGGACGCGTGGGTGCCGCCCGGCCCGGCCATGGCCGCCGCCATGTAGATCATCGCCAGGCATCCCACGAGATGGTGCACATGGTGGCGGCAGGTGCGCAGGGCCCATGCCGCGCGCAGGGCCGCGGCGCCGAACACCACCGCGTACAGCACCCAGTGCCAGGACGGGAGCGTGAGCACGGCGGCGGGGACCGCCATCGCCGCCATGCCGAAACCCATCAGCGCCTCGCCCCCGGCGGCCTCGCGTGCGTCGCCCGTGCATCTGCGCATCCGCACCAGGCAGTACGCCCCGGTCACGGCGCACAGGGCCATGAGCAGCCATCCGGACGTCATCGGTCCGTGCACGCGCATCTCCCCCTTCGACGGCGTCGAAGGGTGCATGCCCGCCGCCACGGGAGGTACGCGAGCGCACGGGAGTACGAAGGGAGCGCGTCAGGGGCGCGGGCCGGGGGAGTCGACGGGCGACCGGGGCGGAATCGGCCCGCGCGGGGCGCGCGTTACCCTCGTGCCACGCGTACCCCAACTCGTGCCGCCGGCGCCTCGCCGTGCCCGGCACCCGGTCGAAACGGAGCCGCCCATGGACACCGCACCGCCCCGGGAATCCGGCGAGCTCACCTACCGCGACGCGGTGACGGCCGACGCGCCGGTGCTCGTCCCGCTGATCGAGTCGGCGTACCGCGGCGACAGCAGCCGCACCGGCTGGACCACCGAGGCAGATATCCTGCACGGCCAGCGGACGGACCCCGACGGTGTGCTCGCGGTGATCACGGCCGACGGCAGCAGGCTGATGGTCGTCGAACGCGACGGGGAGCCGATCGCCTGCTGCCAGCTCGAACACCGCGGTGACGCCGCCTACTTCGGCATGTTCGCCGTGCGCCCCGACCTTCAGGGCGGCGGGCTGGGCCGTCAGGTGATCGCCGAGGCGGAGCGCAGCGCGCGGGAGACCTGGGGTGTGCGCCAGATGCACATGACGGTGATCAGCGTCCGGGAGGAGCTGATCGCCTGGTACGAGCGCCGCGGCTACCGCCGTACGGGACAGCTGAGCCCGTTCCCGTACGGCGACGAGCGGTTCGGTATCCCGCAGCGCGACGACCTGGTCTTCGAGCTGTTGGTGAAGGACCTCGTCGGCTGACGTGAGCCGGTCGGGTCAGGCGGTGAACCTGCCGGTGCGGCGGATCTCGGGGAAGTCGGTGGTCGCGCCGTCCAGTTCGAAGGCGCGCACCAGCCTCAGGTGCTCCTGGGTGTTGACCACCCAGCCGATCACATGCAGCCCTTCGCGGTGGGCGCGCTCGACGGTCTCCAGCGTGAGCCGGCGGATGTTCAGCGCGAGCGAGGCCGCGCCCACCGCCTTCGCCCGGTCCACGATGTCCGCTCCCCACCGGCTGGCGATCAGCACGGTGCGCACGCCGGGCACCAGCGCGGCGATCTCCGCGACGGCCTCGTCGTGGAAGGACGAGACCTCGACCCGGGGCACCAGATCGCGGCGCCTCATCACGTCGGCCAGCGCGTGTGCCGCCGCCACGTCCTTGATCTCCGCCTGCAAAGGCGAGCGCACGGCGTCGAGGACCTCCTCGAAGACGGGCACGCGCTCGCCCATGCCCGCGTCGAGCTGACGCAGTTCATCGAGGGTCTTCTCCGCGATGGGGCCGTTTCCGTCGGTCGTGCGGTCCACGTCGGCGTCGTGCATGACGGCCAGTGCGCCGTCCTTGGTCAGATGCAGGTCCAGTTCGATGGCGTCCATACCGCACTGCTCGGCGCGGACGAAGGAACGCAGGGTGTTCTCCGGCTCGACGCCCATGACCCCGCGATGACCGATGGTGAGGAAAGTCAAGATTCTCTCGCTTCCGTCGACGGCGGCTCCCGCGGCGCGATGCCCGCTCGCCCACGGGGCGCACGCGGTAAGGAGGCAGCCTAACGGCCCGTCCCGCGGAGGGGACCGTTCTCGCGCGGGGTGTCCGGAAGCTGCCCCTCCGCGCCTCGGCCGTCGACCGGGACTGTCTGTGACACCCGCTACTCGCCGCAAAAACTTCTGCGATCATGGGGGGCGCGCAGGATAATTTCCGATGCCTCCTCTTGTATGGAGGAACGCCACACAGATACGGTGTCTTGACGCGAGGTTCTCCCGTGAAGGAAGTGACATGACGGAAATTCTTGTGCAGGACATGGCCGCAAAGGGCATATCTCAGGCCGGGCGGGTGGTCGACCACCCGAGCTGGCCCGTGCTCAAGAATGCCGTCGAAGAGATCCGCCCCTGGCAGTCCAAGGACGGCTCGATCGACTTCGACGCAGAGGACGCCCCCGCCCCCTCCGAGGCCGAGGCCGCCGTCGAGCGGGTCATCGGCGCGGTGGAGGACCTCTCCCCGCTGCTCCCGCACGACGACGCCTACCACCGGGCCCTCGTCGCCGACCTGCGCAAGTGGGCGAAGGCCGGCTTCACCGTCCCGGACTTCCTGGACTCGCTGCTCGCCTTCCACCCGGCCGCCGCCCGCGAGGACGGACTGCAGCATCTCGTCGTCTTCCCCATGTACACCCAGAACGGCAACCCGGACCGCAACCTCGAAGCGGTGGTCCTGCGCATGGTCTGGCCCGACTGGCTCGCCGAGCTGGAGCGCACCCGCTACGACAACCCGCTCTTCTGCGGCATCACCTTCGAGGACTTCACCGCCGGGTACGACACCAACTCCGCGGTCCTCTTCCCGGAGACCATCGCCGTCCGCGAGGCCCCCGAGCGCTTCACCTGGGGCGGCATCTTCTGCGACCGCGAGGCCGCGCGCTTCCGCGCCGTCACCGAGGAGGCCGTGCGCGTCCTCGGCCTGGAGCTGCCCGACGACATCAGTGAGATGGTCGGCGACCAGAAGCGCTGTGAGCAGGCGTTCGTCCTGTGGGACATGGTCCACGACCGGACCCACAGCCACGGCGATCTGCCGTTCGACCCGTTCATGATCAAGCAGCGCCAGCCGTTCTGGATGTACGGCCTGGAGGAGCTGCGCTGCGACCTCACCGCCTTCAAGGAGGCCGTGAAGCTGGAGGCCGAGGGCAACCAGCACGGCCGCGACGTGCAGTACGCCGTCCTCTTCGACCGCATGTTCCGCTTCCCGGTCTCCGGTGACCGGGTGCGCAACTACGACGGTCTCGGCGGCCAGCTGCTGTTCGCGTACCTGCACAAGCACGACGTGGTGCGCTGGACCGACAACACCCTGAAGATCGACTGGGAGCGGGCGCCGCAGGTCACCAACCAGCTGTGCGCCGAGATCGAGAAGCTCTACCGCGACGGCATCGACCGCCCGAAGCTGGTCCACTGGTTCGCCGCGTACGAGCTGGTCTCCACCTACCTCGCCCCGCACCCGGGCTCCCGCTGGGCCAAGGGCCCCGACGCCCTGGATCTGTCCCAGCCTCCGCGCAAACTGGTGGACGACGTGCTTCCGGACGAGTTTCCGCTGAGCATGTTCTATGAGGCGCTCTCCAAGAAGCTGAAGAACGTGATCTCCTCCACCAAGGGGATTCGCGCCTCCGCTTCAGGTTTCGAGTTCGAGATCGCCAGCACCAAGGCGTCCTGACCAGCCCAGACACCAGAAGGCCCCCGCTCGCGCGGGGGCTTTCTCAGTCCCAGGGCCTTCTCTGAAACGGGATCGGCGGCTGCCGATCGAGGTGATCGGCGCACACCGAGGCGACGCGGGTCGGGACCGGCTTGCCGCAGGGGAAGCCGTACAACCACGAGGACGAGATGCTCCCGTCGTCTCGCTTGAACCGCACAAATCGCGCAGTGAGGACCGGGCAGGTCTTCGCTGTGGACTCCAAACCGTGCTGAGCCTTCCTTGATCATTCAACTGGTGCCTGTCCAACAGTAGGGCAACGCGTGTAGAACCGGGTGAATTGCAGGTGAACCCGGACATTGGCCTACAGAACGCAATGCGTAGTCGGCTCGCTACTGCACGCCGTACCCTGGGTCGCGAGGTGATTCGATGTCGTCGCTGCAAGAGAACGTCCGCACTCACCGTCGCCGGACGGGCATGAGCCAGGAACAACTCGCCGAGTCTGCCGGACTGTCCGTGGGAGTCGTCCGCAAGATCGAGCAGGGCGGGAACGCCCAAGTCGAAACCATCCACATGCTCGCTCGCGCTCTTGGCACCACGACGTCGAGCCTGTTCGCCACCGAGGCGCCGGAGCCGGTCCACATCAACGAAGGCGACGGCCCGAAGCTGATGGATCTACGACGGGCACTCATGCCGCCGGTCGGTCTGCGAGAGGTGATCGTCGAGGTCGACCAGGCGCCCACCCTGGCCTCGATTCAGCGGGACATCGACGACAGCCACGCCCTGTACCACTCCGACCGCTACGACAGCGTGGCGAAGCGCCTCCCAGGCATCCTGGACGGCGCCGAGGCTGCCGTGTCCCTCGCCGAGGACGACGACTCCCGCCAGAAGGCCATCGTCGTGCGCGCCAGCGCCTACCTGCTGGCCGGGAAGTATCTGACCCAGGTGCGGCGCTACGACATGGCCTACCACGCCCTCTCGCTGGGCATCCGGGACGCTCGGGAGGCCGGCGAGCATCATGTGGCCGCAACGGGCGTTGTCGGCATGGGGTGGCTCCTCCTGCGGCAGGACCGCTTCGACGAGGCGGAGCGTCTGGCTACCGTGACGGCCGAGGAGATCGAACCGCGCATCTCCAGTGCCACGCCGGGCCAACTTGCTCTGTGGGGTGAACTCCTTCAGCGTGTGGCGTCCGCTGCGATGCGGAACAACCGTCCGGACATCGCTCGGGAGGCTCGGCGCATGACGGCGACCGCCGCGAGCGCGCTGGACGTCGAGCACGTCAACTTCCGGGAGCACTGGACCACCTTCGGGCCGGTGACAGCAGAGGCGAAGGCGATCGAAGACCTGTCCCTGATCGGTGACGCTCGCGGAGTGCTCCGCCGCGCCGACGAGGGCCCCGTGGGGCGTAAGGCGCTGAAGCGGTTCGGCCGGCCGAGCGCGAACAACTGGGATCGGCACCGCTTGGACGTCGCGCGGGCTCATGCGCTGCTCGGGAGCCACCAGGACGCGATGGAGGAGCTGAACACCATCCGCCGGTCGTCGCCGGAGTGGCTGAAGCACCAGTCCATGGCCCGCTACATCATGCGGGACATCCTCAGCCACCGGAAGCGGACCCTGACTCAGGACATGCGCGAGATGGCCGCTCACCTGGGTGTCGCCGGGTAACTACCACGCTGCGTAGCACTTCCTGACGATCTGTCGGGGAACTACCACGATCCGTGTGTGGTCCACTCTGTTCACTGCTCGTAACTTCGTGGTCATGGCGAGCAACCAGCAGACCAGACCCGGAATCGGCGACCTTGCCAAGGACACAGCCAACGGCAAGCTCGGCATCGTCATGGGTGAGATTGGCGGCCGTGTGCAGATGCGGCCTGTGGGCGGCGGTATCGAGTGGGACGCCATGCCCGACAACGTGGTGTCGCCGAAGGCGCGCGAGGAACTGAGCGCACGCCTGGCCGTCAGGAACGCCAACACTCGGGCCGGTCTGTGATGCGCGTCGTCGGCAGGTACGCCGGAGTCCTCTTCATCATCATGGTCAGCGCCTCATGCGGCCTGGTGATCGGTATGGCTCTGGCGGCCAGCCCCTGATCCGGTCCGCTTGCGCGGAGGCCAGCACACCCATGGCTCCCCCGTACCCGCGCAGGCGGACCTCATCCATGCACCACTCCCAGTGAGAGGACCACGCATGACCGCAGTAGCGAACGACCTCCGGACCGGCCGCAGCCTGGTGGACGAGGAGCTGTTCGACAGCATCGTCCGGCTCGTCATGCACGAGAAGGGCCGCGACCGGGCCTTCGCCGAGCAGGTGACGGACCAGGCCCTCGCGTTCGTGGCCACGGCCGCTGTCTCCACCGTCCCGATGGTGCCCAGCGACGACGTGGACGAGGGCCTGCACGCCTTCATCCTCCACACTCCGGACCACCACGCCTTCTGCGACAAGCACGCCGGGCGCTTCCTGCACCACAACGCCCGCCCCGGCGTCCCCCGCAAGGTGGAGGACGTGACCGCTTCGGCTCGGGCGATGAAGGCCGCCGGATTCATGGTCATCGACGCCCGATGGACTGTGGACGGCGAGAACGCTGCACAATGCGACTCGGACTGCGGCCGGCCCTACGGCGAGGCGTAGCCACCAGGTGATCGGGCGCGGCCAGTCTGCTCGTCGGGCTGGCCGCGCCCGCATGGAAGGAGAGACTTGTGCCTGACGCAACGCCCGAGCTTCCCGCCGTGGTGCTTGACGCGATCTCGCCCACGGAGACGCGCCTCGTCCTCAACCGCCGGGGCTCGACGGTGTGGGACGTGGAGAGCCGGCGCGGCCGGTACGCGGTGAAGATCGGCTGGCCGATCGAGGCCGCCCCTGGCTGGGAGGCGCAGCCCTGGACGGCTCTCGCGCCCGCGCGGGAGGGAGCCATCCTCTACCGGCTCAACGGCGACTTCGTCGCGTACGGCGAGTGGGACCAGGGCACATGGAACATCCAGCCCTGGCGTGAGGGGCCGGACCTGTACCGCGCCTGGGAGCCGTGCCGGGCTGAGGGATCGTCGCTCGAACCGCACCGCAGCGTGGCGCTCGGCTGCGTGGAAGCCCTGGCCGAGCTGCACGCCGAAGGGTGGGTGCACGGGGATGTGCAGCCCGCTCACTTCATCATCGGACCTGAGCGTACGCACCTGATTGACCTCGCCCTGGCCCGAGGGGGGCGGGTGCCCGAGGCGTACGACTTCCCCTTCCGTGGATGCCTCGTTCACTACGAGGCTCCGGAGATCTCCCGCAGCGTGCTTGCCACGGGCGAGGCGGAACCCACCCCGGCGGCCGACGTCTACGCCCTCGGTGCCTCTCTGCTCATCTCCGCCACCGGATGGCGGGCAGTCGAGTACCCGGACGACGCGCCGCGTGCCGAGCAGCGCCAGGCGGTCGCCGAGCATCGCTTCCGGGGCGTGGACGTGCGCGGCGAACTGGGCGGGATCGTGCGAGAGATGCTTCGGCCGGCCCCCGAGGACCGGCCCACGATCTACGAGGTGGGGAAAGCTCTGAGCTGACCCGGAACAGCGAAGGACCCCCCAGGCCGGCGCCCTGGGGGGTCTTCGTCATGCTGTCATCGCACGGGGCAGGCGCCCGTCGTGCAGTCCTCGTCGGTCCCGTCCTCGATCGAGGTCACGGCGTAGGAGTTGAACTCCTCCTCGGTGATCCGCTCGTACGGGGCCTGCTCTCGCGTTCCGTCCGGCATCAGGGTGGTGCCCTTCAGCTCCGGCAAGAACGCCTGGATCAGGTCGGCCGCCTCCTCCGTGCTGTACTTCCCCTCCGGGAAGTTCACGGTGAAGCTGACCGCGTTGTCGGCGTACTCCGTCTGGTACATGGCCTGGAAGTTGAGCATGTCGTACAGGCTGATCTCGTCCGCCGACTCGACGATCTCTGCCGGGTAGCCCAGCTCCTCGACCTCGGCGACCAGCTTCTCCTTGGTCGGGAACGCGACGACCATCGTGTTGCCGCTCTGGTCGTACACGCACTTCTCGACGAGGAAGCCCTGGTTCATGGCGTCCTGCACCGTCGCGGCCTGCGCCGGGTCGGGCATCGAGAACCGCACTCGGCGGATGAAGTGCCGAGCGTAGATCGGGTGGATGCCTTCGCTCACGCCCGGCAGCTTGGCAATGCTTCCGGTCGGGGCCACGGTCGTCACCTTCACGGGCTCCGGGATGCGGAGCTTGAAGGAGTAGGCCCGAGCCTCCTCGCGGACCGTGTCGTACAGGTCGTTCAGCAGGTTGCGGAACGCGTACGAGTGCGGCGCCTTGGAGTAGGCGATGCCCTGCTTGGCGAGGAAGCCCTGCACTCCCAGGTGGCCGACGCCGATGCGTCGGTTCTGGGCGAGCTTGCCGGCCTGCTCGGCGTCCGTCACGTCGCCGTGGGTGGCTCGGATCAGGAAGCGGGTCATCAACTCGTGGGCCCGGAGCAGGCCCTTGCGGTCGAGCCTCGCGCCGCTCGCCGACTGGGCGAAGTGGTCCAGGTTGATGTGCCCGAGGTTGCAGTTCTCGGCCGGTTCGAGCGCGATCTCACCGCACGGGTTGGTCGCGATGACCGTGCCGACCTCGCCCTCGTTGGAGTAGGTCGAGTTCCAGTAGCCGGGCTCGCCGTTCCGGAGCATCCCTTCGACCACCTTACGGTGGACGGCGTACGCCATCTCGTTCCCGCCCGGACCGAAGTCGTCCACCTTGCCGCCCGAGAGGTAGCCGAGGAAGTCCTCGTCGATCTCGACGGAGATGTTCGTGGTCCAGTGCTTCGAGCCGTCCTTCTTGCAGTCCAGGAAGTCGTCGATGAACGGGTCGTCCCACTTGCAGATGGCCATGCGGGCAGAGCGGCGGACGCCGCCCGACACGACACACTCGGCGATGGCGTGGTCGATCTCCATGGCCTCCGTCGGGGTCAGGTGCTCGTAGCTCCAGCCGAAGCCGGCACCCACCTCGACGTGGCGCTCGCCGACCGCACCGTTCAGGACGACGGCGACCTGCTGAAGCATCCGGGCGAAGGGGCCGGGCCCGCTCGCCGTGCCGCCGAACGTCTTCAGGCGCGAGCCCTTGCAGCGCACGCGGGACACGTCGTAGACGCGCTCCTTGTGCTTGACCTCGCCGTCGCTCATGAAGGTGTCGATCAGGTCGACGAGGGCGTCAGCCCATCCCTCGCGGGAGTCCTCGACCTCGAAGGCGCCGGCCCAGTCGGAGTCGTACTCCTCGGACAGGAGGCCGGCGGCCTTCATCTCCTCGTAGTCCTGGTGCATCGGGTCGCACACGACGTGGACTTCGAGCTCGCGGCGCGGGGCGCCGTACGGGCGGAGGTACTTCGAGCTGTAGTTGCCTCCAACGCCTCCGCCCTCCATCAGGCGCATGAACGTGAACTCGAAGTGGCGGGAGAGGCGGTCTCCCCAGGGGGCGACGTGGCAGTTGAAGAGGTACTGCCGCCCCTTCACGCCCGTGGCCCACAGGTGCCGGCCTGCGGGGATGATGGCGAACACGTCCATGAACTTGACGAGTTCGTCGTACTCGTCCTTCGCATCCTGCGGCCAGCTCTCCATGTCGGGGCCGTGGACGAGGGCGAGGTTGCCGCGCGCTACGCGGCGGACCGTGTCAGGCCAGGTCTCCTTCGAGCCATCGGCCAGCGTGCGGGAGTAGGTGCGCTCGTAGACGAGCTGACCGGTCGGGCCGAACGGAACCTGGATGTCGGTCGTCACTGCTGAAGTCCTCCTTGAAGTCGTCTGTCTCTCTCACTGCCGCAGGGCGACAGCCCCGAAGGACTGCCGCCCGCTTGCTGCACTTACACAGGTCGTCCGGTCAGCTCGCCGAGCACGACGATCATGCGCTTCAGGGTGCCCGCGCTGTACGCGGCCAGGTCGGAGAGCACCTTGATCTGCGCCGCCGTCTCCTCGGCGGTCGGGGCCGGGTTGGCGAAGTACGCCAGGCTCAGGTCGATCCGCTCGTCGAGGTAGGGGATCGCCTGCTCGGCCTCGGCCCGCAGCCCGTCGAGCTGAAGCCGCTTCGCCTTGCCGGCCAGTTCGTCGGCCGTGTACGGGCGGGAGTGGACGATCCCGGCGCTGTCCTCGCGCTGGTCGCGCCAGAAGTACAGCTCGCGCTCGTCGTCGTAGAAGTCGAAGTCGTCCTCGGTCATGCCTGCGGGCGGGGGGATGTTCATCACTGCTCGTCCTCCAACTGGTCGTATCCGTCGATGTACTTGTCGCCGTTCAGGTGGGCGGCGAGCTTGCCCACTCCGCGCTCGATGCGGTAGCGGACGGCCCGATCGGTCACGCCCTGGAAGGCCGCGATCTTCTCGTCGTGCTCGTCGAGCGCGTAGTGAAGGAACAGGGCCTGCTTCTCGACCAGCGAAAGCGGCCCCACCTCCCATGCGCGCCGGACGTCGGCGAGATGGGCGGGGAAGTTCGAGCCCTTCTTCTTGTCGACGTGCCCCTTCGGCATGTCGGCGTCGGGCGCGAGCTCGTTCTTCATCCCGTACGCGGAGTCGGGGTCGAAGACGGCCGGCAAGGTCCGCTCGACGGTCGCGCGGTCGTACCCTCCTGCCACTCAGTACCCCTGCGCTTCGAGCTGGGCCTGGTTGACCTCCCAGGACTTCGCCTTCGAGCGGTGCTTGGCCTCCGTGAGGTGCTTGTCGCGCAGGCGCTGCCCGAGCCACCGGTTCAGGGCGCCCGGCCCTGTCTCCAGCGCCGCCCTGGCCTTGCTGGGCCTGGTGGCGAGCAGGATCAGGGCCTCCTGGTATGCGTCGTCGTACTCCAGGGTCGAGCTGAACTGCTCGGCGGCCTTGCGGGCTGCCCGCTGGGCGATTCCGTCGACCTCCTCGGTCACGATCGACCAGTCGGTGTACGCCTCCTCGGCCGTCTCGTACGCGTTGGTGATCTCGATGATGTTCACTGGCTCACTACCTCCTTCACGGGCACTCGGCCCTCTCTCGTTACGGCGACGATCAGTCCGGGGGCACCCTCCGCGCCTTTGCTGTGCCGGAACCACGTCGACTCGCTCTCCATCGACGGCACCTGGACGAAGGTCCGGGGCCCGTCGGCCTCCACGAATTCGTGGTGCAGGTGGCCGGCAAGCAGGACGTCGGCCTGGTGCATGGCCGAGCTGCGCCCGAAGGCTTGGCCCTTCCACCACTCGAAGTGCTTGCCCGGCCGGAACTGGTGACCGTGGGCGTGGGCGACGACGGTGCCCGAGCACTCGACGACGACCGTCAGCTCGTCCGTGTCCGGGACGTAGAACTCGACATGACCGAACCGGGTGGGATTCAGGTCGGCCGCGTCCTTGACGGCGATCAGGGACTCGGTGTCGTGGCTGTCGTCGTACCGCGTCACGCCCTTGCCGCTGATCCGGACCGCCTCGCCGTGGTTGCCCGGCACGGCCGCCATCGTGAGCCGACTGCACATCGGCGCGAAGACGAGGAGTGCGTGGAGCATCACTCGGCGGGTGAGGCGGATCTGCTCGTTCAGCGTGAGCTGGGTTCGCCAGGTATTGGCCCCGCCCTGCGAGACGAAGCCTTCGATGTGGTCGCCGAGCCAGGCGATGTGGACGTGGCGGATGTTGAACCGGAGCCGGTACTCGGCGAGTCGGTCGGCCGCCGCATTGATGCAGGCGATCGTCCGCTCCAGCGTGCCGGCCGGCCCGTCGCCGTCCGCTTTGCCGAACTGCATGTCGCCGAGGGCGACGATGAAGGTGTACTCCTCGCCGTCCCGGACGAACATGGTGACCGGGTCGGGCGGCGTGCTGTCGATCGCGGCCAGGAGCTCGTCGATCGCCGGCCTCTCGCCTGCGACACTTTCACACTTGCGGGCGAAAGTGAAGCGGGTGGAGACGCCCGTGTCTCCGTTCGCCATCGTCCACTCCGAGGAGCGCAGGCCGGTGACCGTCCACTCGGACGGGTCGAGGCCCTGGCCCTGGAGCACGGCAGTGGCTGCGCTCTCGTTGTCCTCGAAGGTCTCGCCCCGGACGGTGACGTCGGCCTCGTCGCCCTTGATCTCGATCTGGCGGGTGAAGTCCTTCTCAGGGTCAGTCACTCGGGCCGGGACGGCAGGGCCGATCGGCTTGGCCAGGAGCTCGTCAAGCAGTTCGCTCACTGGTGCCTCCTTCCTGCCGGAGTGCCCGGCGGTACGTGCGGATGGTGGTGGCGGACACGTCGTGTCCGAACCTTCGAAGCGTGGTCGACAGCCAGTCGGCCGAGGTCTCTCCGAGGAGATGCAGCCCGAAGGCGTACTGCTCGCCCTCGGTCATCGCCGCGTAGATGTCGACCAGGGTGGGGCCCGGATCGCCGGGCAGCTCCTTCAGATGCTTCACGTCAGACCGACCTGGTCACCGCGAGCTCGACGATCTCGACGTCTTCCGGCGAGAGCTGCAAGTCGGTTCCGAAGAAGATGAAGAACCCCTGCGTACGCCACTCGGGCTTGATGAACTTGGCCAGCACCACCTCGTGCGTCCCGTGCGGAACAACGTAGGCAAGTCGGCCATGCTTCAGTTCTGCACTCACTCAGTCGAACACCCCCAGCTCCGAGGCCCAGTACATCTGGACCAGTTCGAACGTCTCTTCACGAGTGAAGCCCTCCTTACGGAGGGCCGCCCGCAGGTCGCCCACGATCGAGGCGGCCCGGCTCACGTTGCCGAAGTGGTCGACGACCGGCGCCACATCCGTGACCTCGATCCCCTCCCACTCCTCGGGGGAGATGAACTCCCCTTCCTCGCTGCTCACTTGCCAGCCTCGTCGATCTGCTCGATCCTGCTGAACACGACGGCGGCGAGCTGGGTGAGCGCGTACCGCTCCTCGGCCGGGTTCAGGGCGGCCAGCGCCTCGAAGGTGAGCGCCAGGACCAGGGCGTCGATCGTGCCCTCGTGGGCGTACTGCCGGTTCCAGGCCGCCGCCCGCCCGTCGTGGTGGCGGATGCGATGCTCGGGGGCCGGCTCGGTGGAGTACTCGCCGAGGGCCTTCACCTGGGCGCGGACGTCGTTGAGGATGCGGGCCATCGGGTCCGCTTTGCGGGCCGGCGCCTTCTTCGTCGTCGGCTTGGTCTCGGTCGTCTCGGTGTCAGTCACTGAGTCAGTCCTCCTTCTTCTGGATGAGCGAGAGCACATGCTCCGCTCCGTGTGCCAAGTAGGTGTCGGTCACGTCGGCCTTCAGCCGCACTGCCTTGGCCGACTTCAGGGCGCGGGTGATCTTGCCGGTGAGCTCGGCGCCCGCGTCGTCGGGATCGGCCCAGGTCCACACGCGGTTGAAGCCGGCGAGCATCCGCCTGTGCCTGCCGAACCACATGTTGGCGCCGGGGATGGCGACTGCGTGAAGTCCGAGCTTGTTCAGGATGATGGCGTCGAGCTCGCCCTCGGTGACGTGGATCTCGCTGCCTGCGCGGTGGACGGCCCCGACGTGGAACATGCGGGGGATGTCGTCCTTGATCGTGTTGTACTTGCCGTGGAAGTAGTCGCGGTGGTTGTGCTCGACCATGCAGCGGAACCGCACGGTGAGCGGCTGCCCGTTGCGGCCGAGGTAGGGGATGGCGAGCATCCCTCGGTACTTCTCGTGGCCGGGTGCGGGGTCGGCGACGATGCCGAGCCGGAAGGCCAGAGCCTCCTCGCGGCCGATCCCACGGTCGATGAGGTACTGGGCGGCCTCGGGCGTGATGTGCGCCTGGTAGGTGCTCACCGCCTCTTCCAGCATCTCCTTCTGGGACGTTGAGAGCGGCGTGAGCGGGTCGTGCTCGGCCAAGCTGTTCTCCTCCTTACTTCCTCTTCCAGGCGGGGACGTATCCGTCTCCCGTCTTCCGTCCGGGCTTCTTGCCCGCTGCTCGGTGCCCACCGCCGTACCGGCTGGTGTAGCCGCCTCCGCCTCCGTCGCCCGTGGACTCCTCGTCGAGGCGGTTCTCGCGGGCGTAGTCCTTGGCTTGCGGGAAGGTGATCTCCTTGCCCTCGACCATGTCGTGGTACTTGATGATCAGCGTGAAGCTGTCCCCGCCGTTCGAGCAGGAGTGGCAGTTCCACAGGCCCTCGTCGAGGCGGTAGGAGAACGAGGGGGTGCGGTCGTCGTGGAGGGGGCAGGCCGCCATGCCGGTGTTCCGGCTGGAGTTGAACTTGACCCCGAAGTGCTCCATCGTCGCTTCGAGCGTGGGCTTCACGTCCGTGCCGCTACCGCTCGATCGCTCCTCAACCCGGCGCCATCTCACGGGAGCATCCACTCCTCCAGGTCGGCGAAGTCGACCCCGAAGAACTCCTCCCACGCGAAGAGGAAGTGGGCGTCGAAGTCCAGGTCGTTCAGCAGGTCGAGGAACGCCTCGAATCCGAGGACTTCCTCCTGCGGCATCACTGGGGGTCCAGGCCGAGGTAGTCCTCGACCGTCGTCAGCACGAACGCCTTGCGCCAGTTCTTGCCTCGGCGCTTGACGACCACGATGGACTCGACGTCCTCCAGGTCCAGGCCCCGATGCTTGGCGAAGTTCTCGCGCTCGATGATCGCCTCGCCGAGGAAGACCCCCGGCTCGAACTTGGCGTTCTTGGCCTCGATCACGAGGTACTTGCCGTCGCCCTCGCGGATGACCAGGTCGCCCTCGTCCTCCTTGCCGGCCAGGCGCAGGGACTCGACGTCGAACCCCTCCTCCCGCAGACCGTCCCGCAGGTCCGACTCCCACTCCGAGCCCTTGCGCTTGTTGCGCCGGTTCCTCGCCGCGATGCTGTTGCTCAACTTACACACCACCTCCCGAATGAAGCCGGGCGGACGCCCGGCGTGTCTGCTACAGTATCACACTACGACCCCAAGGACAACGCGACCTTCGTCGGGCTCCACTCCTCGGCCGGCTCCGCCTTCGCGGCCTGGACAATCTGCCGCACCTCCGCCTTGCGGAAGCGGGTGTACTCCGGCTCGCAGATCATCGTCGCGTAGCGCTGTGCGGTGGGGTCGCAAGGCCCCATGCGCTGCTTGATGCAGGCGACGTGGTACGCCATCGACGTCGGGTCGAGCGCGACGGACAGGGACAGCTCCGGCTTCTCCGACAGGCCGCCCTTGACCTGGTCGCGCGAAGGCGGGTTCCAGGGGCTCGTCTTGGCCTCCCACGCCTTGTCGCTCGCGTGGTGCAGGATGATGACCGTGGCGCCCGTGTGACGGGCCAGCTCGGTGCACCCCTGCATGACGGCCATCTGCTCGGTGTAGTCCGACTCGGCGTTCTCGAAGTCCATCAGGTTGTCGAACACGATCACCTGCGGGTACTCGTCCCACAGCTCGACGTACGCCTCCAGCTCCTCGTCGACCGCCCGCCAGGAGATCGGCGAGCCGAACGAGAAGGTGATGTTCAGGTCGGCCAACGCGTCGATGTACGCCTGCCGGTACTTGCCGCCCTCGGCCATGCCCGCCTCGACCATCGTCGAGGTGTCCTTCGTCATCATGGACGCGAGCCGCGAGGACGCCGTGAAGGCGCTCATGTCGGCGGAGAAGTACAGCGTCGGCAGGTTCATCATCGCCACCCAGAACAGGGCGAAGCCCGACTTCTGCGTGCCGGAGCGGCCGGCGATCATCACGACCTCGCCGTGCCTGGGCCTCACGCCCATGGCGTACAGGTCGTCGAACGCCTCTACGCGCGGGAGTTCACGGCCCGATTCAGCATGGAGCGCAAGGCTTCGTCCTGGGGTGAGCACTGAGTGGACTCCTCTCGGTAGACGGTCGTCTTGATCCCGGACGCCTCGATCAGCGTCTGGCAGGCGGGGCACGGCTTGCGGGTCACGTAGAGCGTGGCGCCGGCCAGCTCGTACGGATCGGCGTGCTCGATGGCGTTGCGCTCGGCGTGCGTCGCAGCGCAGTTGGAGTAGTCGGTGTCCCGTGCGCACTCCTCGACGGAGAGCTGGCCACGCGGACAGTTGCTTGCCGATGCACAGCCGGGAATGCCGGCCGGAAGGCCGTTGTACCCCACGGCCAGGACTCGATGAGTCCGACTCAGGATCACGGCGCCCACCTGGGCGCGTGTACAGTCAGCTCGGGTCGCGACAGCCTCGGCGATGGCCAAGGCCCAGTCGTCCCAGCTCGGTCTCACTGAGACCTCCTCTCTGCGGGCTGGCGCCCGCTCATCGACCTCCTCTCCCTCGCTCGCTCCGCTTCACTTACACATCAGGGTCAGTCGAAGTCGGGGGCGTCGGCGACAGCCGCCTCGGCCTCGGCCTCACGCTTGTTGGCGTACTCGACGACAGCGGTACGGACGGCCGCGTCGGTGATCGGACGCCAGACCCACGCCGGGTGCGCGCCGGGCTTCTTCGGGGGGACCTGCGTGAGCTGCACGATGGTCGCGCCGCCGACGATGGTCTCCAGGTCGCGGGCGAGGATGGTCTGCTCGATCCTCTGGCCCTTGGTCACCTGGGGGGTGCCGGCCGCGAGGGAGGCCGCGTCCTGGAAGACGGTCACGTCAGCGAGGACGGAGTCCTTCGGGCCGTTCGGGGTGGGACGCTGGCGCTCGAAGGAGTGGACCTCCAGCAGGATGGCGACCGCGTTGACGTTGTCCTTCGGCTTGAACCAGCCGCCGCCCTGGACCGGGATGTCGATGAGGTTGAGAGCCACTGTGTTGATCTCCTTTGTTCACTGTTCGGTGAGTGTTCGCTGGGCCGTGTGCTGCGGTGCCGCTTACGCGGCTGCCTGGAGGGACTTGCCCTTGGCCTTCCAGGCGGCCATGACCGCCGGGTCCTTGAAGAAGGACTGGTTCGCTGCCCAGAGCTTCTTCAGCCCGTCGACCGTGGTCTGCTTCTCGATCTCCCCGAGGATGTAGGCGTTGGGGTCCTCGGCCTTCGGCTGCTCTGCTACACTTGCACTCCCCGGCCAGGGGCCGGAAGATGTGCTGGCCGCAGCCGCCCACGGGTCACCCGCCGGCTTGGCCGGCGCCTCGTTGGTGGTCTCCTCGACGACCGTCGCCCCGAGCGCCGTCGCGATCAGGCCCTTGCCGTGCGCGACGTTCGTGGCGTTCACGACGATCGAGCTCAGGCTCAGTCCCCGCTGCGTCTCGGGGTCCATCCCGAAGTAGTCGATGACCTCCGCCCTGATCTCCGGGGTCGTGCCCTCGAAGACCACCCAGGAGTCGTCGTACCCCTTGCCGTACTTGATCGTGACCTTCACGAAGTGCTGTGCTCCTCTCTCGCCGTCGCCCCACTTACACACTCGGCGTAAAGTGAAGGGCTGTCGCCTCCTTCGCCTCCGGGGCGTTCCCCGTTGACGTTGTCCAACTTACACACTCGCGGAGTCAAAAGCAACTCCATCTTGTGTGACCTGGCTCACGAAGGGCTTCATGGCACCCTTCGTCGACCGAGCCTTCCTGACCGTGAGCGCGAGCTCGGCCAGGGCCCATCCGATGTTCAGGTCCACCCAGTACAGATCGCACGTCCCCGTGCCGGCCGGCAGGTGGACGATGATGCCCCAGTCCTGGTTCACGGGAGGCAGCGGCGAGTAAGCAGGTGCCGCCTGCTCCGCAGTGAACTCGGTCTTCTTCCACGCCTTGAACGCCTTCTCATCGTCGGCGTTGACGGGGAACTTCGTGTGGTCGTACAGCTTGCCGCGCGAGTACACCGCGAGCTGCGACGCCATCTTCAGCTTGCCGTACTCGATCGAGCCGGTCTTGGTGTCCGTGATGAAGTTGCCCGAGATCGGCTTGCCGTCCGGGCCGGGACCGTCGTAGTACGACAGCCGGTCGAACGTGCCGCCGACACCCAGCTCGGGGACGACGACGAACTGCTCGATCGCGACGACCTTCAGTACGGACGTGGCCATCATGTACGCGGCCATGTCGTCGAGGTCAGCGCCCGAGATCTCCTTCGGGAGGGGATCGCCTCGGTCGACGTACTCCGACAGGTCGTGCAGGTACGTGCCCTTGCGGCTCTTGTCATTGGCGCCCGAGGAGTCCGTCAACTGTTCCGTCAACGAGTCCAGTGACCGCTTGTCCGAGCTCCTGGACGGGTCGAGGCCGCGCGCTTTCTCCACCAGGTCGGGGCGACGCGACGCTCCCACGAGGACCATCCGCTTGCCCCAGTCGATCAGGTTCGACTTGTCCTCGATGCAGTCGATGAACGTCGTGGTTCGGGTGTGCCCCTTCGGCTTGCCGCCGGTTTCCGGGACGATCAGTGGGCGCCCCCACCCATCGCGTGGGACGGACAGATTCGGGTGCAGGGGCTTTGATTCCGGAAGGTCGATGAGATTCAGTGCCACTCAGTTTCCTCTCGTTGGGGGAGTCGTCAGGGTCTTCAGTGCCCTCGGCGAATGCCGGGATGTAAGGGAGGTCGTGGTGTGCCGGGCTCGGGTGGTACAGGGCAGCCACGAAGCAGGCAGCCAGGGCGAAGCTGTAGGCGGCGCGCTTGCGTATCGGGGCCTTCCCGCCGACCTGGACGGTCTTGACGGGCTCGGCTGGCTGGGCGCCGTGCACCAGGTAGATGCGGACGGTGTCGTCTTCCAGGAGCTCGGGCCCGCACTCGTCGTCGTCCATGGGCTCCAGGCCCCTGCTCCTTGCGACCGTCAGGACGGTTCTCATGTCGCGGGTGGAGTATCCCGGCTTCGCGTCGATGTGGAAGTCCTCTTCGGCGTCATCCACCCACAGGGTGATCAGTCCGTCCGAAGAGGTGTACCTGCCTGCCCATCCGTCCGTTCCGACGACGGGCCCCACCCCCGACTGTCCTTCCATCTACCAGACCTCCCCGGCGTGTGTAAGTGTCGCTGACCCAGAACATCTTGCACCGTGCATGTGTCAGGTGTCAACCCTGCTTTTGCACGTTCCGGAACGTACGACTCCGGACGTGTGCAGATGGTTGCACAGGATCTCCAGAAGTTTGAAACTTCATCCATTTGGACCCTGCGCCATTTGATTCGTAGGCTGGACGCGACAGAGCCCCCGCAATTCCGGTGCGGGGGCTCTGGTCTACAGGCGTAGCTTCAGCCGATGATTCACTCGCGGTCGGCGTTCGGCCGGGGCGTCGTCTTCTTCTCTGGCCGGCGGATGATGTCGGTGTCATCCGGTTCGCGCGGTACGTAGAAGAAGCCGTCCTCGGTATCCGGGTCGTAGTGGACGACGGCGCTCTCCTCATCCAGCATCTCCTTCCACGAGTCCAACCGGGCCTTGTCTGACTCGGTCAGCTCCTGACCGTCGCGGAGCCGGGCCTCGACTCGGAGCATCGCCACCGGATACTTCCAGCGGTGCTCCGGTTTCACGAACCACGGGATGAGGTCGTCGTCCCGAGTGATCCGCCGGTCCAGCCCGCGCCGACGTCGGAAGTTGCCCCACATCGAGGCGACGGTGTCGATGTTGTACTTGCGCTTGTACTCGTTGATCATCCACTGATACGTGCGCCCCTCCTCGAACCAGCGGATTACCTCCTGCTCGTCCTGGATCTTGCGCTTGGCCATGTTCCTCCTGTCTCCGATGATCTTGGGCCGTGCAACACTTCCACAGTAGCGCAGCACGGGTCAAGATACACAGGTATCGTGGAAGTCACACCAAGATGCACACGGGAGAGCATGTGAAGATCGAGGTCATCGCCTGCGACATCGACCAGAAGGTCCCGGCCAAGACTTACACAATCACAGCGTCGGACGGAAGAAGCATCTCGAAGGATTTGTGCGAGGAGCACGCCGAGCCCTTCGAGGAGTGGCTGGAGGAAGCGGTGGCCGAGGAGCCTGAGCCTGAGCCGGTACCCCAGCCGAGGCGGGAGCGCGAGAAGAGGCAGGAGCCGCCCGCGAAGAGGACAGTGCGACGGCGACCGAAGGTCATGACCCTGGAGGAGATCGAGGCCCAGAAGAAGGGCTGAGACGACGAGAAAGCCCCCGCCAGCCGTTCAGGCCAGCGGGGGCTTCTCTCATTCGGAGTTCTCGACGAAGCCGAGGGCGGTCAGCGCCTGTATCGCGAGGGCGACCTGGGGGTAGTCGGTCGCGAAGAGGGTCGCTGCGGACAGGGCCACGCCGAGGACGGCTGCGACGAGTCCGGTCTTGGACTTGTACTTGGTGGGCAGGGCCCGAGCGATGACGCCCAGACCCTTCGCGCTCACCTTGCGGTGCTTGCTCACTTGCGGCCTGCCTCCTTCTGGAGCTCGATGAACCCCTGCTTGCCGATGGCCGGGTCGTAGGACTTGCCGGCCGCGCGCAGGTGGGGGTTCTTGTTGTGGAACCGGGCGACCGCCTTCTGGGTCTCGGTGCCGTAGTAGGTGCTGTACGCACCGGGGATCGGGCCGTAGCCCGCCTTGACGAGGAGCTGCTGGAGCTCCTTGACCTGCGCGTGCCGGGCTCCCGGCTTCACCGCAGAGTTCAGGGCGACGATGGTCGACGGCTTGGGCGCGGGCTTCGCCTTCGGGGCAGCGATGAGCCGCTTCCAGGTCTCGGCGCCGGGGTAGCCGTCAGCGTCGGAGCCGGTCCAGCCCTGCGCCTTCTGGAACGCCTGGACGGCGTCCTTGTCCGCCTCGGTGAAGCGAGGGCCGGGGCCCTCCTTGTAGAAGCGGCCGTAGCCGTGGGCGACCAGGCGCTGACCGAGGACGGTCACGGCCGGGTGGGACTGGCCCAGCTTGAAGGCGCTCGCGCCGGGGAAGGACTTGCCGTCCCAGCTCGGGGCCGGAGCCGGAGCGGGGGCCGGCGAGGAGGGCTCGTCGTAGTCGCCGGCCGGCATCCCGGCCTTCACCCAGGCGTACAGTCTGGGGCCGGGGCAGGCGGTCGCGATGCCGTCGCGGTGGCCCTTCTTGGCCAGGGTTCGGCCGGTCTTCTGGCACGCCTCGTCGTACAGCGCGCGAGCGGATGCGAGAGCCTTGGCGCTCGGCTCCTGGTCGCCGCCGATGGCGATCTGGACGCCGATGCCGGAGACGTTGTGGTTGGGGCAGTGGGCGCCCTGAAGGTTCCAGCCGCGCCCCTCGTAGATGGTGCCGTCCTGGTCGACCACGAAGTTGTAGCCGATGCCGGCCCAGCCCTGGTTCTGGTGCTGCCGGTCGATCGCCTGCGGGACCGAGCTGCCGGTCCGGGTGATCGGGGTGGCCCCGTCGTAGTGGATGAAGAACTCGGTGCGCGAGCTCAGGCTGACGTGGTTCGGGGTTCCGTTCCAGGGACGTGCGCCCCACTGGCTACGGGAGATGATCTTCACGGACAAGGGGTGTGTACCTCCTGATCAGGCGGCGGCCGAGACGATGTGGTCGTCCAGGCGCTCTTCGACGGACAGGCGCTCACGGCGCTCGTGCGCGATCTCCTCGCGCAGGGAAGTCAGGTCGCGGCCATGCCGCTCCAGGGCCTCGTTCTGGCGGGTCTGGTTGTCGATGACGCGGTCGAGGCGATGCATGACCGAGTCGAGGTCGTCGCGCAGGTTGGTGTCGTGGGTGTTCGATACCTGGTCGCGGACCTCGGAGAGAGTGGCGGTCTGGCGGCGAAGGAGTTCGGCGAAGACGCCGATGACGGCGACGACGACAGTGCCGCCAGCCGTCACCAGCGCAACTTGCACACCCGGCTCCATGGCGAGTGCGGTCACTTCGCCTCCAGCGCGGCCAGGCGCTCGGACAGGTCCGCGATCTGCGCAGCCTGCTTCTGGACGACCGGGAGAAGGGCGACGCCCAGGAGGTCGTAGCGCAGGCCGTCGACCTCGCCGTCCAGGTAGTTGACCAGCCAGTCGAGACCTGCCGCCTCCACCTCTTCAGCGATCAGGCCGACCTCGCCCTTGCGGCCCTCCTTGACGGAGCCGTCCTCCTTCACCTGGTCCTTGCGGTCGTAGATGACCGGGCGCAGGTTCAGGACGTCCTCGGCGTCGATGTCGTAGTCGCGGACGTTCTCCTTGAACTTGATCGAGGAGGTGTTCCGGCAGAAGGTGCCGTCACCCTCGACCCAGACCGCGTACCAGGTGCCCGAGCCGGAGGCCGAGTTGGCGTGGGGCTTCTTCGAGCCGTTGGCCCAGGCGATCGTCTCGCCGGAGGTCAGGTACTCGCCGTGGCTGTGCGAGCTCGGCGTGAACGTGGACGGCTTCGAGGTGATCGAGCTCCACGAGTGCGAGTGGGTCGACGGGGGGAAGGTGCTGGGCTTGTCGGTCAGCGAGTTGTAGCTGTGGCTGTGCGAGCTCGGCGTGAAGGTCGTCGGCTTGCCGGTCACGTCGTCCCAGCCGTGCGTGTGCGAGCTCGGGGCGAACGTGGACGGGCGGCCCTCGATCGTGGTCCAGGTGATCGTCGGGGCGAGATCCTTCCACTGCGTCCCGTCCCAGTACTCCCAGGAGTTCGTCGAGACGTTCAGACCCAGCCGGCCCGTGCGCGGGTTGACCGGACGGGTGGCCGTGGTCCAGCCGCCCACGGTGTTGCCGAGGAACCGGCGCTCGCCGACGACGTTGCCCGAGGTGATGGTCGAAGCGCCGACCGGGATCGTGACGGTCGCCAGAGGGAACTCGTAGATGCCGGTCTCGGTCTGGGTGAGGGCAGGGACGCCGCCACCAGAGGTGCCCTGTACGACGGCGAGGACGATGGAGTTGGCGGTCGGGTCGAGCCGGAGCACCACGCGGTCGTAGCGGGTGGCCGGGCTCGCGGCTGCGATCGTGACAGTCTCGGTCGCTGTTGACTGGACGGCGTGGCCGCGCACGACCGCGAAGCCGGGGTTCACCTTGACCTGCATCCCGGAGCTGTCGCCGTAGGTGTGGAAGCCGGTGCCGGCCACCGAGTCAGCGACGCCGGAGTGGGACGCCAGCTCGCGGAAGAGGTAGCTGTACTGCCCCTCGGAGACGGCTTGGCCGTCGAACGGGTAGGAACTGATGGACACGCGGAGGGTCCTCCTTCAGGGGGAGAGGGGTCAGTTACTCGGAGTGCGGGCCAACGTCTTCGATGGCGAGGTGGGACCCGCTGTTCGGGTAGAGCCCGACCTGGCCGTAGGTGGCCGAAGCCCGTGCGGCCTTGAGCGTGATGCCCACGGTGATCTGGCCGCGCGGAGGGTTCAGCAGGTAGTAGCTGGCGTCCACCCCCATCGCGGTGATGGAGTCGTCGTCGAAGACGGTCGCGCGCATGAGGCCGAGGTTGTTACTGGTCGCCGTCACTGACGATCCGACAGCCCATCGGCACCGGATGTCGGCGGCGTTCTTCGCGTACCGGATGGCGCTGTTGGTGTTGTCGCCCGTGCCGTTCGTGTCGACGACGGCCGCCCGGAAGCACACCTTGTAGATGCGCTTCGGGGCGGCCGTGAAGGAGAGCGTGTAAACGACCGTCTCGGTGTCGCCGACAACGGCACTGTTGTCGAGGGTGGTCGTGATGGCCACTACGCCGCGCGGCATGTGATCAGCAGACAGGAGTCCCACTTACACACCTCCTTACGCGAGGGCGACCCAGAACCGAATCGGGTCGCGCTGGAAGCTGGATACGGTGATGGACGACGGGGCAGTGGTGGCCGACGTGGTGTACGAGGCGTGCCGCCAGATGTTGTTGCTCGTGCCCATGACGCTCTGGCAGGTGCTCGCGCTCTCGTAGCGGGCCAGGGCCGGACCGTCCACTGGGGAAGCGGTGTAGTTCCAGCGCCACAGGACGTAGTACACGCCCGGCGACAGGCTGACGGACGACGTCAGGTTCGACGAGGACCAGCCACCACCTGTGCTGTGCTGCTCGGCGGGCTCGTACGTCGCGGTGCTCTGGTCGCCCGTGTATCCCACGCGGGCGCCCGAGGTGTTGTAGATCGCGGCCCAGGAGCCGGAGAGCAGGCCGCCCGCGTAGCCGAAGACGTGCCACACGATCTTCGAGACCGTCATGGTCCGGTTGACGTAGACCGCCGACATGCGGCCCTGGCCCACGCCCGTGTAGCTGAAGCCGGAGGCGCAGTAGTCCGGGTCGCCGGCCCACGCCTTCAGGCCCAGGGACTCCGGAGTGAAGCCGGAGGGAACCGAGGGGTCGGGGAGCTGCGCGATCGGCACCTTCGTGGACGAGTCCAGCGAGGCGACGCCAGAGGCCGCAGCCTTCTCCGAGTAAGGGATGCCGCCGAGGTCGTCGAGGGTGACGTTCACGGCGCCGGTCAGGCCGTTGACGGAGGAGACCGTCTGCGTGCCAGGCACGATGATCTGCCCGTCAGGCTGCCGGATCTTCAGCTTGCCGCCCTCGGAGTAGGCGATCACGCCAGCGGTCGGGTTCGTGCTCGGGACCGTCGTCGCGTCGTCGATGCCGATGACGGCGCCGGAGCCGCCGCCGAAGTCGGTGGACGTTGAGCCGAGCTGGAGGCCGCCTGCGGCGTAGATGACGCCCTGACCGACGAGGTTGCCGTTGGC
Organism: Streptomyces sp. NPDC015127; assembly: GCF_043080095.1. Taxonomy (NCBI): domain Bacteria; kingdom Bacillati; phylum Actinomycetota; class Actinomycetes; order Kitasatosporales; family Streptomycetaceae; genus Streptomyces; species Streptomyces sp. NPDC015127. The sequence continues at coordinate 211,362 of NZ_JBIBVE010000011.1, forward strand.
GCCGATGCGGGCGATCAGGGAGCCGGACGGGTTGCGCCACTCCATGATGTTGTTCGTGCCGTCGCCCTGGAAGATGGCGCGGGTGTTCTCTTGGTGGGTCGCGCTGTTCTTCACGATGGCGCCGAGCTCTTCGGCGGTGATCGTGACGATGCCGGTCTTGCCGTTCACGGAGTCGACCGCGCCGCCTCCGCCCGAGCCGCCCGAACCCACCTCGAAGATGGTCCCGTCGCCCTTCTTGATCATCGGCTTACCGTCAACGGCGTAGAGCTGGAAGCCGTCCGGGTCCGTGTCCGGGGTCCAGGTGATGTTCCCGTAGCCGTGCGGGCCGGCGGTCGTGGCCTTCGCTCCGCCGACCGGACTACCGTCACCGAAGACGAGCTGGCCCGTGTCGCGGTGCACGTACAGGGCGGTTGCCTTGAACGAGCCGTCGTCGGCGCGGGAGAAGATCCGGAAGTTGGAGCCGTCGTCGGTGCCGGTGCCCTCAGCGGTGGTGTCCGCCTGTATCGACCAGCGCTTCACGCCGGAGGTGTTGAAGGACAGCTCGCGCACCGTACCGGCGTTGCCGTTGAGGTGGACGATTCCGTTGACGGTGCCGCCCGTTGCCGTGTCGAGCGCGCCGACGTCGGCTGCGCCGAGGTTGACGGCGCCGGTCTTGCCGTTGACCGAGCTGACCGGGTAGCTGACCGGCTGCACCTGGAACGAGGTGCCGTCCGCGTTCTTGAAGTACGGGACGCCACCCTTGGCGTACAGGAAGACGCCACCCGAAGTGGTGGCCGGGTCGGTGCCGGTGTCGCGCAGACCGAGGGAGCCGCCGACGGTGGCCGTAGAGGAGCCGTGCAGCGTCGTCGTGTTGAAGGCGATCTGACCGCTCGCGCGGTTGGCGTAGACGACGGTCTTGTTGAAGGAGCCGTCGTCATTGCGTGCCGACAGCCGGAAGTTCGAGCCAGCCGCAGAGCCGGTTTCGGCCGTGTCGTCGACCTGTATCAGCCAGCGATCCACGCCCGCCGTCTTGTAGCCGAAGGCGCGGTAGGTGCCGGCCGCACGGTCGAGCCACATGTACTGCGCCTGGAGTTGGGCGTTGGCGTTGGACGGCAGGGCGTTCACGTCGGTGGAGGTGAGCGTGATGCTCGCCGCGCTCTTGCCGTTCACCGTCTGGATGATGCCGTTCGCGCCAGCCGGGCCGGTCGGACCCTGCGGTCCCGCTGGACCGGTAGGGCCTACGGTTCCGTTGTCGTAGGGGTAGTAGGTTGTCGGCACTTACGCGACCTCCACTCCGCTGATGTGGGCGTAGGCCGTAGCCGTGTTGCCCTGAATCTTGATCGTGTCGTTGGGTTCGAGCACCTGCGAGATGCGGATCGTGAAGACGCCGTTCGGATGGATTCCGACGTTCGCCAGCAGGGGGGTGTCGTTGATCTTCACGGCGATCAGCGCGCTGGACGTGTCGACGTTCGTCGCGACGATGTCCGTGACGATCGCCTGCCCATTGGAGGGCACGGTGTAGATGACGGTCTCTGCGGCAGGGAGCTGCCCCCGCCAGAAGTTCTTCGGCGCTGTGGCCATCAGTACACCCCCATGATCGACATCAGTTGGTTGTCGGATGCGGCGCCAACGTCTGACGTCCGCTCCAGTTGCGAGACACGGGCCTCGGTGCTTGTCACACGCTTTGAGAGCGCGGCGTCCGCGTCGAACCCGGTCGCGTCACCCAGGAGGGCGCCGACCCGGAAGCCTCCGTCGTCTGCCTTCAGGACCATGCCGGTCACGTTGGACTTCAGCTCCTGGCTGTCCACCACGACGGAGACCTTGTCTCCCAGGTACCAGTCGTGGCCGAAGCGCATGGTGGAGTCCTCCATCGGGACCACTTGGACGTTGATCGCGGTGAAGCCCGCGTCCTCCATGGCCTCGTCTCCGGCCTGCTGGAGCTCGTCCCACTTGTCGGTGTTCCGCTGGTCGATGAACTTCTCGATGCGGCGGCCCCAGTCAGCCTCGGCGGCGACGGACTCGGCCGTCTGGACCTGGAGGAACTGGCGCTTCACCAGCTCGCCTTGGCCGGCCACGATGGCGCGCGTGACGCCAGGAGGCGTGATGGCTACCCGCTGGCCGGCGAGCGTCCCGTTCAGCACGTCGAGCCGTACGACGTCGGACCGGTCGGTCACCTGGAAGGTCTCGAAGACGAGGCTCGACCCACGCTGCACGACACGGAAACCAAGGCTGCCCAGCAGGGCCAGCTCGGTCAGGAGATTGCCGAGCACGGGGAAGCGTGCGGACTTGATGACGGCCGGCCCACGGCTGAGCGAGACACCGTCAATCAGGTGTGCACGACGCCGTTCAACAGGTGCTGTCGGACCGATGTTGGCCATGACGAAGGAGTGCATGACGTCCTCCGCCGCGCCCTGCCTGACGTCGTGCGCCTTCGTCTGCGTGGCGCCGTTGGGGTTGGTCGGGTCGGGGAAGGCGAGCGCGTCAGCGAGGGCGACCGTGTCGGACACGCCCTCGAACGAGACGCTGCCTCCGGGGTCCTCCGGAGTGGCAGCGAACTCGGACTTCACCATCGGCCCCGACATGAGGACGTCGTTGGGGCCGGTGACGATGATGCCTGCGCCGGGCGCGCGGAGCGCGTTGCACAGGGGGTTCTCGATGGCGAGCTGGAGCTTCCACTCGCCGACGTTGTTGAAGTTGTCGGTCAGTTCGAGCCGCAGCTCCTCGGGCCGGATCAGGCCAACCCGAGTGAGCTGCTTGTCGCGAACCTCGACCGTGATCTCGTCGAGCCGCACGTCAGATCACCATCCACTTCCGGGGTCTCCAGGTGCAGGTGATCTTCGAGGCCGTGTCGATACCTTCGAGCTGCGCGGTCGCGGTCGACAGGCCCGGCTTGACGGTCCAGAAGCGCGGAGCTGTGTCGAGCTCGGCGTACCGGTTGGCGCCGGACTGGTCCACCACCGTGCCCTTGCGGGTGTCGACGATGAGTCGCTGGTTGGCGAGGAGCGTGCCGTTCCAGGCCAGCCGCTCGCCATCCGGGGAGACGGCCTCGAAGTTCGTGCCGGGGCCGGTGATCTCCCAGATGGGATACGCCTCCGCGTCGCCCGAGTTGTTGAGCTGGATCTCGCCGATCGCCTGCGAGGCAGAGATCTGCATCGTGACCATGCTGGACAGGAAGGCGCCCGCCGTACTGCCGCCGATGTAGCGGATCTCTGCCTCGGAGGAGGTCCAGTACGGGTCGCCGGCCCGGAAGGTGATGACCGTCTCGAACTCGCGCTCGCCGATGGTGTTCTCGCCGTAGGCGTACTCGCCTCCGCCGACGCGGTGCACGTCGGTGGTCCAGCGTGTTCCGTTGTCGTCGAGCAGAGTGAGAGTGCACTGCCCGGCCAGCGCGAGGGCCAGCCGGGACAGCATCTCTTGCAGGTGCGTGCGGTCTCTCGCCAGGATCTCCAGCGGGATGTCGATGTCCCTGGTGAGGACTCGCTTCCGCCGGTACACGGCGCCATCTCCGGCGCCTTCGAGCCACTGGACGGAGACGGGGGGCAGGCCGAAGCCCGTCACCCCCGCCTTGGCCTGGTAGCCCAGGCCCTTGTCCATGATCTCGTTCAGGTCGAGCGTGTCCGCCCCGCTGCTCAGGAGGAGCTTCGGCATCTACCGGTCACCATCCCATCCGTGCGCGGCTGGCAGCGGCGAACAGATCCTCTTCGGAGCTGATCGACGAGCCGGGCGCCGCGTAGTAGTTGAGTACCTTCGTGGTGCCACCTCCCGTCGAGCTGGCCATCGAGGCGTTGATCGCGGCCGTGACGGTCCGCGAGACGCCGATCTGCCCGGCGCCGATCGTGTCGAACTCGGTGCTGGCGACGTCTTGGGTCAGGCCCCGCAGGGAGCGGCGGACCTCGGCGTACCGAGACTCCAGACCCTTGATGAAGCCGCCGATGACGAGCTGGCCGGCGTTGACGAGGAGGACGCGGTCCAGAGACTCCGGGCCCTTCCAGCTCGTCAGCTTGTCGGTCAGGTTGCCGAGCGCATCCTTGACTCCACCGAACATCGACACGACGCCGTCGATGAAGCCCTTGATCAGCTTGATGCCGGCGTCCTTCAGCTTCGAGCCGAGGTCGCCGAGTCCGTCCTTCGCCTTCTGGGGAAGCTCCTTGACGAACGTGATCGCCTTGTCGACGCCGTCCTTGATGGCCTGCCAGAGAGCCTTCGCGCCTTCGACCGCCTTGGTCTTGATCGTCTGCCAGGCATCCGAGAAGAACTGCTTCACGTTGTTCCATCCGGAGGACCACAGCGTTCGGATGGTGCTGAGGCCGTCGTCGATGAACCCCTTGATCGCGTTCCAGACGACGTACAGGCCGCCCTTGATCGCGTTCCAGGAGTCGATGAAGAACGACTTGATGCCGTTCCATGCACCGTTCCAGGCGCCCTTGATCAGGGCGAGGCCCTTCTTCAGGAAGCCGAGGATGCCGACGTTGATGACGACCTCGAAGATGCCGACGATGATGTCCCAGATGCCGCCGAAGATCTGCTTGATCCCGTTCCAGGCACGGTCCCAGTCGCCAGTGAAGAGGCCGGCAAAGACGTTCCAGATGCCCATGATCACGTCGAGCACACCGGTGATGATGTTGACGATGCCGTCGAGCGCCATCGCCAGCGAGCCGATGATCAGGTCGATCAGGAACTGAATCGCCGGGATCAGGATCGGCATGATGAAGTTGACGACCTGGATCAGCGCCTGAATGAACGGCTGGAGCGCTTCAGAGATCCGCTGGAAGGCGTCGACCAGGGGCGGGATCGCGGCCTGGGCGATGTACTCGATCAGCGGGATCAGCGGAGTGATCACAGCGGACAGGAGCTGGAGGAGCAGGTCGACGACCGGCATCACGGCCGCGACGATCGCGGAGAATCCCTCGACGATGATCGTCAGGACCGGAGCGAGTCCGGCGACGAGCTGTTCGACGAGCGGGACGATCGCGTTGACGACCGTCATGATCAGCGGACCGAGCGCAGCGAAGATGCCCGTCAGCGCGCCACCCAGGATCTCGACGAGCGGGATCAGGGCGGGGGCCAGGGTCGTCACGGCGTTCGCCAGGGGCACGATCGCGGCGGCGATGAGCTGCCCGAAGACGGGGAGCATCGCGGCGACGACCTGCATGATCGCGCCGAGCGCTGCGCCGAGCGGCATCATCGCGGGGGCGAGCGCCTGAACGGCGGCCAGGAGGCCGTCGAACATCGCGGTGATCCCCGAGGTGATGGCAGGCTGCGCGAGCGCCTGAGCGATGGCGCCGATCGCTGTGCCGAGGATGGTTCCGGCCTGGGGGAGGACCGTGGTCAGGAGCTGACCGATCTCGATGAAGAGGTTCTTCACGGCCGGGCCGGCGCCGTTGGCCAGGTTGCTCATCGCCAGGTGCGCGGCCTCGAAGACGGCGACCATGCCCTTCTGGAAGCCGGGGGAGTCGACGGTGGCGTGGATCTCCTTCAGGGTGTTGCGGAGCATCCCGAGCGTTGAGCCGCCAGCCTCGGTGGCTGCGCGGGAGAGGCCGGCGAGGATGCCGCCCGTCTCGTACAGGACGCCGCCGAGATCCTTCAGGGCCTGGATGCCCTGGTCGATCTCCGCCCTGAGTCCGAGCTCGCCCTTCTTCTTCAGCCAGGCGTCGAACTCCTTGGAGATGTTGACGAACCAGCCCGCCAGGTTGGGCAGGTAGGAGGCGCCAACTTCACCGAGCTGCGCGATGATCGAGGCGAACGTCCCGGCTCCCTCGCCGGCCTTGTTGATCGACTCGTTGAGGTAGCCGAACATCTCGCTGATCAGCTCGGTCGGGAGTGCGTTCTTCAGTGCGTCCGCGAACGTCGCGAAGAAGCTGCCGACGACCGTCGCGGTCGTACCGAACTCCGTGCGGAGCTGCGGGAAGAGGCTGTCGATCAGCTCCTTGATCGGCTCCTTGGCGACCTGCCAGAAGTTCGAGGAGATGATGTTCTGGAACTCGGAGAGCTGTTGCTTGACGCCAGGAAGAACCTTGTTGAAGTCCTTGAACGCGGCAATCGTCACGCCGAGGCCGACCGCGAAGCCGCCGAGGATGCCGGGCAGCGTGAGCGCGGTAGCTCCGATCTGCGCCAGCGAGGCGGACAGGGCGAAGAGGTTGCTCGCGCTGGTGAGGGCGAGCGCGGCGAGGCCGGCGATGGCCGAGGCCAGAGAGCCGATGATCGGGACGCTTTTGTCGAGGTTCTTCAGGATGTTCCCGAACTTCTCGAACAGGTTGCTCACCACGCGCATACCTGACAGGGCGGCGATGGCCGTAGCGACCTTCGCCATGGCCGCGTTGTTGATCGTTGGGATGATCGAGACCGTGCGCGGTCGCGTCAGGACTGCGAGGCGGCCGTTGGTGAGGGTACTGCCGGCTGCGGAGAGGTCCGGCTCGACGTCGATCTTCAGCGGACTGATGCGGTCGCGCCAGTCCTTCAACTGGTCGCTCATCTTGTCGAGCGACTGGTCGCTGATCTTGAGGTTCAGACCGTCCGCCAGGAGGTCGGTCTTGAACTGGACGCGGTCGCCCGCGTCGGCTCGGGCCTGAAGCGCCCGGACCGCCTTCTTGACTTCCTGGTTCATGCCGTCCGTGGAGAGCATGGCCTTGAACCGGATCTTGCGTGCGTCGCTCGTGCGGTTGACGCGGTTGATGTCTCGGATCTGCTGGATCATCTGGCGCTGGAAGCCGGTCATGTCGAGCCGGGCCTGAACGGCGACCGGCCGGACGGACTTCTCGATCCGGTCGAGCTGCTTCTCCAGCGTGGAGCGGAACTTGTCCGTGTCAGGGAACACGCGGACGCTGATACGGCCGATTACCTGACCCTGGGGCATCGCTTACCTCCGGGTGGTGAACTTCTTGTAGATCTCCGCCACGGAGACGCGGCGCTTGGGGTCCTTCTTGGCGGTGCCGGCCTTCTTGGCGGCCGGGCGGGGCCAGGCGGGGAATTTGGGCGCCTTGCCCTTGCCCCAGTTGCCGGTGGCCCTGGTGTTCTGGTTGAGCGCGTCGAAGATGTCGGCCTTCAGGTGGCGGTCGACGCCCCAGCCGAAGTGCTCCCTGCCGCCCGACGCGAGGGCGACGGTCAGGGAGGTGTCAGGCAGCCTCCGCACAAGGGCCATCACGAACATCGGGGAGGGGCCTCGCCCCTCGATCACGTCCACCAGGTCGATGCCGTAGTGGAAGCGGAGGTCGGCGTACAGCCCCTCCCCGTAGTCGTCGATCAGGCGGCAGAGGCCGAGGCTTCCCCCACCTGAGCACCCTTGCCGTAGGTCTCGAAGACCTCGGCGAGCAGCGCGAGGTCGCCGTCCACGGCCTTGATCAGGGCCTCGCCCTTCTTGGGGTGGTCGGCGACGAGGACGATCGCCTTGGCCAGGAGGTCTTCCTGGTCGGCGTCGTCTGCCTCCATCTGCTCCTGGAGCGCGGAGAGTTCGGCGCGCTTCTCCTTCGGCAGGCGGAGCGGGTTGAGCAGGTGGACGGTGGTCTTCTCGTCGAGCTCGATGTCGGTGGAACCGTACTTCGCGTCGGCGGCGGCACGGATCGCGTCGAGGGTGAAGCTGGCCATGGGGTTGCGGACCTCCAAGTCGTGGGGTTGAGCAGGGCGCGGACCGTCGAAGAGGGAGCCCCGAGAGGGGCCCCCTGGTGCGCAAGGAGGTCCGCTTCACTTGCACACCAGGGGAGTTCAGGATCAGGCGGCGATGCCGGCGACCCAGGCGGTGCCGTTCCAGTAGGCGTTGGTGCCGTTGCCCAGAACGACGTGCTGGCCGGTGGTCCACGCGGTGGTGGGCGAGGCCGTCACGCCAGACAGGTCGCTCAGCGCGTACGGAGGCGTGGCGCCGGACGGGGTGAAGGAACCGGGGGTACCGGCGGTGGCGCCCGTGGCGGTGATGCCGCCGAGCGGGGTGATCGAGTAGGTCCAGGAGTTGGCGCCGTAGGCCATCGGCTTCACGCCGATCGGGAGGCCGGCCAGCGACTCAGTGTCACCGAAGGACACGTCGTCCGCGCGGTAGATCTCGGCCTTGGGGGCGTAGAAGGCGAAGTGGTTCTCGCCGTCCACGAACACCGCGAGGAACGCGCAGGTGGTCGGAACCGGGTCGGCCGGGACACCGACGCTTCCGTCCGCCAGGGTCGGGGCGTTGGAGCCGTAGTACAGCTTCAGGCCCTTCACGTCGAACTGCTGCAACGTGAAGTTCATCTGCTCGGTCCGCGCGCTGTACTTCGTGCGCAGGCTCTTGTTCTGGAGCGAGCCGATGACGGTTGCCTCGCCGCCCTCGGAGGCGATCGAGAAGATGTCCTCCAGGCTGGTGTGGCCAACGGCCTCCCAGGGGGAGACGGGGGTGAGGAGGTCGGCAGGGATGTCCGTGCCGGTCGGGGCGGTCAGGTAGTTACCGCTCCCGATGACGAGAGTTGCGTTGTCGTTCAGCGCCACGAAGGTGGTCTCCTTACTGAATCGGGAAGGGGCGGTTGCGCGGCTTGCGGATCGTGATGTCGTACGACGCCTCGTATCGCCAGACCCCCGTGGGGAGGTCGGCGTACTGGACAGGGCCGGTGGCCGTGGCCCAGTCGGTTGCCCGACGAGGCGAGGACGCCATGTCGACCCGCGTGATGTGGCCGCGTCCGGGGTACACCTGCTGGTTCAGCCAGGCGTTCCGCAGGACGACTCGGACGGCTTCGCCGAGGATGGCTGCGTCCTCGTCGCCGTTGGGGTCCTGGCAGAAGGTGTGCACCGCTACTCGCGCAGAGTCGGTGAATCGGGTGTCGCCCGCCCAGCTCCCGAAGGACGGGTCGCGGCGTACGAGCACGAACGGGAAGGTCTGGCTCTTCGAGATGAGCGACTGCACCGAGATGCCGGGCAGGCCCTCGCGGAGAACCGCGAGCAGTAGGTCTTCGACGGGGGAGAGTTCGGCGAGTGCCTTGATCTCCGCAGGCAGGCCAGCCATCAGTCGAGCTTCACCTTGCCCTTCTTCTTCTTGGGCAGGTGCGAAGCGCGGGCCAGGATGAACAGGCCCTCCATGGCGCCGTACGGGACGGTGACCATCTCGCCGGTCTCGGGGTCGCGCACCTCGTACTCGCCAGCCTCGCGGCCGTACTCGATGGACAGTGCGGCCTTCTGGCCGCGCTCGTCGGAGAGCACCACGTAGTAGTCGATGTCGCCGTGCTCGATGTCGATCTCGACGTGGCCGTCCTGGCGGTGCTCGATGAGCAGTTGCTCGGCCCGGACGCCGACCTCGAAGGTGCGGCGTTCGAGCTCGTCCTGGACGTCGGCGTGCTTGGCGACGACCTCATTGGTTTTCAGGTACACCTTCGCCATCAGCTCGGCCTCTCGCGGATGTCGATCGACCAGTGCCGCGTCTTGCGGTCGCCGTGGTGGTAGGCCGGCGGGGTGACGATGTCCCACTGGGAGCCGAGCACTTCGACGCGCGACCAGAGGGTCACGCCTTCGAGGTTGGCGTCCACGATCATGCGGGTGATGTTGATCTGCTGTTGGCCGGGCACTTCGGCTCGGGCCGACCGCTGCGGGATCAGGGCGCAGCGCACTTCGTGTGGGCCGATGGCGTCGGCGACGATGATCTCGTTGCCTCGGTTGTCGGTCTGCACGGCGCTCTTCCAGACCTTCGCGGTCACGCCCCGTCTGCGCTGCATCGAGCTCACCAGGGCTCACCGTCCGGGCGGAACAGGGGGAACTGCTTGCCGCCGTCCTCGACCGGGACGAGTCCGGCGTGCACGGGCCGGCGCACGGAGTTCCAGGCGCTGACCTCTGCGGAGATCAGGCCGCGCTTCCGGCCGCCGATTTCGGCGAGCATGGTCTGCTCGTCGCGGGTGAAGTAGACGGTGCCCGCGTTCTCCCCCTGGTCGTCCGACCAGCCCAGCGTCTCGTCGCCGGCTCGGGACTGGGTGTAGCCCGAGGGGTTGTTCATGTAGCGCTTGCACGCCTTGAGGACCAGCGTCCGCACCATGCGAGGGGCGATGGTCACCGGCTCCCAGTCGCGGCCCGCGTACATGCGGGCCAGGTCGGAGGCGTCCTCCAGTGCGGCTGTAGCGATGCGCTCCTCGTCAGCGTCGAGCGTCCAGTCGAGGCGAGCCTTCAGCTCAGTCAGTGTGGCGAAGTCCGCCAAGTCAGTTCTCCTTCGCTCACGGGGAGGGGCGGGGTGCGCAACTTGCACACCCCGCCCGCTCACTCAGCCAGATCAGACGCCAGCGCCGTCAGCGGCACCCTGAACGCCGGTGATCGCAGCGAGCTCCTGCTGCTTGGCGTCCGGACCGTCCGGGTCGGGCAGCACGTCAGCGGTGGCCACGCGGTCGAGCTTGATCGCACGAACGAAGTGCTCGTGGACCGAGACGTACGCCTGGTCGGTGCTGGAGTTGATGCCGATGAGCTGGTCCTTGACCGTGCGGAAGCCCTTGTACGTGTTGACCACGGAGCGGTCGGTCAGGTACTGGGCGTCGTAGTCCTGGAGCCAGCGCAGCGCCACGCCGTTGTGGCTGGCGGTGCCACCGGTCACGGACTGCGGGAGGGTCGGGGCGCCGGTCGCGAAGATGAACGCGGAGCGGTGCATCGCGAACGCGGAGTCCGCCGGGACCTCCAGGGAGACGACGATGTCGAAGCCGAAGCGCCGGCCGATCGAAGCCTCGCGCAGCGCGGAGACAGCCTCCTGCTCACCGACGTTGCCGGAGAGGTTCAGCTTGTCGTCCGACAGGAGCGCGGTCTCCCAGCCGGTGCCGACCAGGAGGACGCGGCCCTCCTGCGGGACCATGAAGCGGTTCAGCACCTCGCGGGCGCGGATCAGGGTGCCGCGCAGGTCGCGGCCGGAGACGGCACCGCCGAGGGTGACCGAGTACTGCTCGTCGAGCAGGTGGTTGACAGCCTCGCGCTCCAGGCCGCGACCGACAGCCTCGGTCTGCTTGGCCATGAGCTTGGCCCAGCCGTTGAGGTCGAAGTCGCGCTGCTCGTCGGTCAGCTTGACGGCCGAGTAGATGTTGCCGCCGAAGGACACGGCGACGGTCTTCTCGGCGTACTCGTCGAACTGGATCGCGGCGCGAGTACCGGGCGTGCTGGAGCCCGGCTCGCCCGAACGCCACTCGTAGGTCCGGAAGGGCAGAACACCCTCGACCTTGACGTTGATGGTGTCGTTCTCGGCGCCCTTGTACTGGTCGATGCCTTCGCGCTGGAAGAGCGCGGGCACGATGAGGGACTGCTCCAGAGCGACCGCCGCAGTCGCGGCGATCTTCTCCGGCTTGACAACGGTGTGTGCCACGGGTTCTTACTCCGTTCGGTAGGGGAGATGAGGGCTCGACGTGCGCAACTTGCACACGCGGCCAGGAGAGGGGGTGGTCAGTAGCCCTTGCGGCGTGCCGCCTGGGCTGCCTTGACCGGGTCGAATCCGTCGCCGTCGTTGTCCTCGGGGTCGAGGCCGCCGGACAGGGACTCGGGCTGCGACGGCGCGACGAGCTTCTGGAGCTCCTTGGCGTCGGCCTCCAGCTCTTCCGGCGTGCTGCCGGTGAGCCGCTTGGCCAGCACCTCGGGGAGCTCGTACTTCGCCGCCACGTCGCGGAGCAGGATGTCCCGCTCCAGCTTCTCGATCTGGCCCTTCAGCTCCGAGGTCGCGGCCTCGAACTCCTCCAGGGTCTTGGCCTGGGAGAGCTTGGACTCGGCCTCGCGGAGCTTGGTGCGGTAGTTGGCGGCCTCGGCGTTCGCGTCGGTCAGCTTCTTGCGAAGCACCTCCGGGGGAACGACTTCCTCGGCCGGCTTCTCCTCGCCGGGCGTCTCCTCGGTCGACTCCGTCTCGGCACCCTGGGGGGTCTCACCCTCCGGGGACGTCTCGACGGGCTCTTCCGTGGTGGTCTCGGTGCTGGTGGATTCCTGCTCGGGCACTCTCACGCCTCCTGGACGCTCGTTGTGGATCGCCGAGCCTCCTGGGCTGCGGCCTTCTGTTCTTGCCGGATGAACCGGCGCCAGGCGGCCACTGCCGCCTTGCCGGAGAGGCCGCGCGTGACCTTGGGCCACAGCTCCTCGTACCGGCGGTTCAGCTCGTACGCAGGCGAGCTGCTGTACTGCTCGCGGGAGAACACGGGCTCCGCGTAGCAGTGGCAGTTGTCGTGGTATTTGTCGCCGTCCGCGTAGGTGGCGGAGGCTTCCGACCGGTAGACCGGACCACGGGAAATGAGCATCGCGCACCACCCGCAAGGGGTTCCGGTGCGCGAGAGTCTGATGTAGCCGATGGCTCGTCGATCGCGGCTGGCGTGGTTCCAGACCGTCGAGCGTCCACCGTTCATTGCCACGCGCTCAGCGGCTGCCGCCTGCCGTGCGCCGGCCTGCCTGTGGGCCTCGTCCCGCAGCTCGTCGACCTCGTCAGCGGTCCTGCCGCCGTCGATCGTGTCGACCTTCTGCTGGAGGTTGTTGGGCCCGAGGGCTTCCAGGACGGTGCGAAGCTCTTCCTCGGCCTCGCGCTCGATCCGCTCCTCTTCCGCCCTCAGCCCGTCGAGCTCTTCGACCAGGATGCGGTCGAGCTCTTCGTCCGAGCCGTCCTCCGACTCCTGGTCGGAAGAGCTCGATGGGGCCTCCTCGCCGGCTTCCCCGGACGCGCCGGTCGCGGCCTGCGAGGAGGAGTCTGAGGTGCTGGAGCCGGAGGAGTCTGAGGGCTCCTCCTGGGGGCTCTCAGCGGGTTCTCCGGTCAGCTCTGCGAACTCCCGGCGAAGCACACCGATGGTGATGTACGTCGGCTCGGGGTGGTACGGATCTGCCACCGTGCTCCCGGTCCGCAGGGCGCGAACCAGGCGGTAGTACGCACGGGCAAGGTCACGGCTCTGACGCCGCCTGCCCATCACCAGCGTGATGGCCCGCCTCAACCAAGAGGCGGAGGTGGACGCCCTGGCCGTAACCGGGACGTCCCCCCACAAGGCAAGCGCCTCCTGGACGGTCGCCGTACCGATCTCGGTGAGCGCCGTCTGGAACGCAACCGCAGCGCGATCAGCCTCAGCCTGTCGGGCTGGGGTCGTCACGCGGCGATCACCTCACTGTCCGGTGTAGCCGGAACGGACGAGGTGGTCTCGGGTGTTGCGCGGACGAGAGCGGTAGCGAGCTGGCCCACGGAGTCGTCCTCCTCGGCCATCTGCTCCCAGTCCTCGTACTCGGTCTGCGTCACGCCAGGCACGCGCTTCCACAGACCGCGCTTCGGGATGCCGAGCTGGTCGGCGAGCTTGCCGAGAGCGTCAGCGGCCTGCGCGAGCGAGCGCGACTCCATGTCGCGCCACTGGACCTCGCCCGAGAAGTCGTCAGCCGAAGCCGAGTTGCCTTCGAGCTCGGCCGCCAGGCGGAACACCCTCTCCCAGGACTCGCCGAAGATGCTCTGGAACTCCGTGATCTTGCGCGAGAGCGCAGTCTCAGCGGCGAGCAGAGCCTCGGCGGACAGGTTGGCGATCTGCCCGAGCAAGTGGTGCGGCGGAGTCTGCGAGATCGCGGCCAGGTGCCGGATGGACATGTCCACCGAGTCGATCAGCGAGCCGACCGGACCGGCAGGCAGCGAACCGAACTTGACGTCCGGGTCCTCCGCGAAGAGGAACCGCCGGGCGTTGTGGTTGATCTGCGCCGGGATCGGATTGCCGGCCGCGTCGAGCTTGGGCCGGGAGTCGACCGCCAGGGCCGGATCGGTGGTGACGTTGCCGGCCTCGTCCAGCATCTCCATCTGCATGGGCGGGGCCATGCCGGTCACGTACCGCACCTCGTGCGAGGTGTACGTCTGCGCGACCAGGAGATCGAAGATCGTCTGGTTGATGCGGTTCTGGAGCGGGATCATCGGCTCGACGACGCCGACCGTGCGGCCTTCGAGGTCGACCGAGGCGGCGAACCGGGTGACCGGGCACTCCGAGTTGCCGTGCCGCTTCTTCGCACTGGCCACCTTGACGGAGTCGAGGTCGGCGAGCGAGGCGAAGGTGACCGCGTACTCGTACGTGGCGTCGAACATGCGGGCCTTGCCGGGGGTTTCACCCTTCGGCTTGGCCGTGATGGTCAGCGCGGCGTACGGCGCATCATCGTTGGCCGGGTCCTCGTACAGGGCGGAAGTCCGCTTCGCGGACAGGCCCTTGGAAATGACGCCCTTCTTGGTCTGCTCCGTCAGGACGAAGGAGTGACCGTAGCCGAGGGCGCCCCGGTAGACCGCAGCCTGGCGGGCGTCCATGCGGGAACGCTGCCAGTGCAGCCACTCGGGGCTCGTCAGCGTGGTCGGCCGAGGCAGGCCGGCCTCCGTGGTGCCGGCCCGGAAGCCGTCCACGTACAGGGCCTGAGCCGGCGTACCGATCAGGAGCGGCGTCCAGTTCGAGACCGCGCGCTTGGCGAGCAGCTTGTACTCGTCGTCCGCCTGGGGCGGCATGTACGGGTCGTCGTGCTTGCCGTGGATGTAGTTGTCGATGCGCTGAAGTCGCGCCTCGTCACGATCGAGGATGGCGAGGAGTTCCTTCGCCAGCTTCAGTGGGCTGGTGTCAGCCATGCCTCACCACCTTCCGTGTCACACTTACACATCGTCAGAGGAAGTAGCCACGCCCGGAACGCTTCCGGACCTTCTTGCCGCGCGTACGCAGCTCGTACAGGGCCTCGTGCGCGAGCATCAGCGCCGCGTAGGCGTCGATCTTGCGCGGGGAGTCCTTCGACTCCTTGCCGAAGCTGATGCCGTAGTTGTTCGTGCGACGGCGAGCAGAGAGCACATGGCGCCGCAACGTCAGATCGCCGTCGTGGGACAGCTTCTTGTCGAAGACCGTCCGCATCAGGCGCTCGTGCGCGAGCGTCACCGTCTTCTGCGAACCACGCATGTCCCAGCCGATCGCGTCCTTGCCGACCGGGGACTTCACCGCCAGGCGCTCGCCGTAGGTCTCCGACCAGTCGGCGATGTACGACTCCCACAGGGCGACGTCCGCAAAGAACGCCTGCACCTCGAAGAGCCGGAACGCCTCATGCACGGCCGAGTCGACCTCGTGCCGAGGTACGGTCCAGTGCTTGCCCTCCTCGCCCTCCGGGTGCTCCCAGATGTTGAGGAGAACGGCGTGCATGTCCCGAACTCTGAGCGCCACCAAGGCGGTTGAGTCCGAGCTCTTGCCGCCGTCGAAGCCGAGGACGATCTCGTCGCCCGGCTTCAGGCTCTTGCCCTCGTCGAGCAGCGGGTCCCACTCGGCCGGCCCGTAGATCGCGTCCTCTTCGGCCACGACCTGGTTCAGCCACATACGGCGCGAGCGCGAGGGCGCGATCGTCGCGTCCATCACGGACTGGATGATCGAGTCGACGTTCAACCAGACCGCGTCACCCCGGATCTTCGGGATGACGATGCGCAGGGCCTCCGCCGTGAGCGGAGTCTCCGGGTGCGCCTCGATCGAGTCGTACATGAAGCCGATGTCGGCCATCCGGCCTTCGCGGATCTTCTCGAACGACTCGCGCATCCGCTCGGCGACGGAGTCCTCGCCGGGCAGGTAAGCGTTCGTGATCGCCAGGTACCGCGAGTCCTTCTTGGTCGCGTTACCGTCGATCGTCTCGTACATCTTGTGCCCGTTGTTGCCGGACACCCAGTGGTGCGTCTCGTTGAGCAGGGTGAACGTCGTCCGCTTACCTTCGAGGGCACGGTACGACGAGGTCACTGCTTCGAGACGCTGCTTCCCGCCATTGGCGCGGATCAGGACCGCGCCGTCCTTGATGCCGTACTTCACCTTGAAGTGGTCCGACATCAGGGACGGGATCAAGCTCATGGTGTTCGTGGTCTGCGACTGGTTGACAGCCGTGACCTGCACCCACGCCTGCGGGTGCGGAACGCCGACAGGCTCGCCGGCCTCGTCCCAGTGGGAGAAACGCGACGGCCCGACCAGCTCGACGAGACAGAGGACCGCGAGGAGCGGGTCCTTGCCCCAGCCCTTCATACGCTGCAAGACGCCCTTGCGGTGCACGAAGCGGCCGTTGTCGTCAACGGCGTACCAGTGGAGGACGAAGCGGAGTTGTTCCCTGGTGAACTTCCAGGGGCCGCCGTCCTCGGCCTGAAGGTACTCCGAGCACCAGCCGGCGATCTGCCAGCCGAGCGTCTTGCCGGGCAGGACCCAACGCCCGAAGGCGTCCTTCTGCCAAGTGGGGCCGATGAAGCTCGGCTCCAGGAGGTCGATCTCCTCGGGGGTGAGGGCGGCTTGCTTGGCCATGCGTCACCCCCCTCGGAATCAGTCCACCCCGAGGTCCCTCTTGTAGTCGGCGATGGCAAGAACGGAGGCCGGCGTGGTCTCCGGCTCGGGCTCTTGGAGTTCGATGCGCACGCGGCGCCGGTCGCCTTCGGTCACCAGGAGGTTGCCGAGGGCGGAGTACAGGGTCTGGGCCATCTGCGCCGAGCGCTTCCCCGACTTCTTGTAGTACGAGAAGTCGTCCATCAGCGCCCAGGCGTATGCCCAGTCGGACTGCTGGTAGAAGTCGGACTGGCCGGACTTCTTCAGCGAGTCGTAGAGCTGCTTGGCGGCAGGGTGCCAGTCAGGATCGGCGCGCGGAATGCGCACCGGCTTCATCTGACCGCGCTTGGTCTCCTGCTCGTCGGAACCCTTGCGCGACCGGGGGCGCGCGAGGTCTTCTTCACGGTTCGGGACGGGGCCACGTACGCCCACCGGTCACCTCCTTTCATCGCAGGACGCTGAGTGCGTCCTGGAGTGAAGAACCGAGGAGTGCGCCGAAGCGACTTACCTCCTCGCCATCCCGCTCGATCACGACGGTGGGCACGGCCACAACGTCGTAGAGGTCGGCCTGATCCAGGCCGGCGGTTGTGCTGATGTCGATCTTCTCCGCCTCGACCCCGCGCGCCTCCAGCTCGCTCGCGAGGAGCGGGCCGAACGAGCGGCAGGGCCGGCACACGGGAGAGGTGAAGTACAGAACTCGGGTCACACGGCACCGCCCGTCATGAAGTGGACGGCCAGCCAGGACACGAAGGCCAGGAGGATGAAGCGGCGAGCCCGCGTCGTCTTGTCGGGCACCGTGCCCTTCGCAGTGTGGAAGATCTTCCAGACCTGCTCGGACAGCGTGTCGCCCGGCTGGCGCCGGTACAGGGCGTAGCCCTCGATCACGACGAAGGCCCCAGCCCAGGCGGCCCAGGCGATCTCGAACGGGGTCACCGCTCACCTCCTTGGAGGGGTAGAAGTCTCGGCCCCCAGGGGTAGCGGTCCTGGGGGCGGCGCCTCGCCCGAGCGAGAGGAGGACTCGGGGGCGCTCGCGCTCGACGAGCGGGGAGGACTCGGAGCGCGGGTCAAAGGAGCCCAGGGTGCTGCTCGGTTCGCTTGAACCGGCCGGCGATCTGTCGCCGTCTGGCGTTCGCCGCCGCAGCCCCTTCTCGGCTCGACTTGATCCGGTGGTGGTACGAGCACAGCGAGGTCAGGTTCGCCATGCTGTGGTCGTCGCCGGGTCGGATGTGGTCCACGTCGGTTGCGGTCGAGTCGCAGCGCGCACCCGCTTCAGTCAGCGCGGTGCACTGCCCTCCGTCTCGCCGCAGGACACGGAGCCGGATCTTGGGCCAATCCTTCGGTAGGCGCGAGCGCCTGTCGGACCCTTCCCAGTTCGGCATCGGTCACCCCCGACGTGGAACGCTGAGCCCTCGGTGACGTCCTACCTGAAGAGGTAGCTGCCATGAGCTGTCAACCCGAGGGAGCACTTACGTAAGTAGTAAGGAGCTCTACCAAGCGAGGCCCGACAGGGCCTCCAGCCTGCTACTTCGCCTTACCACTTACTACTTCACTTACTGATACGGAGCTCGCCCCTCGTCTCGGAACGAAGACTTCTTGTGACCGTGGTCACACTTACACAGTGAGGCTTCGAGGCTGGGCCGCCTGGCGGCGGCCACCTGACGTGGACGCGACGGCGAAGAGGTGCTGGTGAGCGAAGCGCCAGGGGCGCCCGGAGGGCGCCACAGAGCAGAGCCGGCAAGCTGCTGAGGGGCCGCGTAGCGGCCCACAAAGCCCGAGACGTCTTACTGCTCAGCCGCTACCGTGGAGCCATGGACAACTTTGACACCGGTCTTCAGTTCGCCCTCCAGGTCGCTGGCGCCGAGCTGGCCACCGAACCGCCGGCCGCCGACACTCCGCTCGCCCGCGTCCTGGCCTTCGCCGCTGAGAATGGCCCGGAGTCCGTGACCGAGGAGCACATCGCGCTGGCCAAGGCCGGTCTGCTCTGATCGCCGGCGCCCTGGTGCGCTCCCCCCAGATCGGCCCTGAAACCGTGGCGCGATCTTGGCCGGTAAGACACGGCGGTGCGGCTCCCGAGCCTCCGGGGGTCACCCCCCACCCCCCGAGGGCGTGTGCTACCCTCGCGCGCCCCTCTGCGCGGCTCCCCTACGGGCTGCGAGCGAGCGGGCAGGGAACGGGCCCGGAGACCGGCCGAACGGCCCGGAGAACGGCACTCAGCGGCTCGCGATCATGGCTCTGACCTGCACGGCTTGACGCTCGGCGTGCAAGTGTGGCAATGTTCTGCCTGTCGCCACGACGGGACGGAACGCAGGGCCTCGGCTCAGTGAACCTGATCAGACAGCGACACTTGCACATCGAGCGAAACTCCTGTAGAGTCGAGCTCAGCAAGGCAGGCAAGCGAGTGAGTGAACCAGGTTGCTGAAGGTCTGGGGAACGGTCGCCGATCAGCGGACAGCGGCTCACACGCAGGAAGTCCAGCCAAGCGAAGCGCAAGTTGCACAACCCGGAGCGAGTGTGATACTGTAGCTCCAGCGCAAGGCCGAAGGGCCAGCGCAGCAAGACTTCGCAAGGCGCTCACCCGGCCCCCGCAAGGGACGTCGCAGCACTCCTCGGAGTGTGTGGGTGGGTAGGCAGGGCACAGGTCCCCCGGACGGGAGAGCCTGGTAGGAGTGGGTATCCGCTCCGATGATCCAGGCAGGAACGCGAGGCAGAGGCCGAACCCCTGGGGTACAGCCACCAAACGACGCTCGTTCGATCGAGCAGCCGTGTTCAGGCCGTACGCTTCGGAGAGGGATGCCACGATCCGGAGGGCTACGAACGCTGCCAGTGCCAGTAGGTGACCAGGGCTCACCGTTCGAACCGAACGGACCGGGAAGCGGAAACGCCAAACGGACCGGGACGAACGAACGGTGACAGGAAGTGCGACCTGCCGAAACGCACACGAGATCTACCCGCTCCCAGTGAGCGGGGGGAGTCGCAAGACTCCCGCAAAGGATCGCCCCGAGCTCACCTCCTCGGAGGGTTGGGAGCCAACGACTCAGAATCCGGGCGATTCACCAGGTCACCGCCGACGCGGTTGACCTTTCGCACCAAGTGTGCAAGTGTAGCGACAGGGCGAGGGAGAGCGACATGATCTGCGGAATCTGCTCCGACAAGGCCACGCACTACTACCGCACCGCCGGTGGCGAGAACGCCGGACGCTGCCAGTACCACGCCGACCAGTTCGGCTACCCCGAGTACCTGATCGAGCTGGAGCCGCCGAAGGCGGCCCTGCGAGTCCCCGGCTACGTGATCCTCTTCAACGAGGGCAACGGCAACGAGGATGAGGTCGCGGTGAGCTGGCCCTTCGCCGCCGAGCTCGCCGAGTGGTGGGTGGAGAACATCACCGCCGCCGAGAAGTCGGACGTCCGGTGGCTGATCGAGGACGCCACGTACGACCCCTACCGCCCGCAGTACCTGGAGCAGGGGAGTCTCACGGTGGAGGTCACCCGAGTGACCAGCCTGCCGGTGCTCCAGTGCTGAGTGTGCAAGTGTGACAAGGCGAAACCTCCGAGAGGAGGTCCGGCCGGGTGGTTCCCGGTCGCTGATGAGCCAGCCTGCTCGATGATCAAGGAGAACGTCATGGTGCACCTGGAGAAGACCCCGCACTCGATCGCCGTCGGCCGCTTCCAGGCCAACATGAACCGGCGCCTGCGTCGCAACGACCTGACGGCCCTGTACTTCGAGTTCATGGAGCAGACGCACCGCGCAGAGGTCAAGCGGCACCAGGCGTACGTCGACTCGGTCCTGGGCCGCTGAAGGCGAAACCCCTTCGGGGGTCCGGCCGGCTTGGGTTGCCGGTCGCTGATGAGCCAGCCTGCTCGACGTGAGGAGTACGTAGTGAAGGTCTACGAGGTGCACCACGCGATCTACGTCGGTGCGCTCCGCGAGGCGCGGAGGCAGTCCGAGCTGGTCGCTGGCGCGACGAGCGCACCGCACGAGATGCCGCGCAGCCACAAGTACTACCTGACCGACGACTTCCAGTCCGGGTTCGGTGTAGCCAAGGACGGCACGCTGGTCGGCCTGTTCTCCCTGGTCAAGGGGCGCGGGGAAGAGCTGGTGTGGGACGCGATCCTGCACAAGGGTGCGAGCAAGCTGGACTGCTTCGACGGTTTCCTGCCCGAGTACTACAAGCGGTTCGGGTTCGTCGAGACCGAGCGCGTCCCGAACTGGACGCTTGGTGAGCCGGACGTGGTCTTCATGAGCCTCGTCTAACTGTGCAAGTGCAGCAACTGTGATACTGTAGCGACAGAGGGAGAGGCAAGTGGACGGATACAGCATCACCCCGGAGTACACGGCCGAGGAGCTGGCCGAGCTCCTGGCGGAGCTGGAGCAGCACGAGCGTCGCAGGGTCCTGGAGCTGGCCGACAGGATCGCGGCCTCGCACTACGAGTGAAAGGCGAAACGCCTTCGGGCGTCGGGCCGGGCGGGTCCTGGTCCCTGATGAGCCACCCAAAGTAAGTGCCCATCCAAACGAGGCCGGAAGGTCAAAACATGAAGGTAACCGGGGGAACACAGGTGTTGCTTGATGCGCGTCGGAAGCGCGAGGACAGCAGCGGGGAGCCTGCGTTCCACAGGGAGCTCAGCCTCGGCTGATCCTCTCTCTCGCGCACCCCCCACACCCACCACTTCCAACAGGGAAGGGGGTGCGCACCTCACACGCGAAACCCCCAGCCGGCCGCCCTCGGTTCGGCTCGGGTCGGCCAGGCGCGGCTGCCTGGTCCTGACGAGCAGCCAGTGAGAGGCAAGGTTTCATGATCGAGATCAAGGCGGATGCGGCGACGCGTGAGCGCTACGTCCAGAACGTCATCGACGTCTGGCAGGCAGCGAACAGCGGCCAGGAGATGCGCGGCCGTCAGTGGTACCGCACGGCGCACGAGGTGGCCGACATGATGACGGAAGGCGACGTCCGCACGGGCGCCGGACTCCTGGCCGCACTGTCCCCGCAGACCGCCTGGCCCCTGAACGTCGAGCTCGCGAAGCAGGCGTACGAGACGGGCCAGCCCTCGGGCCACCTGGGCGACGCCCTGGCGAAGGCAGCCAAGATCCTGGCGGGCGCCGACCCGGCCGAGGTGCTTCCGATGGACCGCAAGACCGGCCACTTCTACCGCTGCATCCTCGACCCCTCGGACGCGGACGCGGTCTGCATCGACCGGCACGCCCACGACATCGCGGTCGGCGAGGAGTACGGAGCTCGCGACCGAGGACTCGGAGCGAAGGGCAGGTACGCCCTGATCGCCCACTGCTACCGCGAGGCCGCCCAGCGCCTGGGCGAACTCCCTTCGACGGTGCAGTCGGTGACCTGGGTCGTCTGGCGGGACCGCCTGGTCGGCACGTCCACGAGGGGCACCGAGTTCAACAAGCAGGTCTGAGTGTGCAAGTGTCGCGAAAGCTCGAACAGCCGAAACCCCGAAAGGGGTCGGGGTGGGGTGGCGCCTACCTCCTGATGATGGCAGCCATGAGTGTGAAGGTGTAGCGAATGAAGGCGACGACGCGCAAGGTCCCGAGCAACGTGGTGCGATGCCAGTCGGACAACGGTCCGATCCTGTACCCCCTGACGGTCGGCACCCGCTACAAGTGCGAGAACTGCGGCGGTGGACTGGAGCCCGGCCAGCGCCCGGCGGTCGGCAACTACTGGGAAGAGAGCTACGGGTACCTCGTCGAGGCCGAGGTGGTGGAGGACGAGCGCGACACCGAGGAAGAGATCGGGGATCTGTACTCCGCGATCAGCGTGTTCGCCGACATCCTCGGCGACGGGATGACCGCACACCATGTGGGTGGCTCCTTCACCTGCTCCGAGGCGGAGCGCATGGCCGAGGCCCTGATGCAGGGCGGCCACAAGCGGGCGGCGATGACCTTCCTGGAGGGGCACGCGGCCGGTGACGACGACCCGGACGACATCCACCCGGACATCGAGGACTTCGAGGCGTACGTCCTGGAGCTGGCCGGTAAGCCGGTGCCCGAGCTGATCGAGGAGCCCGCGCCCGAGCCTGAGCCCGTGGTCGTGGTCGTGGTGGACCCCTTCACCGCCGAGCTGATCCAGGCTCGGGACGCGGTGGCCAAGCTCCTGGGACTGAACTGACCAAGGCGAAACCCCTGGAAGGGGGTCGGGTGGGCTGGCATCCCACTCCTGATGAGCCTGCCGAACCACGAAGGAGATCAGAGCGATGACCCCGAAGTTCCGCATCCACGACGGGCAGGTCCGCGACTCGAAGCGCAAGGACAAGGCCACCACCCTGGCCCGCAAGGAGATACGCCACCAGAAGTACGAGGCGAACCCGGCAGCCGTCCGCATCGCGACCGGCGCCTGAGAACGAGGAGCATTCCAGTGCCGAGCATCGACGAGATCAAGCAGTACCTGACCGACGAGCGTGCGCAGGACATCATCGACATCGCCAGGGAGGGAGGGATCACCTACTGGGCCACCGAGCCGACCGAGGAGGAGTTCGCCGGCCTGCCCGAGGGCAAGACCTGGACGATCACCGAGGGCACCGCGCCGCACCCGATCTTCCCCTTCGATGACGAGCGCGAGGTGGAGGGAGTCCACTACCTCAACGCCGACGACATCCGCCAGGCGTACGCGAAGCTGCTCGACATCGACCAGCCGTACGTGAACCGCGAGTACCACGGGTACATCCTCGACTCCTGGCTCGGCCGCACCGAGAAGGACGGCATCGAAACCGGCGACATCGACGCGGGCACGGCCGACATCATCGTGCAGCTCGCCGCGCTGGAGGAGATCCGATACGGCTGACATGATGTGCAAGTGTCGCGAACATGATACTGTGACTACCACACCAAGGCGAAACCCCCGAGGAGGGGGTCGGCCGGAGCGGATCTCCGGTCCTGATGAGCCAACCGAGTGTGAAAGTGGAGCAAACGTGGGACGCATGAAGGACATCGCGATCGACATCATGAGCTACGAGGCGGACGAGCTGGAGATCGACGAGATCGTGGACCTGTTCGCCACCCTGATCCGCAGCGGTATGGCGTGGACCCTCCAGGGTTCGTACGGCCGGACTGCCCAGACCCTGATCGACGAGGGCATCGTGAGCCCCGGTGGCGACGTGCTGGTGGAACTGATCCCGGCATGAGCGACCTGCCCCGCCAGTTGAGCGCCCGAGTTGATGACCGGCTGGCCGCCGACCTGAAGGCGCTGGCCCCGACCGGCCTGAGCTACAGCGAGATCGTCAAGCGAGCGGTTCACAACTTCGCCGAGCTGTACCAGGTCGCCGTACAGAACGGCGTCGCCAGGCCGAACGAGATCCCCACTCCGATCGCCTATAAGTACCACCTCCCGCCCCTCCCGCAGCCGCCTCGTACCGGCGAACTGCACCTCCCCCGACTCCCCATCGCACAGAAGGAGACCACCCATGAAGACGTCCACCAAGGTTCTGCTGTTCATCCTGGCGCTCGGCCTGCTCGGCGGCCTGGCCAACCGCAACGAGGCGGAGGCGTCGCCCAGTCCGAAGCCCCTGCCGATCTCGGCCAAGGTCAAGGTGAAGCTCCCCGCCGCCGTGAAGGTGGCGCCGCCGAGCAAGCTGCCGACCCGGCCGTGCGCGGAGGACGACAGCACCTCGCGGGACTGCTTCTGGGACGCCGCCCGGCGCGGTAACGGCAAGGGCTACTCGTACTGGGTGGACGCGCAGGGGCGCGTCACCTACCTGGACCCGAAGCTGAACGACGAGATCAAGCGTCGGCTCTTCGCGCTCGGCAAGCAGGCGGCCGGCTGGGAGTACTGGGGCGTGGTCTGGGGGCACCAGCTCTGCTACGCCAAGGTCGGCGACACGTCCCTGATCCAGTGCTTCGACGGCTTCCGCGAGACGTCTTGAGTTGTGTAAGTGTGGCGAAACCTCCGGGAGGAGGTCCGCGCGGGATGGCTGCCCACGCGCTGACGAGCCAAGCCGAGACCACATGAGGTGAAGACCATGACCGAGACCAACCCGAAGCTCGCGAAGATCAAGGCGCTGCTGGCCAAGGCCGAGGACTCGGCCGCCTCGCCCGAGGAGGCGGAGGCGTACTTCGGTCGAGCCGCTGACCTGATGGCGAAGTACGGGATCGAGGCGGCCATGCTCGCCGAAAGCAAGTTGAGCACCGACAAGCTCACCAGTCGGTCCTTCGACGTCAAGGGCAAGTACATCGCCGACCGCTCGGCCCTTCTGTTCGGGATCAGCCACGCGCTCGGTGCGCAGAACGTGTACTGGCGCCTGTTCGACACGGCGACCGGCAAGTACTACCGCAAGGTCAGCATCTACGCCCACGAGTCGACGCTGGAGCGGATCGAGATGCTGTTCACCTCGCTCCAGCTCCAGGCCCTGAACGGGGTGGAGCGGACCCGCCCGCAGTACGGCGAGTCGACCACCTCCTACCGCAAGAGCTGGCTGGCAGGCTTCGCCAACGCGGTGCGCAAGCGCCTGACTCAGGCCGAGGAGACTGCACTCCAGGAGGCCAGCCAGCAGGCCGGGGGCGCGAGCACCGAGCTGGTCCTGGTGAAGCGGGAAGCGGCCGTCGAGCAGTTCTTCAAGAAGGCGCACCCCAAGCTGAAGGCCGCCCCCCGGCGCCGACTCGCCGGCTCGGGCTGGATGGACGGCAAGGCGGCCGGCGAGCGCGCCGACCTGGGTGGGCGCAGCCTGAGCGGCCGGGTCAAGGCACTCAGTCGCTGATGTGTAAGTGTTGCAGGCGAAACCTCCAGGAAGGAGGTCGGCGTGGGATGGCTGCCCACGTCCTGACGAGCCAAGCCGTTGACGAGAGGGGCACCACAGTGAGCGAGAAGCGTAGCCGCCTGGGCAAGAACGAGGTCTCCGGCCTGGGCAAGCTGTACCTCCACGGCGGGCAGGCGCTGAAGCGCGACGAGCTGGAGCTCACGAACGCGGAGTACGCGGTGTTCGCGAAGCTCGCCTGGTTCGGCCTGGCCGAGCGCGTGCAGGAGCAGAGGTGGTCGATCACCGACCTGGGCATCGCCTTCATCGAAGGCCGGCGCCGGGTGCAGTCGGTCGCGGTGACCGTGGACCGGGAGTTCGACCGCCTGGAGGGCGAGCTCGTCGCGGCTGGCGACGTGAACCAGGAGTTCTACTACGAGGCGGTGGCCGCCTGATGGCGCGCGACCGAGACGGCTGGGAGTACGTGGACGGACGCCCGCGCTGGGCGCCGACCGTCGAGGTGGCGCTGGCCAACATCCTGTCCGGCAAGCACGGCTCAGAGTACGACGAAGCGCGACGCGAGCTCGAAGACCTGGTGCGCGCGGCCCAGCGTGACGCGGCCGAGCTGCTGCGCGAGCACAAGGTGAACGACCCCGCAGGCGCCGACTTCTACGTCCCGCTCGGGCTGAAGTACGCCTCCGACCTGATCTTCCCTGAGTACCCCGAGGAGGGTGACGAGTGAGCGACGAACGAGTACAGATCGGCACGGTCTACGTGGACTCCGGCACGGTGTTCGTGGGGGACCCCTGCTACACGGCCACGGGAGACGCGAGCAACCACATCAAGACCTGGTCCGAGTGGTGCAGCCGCTCGCCCTTTGGCGAGAAGCAGTACGACGTGACCGAACCGGCCGGCCCCGGCCTGGGCCTGAGCATCCCGACGCTGTACGGGGACGGTGCCTGGCCCGTGTTCGCCGAGCTGGAGCGGGGCAGGGTGGCCCGAGTCGTCATCGACTTCGACCCGGAGTACGACGAGGACGACGATGATGAGTGACCTGATCATCGGGCTCAGCGGGTACGCCCGCTCCGGCAAGAACGAGGCGGCCGAGGCCCTGGTGCAGCACGGCTGGAGGCAGGCAGCCTTCGCCGACAAGCTGCGAGAGTTCCTGTACGCGCTCGACCCCCTGATCCCTGGTCACTACGGAGCCGGCCACCTGCGCCTGCGAAGGCTCGTCGACTCGACCGGCTGGGACTACGCGAAGGTGACGTACCCCGAGGTGCGGGCCCTGCTCCAGCGTGCTGGCACGGAGGCCGGCCGGAAGGTGCTCGGCGCGAACGTGTGGGTGAACGCCCTCTTCGAGTCGCACGCCGACGCTCCGGCCCTGGCGGTCACCGACGTGCGGTTCCCCAACGAGGCGCGAGCCATCGTCGAGCGGGGCGGCGTGATGATCCGGGTAGAGAGGCCCGGCGTGGGTCCGGCGAAGGACAGAGTCGGCCGGGTCCACGAGAGCGAGGTCGCGCTGGACGGGTGGGACTTCGACCACACCCTGATCAACGACGGCTCGGTGCGGGACCTGCACCTGAAGCTGTACGGCGTCGCCGATCTCGTGCAACTGTCGCGAGTGTGATACTGTGACGAGCGTCAGCACGATACGGGAGCTCGACGAACTGCCGGACGGCACGGTGATCGAACTCCAGGACAGGCGAGGGACCATCCGCTTCAAGCAGGACGGTCACTGGTACGCCGGAGACAAGATCCTCACCCAGAACACCTACACGTACGTCAACACCCGACGCTGGGGAGCGCGGGTCGTGGAGAGAGGAACCGAGCAGTGACCGACAAGCCCGAGACCCTGAAGGAACTGGTCGCACGGTACGCGGAGGCGTACGCCAAGCGTGAGGCCGGCATCCTCGCCTTCCTCGACGACGAGGGGGAGCTGAAGGAGGGCGAGTCGTACGCGGCCTACGACGAGCACAGCTACGACGCCTGGTCCGACTCGCATGGCGACCTCGGAGTCCTGCTCGAAGAGCTGAAGCCCTTCCTCACCTGAGTGTGTAAGTGCAGCCGAAACTCCCGGAAGGGAGTAGTCGGGGGGTCTCGCCCCCGGCCTGACGAGGCAGAGAGGAGCCAGACAGTGAACCACCAGAGGCCCGAGCGTTGAGGCTCACCCCCAGGGCCCACGAAATACAGCGGGTCGTCGACATCCTCGAAGACCCCACCTTCGAGAGCCCGGAGCAGTTGGCCAAGGCCGTAATCAAGGAGGTCGCCGAGATCGTCCAGATGCGGGACCTCGTGGTCCTCACCCACATCTGGGCAGACGGCAGCAAGGGCCTGAACATGGGCCCCTTCGGCTCGGTCGCCGAGGCAGAAGCCTTCGCCAAGAAGATGAGCTTCGGAGGCACCGGCAAGGTCATCCCCCTGACGTCCTCGGGAGTCCTGCTCGCCAACCACGACGGCAAGACGAGCTGGCCCGGCTACTGCTACGACCCGAACTGCGGGCACGCCCCGTGGATGCACGCCCTTGACGGCGCCAGCCGAGGCAAGTGCCACCTGGACTCCTGCCCCTGCTCGAAGTTCATCAAGGACGACCCGAACAAGAAGAAGAAGCCGGCCGCCAAGCGGGCCACGAAGGGGAAGGGGCAAGCGATCAATGAGCTGTAACAAGGGAGTTGCCTGGCGACCGTGCAACTGCGGCCTCAAGCGAGGGTTCACGAACGAACGCGACGCCGAGAAGGCGCTCGGCCGAGCCCAGGCCAAGCGGAACCGAAGGGCTGACGCGTACGGCACCCGACGCGGACAGCACATCGAGCAGCGCTACTACCAGTGCGACTTCGGACTCTTCCACCTGACGTCGGAGAACCGCAGCTCGTACGCCACTCGGACGATGAAGATGAAGGGGGCAGCGAAGTGACGCACGGCTGGTACTACCTTGGGGAGGGTGTGTAAGTGGGACTCCGTATCGGACCGCTCGAACCGGTCAACGACGAAGACATCCTGGTGGTCTACGGCTACCACCAGCGCCGCCAGTACCCCGAGTTCGATGAGCACCAGGTCTACTCGATACACGCGCTCGCCTTCATGAAGGGCGTCAAGCCCAAGCGCGCCTTCCACACCGGGCTCGGCCTGAGTCGGGAAGCAGACCGCATGAGGCGCGAACTCACCGTCATGGAAGCGGTCTACGGCACCAAGATCCACCACGTCGACGAGCTCTACATCTACGACGAAGAACCGCAGGAGGTACCCACCAGTGTCTGAATTCCAGTTCCGCAGCGACGTCACGGTGGAGCTCGTCAAGCACTCCGCGACTGACTCCGACGTCGCCACAGCAGCCCGCGTCTCCACCATCGGAGGCTCGCACGAACGAGTCGTCGACCTGACGCGCGACGAGGGCCTGATCAACTACCTGATGCGGGACCGGCACGGCAGCCCCTTCGAGCACACCTCGTTCACCTTCTACGTCGAGGCGCCCCTGTTCGTGGCGCGCGAGCACTTCCGTCACCGCGCCGGCTGGTCGTACAACGAGGAGAGCGGACGCTACAAGGAGCTGGAGCCCGTCTTCTACCTCCCCGGCCAGGAGCGGAACCTGATACAGGTAGGCAAGCCCGGCGCCTACACCTTCGAGCCCGGCGCCCCGATCCTCGGCCTCTACACCCGCAGCACGATGCAGGAGAGCTACCGCGAAGCCTTCGACGCCTACCGAGCGCTGCTCGACGCCGGAGTAGCCCGCGAGGTGGCCCGCATGGTCCTGCCGGTGGGCACCTTCACCTCCTACTACGCCACCTGCAACGCCCGCAGCCTGATGCACTTCCTCGGACTGCGCACCATCAGCAAGACGGCCGCCTTCCCCTCCTTCCCGCAGCGCGAGATCGAGATGGTCGCCGAGCGGATGGAGGATCACCTCGCCGAGCAGATGCCCCTGACCTACACCGCCTTCAACCGCAACAAGCGGGTGGCGCCGTGAGCCAGAACCCCATCGTCAGCGTCGAGTGGCGCAGGACCAAGTGGACACCCGCCGAGCGTGAACGCCTCGCCCGCATCCTTCTCGGGCCAGTGGTAAAGAAGGACTGAAGAACATAAACTTACACACGGCGCTACGCCCCCCGAGCCATCAGGCCGGGGGGCTTCGCGCGTCCTGATGTCTGAGTCCGAGGGGGGACACATGCGATCCACGACCCTGCCGCGCAAGCGCAAGATGCTGCGTGTCGCCATCTACCTGCGTGTTTCCACATCCAAGCAGCTCGACGGCTACGGCCTCGATGTGCAAGATGAGCGGTGCCGGGCATGGATCGACTACCAGCTCAAGGGCACGCCGTACACCATCGTGGACGTGTACTGCGACGGGGGAGTGTCGGGCAAACTTGCACACCGCGACGACCTGGACCGCCTGACGTCCGACATCGAGGCCGGCCTGATCGACGTCGTGGTTTTCGCCAAGCTGGACCGCATTGGTCGCACCATGCGCAACATCCACCGCTGGGTCTACGACGTGACCGACTTCGGTGTGCGCGTCGCCACCGCTGACGGACGCATCGACTCCGAGGACCAGATGTTCGGCATCCAGCTCTCTCTCCTCGCGTACATGGCAGAGGTCGAGCACGCCCTGATCCTGGAGCGCACGATGGGCGGCCGGGTCAAGAAGATCTCCGGGGGAGGCTGGGCCAGCGGTACGCCGCCCTACGGCTACATGCTCGACGAGGAGGGCGAGCCGGTCGTCAACCCTGACGAGCTGGAGGTGATCCTGAAGGCCGCCGAGTTCCTGGTCGACCAGAAGATGTCGCGAGGGCAGGCCGCTGACGCGCTGAACGAGCTGAAGTACCGCACCCGCACCGGAAAGCTCTGGGAGGGCAACAACCTCGTCCTCCGCCTGCGCCTGGCCGTGCGCGGCTACGTGGACTTCACCTTCTCTGGCATGAACGAGGACGGGGAGGAGATCACCACCTCCTACCGCCTCGAACTGCCCGAGCTGATGCCGGAGGACCGGCGCAAGGCCCTGGAGACCGCCCTGGAGGACATGAAGGGCACCCCTCGGACCTCGTACAGCAACCACCTGCTCTCCGGGCACCTGATCAGCCAGTGCGGCCACAGCCGGTACGGCTCAGCCCGCCATGAGTACAACGACGTGGTCTACCGGTGCTCGAACCCGGCCACGGCCGCCGAGGGGCATACCTGCAAGCAGATCCCCGGCGAAGAGACAGAGAAGGTCGTCTGGGACGAGGTCTCCAAGGCCCTGGCCGACCCCGAGGCGATCAAGGGACTGATCGACGAGTGGCTGGGCAGCGTCCCCGAGCGCGCAGAGTCCTACCGCGCCCGCGTGCAGGAGATCGACACCAAGCTGAACAAGCTGCGCAACACCCGACGCAAGAAGATCGCGATGCTCGTCGCCTCCCTCGACGAGGACGACGAGGGCGACCTGAAGCTGATCGAGGAGCTGAAGGAGGAGATCGCAGCCAAGGAGAAGGAGCTGCGCGAGGAGCAGGAGCGCATCACTGAGTGGCTGGAGGAGGCCGAGCACAAGGAGGAGAAGGCCGGCAGTATGCACGCCCTGATCGACCGAGTCGGCACCAACGTCCAGGATCTTGAGCGCGTCGACAAGAAGCGGATCTTGGAACTCCTCCAGGTCCGGGTCGAGATCGTCGGCGAGAGCAAGTCCGGCCAGAAGGGTGGAAGCAAGGACCCGATGCTGGAGTGGCACCGCGAGAACGGGGTCACCATCCCGCTCACCGTCTCCGACGAGCAGTGGACGCAAGTCGAAGGCATCCTGGCAGGAGGACGCAAGCCGAAGCCGGAGGACCGGGCGTGCTTCGAGATGCTTCTGGAGAAGCTGCGCCACGACAAGGGCTGGCATGACTACGACCGCGACGAGCGCATGGGCGGGAAGGGCTGGGGCTTCTTCTACCGCCTCGCTCGCCGATGGTTCACAGGCGGCCTCTACGCCAAGGCTTTGAAGATGATGGGCCCATACGATGGAACTGAAGCTCCTACTGGTTACACTCTGCCTCCCATGAAGATTTACGGCGCGATCGATGATTCCACGGAGGATGTAGTGAAACGTGAAGCGGGCGGGCGAACTGCCTCCACCAAGGGGATCACCGCTGCTTCGGCCGGAGCGGCCGCGTGAGCTCTCGCATCCAGGAGGCGACCACCATGAACGGGAACGGCAACGGCGCGCTCGAAGGCGCGGTCGTGGCGGTGGCGGGCGCGGCGGGCCCTGCCGGACGGGCCACTCTGCTGAGGCTGGCCGAGGCCGGTGCGACCGTCGTCGCCTCCGACGCGGACCCCGAACGCCTCGCACAGGCCGTGGACGCCGCGCGGTACGCGCACGGTGGCGCGACCGTCATCGGCGACACCGTCGATCTGCTCGATCTGAGCGCCGCAAAGGCATGGGCGGACAAGACCGAGAAGGAGTTCGGCCGGATCGACGGTCTGGTGCACCTCGTCGGCGGCTGGCGCGGCGGCGCGAGCTTCACCGACACGAACCCGGCCGACTGGGCCCTGCTGGAGAAGCTCCTGATCCGCACGGTCCAGCACACCTCGCTCGCCTTCCACGACGGGCTGCTGCGCAGCGACCGCGGCCGCTATGTGCTCATCAGCGCCGCGGGAGCCACCAAGCCCACCGCCGGCAATGCGGCCTACGCCGCGGCCAAGGCCGCCGCCGAGGCGTGGACGCTCGCGGTAGCCGACTCCTTCCGCAAGGCGGGGGGCGACCAGGGCCCGGCGGCAGCGGCTGCCATCCTGGTCGTCAAGGCACTGGTGCACGACGCCATGCGCGCCGAGCGCCCGAATGCGAAGTTCGCGGGCTTCACCGACGTGACGGAGCTGGCCGACGCCATCGCCGGAGTCTGGGACCGGCCCGCCGAGGAACTGAATGGACAGCGTCTGTGGCTGACCCCCAAACCCTGAAGACCGACGCCCGCCGTCACCACGACCCGTCCGTGCGCGGGTTCGCCAGTGACAACTACGCGGGCGCCCACCCGGAGGTGCTCGCCGCCCTCGCCCTCGCCAACGGCGGCCACCAGGTCGCCTATGGCGAGGACCAGTACACCGAGCACCTCCAGCGGGTCATGCACAGCCACTTCGGCCCGAGCGCCGAGGCGTTCCCCGTGTTCAACGGCACCGGCGCCAATGTGACCGCCCTCCAGGCGCTCACCGACCGATGGGGCGCGGTGATCTGCGCGGAGAGCGCCCACATCAACGTGGACGAGGGCGGCGCCCCGGAGCGGATGGGCGGCCTCAAGCTGCTCACCGTGCCGACCCCGGACGGCAAGCTCACCCCCGAGCTGATCGACCGGCAGGCATGGGGCTGGGAGGACGAGCACCGGGCGATGCCCCAGGTCGTCTCGATCACCCAGAACACCGAACTGGGCACCGTGTACACGGTGGACGAGATCCGCGCGGTCGTCGAGCACGCGCACGGCCTCGGCATGAAGGTCCACCTCGACGGCGCGCGGATAGCCAACGCTGCCGCCTCGCTGGACGTCCCGATGCGGACCTTCACCAACGCGGTCGGTGTCGACGTGCTCACCTTCGGCGGCACCAAGAACGGCATGCTCTTCGGCGAGGCGATCGTCGTCCTCAACCCGGACGCGGTCAGCCACATGAAGCATCTGCGCAAGATGTCGATGCAGCTCGCCTCCAAGATGCGTTTCGTCTCCGTGCAGTTGGAGGCACTGCTCGCCAAGGACCTGTGGCTGCGCAACGCCCGGCACTCCAACGAGATGGCCCAGCGTCTGGCCGCGGGGGTGCGCACGGTGGACGGTGTGGAGATCCTGCATCCCGTCCAGGCCAATGCCGTCTTCGCGCGGCTGCCCCAGGCCGTGACCCGGCGGCTGCAGGAGCGCTTCCGGTTCTACTTCTGGGACGAGGCGGCCGGTGACGTCCGCTGGATGTGCTCCTTCGACACCACCGAGGACGACGTCGATGCCTTCGTCCAGGCCCTGAAGGAAGAGATGGCCCGCTAGACGCTTCTGCATAAGAATGCGGCCGACCGGAAATCGATTGACGACCGGTCGGCCGCGTTCGTACGCTCGGGCGCCATGGAACTGATCCAGCAGGTCCCCGAACTCTCCGCATATCTCGCCGCCGACGCCGCGGTCGATCATCATCATCCACTCGTACGGGAAACCGCCGCACAGCTGCGCGCCGATCACGGCGACGCATATGCATACGCCAAGGCGGCCTATGAGTTCGTCCGCGACACCATTCCGCACTCCGCCGACAGCGGCGACATGCGGGTCACCTGGCGGGCCTCGGACGTCCTCGCCCAGGGCACCGGCATCTGCTACGCGAAGTCCCACGCGCTCGCCGCGCTGCTGCGGGCCGAAGGCGTCCCGACCGCCCTGTGCTACCAGCGCCTCGCTGACGACGACGGCTCGAACCCCGTGGTCCACGGGCTGGTGGCGATCCACCTTCCCGGAATGTCGGGCTGGGCGCGCCAGGACCCGCGCGGCAACAAGCCGGGCGTCGACGCCCAGTTCTCGGTCACGGAGGAGCGGCTGGCCTGGTCCGTGCGACCTGAGTACAGTGAAGTGGACTATCCGATACTCTTTGCTGCACCACATCCGGCGGTTCTCGCGGTCCTTCAGGCGGCCGACGACCGGCCGGCTCTGTGGCGCTCGCTGCCCACGGACATCTGAACGGCGGACCCATGGCACTCTCCCTCATCGTCACCGACGAGGTGCGCGCGATCGCGCCCGGCTTCGTCCATGTCGCCGTCGAGGCACGCGGCCTGGTGAACGGCCCGAGCAACGACGACAGTTCCGCACTGCTGGACGACGCCGCACGGCGTCTCGCGGCCCGTCTCGACGGCCGCGCCCCGCACGAGGACGCGCACATGGCGGCCTGGCGCGAGGCGTACACCGCCTTCGGAGCCAAGCCCTCGCGCACCCGCAACTCGGCCGAGGCCCTGGCCCGGCGCGCGCTCGCCGACGGCGGACTCCCCCGCATCAACGCGCTGGTCGACCTCTACAACGCGATCAGCGTCGCCCACCTGATCCCGGTCGGCGGCGAGGACCTGGACCGCATCACCGGCGGAATGCGCCTGGTACGGGCGACGGGCGAGGAGCCGTTCCTCACCGTCGCGGGCGGTGCGGAGAGTGTGGAGCACCCTGACGCCGGTGAGGTCGTCTGGTGCGACGAGGAAGGTGTCACCTGCCGCCGCTGGAACTGGCGCCAGGGTGTGCGCACCCGGCTCACCGAGGACACGGTGAACGCCCTGTTCCTGCTGGAGGGCATGGCACCGACGACCGGCGGCGAGCTCGGGGCGGCAGCCGCCGAACTCGCCGAAGGACTGGAGAAGTTGAGCCCCGGGGCGCAGGTCACGGTCCACGCCCCGCGGTAGGAGCCCTCGGAGGGCTAGGGTCTTTCGTTTGGATCATGCCGGGCTCGCGTGCCCTGGTGCCGCACCTCGCTGCGTTGTCGTCAGTCGCCGACGCTCCGCGTCGGCTCCATCCTCCGCCTTGCGATGCACGGCACCAGACCCCGCTCACTGATCCGGCCTGATCCAAACCAAAGACCCTAGGGCCTCAGTGGGCCTCGCGGACCTCGGCGGGCGTCGGTGCGGTGCCCCCGAGGTGCGCCGGGACCCACCAGGTGTCGCCCGCGTCCTTGGGCCGTACCGGGTACGCGCGCTGCGCGGCCTCCAGCAGCTCCTGGACACGCCCGCGCAGCCGACGCGTGAGAGCACCCGCGTACTGGTCCGTGGGTGCCTCCATCGGCTCGCCGACCCGGATCGTCACCGGGATGTGGGAGCGCTTGAAGTTCCGCGGACGGCCCTTGGTCCACACCCGCTGCGTACCCCACAGCGCCATCGGGATCAGCGGCACGCCGGCCTCCTGCGCCAGACGCACGGCACCCGACTTGAAGGACTTCAGCGTGAACGACTGGGAGATCGTCGCCTCCGGGAAGACGCCCACGACCTCGCCCGAGCGCAGCGAGTCCAGCGCGTGGGCGTACGCGGCCTCACCCTGCTTGCGGTCCACCGGGATGTGCTTCATGCCGCGCATGAGCGGACCGGAGACCTTGTGGCGGAAGACCGAGTCCTTGGCCATGAAGCGGACCAGGCGCTTCTGCGGCAGCGCGGCGAGCCCGGTGAAGATGAAGTCCAGGTAGCTGATGTGATTGCTGACCAGGACGGCACCCCCAGAACGCGGAATGTTCTCGGATCCCTGAGTGTCGATCTTCAGGTCGAGCGCCTTGAACATCGTGAGGGCGGCGCCGATGACCGGCCGATAGACGAGCTCTGCCATCTGGGGAGGACCCTTTCGTCGTGCCCGGGGAGGGTTCTCCCGGTAGAAGTTACGGAGCCGTAGGTTTTCGGCATTGGCCCGATCGTGCCCCATGTGTCGCGAGCTGACCAGCCCTGGGGCCTGGTACGGGCGAGATTCTCATCACGTCCGTACCGCCGTCGACGCCCGTCCAACCGCGCCACCGGGAATCATTGCCCTTTTATGAACGCTACAGGGGCGACGACTCGACGGAGGTGGACCGAAGGTGCGCGCTCACGACCCGGAACGACGGCTCGGCGCGGCGGAGCTGGGCACGGGACTCGGGCGGCGGGCGACGCTCGTCCAGTTCTCGACCGCGTTCTGCCAGCCCTGCCGGGCCACGCGCCGCACGCTGTCCGACGTCGCGGGCATGGTCGAGGGTGTCGCGCACATCGAGATCGACGCCGAGGAACGGCTCGAGCTCGTCAGGGAACTGGACATCCGCAGGACTCCCACCGTCCTGGTGCTCGACTCCGCCGGGCGTGTCGTTACCCGGGCCTCCGGAGCGCCGCGCAAGGCCGACGTCATCGCCGCGCTCGGACGGGCCGTGTGACGCGCCGTGAGCCCGGTCGCACATTCCGGTACGCACTTGACTGCACAGGGCAACCGTCGTCAGGCTGACGTCTGTGCCTCCAGTCCTCCTTCTCTTCGGTCGGGTCCATGTGGACCTCGTCCGTCATGCGAGCGCGCGCTGTCCGGCTGACGTCAACGCCGCAGCCGCCTAGTTCGCACCCATGCAGAAGGAATCCTCGATGACGGCCCCGACCGATCTCGGCACCTCTCCTCTGACCACCTCCTCCGGCTTCGCCGCTCCCCGGCCCCTGTCCCCGGCCGGCTTCGTGGGCACGCAGCAGCAACCGGCCGAGACCGACCGGCGTGCCGCCTCTCCTGACACCGGCGACCTGCTGAAGTCCGTCTTCCGCCAGCACGCCGCGGGCGTCGCGGTGATCACCGCGCAGGGGGAGCACCCCGCCGGCTTCACCGCCACCTCGCTCACCTCCGTGGCCGCCGACCCGCCGCTGATCTCCTTCGGAGTGGGCACGGCGTCCTCCAGCTGGCCGGTCGTCGCCGAGGCCGAGTACGTCGGTGTCCACATACTCGGGGAGCACCAGCGGGAGCTGGCCGCCACCTTCGCCCGCAGCGGCGCCGACCGTTTCGCCCCGCCCACCCGCTGGCACGCCGGCCCCGAGGGCGTGCCCGTCCTCGACGGGGTCGTGGCGTGGCTGGTGGCCCGGATGGTGGCACGGGTGCCCGCGGGGGATCATCGCCTGGTGATCGCCGAGGTCGTGGCCGGGGATCCGGCCGGCGGCGGCCGCCCGCTGCTGTACCACCAGGGCCGCTTCACGGCACTGCGCGACTGACCTGGCACGCCGTTGTCAAGGTCACAGTTCAAAGCGCTTGCTTAGCGGGAACAACCTCGGTGTACTGACGAGTAATATTTCGATCGGAGCGCGGCCCGCCCCGACCGGGATCCGCCCCATCGGACGCCTATGCTGCGTTCACAAGGCAGTCCAGTAGAGACGATGCAGTAGGAGAGCCGGCGTGAGCCTGAGGATCGTTGTCTGTGTGAAGTACGTGCCCGACGCCACCGGCGACCGGCACTTCGCCGATGACCTGACCGTCGACCGCGACGACGTCGACGGCCTGCTGTCGGAGCTGGATGAGTACGCGGTGGAGCAGGCGCTGCAGATCGCGGACGAGGCCGACGACGCCGAGGTCACCGTTCTGACCGTGGGCCCGGAGGACGCCAAGGACGCGCTGCGCAAGGCGCTGTCCATGGGCGCCGACAAGGCCGTCCACGTCGAGGACGACGACCTGCACGGCACCGACGTGATGGGCACCTCGCTGGTGCTGGCCAAGGCGATCGAGAAGACCGGGTACGACCTGGTCATCTGCGGTATGGCCTCCACCGACGGCACCATGGGTGTGCTGCCGGCGATCCTGGCCGAGCGCCTGGGCGTCCCGCAGGTCACCCTGCTGTCCGAGGTCTCGGTCGAGGACGGCACCGTCAAGGGCCGCCGTGACGGCGACACCGCCTCCGAGCAGCTCGAGGCCTCCCTGCCGGCCGTCGTGTCCGTGACGGACCAGTCGGGCGAGGCCCGCTACCCCTCCTTCAAGGGCATCATGGCCGCCAAGAAGAAGCCGGTGGAGTCCCTTGACCTGGAGGACCTCGAGATCGACGCCGACGAGGTCGGCCTCGAGGGCGCCTGGACCAAGGTCGACTCGGCCGCCGAGCGTCCGGCCCGCACGGCCGGCACGATCGTCAAGGACGAGGGCGAGGGCGGCAAGCAGCTGGCCGAGTTCCTCGCGAGCCAGAAGTTCATCTAGGGCTCGCGCGAGCCACTGCCCCCTTCATACTTCGCAAGCAGGAGAGAAGAAGTCCCATGGCTGAAGTTCTCGTCTACGTCGACCACGTGGACGGTGCCGTCCGCAAGCCCACCCTGGAGCTGCTGACGCTGGCCCGCCGCATCGGCGAGCCCGTCGCCGTCGCGCTGGGCAACGGCGCCGCCGACACCGCCGCTGCCCTGGCCGAGCACGGCGCGGTGAAGGTCCTGACCGCGGATGCGCCCGAGTTCGCCGAGTACCTCGTGGTGCCGAAGGTGGACGCGCTGCAGGCCGCGTACGAGGCGGTGTCCCCGGCCGCCGTGCTCGTCCCGTCGTCCGCCGAGGGCAAGGAGATCGCGGCGCGTCTCGCGGTCCGTATCGGCTCCGGCATCATCACCGACGCCGTCGACCTCGAGGCCGGCGACGAGGGTCCGGTCGCGACGCAGTCCGCGTTCGCCGCCTCCTTCACCACCAAGTCGCGTGTCTCCAAGGGCACCCCGGTCATCACGGTCAAGCCGAACTCGGCCGCCGTGGAGGCCGCCCCGGCCGCGGGCGCGGTCGAGGCCCTCGCCGTCTCGTTCTCCGAGAAGGCCACCGGCACCAAGGTCGTCGCCCGCACCCCGCGTGAGTCGACCGGCCGCCCCGAGCTGACCGAGGCCGCGATCGTGGTCTCCGGCGGCCGTGGTGTCAACGGTGCGGAGAACTTCGCGATCATCGAGGCGCTCGCCGACTCGCTCGGCGCGGCCGTCGGTGCCTCGCGTGCCGCGGTCGACGCCGGCTGGTACCCGCACACCAACCAGGTCGGCCAGACCGGCAAGTCCGTCTCGCCGCAGCTGTACATCGCCTCGGGCATCTCCGGCGCGATCCAGCACCGCGCCGGTATGCAGACCTCGAAGACCATCGTGGCCATCAACAAGGACGCCGAGGCCCCGATCTTCGACCTGGTCGACTACGGCGTCGTCGGCGACCTCTTCGACGTCGTCCCGCAGCTGACCGAAGAGGTCAAGTCCCGCAAGGGCTGACCGCATCTTCCCGGCAGGGGCCGCGTGGTGATCTCCACCGCGCGGCCCCTGCCCGTTGTGGCGGACCATTGACGCAGATCACGGGCTCCCATTAACTTCATTTCAACAGAATGTTGATTCCGTGCAGCGGAAACACGGACAGGATCTGCGGAGGGTGTGGGAATGGGTCAGCAGGAGAAGGTGGCGACGAGCCTCGCCGGTGCGGTCAGCGAGGGCATCAGCGCCTCCCTGGCGACGGTGGACGCGGAGCTCGCCCGCCGGTACCCGGGAGACCCCGGCACCCGCCAGCCCGTCCACACCGTCTACGTCCCCGGCAACGTCTTCGCCGCCGACACCATCCGCACCTGGGGCGACGCCGCCCTCACTGCGCTCGACGAGCACGCCCCCGACGCCGCCACCCTCGCCCGCGTCCTCGGTCTGAGCGACGAGCTGGCCGAGCCCGTGTACACCCGGGTGCGCGCCAAACTGGAGCGCGAGCCCATCGAGGACCTGCGCGTCGACTTCGAGGACGGCTACGCGGGCCGCGACGAGGACGCCGACGCCGCACGCGCCGCCCGGCTGATCTCCGAGGCGTACGAGCAGGGCACCGCCGCGCCGTACATGGGCATCCGCATGAAGTGCATGGAGGCCGCCGTACGCGACCGGGGCATCCGCACCCTCGACATCTTCCTCACCGGCCTGATGGAGGCCGGCGGCCTGCCCGGCGGGCTCGTCCTCACCCTCCCCAAGGTCACGTACACCGAGCAGGTGTCCGCGATGGTCCGGCTCGTCGAGGAGTTCGAGAAGGCCCGCGGCCTGGAGAACGGCCGCATCGGCTTCGAGATCCAGATCGAGACCAGCCAGTCCATCCTCGGCCCCGACGGCACCGCCACCGTCGCGCGCATGATCGACGCCGCCGAGGGCCGGGCCACCGGTCTGCACTACGGCACCTTCGACTACAGCGCCTGCCTCGGTGTCAGCGCCGCCCACCAGGCCAGCGACCACCCCGCGGCAGACCACGCCAAGGCCGTCATGCAGGTCGCCGCCGCCGGCACCGGCGTACGCGTCTCCGACGGCTCCACCAACGTCCTGCCCGTCGGCCCCACCGAGAAGGTCCACGACGCCTGGCGCCTGCACTACGGCCTCACCCGCCGGGCCCTCGCCCGGGCGTACTACCAGGGCTGGGACATGCACCCCGGCCACCTGCCCACCCGCTACGCCGCCGTCTTCGCCTTCTACCGCGAAGGCTTCGAACAGGCCGCGGCGCGGCTCGCGGCCTACGCCAACCACGCGGGCGGCGACGTCATGGACGAGCCGGCCACCGCCAAGGCCCTCAGCTCCTACCTGCTGCGCGGCATCGACTGCGGCGCGCTCGACACGGAGGAGGTCGCCCGGCTGACCGGCCTCACGCGAGCCGACCTCGACGGTTTCGCGGCGCCCCGGCGCGGGGAGCTGACGGCCACAGCCGAGTAACAGTCGGCACCCGGCGCACCGCTGTCCCCTTAGGCTGTCTGCCGTCACAGTCGTATCTCAGGAGCGGGGCAGCGGTGTCATCGGGGGAGAACGAACGGCTGGCCGGCCGTTACCGACTGGTCGAACAGCTGGGCCGCGGGGGGATGGGTGTCGTCTGGCGCGCCGTCGACGAGGTGCTCGGGCGCGAGGTCGCCGTCAAGGAGCTGCGCACCTACACCGACGCCTCCGCACCCGAACTGGCCGACCTGACCGTACGGATGCAGCGCGAGGCCCGCGCCGCGGCCCGGGTGCGCCACCCCGGGGTCATCGCCGTCCACGACGTCGCCGAGCACGAGGGCCGCCCGGTCATCGTGATGGAGCTGATCGACGGCCCCTCGCTCGACGACGTCCTCGGCCGGCAGGGTGTCCTCGATCCGCGGGAGGCCGCCGGTATCGGCGCCAGGGTCATGGAGGCACTCGGCGCCGCGCACGGGGCCGGCGTCCTGCACCGTGACGTCAAGCCGGGCAACGTGCTCCTCGACCGCGGGGGACGCGTCGTCCTCACCGACTTCGGCATCGCGGCGATGGAGGACCCGGGCGACGGTACGACCACCCATCTGACGCGCAGCGGCGAACTGGTCGGATCTCTCGACTACCTGGCCCCCGAGCGCGCCCAGGGCCACGAGCCCGGTCCGGCGTCCGACATCTGGGCGCTCGGCGCGACGCTGTACGCGGCGGTCGAAGGATCGTCCCCGTTCCGCCGTACCTCCACCTGGTCCACGCTCACCGCGATCGTCGTCGACCCCCTGCCGGAACCGCGGCGGGCGGGGGCACTCGCGCCGGTACTCCGGCAGTTGATGCACAAGGACCCGGCGCAGCGCCCCGACGCCGAGACGGCGGCGCGGCTGCTGGCCGCGGTCGCGGAGGGCGGCCCGACGGACCGGCACACGGTGCCCCTGGCACCGCCGGTGGCCGCGCCGCCGAGGGTGCCGACCGTGCTGAACGCCGCGCAGCACCACCCCCAGGGCTTCGGCCCGGCGATCACGCACACACCGGCCGCTGCCTCCGCACCCATATCCCCGCCCGCGCCCGTCCCGGCGGCGGGACGCCGCGGGCGCGGCCGGGTGTTGATCGCCGCCTCGGTGGCCGCTGTCCTGCTCGCGGGCGGAGGTATCGCGTACGTCCTCACCGACCGTGGTGACGGCGGCAATGCGACCGGAGAACTGGCGGGCAGCGCTGCCGAGAGCCCGTCGGCGAGCGCGAGCGCCTCCGGCGACACCCCGGGCACGAGCCCCACCGGCGACGGCTCGGCGAGCCCCAGCGGCACCCCGAAGGACAAGAAGCCGACGGAGGACACCGAGACGTCGCCCTCCGCCAAACCGCCTGCCAAGGACGGCGGTTCCGGCGCGGGCGGCACCACGGGCGGCTCCGACGGCGGCACGACCGGCGGCACCGGCTCGACGGGCGGTTCGGGCACGTCCGGCACGACGGGCGGCTCCGGCGGCAGTACGACGGGGGGCTCGACGACCGGAGGCTCGGAGCCGGAGCCGTCCTGCCACCCGATCGGCGGGGGCAAGTACAACTGCCAGGTCTGGAAGACCGCCGACTCCTACAACGGGTCCTGGACCAAGGTCGGTTTCCTGGGCGCCGGCACCAACTACTTCTACTGCCAGGCGAACCTGGGCCGGCGGGAGACGTCGGGCCAGTGGACCAACGTCTGGTGGGCGAAGACGGACGACGACAGCGGCAACCGCAATGTCTGGGTGAGCGACGTCTACATCGAGGGTGGCGACAACGACGCCCCGGTCCCCGGTCTGCCGGTCTGCTGACGACCGGGCGCGGCAGGGCGAGAGCCGCCCGGATCAGGCCGCCGGGGGACCAGGCCTCGCGGGATCAGGACGGCGGGGGAATCTCCCCCGAGCCCCGCGGGATCAGGACGGTGTCCAGCGTCACCTGCGCGGGCTCCTCGGTCACTCCGTCCAGCCTGCGGAACAGCCGCTCCGCCGCCGTGCGGCCCAGAGCCGCCGCGTCCTGGGCTATGACCGTGATGCCGAGCAGGTCGGCGAGCTCGATGTCGTCGAAGCCGACCAGCGCGACCGGCTCCTTGTGTCCGGCGAGGAGCCGGACGACCGTGACGGTGACCCGGTTGTTGCCCGCGAAGATCGCGGTGACCGGCTCGGGGGCCTCCAGCATCGCCGTCACCGCGTGCCGGACCCGCTCAGGCGCCGTGGAGCCCAGCGAGACCCACGCGTCGTCGATCTCCAGGCCGGCGTCCTCCATCGCCGCGCGGTAGCCGCGCAGCCGCTCGACCGCCGTGTGGATGCGCGGCTGGTCGCCGATGAAGGCGATACGCCGGTGGCCGTGGGCGATCAGATGCGCGACGCCCGCGCGCGCTCCGCCGAAGCTGTCGGACATCACCGCGTCCGCCTCGATCCGGCCGGCCGGACGGTCGACGAACACCGTGGCCACGCCCGCCTTGATCTCCGGCTCCAGATAGCGGTGGTCGTGCCCCGCGGGGATCACGATCAGCCCGTCCACCCGGCGCGCGCACAGCGCGAGCGCCAACTCCTGCTCGCGGTCCGGGTCCTCGGCGCTGGAGCCGTTGATCAGCAGGGCGCCGTGGGCCCGGGCGACCTCTTCGACGGCTCGGCTGAGCGGTCCGTAGAACGGGTCGGCGAGGTCCTCGAGCACCAGGCCGATGGACGCGGTCCTGCCCTTCCTGAGCACCCGCGCGCTGTCGTTGCGGCGGAAGCCCAGCGACTCGATGGCCTCCTGCACCCGCCGCTCGGTGTCGGGCGTGACGCCCGGCTCGCCGTTGACCACCCGCGAGACGGTCTTGAGCCCCACTCCCGCGCGCGCCGCCACATCCTTCATCGTCGGCCGATTTCCGTAGCGCGGCTCGGGGCCTCGGGGGCTCCCCGGCGGCTGCGGGGGACGGGTCGTATCGGCCACGGTGAGCTTTCTGTCCGACGGCAGGCGGTCGCGTCCGATGGTATGGGATGGTGTGGCGTCGGGCATAGGGCCTGGACAACGTTGTCAGGGGAATGGAGACTGTTGTCGAATCCGCAGGTCCGACAGTCTCCCGGGGGATCGCACACCGATGCATACCAGCCTCGTCGCCGCTCTCGACATCGGCGGCACCAAGATCGCCGGCGCGTTGGTGGACGGCGGTGGGGCGCTTCTGCTGCGGACGCAGCGCCCCACACCGGCCCGGGAGAGCGGCGACGCGGTGATGCGCGCGGTGGAGAGCGTCCTCGCCGAGCTGACGGCGTCGCCGCTGTGGGCGGGCGTGCGGGCGGTCGGCATCGGCAGCGCGGGCCCGGTGGACCGCTCGGCCGGTACGGTCAGCCCGGTCAACGTCCCCGGCTGGCGCGACTTCCCGCTCGTCGAACGGGTCTCCCGGGCTGTGGGCGGGCTGCCCGTCGAACTGGTCGGGGACGGCGTCGCGATGACGGCGGCCGAGCACTGGCTGGGCGCGGCCCGCGGGTACGACAACGCGCTGTGCATGGTTGTCTCCACCGGGGTCGGCGGCGGTCTGGTGCTGGGCGGCCGCCTCCACGCGGGGCCCACCGGCAACGCGGGGCACATCGGCCACATCAGCGTCGACCTGGACGGCGACGCGTGCCCGTGCGGGGCGCGCGGCTGCGTCGAACGGATCGCCAGCGGTCCCAACATCGCCCGCCGCGCGGTGGAGAACGGCTGGCGGCCCGGTGCCGACGGCGACGCGACCGCCGCCGCCGTGGCCGAGGCGGCGCGCGCCGGCGACCTGGTCGCGACCGCCTCCTTCGAGCGCGCCGCCCAGGCACTCGCCGCGGGGATCGCCGCGACCGCGACCCTGGTCGAGATCGACATCGCCGTGATCGGAGGCGGTGTGGCGGGCGCGGGGGACGTGCTCTTCGACCCGCTGCGCCGAGCGCTGCGGGACTACGCGACGCTGTCGTTCGTGCAGCGCGTGACGGTGGCGCCCGCGCGGATGGGCACGGACGCGGGGCTGGTCGGCGCGGCCGCGGCGGCGATGGCCCTTGGGCGGGCGGCGGACCGGGCTGCGGTCTCGGGTGCGACCGGCCCGTGAGCGCGGCGTGCCCCTCGTCCGGGCCAGGCTTCTCGGGCGTGGCCCGGCCCCGTGCGCCCACGCCCATGGGGCGGCCAGGCTTCACGGGCTGGGCCCGGTCCGTGACCGTGACCTCGGGCCCCTCCGGGGCTCGTATCCGGGACTGCTTTCACGAACTTGCGTTGCGGTATCTCACGACGCTTTACGTCCCGAACACGACCCCTGCACGTCCCTGACCCGGGGTTGGAGCCTGTGCCGACCGTCCGTGGACACCCGCCCGCCCCGGGCAGCAACCACCGGCCGTGGGGACGGCCACCGGCCTGTCACAGCCGAGTCGGCCGGAGGGGGTCGGGGTCGGAGGAGAGGATGCCCGGACGTAAAGCGCCGCAGCTCGCGCGAAGCGCGGTGAGCAAAGCAGTCCGGGTACCCCACTCCGGAGGCCCCGGCCCCCGGCACCACCCCCCGGCAGGGGCAACGCCCCCGGCCGGCCGCGTTCACCAGGCCGGTTCCGTCTGCTGCTGTTGCGGTAGTACGACCACCAGGAACGCGTCCGACTCCAGGTCCATCACCACCTCCACCGCCAGCCCCTCGTCCCGGCGGTGCCGGGCGTACTCCTCGGCGTGCCAGCTGCCCCGGGGATCTCCCGCGGGGAACTTCTCCAACACCGTGCGGCGCATCACGCACCCCCTCGTCTCTTCCGCTCCAACG
The DNA here is from genome assembly GCF_043080095.1 of Streptomyces sp. NPDC015127. NCBI lineage: Bacteria > Bacillati > Actinomycetota > Actinomycetes > Kitasatosporales > Streptomycetaceae > Streptomyces > Streptomyces sp. NPDC015127. Next base: position 256,014 of record NZ_JBIBVE010000011.1, read on the forward strand.
ACGGTCCCCGGCAGGTGTCACGGGCAACGGCCCGGCCACAGTTGCATCCCCGATCAGCCAACGCGTTCCGCCCGGGGGTTTCCGTGGCAGGGTGAAGCGGGCAAGCCACTGTGGGCAACGGAAGAGGGGGACCCGTGATCGTCTGGATCAACGGTGCGTTCGGAGCGGGCAAGACGAGTACCGCACGCGAACTGATCGATCTGATCCCCAACAGCACCCTGTTCGACCCCGAGCTCGTCGGCGCCGGCCTGCGGTACGTGCTGCCGCAGAAGCGACTCGACGACGTCGGTGACTTCCAGGACCTTCCCATCTGGCGGCGGCTCGTCGTGGACACCGCGGCCGCGCTCCTCGCCGAGCTGGGCGGGGTCCTGGTCGTGCCGATGACGCTGCTGCGCCAGGAGTACCGCGACGAGGTGTTCGGCGGGCTCGCCGCCCGGCGCATCCCGGTGCGCCATGTGCTGCTGTGCCCGGATGAAACGATCCTGCGCGCGCGAATAGCCGGCCGCGACGCGCCCGACACCCCGGACGGCGACCAGCGCGTCCGGCAGTGGGCGTACGACCACATCGAGCCGTATCGCGCCGCGCTCGGCTGGATCACCGCCGACGCGCACGTCATCGACACCAGCCGCATCGACCCGCACGAGACCGCCCGGCGGATCGCCGCGGCCGTACGGTCCGGGGCAGCGGCGGTCTGCGACATCGTCCAGACACCCGAGCCCACCGCCGAGACCGTCGCCGCGGGCGTCCTCCTCTTCGACGACGAGGACCGGGTGCTGCTCGTCGACCCGACCTACAAGCCCGGGTGGGAGTTCCCCGGCGGAGTCGTCGAGCGCGGTGAGCCGCCGGCGCGCGCCGGGATGCGGGAGGTCGCCGAGGAACTGGGCATCGAACTGCCCGATGTCCCCCGGCTCCTCGTCCTCGACTGGGAGGCCCCGCGCCCGCCCCGCTTCGGCGGACTGCGGCTCCTGTTCGACGGCGGCCGGCTCCCGGACGGCGACGCGGGGCGCGTACGCCTGCCCGGACCGGAGCTGCGCGACTGGCGGTTCGTGGGCGAACAGGAGGCCGCGCAGCTGCTGCCGCCCACCCGCTACGAACGGCTGCGCTGGGCGCTGCGCGCCCGCGAACGCGGCACCGTTCTCAATCTAGAGGCCGGCACCCCCGTCGGCTGACGCCTCCGCCGCGGCCAGCAGCACCGCAGCGGCATCCTCCGTGAGCGGGTCGCCGTGGCCGAAGCAGACCGTCGACGGCGCGAGCGAGGCAAGGCGGCGCATCGACTCCTGCGCCGTCGGCCGGTCCACGTTGAACACGCCGAGCATCACCTGGCCGACCCCCGCCACGCAGTCGCCCGTGAACAGCACGCCGTGGTCCGGCAGATGGACGCCGATCGAGCCGTCGGTGTGGCCGGGGGAGTGGACCACGCGCGCGCCGCCGCCGAAGCCCAGCACGTCGCCGTCCTCCAGCTCGCGGTCCACCCGGGTCGGCGGCGCGGGCGGCACCGTGAGCCCGTGCTCGTACAGCGGAACCTCCCAGTCCAGGAGTACGGGCTCGGGTACGGGCGCCTCGCCGCGCACGACCGGGGCGTCGAGGCGGTGCGCCAGCACCTCGGCCCCGTACCGCTCGGCCAGCTCGCCGGCCGCGCCCACGTGGTCGCGGTGACAGTGCGTCAGAACGATCCGACGGAGGGCGGCCGGGGCGAGCCCCGCTCCCCGTATCGCGTCCTCGATCAGCGGCGCGGCGTCGCGGTGGCCGGCGTCGACGAGCGTCAGCTCGTCGCCGTCGCGCCACAGGTAGGCCTGGCCGATCGGGAAGCGGAACATGTGCAGCTGCGGCAGTACCCGGATGATGTCCATACGGCGAACGTACGCACGGGAGCACGTCCGCCGCCCGGAACTTCGCTTGCGGCGATCTTCGCCAAGCGCGGAATCGCCCCGCGCCCGGTCGGCGGTCAACCCCGCTTGGACTCCGCGTAGTTCACGAGGAACAGCGCCTCGGTGACCGAGAGCCGCTCCAACTCCTCAGGCGATACGCTCTCGTTCACCGCGTGGATCTGCGCCTCCGGCTCGCTGAGCCCGATCAGCAGGATCTCCGCCTTCGGGTACAGAGCGGCGAGCGTGTTGCACAGCGGGATCGAGCCGCCCATCCCGGACGCCTGCATCTCCTCACCCGGGTACGCCACGCGCATCGCCTCGGCCATCGACGTGTACGCCGGGCTGCTCACGTCCGCCTGGAACGGCTGGCCCTGGCCGACCTGCTCCATCGTCACGCGGGCGTTCCAGGGTGTGTGCTTCTCGATGTGCGCGAAGAGCAGCTTCGTCGCCTCCGCGGCGTCCTGGCCCGGCGGCACCCGCAGGCTGATCTGCGCCCGCGCGCTCGCCGGGATGGACGGCGTGGCGCCCGCCACCGGGTGGCAGTCGATACCGATCACCGTGACGGCGGGGCGCGCCCAGATCCGGTCCGCGACCGTGCCGTTGCCCGGCAGGCCCACGCCGTCGAGGACCCTCGCGTCCTTGCGGAACTCCTCCTCCGGGTACTGCAGTCCCTCCCACTCGGCCTGCGCGGGAAGACCGTCGATCACCGTCGAGCCGTCCTCGGCCCGCAGCGAGTCCAGCACGCGGATCAGCGCGGCCAGCGCGTCGGGCGCGGCGCCGCCGAACTGGCCAGAGTGCAGGTTGCCTTCGAGGGTGTCGACCTGGACGCGGATCATGGTCATGCCGCGCAGCGTCGCCGTCACGGTCGGCAGCCCCACCCGGAAGTTCCCGGTGTCGCCGATCACGATCGCGTCGGCCGTCAGCAGATCCGGGTGCTCCTCCGCGTACCGCTCCAGGCCGCCCGTGCCCTGCTCCTCCGAACCCTCGACGATGACCTTCACCGAGACCGGGACGCCGCCGTTCGCCTTCAGGGCGCGCAGGGCGAGCAGGTGCATGATGAAGCCGCCCTTGCAGTCGGCCGCACCACGCCCGTACCAGCGGCCGTTGCGCTCGGTCAGCTCGAACGGCGGGCTCACCCAGGCGGCCTCGTCCAGCTTCGGCTGCACGTCGTAGTGCGCGTACAGCAGCACCGTCGGCGCGCCCTCGGGGCCGGGGAGCAGTCCGTACACCGACTGCGATCCGTCAGGAGTGTCGAGGAGCGCGACGTCCTGGAACCCCTCGGCGCGCAGCGCGTCCGCCACCCAGTCGGCCGCCGCCTCGCACTCGCTGCGCGGCGCCACCGCCTCGTCCGCCACCGACTGGAAGGCCACCAGCTCCGTGAGCTCCGCCTTGGCACGGGGCATCAGCGAGGCGACGGTCTCGGCGATCGGATTCGCGGTCATGGGCACGCTCCTTGTGGGTGCGACGTTGTGCGATGTGTGTACGGCGAATGTGTGGTCGATCCTCCCACAGCGGGTGGGAGAGGTCTGCGCCGTAGGATGCGGTCGAGAGCATGGGCCACAGGTCGGATCGGGAGCAGAAGTACATCGTGAGCAGCGAGAACGATGCCACCGGAGCAGAGGCGGCAAATGAGCTTGGCGACGGTCCGGCGTGGGACGTCGTCGTGGTCGGCGCAGGACCTGCCGGAGCCTCGGCGGCGTACGCGGCGGCCGTCAGCGGCCGCAGAGTCCTGCTCCTGGAGAAGGCCGACCTGCCTCGCTACAAGACCTGCGGCGGCGGCATCATCGGCCCCTCGCGCGACAGCCTGCCACCGGGCTTCGAGCTGCCCCTGCGCGACAAGGTCCACGCGGTCACGTTCTCGATGAACGGGAAACTGGCCCGCACCCGCCGCTCCAAGCGCATGCTCTTCGGTCTGATCAACCGCCCCGAGTTCGACGCCGGCCTGGTCGAACAGGCGGAGAAGGCGGGCGCGGTGGTGCGCACCGGCGTCACCGTCTCCCGGGTGGAGCAGCACGGCCCCGCCGTCCCCGACCGGCGCACGGTCGCCGTCGTGCTGGCGGACGGCGAGACGGTGCTGGCGCGCGCGGTCGTCGGGGCCGACGGCAGTGCCAGCCGGATAGGCGCTCATGTCGGTGTGAAGCTCGACCAGGTGGACCTCGGCCTGGAGGCGGAGATCCCGGTGCCGGAGACGGTCGCCGAGGACTGGGCGGGCCGGGTGCTCATCGACTGGGGCCCGATGCCCGGCAGTTACGGCTGGGTGTTCCCCAAGGGCCGGACGCTGACGGTCGGTGTGATCTCGGCGCGCGGCGAGGGCGCCGCGACCAAGCGCTATCTGGAGGATTTCATCGCACGGCTGGGGCTCGCGGGCTTCGAGCCCGCCATCTCCTCCGGGCACCTGACCCGCTGCCGCAGCGACGACTCGCCGCTTTCGCGCGGGCGGGTGCTGGTGTGCGGGGACGCGGCCGGTCTCCTGGAGCCGTGGACCAGGGAGGGCATCTCCTTCGCCCTGCGGTCCGGGCGGCTCGCGGGGGAGTGGGCGGTACGGATCGCCGAGGCGCACGACGCCGTGGACGCCCGCAGGCAGGCGCTGAACTACGCGTTCGCCATCAAGGCGGGGCTGGGCGTGGAAATGGCGGTCGGCCGGCGGATGCTCGCGGTCTTCGCACGCCGGCCCGGACTGCTGCACGCGGCGATCACCGGGTTCCGGCCCGCGTGGACGGCCTTCACCGACATCACCCGAGGTGCGACGACGCTGGCCGGCCTGGTGCGCAGCCACTCGCTGGCGCGGCGCGCGCTGGACGTGCTGGACAAGCGCGCGTAGGGGTTGACTCAGGGGGCTGGACCGGGGGTGGGGTTCGCGCGGGGTCAGGCCCTCGGGGGCAGCCCTCTGGTGCGCCCGCGCCGCGGATCGGTGCGCCCGGTGCGGCGGGACGGGCGTCTCGGGCCGCGCGGGCGGGGTTCGCGCGGTCGGGCCCTCGTGTGCGCCTGCGTCCGAGGATCGGTGTGCGCGCGCCGCGCGACCAGCCTGCCGGGGCCGAGGTCGGGGCCCGTGCGGGCTGCCGGAGGCGGTGTCGGCGGCTGAGCGCCGACCGAGGGCCGGCGCCCGGATGCCTTGCGCCCGTAGCGCGCCACGGGCGGCGAGCCATGTGACGCCGCCGCGTATCACGGTCACCGGGTGACCGTGATGCGGAAGACGGGGTGCTTGTGGGCGGCTGCGAGGAGTTCCTCGTCCGTGGAGTCGGCGGTGATGTCCCCGAAGAAGCGTCCGACCTCCCAGCCCCAGCGCGCGAGGTAGGAGCGGAGCAGGGCGGGCTTCTCCTCATCGGGCAGTTCCACGGCGGTGAACTGTTGTGTCCTGCGGCCCACCTGGAGACGTCCGCCGCCTGCGGCGCGCAGATTGCGGACCCACTGCGAGTGGCCGCGGGCGGAGATCAGGAACGGGCCGCCCTCGTAGGGGAGCGGGTTGACCGGGATGCGGCGCCACTCGCCGGTGGAGCGGCCGCGTACGGAGAGCTCCGCGGTGCCCATGAGGCTGATGCCGCGGCGGGCGAGCCACCCGACGGTGTTGTTGAGGATCGTGTCGAACCGGTTGGGCTTGATGTAGTGCGCCGGAGTGTGCTGCGGCATGGCCGTCTCGCTTCCTGTGCGTACCTTTCGAGAGCACTGCTCTCGCTTGAGAGCAGTGTGCACGGTTTGCTGATCCGGAACAAGGGCAGCGCTCTCTCTTTGGAGAACTGCTCTCGTTATTGGTCAGTGCTCCGGAACGTGACATGCTGTCTCGCATGACCACCGTCCGAGGGGCCAGGGAACGGGCCCGCAACGAAATCACCGCCGCGATCAAGGAAGAGGCGCGCAGACAGCTGGCGGCCGAGGGAGCGGCGAAACTCTCCCTACGCGCGGTCGCCCGCGAGCTGGGCATGGTGTCCTCGGCGCTCTACCGCTACTTCCCGAGCAGGGACGACCTGCTGACCGCGCTCATCATCGACGCGTACGACGCGGTGGGAGCGGCCGCCGAAGCCGCGGCGGGGCTGCGCGGTCCGGCCGCCGCCCCGCTCTCAGGGGCCGAGGCCGACGCCGGCCCTGCCGCCGGGACGGCCCCCGCGCCCGCCGGCGGCGGAAGGGGCGGCGCCGCGTTGCCCGCCGGGAGGCAGTCCGCGCGGTGGAACGCCGTATGCAGGGCCGTACGGGCCTGGGCCGTCGCGCACCCCCACGAGTACGCCCTGATCTACGGCTCCCCCGTCCCCGGCTACATCGCGCCCCGGGACACCGTCGCACCCGCCTCGCGCGTCGGCGGCGTGTTCATCTCGATCACGCGCGAAGCGCATCGCACCGAGGGCCTCGCGGTCCCGCCGCTCCAGGACGCGCTGCGCGCCGAGGCCGAGCGCGTCGCCGCGGCCTTCGCCCCCGACCTGCCGCCGTCCGTCGTCGCCGCGCTCGTCGCGGCCTGGGCGCAGCTGTTCGGGCTGATCTCCTTCGAGCTGTTCGGGCAGTTCGAGGGGGTTGTCGAGGACCGCGACGCGTTCTTCGAGCACGCCGCGGCCCGGCTGGCCGCCGAGGTCGGGCTGCGCCCCGGTCAGGCCGCCGGCACACCGCCGGGCAGCAGCGCCGGGTCCTGACGCAGCACCCGCCGGCGCGGGGGCGCACAGCGCCTGTCCCGGTCCGCGCCCACCACCTCCGAGACCTCCGCCGCGCGACCCGTACGCGACCAGCGCGTCCGCCGAACGGCCGCTGCGGTACAGGCCGGGCCGGCTGTGAGACGACCGCTCCGGCCACGTGGCCGCGCCAAGCGCCGCAGGGACAATCCGGGCGCGACCGTCAGCGACCCCGGTGGGCGTTGAGCCGGGCGGCCTGGCGCGTCAGGTAATCGCGCTCGGCGAGGTTGGATGCCTTCTGAGCCGCCTCGGCGTACAGCCGTGCCGCCGTCGACAGGTCGCCGTCGCGCTCGTGGAGGTACGCCGCCACCGCGGCGTGGCGGGGCAGTGAGGCATCCAGCCCCGCGAGCGCCGCCAGCCCGGCTCGCGGTCCGTCGGCCTCTCCGACGGCCACCGCGCGGTTGAGCAGGACGACCGGGCTGTCGGTCAGGCGCGCGAGCTCGTCGTACCACTCGACGATCTGCACCCAGTCGGTCTCCTCGGCGGTGGGCGCGTCGGCGTGGAGTGCCGCGATGGCGGCCTGGGCCTGGAACTCGCCCAGCCGGTCGCGGGCGAGCGCCGCCTGCAGAATCTCGACGCCCTCGGCGATCGCCTCGGTGTCCCACCGGCCGCGGTCCTGTTCGGCGAGCGGCACCAGGCTGCCGTCCGGCGCGGTCCGGGTGGCGCGCCGGGCGTGGTGGAGCAGCATGAGGGCGAGCAGCCCCGCCACCTCGGGGTGGTCGACCTGGGCCGCGAGCTGCCGGGTGAGCCGGATGGCCTCGGCGGCGAGGTCGACGTCACCGGAGTAGCCCTCGTTGAAGACCAGGTAGAGGACGCGCAGCACGGTGGCGACATCGCCGGGCTGGTCGAACCGCACCCCGGAGACGGTGCGCTTGGCCCGGCTGATGCGCTGCGCCATGGTCGCCTCGGGTACCAGGTAGGCCTGGGCGATCTGGCGGGTGGTCAGCCCGCCGACGGCGCGCAGCGTGAGCGCGACCGCGGACGACGGCGTCAGCGACGGGTGTGCGCAGAGAAAGTAGAGCTGGAGCGTGTCGTCCACCGCGGGCGCAGGCCCGGGCGCCGGCTCCTCGTCGACGAGGTCCTCACGCCGGCGGCGGGCGGTGTCCGCCCGGGTCGCGTCGAGGAACTTGCGCCAGGCCACGGTGACCAGCCAGCCCTTCGCGTCGCGCGGAGGGTCGGCGGGCCACACGCGGACAGCCTCGACAAGGGCGTCCTGCACGGCGTCCTCGGCCGCCGCGAAGTCGGCTCCGCGGCGGACGAGGATCGCGAGCACGCTCGGCGTGAGGCTCCGGAGCAGGGCCTCGTCCATCGATGAGGTCACCTGAGAGGTCACTCCGTGATGGTCGGCTGCACGCCGTAGAACGGGCGCACCTCGAGCCACTCGTAGATCGGCTTCCCGCCCGCACCAGGGGCGGCAGACAGCTCTCCGGCCAGCTCGACGGCGCGCTCGTAGCTGTCGACGTCGATCACCATCCAGCCGGCGATGAGGTCCTTGGTCTCGGCGAAGGGGCCGTCGGTGACCGGCGGGCGCCCCTCACCGTCGTACCGCACCCACGCCCCCTCGGGGGCGAGCGCCTGACCGTCGACGAACTCGCCCGTCTTCTCGAGCCGGTCCGCGAAATCCTGCATGTACTGCATGTGGGCCGAGATCTCCTCCGGCGTCCACTGGTCCATGGGCACGTCGTTGACCGCTGCCGGGGCGCCGCGGTAGTGCTTGAGCAGCAGGTACTTGGCCATCGTGTTCTCCTCGGTGCTGGTGCGGCCCATTGTGGTCGCGTTCAACCCTGGGACGGAGCCGGTCACGGGTTCTCGACATCGCCGACCGAATTTTTTTGGCTCTCGTGGATGAGTCCGGCGCGCGCGGATGCCGCCGGGGCCCGTACTGCACAGGGAGTACATGTGATCACCACGCCGGGGTGACGCCCCCGCGCCGCACCCCGGTCTAGCGTGACCGGTATGGAACAGCAGAGCGCACGCAGATGCGGTGGTCCACCCCGGACACGGGGAGGGCCACCGCTGATGCGTCAGTGGGAGGAGCGCCGGGAGCAGACCCGCGTCCCCTGGGTGTCGACCGTGGCGCTGGCCGTCTTCGTCATGGTCGGCACGGGCTTCGCCGCCGAGGGGCAGCCGGAGCGGGAGCAGATCGACGCCTTCGCGCGCGTCCTGCTGCTCCTCGGCCCCGCGCTGCTCCTGCTGCGCATCCGGTACCCGGTCGCCGCCGTCTCGGGCGTGTGCGCGAGCGCCTTCGTGTACTTCGCGGCCGGGTACCCCTACGGACCGGTCTTCCTCACCATCGCCGTCGGATGCTTCGCCGCGATCGTCGCCGGGCACCGGCGCGCCGCCTGGTGGTCCATCGGTCTGCTGTGGGCGGGGCATCTGCTGATCGCGCACTGGCTCTACCGCTATCTGCCGCCGGCCGGCGACGAAGCCGCACCCTGGGGTCAGGAAATCTTCGTCACCGCCTGGGTGGTGGCCGTCGTCGCCGCGTCCGAACTCGTCCGCGTACGGCGAGAGGTGTGGGCCCGGGAGCGTGCAGAGCGCGCGGCCGCCGAGAAGCGCCGCGCGGACGAGGAGCGGCTGCGCATCGCCCGCGAACTCCACGACGTCCTCGCCCACTCCATCTCCGTCATCAACGTGCAGGCGGGCGTGGGCCTCGCGCTCCTCGACTCGGATCCCGAACAGGCACGGTCCGCCCTGACCACCATCAAGGCCGCCAGCAAGGAGGCCCTGGGCGAGGTACGCCAGGTACTGGACACTCTGCGCGCCCCCGGCGACGCCCCCCGTGCGCCCGCCCCGGGCCTGGCGCGCCTGCCCGAGCTCGTCGAGCAGGCGGCGAGCACCGGCCTCACCGTCGACGTCGACACCGCGGGAACTCTGCCCGCGCTGCCGCCCGGTACCGACCTGGCCGCCTTCCGGATCGTCCAGGAGGCGCTGACGAATGTCGTACGGCACTCGGGTTCGCGTACCGCGCGGGTACGCATCGCCTACGCCGCGGGCCGCCTCGACCTGCGGATCGACGACGACGGACCCGCCACCGGGACCGACGCCGGGGGCAGTGGGAACGGACTTGCGGGGATGCGGGAGCGGGCGGCGGCCCTCGGTGGCACGATCGAGGCGGGTCCGCGGCCGGACGGCGGCTTCCGGGTCCACGCCGAACTGCCCGCGCAGCCCAAGGAGACGATGTGATCCGCGTACTGCTCGCCGACGACCAGATGCTGGTGCGGGCCGGTTTCCGGGCGCTGCTCGACGCCCAGCGGGACATCGAGGTCGCCGGCGAGGCGTCGGACGGCGAGGAGGCCGTGCGCCTGGTCGGCGAACTGCTGCCGGACGTGGTGCTGATGGACATCCGGATGCCGCTGATCGACGGACTCGCCGCCACCCGCAGGATCACCGGCGACGAGCGCCTGAAGGACGTCAAGGTGGTCATGCTCACCACCTTCGAGCTGGACGAGTACGTCTTCGAGGCGATCCGCTCCGGGGCCTCCGGCTTCCTCGTGAAGGACACGGAGCCGGACGAACTGCTGCGCGCCGTACGGGCGGTGGTGGAGGGCGACGCGCTGCTGTCCCCGGGCGTCACGCGCCGGCTGATCGCGGAGTTCGCGGCCCGGTCCAAGGCTCCGGCGAAGGCCGCGGGGCTCGAGGAGCTCACGGAGCGGGAGCGCGAGGTCATGGCGCTGGTCGGCATCGGCCTGTCCAACGAGGAGATCGCCCGCCGCCTGGTGGTCAGCCCGCTCACCGCGAAGACGCACGTGAGCCGGACGATGGTGAAGCTGGGCGCCCGCGACCGGGCCCAACTGGTCGTGCTCGCCTACGAGTCGGGTCTGGTACGGCCGGGCTGGCTGGGCTGAGGCCCGGGCGTACGGCGCCCGGGAACGACGTGAAGCGGCCGGCGGGCAGGTGCCCGCCGGCCGCGTCCCCCGTGGCGGTGGCTGTCAGTCGCCGACCTTGACCCGCTCCCGCTCCGCCGCCGGCACGGACGTCGCGACGACGACCGGCTTGCGGACGGCGCGCCGGGTACGCAGTCCGGTCAGCGTGATCAGCAGTCCGACGGCCGCGATCGCCGTGACGACCACGAGGCCCGGCCGGAAGCTGTCCAGCACCTCCTGCGCCGAGGCGCCGGTCTCGCCGCCCGCGGTGATCACCGCGGTGACGACGGCCAGGAAGAGGGCGCCGCCGACCTGGATCGAGGTGTTCAGCAGACCGGAGACCATGCCCTGCTCGTGGTCCTCGACACCGCTGGTGGCCTGGATGTTGAGGGACGGGAAGACCAGGGCGCAGGCCGCGCCGAGCAGCAGCATCGACGGCAGGATCACGGCGGCGTACGTGGGCGTCAGGTCGATCTGGAGGAAGAGCGCGTACGCGACGACCAGCAGCGCGAATCCGGTGGCGATCACGCGGGGCGTCCCGAAGCGGTCGACGACCGAGCCGATCTTCGTCGCCGAAAGCGCGACCAGCGCGCCCGCGGGCAGGAACGCGAGGGCCGTCTGTAGGGCCGACCAGCCGAGCAGCGACTGCATGTACTGGGTCACCAGGAACTGGAAGCCGACGTACGAACCGAAGAAGAACGCCGCGCCGAGGTTCGCCCGGATCTGGTTGCCCGAGCGCAGCACGCCGAGCCGGATCAGCGGGTGCGAGCTGCGGCGCTCGATGGTGACGAACGCGGCGAGCAGGACGGCGGTGGCGGCGAAGGAGAGCAGCGTCTGCGCGGAGGCCCAGCCCACTTCGGGTGCCTGGACGACGGTGAAGACGAGCAGCAGCATCGACAGCGTGCCGGTGACGGCACCGGGCAGGTCGTAGCCCTTGCCGGAGTCCTCACGGCTGCTGCGCGGGATCAGCTTGATGCCGACGAGGAGCGCGATCAGGGCGATCGGCGCGGGCAGCAGCATGGTCAGCCGCCAGCTCACCTCGGTCAGCAGGCCGGAGAGCACGAGCCCCATGGAGAAGCCGGTCGCGGCGCAGGTGGTGTAGATGGACAGCGCGCGGTTGCGCTGCGGGCCCTCCTTGAAGGTCGTGGTGATGATGGACAGGCCGGCGGGCGCCGTGAAGGCGGCGCTGAGACCCTTGATGAAGCGGCTGGCGATCAGCAGCGGGCCGGAGTCGACGAGGCCGCCGAGCAGGGAGGCCAGCGCGAAGACGGCGAGGGCGATGAGGAAGACGCGGCGGCGGCCGAGGAGGTCGGCGGCGCGGCCGCCCAGGAGCAGCAGTCCGCCGTAGCCGAGGATGTAGCCGCTGACGATCCACTGCAGGGTCGAGGTGGACAGGTCGAGATCGGTGGCGATCGAGGGCAGGGCGACGCCGACCATCGAGACATCGAGGGCGTCGAGGAACATCGCGGCGCAGAGCACGAGAAGGGTGCCCCACAGGCGTGGGCTCCAGCGGTCCTGCGATGTGGGGACGTCGATCGGAGAGGTCATGCGCAGCACACTACATGCACATGCATTGACTGCAAGTGCATTTAATTCCAGTGCAACAAAGTGAGGCTTTTCTGCTAACGTGCGGTCATGGCTGCGACGAAATCCGAGCGCGTGCTCGTGAAGGAGTGGCGGGACGTCCTCGCGCTGCACGCGCGCACCATGTGCGAGCTCGATCGCGAGCTGCACAGGTTCGGACTGGGCGCCAGCGACTTCGAGGTGCTGGACGTGCTGGCCGAGCTGGCCACCGGCGCCGGGGCGCCGGGCGAGTGCGCGTCCCGCGTCCAGGAGCTGGCCGGCCGTGTGCACCTCAGCCAGAGCGCTCTCTCACGCCTGATCGCCCGCCTGGAGAAGGACGGCCTCGTGACCCGCGGCATGTGCCCGGAGGACCGCCGCGGAGTGAAGGTCGCGCTCACCGAGGAGGGCCGCGCGCGCCACGCCGAGGTGAAGCCGCTCCAGCGCGCGGTCCTGTCGCGCATGCTGCCGGGTGCCGCGGACTCTCGCGCGGACGACAGCGCGTCCGCGTGAGCGGACACGTCACGATGGCCCGGCGCTGAGGGTAGGGCACGCGGCCGGGCGGCGACGGCCCGCCTGAGCGGCCCCCGAAGGCCCGGCCTGTGGCCGGTCCGCGCGACCAGACGGACACGGGGCCGGACCCGGTCGGTCACCGGGAGGCCGGGCCGTGCGGTCGGGCCCGCCGGGCCGGTTCGCGGAACCGGACGGGCCCCCGGCCCGGCCCGTGCGATCGCCCGCAAGCGCGGCCTGCCCCCGCCTACGACCAGGTGATGCCCGACCTCTCGCGCCACAGGCGCGCCGGCGCCGCGTCGCCCGTGACCGACACGGCGTCGAGCGGCAGCCGGTTCCACAGCGTCAGGTAGAGCCGCTCCGCCGGGCCGGTCAGCTCGCAGTCGCACGGCCCCTCGCCGCCGCGCTCCGTGCGCGCCGGCTCCTGGGAGAGCCGTACCGTCCACACGTCACCCGTGTCCGTCGCGGCGACGCGCAGCAACTTCGGGGTCTCGGTGCGCACCCGGCTCTTGGGTCGCGCGTGGAACGCCGACAGCAGTTCATCGATCCCGTCCACCGCGAAATCCGCGGCGACCGGCCCGGGTTTCCCGTCCGCGGCGGACTCGGCATCCGCCCGGTGCACCGCCGTCTCGTGCGCCTGCCGCCGCGCCCAGAACGCCAGCGGCGAGGGCGCCGGGAGGAACGACCAGCACTCGAGGTCCGCCGGGGCCTCGCTGAGCGCCGCCACCAGCAGCCCGTGCCCCTCGCGGAACCATTCGAGCAGCTCGTCGCCGTCGAGATCGGGCTCCCCGGCGTCCGGGTGGTAGGCGGTGTACCCCTCGGTGACGAACGACGTCGCCCAGCGGTGCACCATGCCCGTGTGCCGCAGGAGATGCCGCACCTGCCAGCCGGGGCATGTCGGCACGGGGGCCTCGGGGCCCGCCGATTCGGCGGCCGCCGCGAGCAACTGCCCCTCGCGGACGAGGGACTTGATCAGTGCCGAGGTCTCCACGGCGGAGATTCTGCCAGCCCGGCCGGACGCGCTCCAGAGTGCCCGCGCGGCCTCACGCACGCACGGTGTGTCAGGCCCCGTGCGGGCGCGGTCCGCTGCGGTCCACCGCGCAGCAGCCGGACGAACAGCCCCAGCGCACAGGCCTGGACCAGTACGGCGACGACCAGTGCCGGGTAGAGGAACGCGGCGGACTCCGCCACGCCCTCCCCGAACAGCGTCCCCAGTGCCATGAGCGCGAAGATCGTCGGCGCGGTCAGCAGGAACAGCCATATCCCGGCCAGTGACGCGTCCTCCTGATGTACGAACGCGGTGTCGACGGCCACGAAGAGGGCTGCCGCGGCGACCAGCGCCAGATAGATCCTGGACGCGAGGTTGCCGAAGGTCAGTTGTGCGAGCGAGGTCAGTCGGGCGTGCATGGCCGTCTCCCGTGGTCGTCGTCCTTCCATGCTGCGACGGCCCGGGTGCCCGCACCTGAGTACGGCTACTCAGGTGCGACTGGGGGAAACGGCCCGTTCCCGGGAGGGCTCGGCGTCACGCCCGTGCCGCGCGACCTCCGCGCCGGGAGCCGACGCGTGCCGGGCGCAGTACGCGATCAGCGCGGCCCCACCGGCCAGTGCCGCCACCGTCGTCAGCGCGACGGGCAGCGAGAACCAGTCGGCGAGGAAGCCGATCGCCGGCGGGCCGAGCAGCATGCCGCCGTAACCGAGCGTGGACGCGGCCGCGACCCCGCCGGGGCCGGCCAGTGCGCCGGCCCTGCCGACGGCCACGGGGAAGATGTTGGCCAGGCCCAGCCCGGCCACCGTGAAGCCGGCCAGGGCGAGCCACACGGTCGGCGCGAGCGCCCCCACCAGCATTCCGGCCGCGGCCGTGGCGCCGCCGGCGACGAGCGTACGGGTCTGGCCCAGCCGCTCCAGCAGGAGCGTGCCGGTGAGGCGGCCCGCGGTCATGGCGAGCGCGAACAGCGAGTAGCCGGCGGCGGCCACGCCCGGATGCGCGTGCAGATCCTGCTCCAGGTGCAGCGCGCTCCAGTCGGCCATCGCACCCTCGCCGTACGCGGTGCACAGCGCGATCACGCCGAAGAGCACCACCAGGTTGCGGGTGCGTCCCGTCAGGCGCGCCGGTGCGGAGCCGGTCGCGGGGTCGTCCGCGGCCGGCGCCGGGTGGGCCAGGAGCACGGCGCCGGCGGCGGCGGTGACCAGCAGGCCGAGCCCGGTGAGTGCGACCAGGTGTGCGGTGGGGGACAGGCCCCCGGCGACGAGCCCGCCGAGTCCCGCGCCGAGCATGCCGCCGAGGCTGAACGCCGCGTGGAAGCCGGGCATGACGGGCCGTCGCAGCGCGGTGACCAGGTCGACGGCCGCGCTGTTCATGGCGACGTTGATCCCGCCGTACGCGGCGCCGAAGACGAGGAGCACCAGACCGAGGGCGAGCGCGGAGTGCGTCAGCGGGGGCAGGGCCATGCTCAGGGAGAGCAGCACCGCGCTGGCCACGGTCACGGCATGGCTGCCGAAGCGGCGGCAGAGCCGGCCGGTCAGCGTCATGGTCACCACGGCGCCGGCCGAGACGCCGAGGAGGGCGAGGCCGAGGTCGCTCGCGGAGGAACCGGTCTGTTCCTTGATCGCGGGGATGCGGACGACCCAGCCGGCGAAGAGGAAGCCGTCGAGGGCGAAGAAGACGGTGAGGGCGGTGCGGAGGCGGGACAGGGAGAGGGAGGCGGGGTCTCCGCCGGGTCCCCCCGGTACGGCCGTCCTGAGTTTGTTTAGTAGCGGCACAAAGTCAGAATAGAGGCAACGGACCCTTGTGTACAAGGCGGCTGCTCCACGTCCGGATCATGGGAGACTCACCATCATGAACGGCAAGGCGACGACCAACCGGACGAGACTGGAAAGAGGCCGCAGCGCCCTCGGCCCGGCACTGGAACTGGTGCACACCGGGCGGGCGCCCACGCGTGCCGTCCTCACCGCCGAGCTCGGCGTCACCCGCGCCACCGCCGGAGCCGTCGCCGCCGAGCTGGAGGCGCTCGGCCTCATCCGGGTCGACTCCCGGCCCGGCGCCGCCGCCGGGTCCCAGGGCCGCCCCTCGCACCGCCTCTCCGTCGACGACACCGGCCCGGTGGTCCTCGCCGCCCAGGTCCACGCCGACGGATTCCGCGCCGCGCTCGTCGGTCTCGGCGGCCGCATCGTCGCCACCGCGCCCGGCTGCGTCACCGTCCAGGCGGATCCGGCACAGGTCCTCGGCGAGGTCGTCGAAGCGGGCGCGGCGCTGCTGCACGAGAGCGGGCGCCGCTGCGCGGGGGCCGGGCTCGCCGTACCCTCCGCGGTCGCCGAACCCGAGGGGACCGCCCTCAACCCGCTGCACCTGGCCTGGCCGGCCGGTGCTCCCGTACGCGACATCTTCGCCGAACGCGTCGCCGCCGCGGGCATCCGAGGCCCCGCCTTCACGGGCAACGATGTCAACCTCGCCGCACTCGCCGAGCACCGCCACGGCGCCGGCCGCGGCGCCCAGCACCTGCTGTGCGTCGCCACCGGCCACCGCGGCGTCGGAGGCGCGCTGGTCCTGGACGGCCGCCTGCACACGGGCAGTTCGGGTCTCGCGCTGGAGGTCGGCCATCTCACCGTCAACCCGGAAGGCCGCCCCTGCCACTGCGGCAGCCGGGGCTGCCTCGACGTCGAGGCCGACCCGCTCGCCTTCCTGACCGCCACGGGCCGTGATCCGGGCCCCGAGGTCTCGCTGCTCCAGCAGTCCAGGGACCTGCTGCGCGGGGAGTACGGCGACCCGGCCGTCCGGGGGGCGGCGGCAGAGCTCATCGACCGCCTCGGCCTCGGCCTCGCCGGACTGGTCAACATCCTCAACCCGGACCGCATCATCCTCGGCGGCCTCCACCGCGAACTCCTGGAGGCGGACCCGGAGCGCCTGCGCGCCGTCGTGGCCGACCGCAGCCTGTGGGGCCGCAGCGGGGGCGTCCCGATCCTGCCGTGCACCCTGGACCACAACTCACTGGTGGGCGCCGCCGAACTGGCCTGGCAGCCGGTCCTCGACGACCCGCTCGCCGCGCTCGCCTGACGCCCCGCGGGCGGGGCCACCCGTCCGGAGGACGGCTCCGCGATCCGCGCGGTGCTTGCGGGTAGTCCACGACATATGACCCACACGCCCTCCGGGCCGCACCGCGCGCACCGGTTCGAGCACCTGCACCGCAAGGTGCTCGAATCACCCGTCGGGCTCGGCTGGTACCGCGGCCGGGAGATGGAGCTCCTGCATCGCGCCATGGGCTTCGCCGCGCTCGCCTTCGTCACCCTCGTGCCGCTGCTGATCGTCGTCGCGGCCGCCGACCCCGTCAGCGCCGAAGGCTTCGCCCGCTGGCTCGGCCAGGCGCTCGGCGTCTCGCCGGAGTCCCAGCGGCAAGTGGAGGAGCTGTTCGGCATGCCCGGCCAGGCGCTCCAGCGCACCACGGCCTTCGGCCTCGCCGCACTTGCCGTCTTCGGGCTCACCTTCGGCTCGGCCGTGCAGACAGGCTACGAGAAGGTGTGGGACCTGCCCACCGCCCGATGGCACACCATGTGGCGTCACGTGGTGTGGCTCGCGCTGCTGATCTTCTTCGTCCTGGTGTTCGTCAACGTGCCCAGCCCCGGGGAGTCGGCCCTGGTCATCGTGCTCGCCACCATCGCCGATCTGCTCGGCACGATCCTGTTCTTCTGGGTGTCCCAGCGCCTGCTGCTCGGCGGTCGCGTCCGCTGGCGTGCTCTGCTGCCCGGCGCGGTGGCCACCGCCGTCTCCCTGCTCGGGCTGCGGATCTTCTCCCAGGTGGTCTTCTCGCCGCTGATCGCCTCGAACGCCGTGACCTACGGCCCGTTCGGCACCGTCCTCGTGCTCCAGTCCTGGCTCGTCGGCGTCGGCGTGGTCGTCTACGGCGGGGCGATCGCGGGCCGCCTCGTCCACGAGGAGCTCACCCGGCGCAAGCTGGACCGCGCGGTCGCGCACGACGACCTGTAACGCCGCTCGTCCCGGGCGCGGCTCTCCCGGGCCTCGCCTCCGGCTCGGTGGTGCGGCTCCGGCGCCGGGCCCCGGGCTCGTCCAGGGCTCGCCCCGGCCTCGCCTCCGGCGTTCCGTTCCGTTCAGCCCTGCTGCACCCCGCCCGGTGCCATGGCGAAGGCCGCCGCGGGGTTGGCGACCAGGATCCGGTCCGTCAGCTCCTCGCCCAGGGCCGCCTCCAGGCGCGGCCGCAGCCGCCGCAGCAGGTGCACCATCCCCGGCGTCTCGGGCGTCACCGTGTCCCCGCCCAGCAGCAGCCGGTCGCCGTGACCGGCGTCCGCCAGGGCGGCCAGGAGCTCGGGCAGCCGCCAGTCGGTCGCGTGATACGCCCGAGAGGGGCCGTCGAAGGCGAGAAACACGCCCGCGGCACCCGCCTCCCGGTGCACCACGGGATCGGGGGACCGGCCCAGGTGACCGAGGATCACGGAGCCCGGGGGCACGCCCAGTTCCCCGCAGAGCAGGTCCAGGACGTCGAGCGCGCCCGTGCCCAGCTCCAGGTGGACCGCGATCGGGGCGCCCGTGCGCCGGTGCGCCTCGGCGGCGGCGGCCATCGTGAGCCGGGCGTGCGCGTCGACGGTGTGAAAGGCCCCGGCCACTTTGACGATCCCCGCCCGCACCCCCGAGTCGCCGATGCCCTCGGTCACCTCCCGGGCGAACAGACCGGCCAGACCCGCCACGCCGAGGTGCGTGAAGTCGCGCGCGTAATGGACCGCCCGGTGCAGCCCGGTGGCAGCGACGATGTGCACACCGTACGAGCGCGACAGCGCCACCAGGTCGGCGGGCCGCCGGCCCATCCCGTACGGCGTCCACTGCACCACCGTCCGGCCGCCGAGCGCCGCGAACGCCCCGATCCGGGTGCCGGCGTCCGCAGGGTCGTCGAGCTCGGCGCCCGGCAGCAGGGGAGAGTGCAGGAAGACATGGTCGTGCGCGTCCGTGACCCCCAGCTCCGTGGCCGGTACGTCCCCGAGGACCGTGCGGACGAGCGTCACCAGTGCCTGCCCCGGCTCAGGGCGCCCCGCTCGGGCGCCGACACGTGCAGGACCTCGTAACGGTCGCCGGGCGTCGCGGGGGAGTCGTGGTCCCACAGGGTCACGTACAGCAGCTCCCAGCGGTACGGGTCGACGCCGAGGGCCGCGCAGACGGCCCCGTCGTGCCGTGCCAGCCGTTCCGTCTCGGCCGCCGCCTCCTCGACGAGCGCGCCGGGCCGGGCGCCCGCGGGAAGCCGCTGCCTGCGCCGGACGGCCGTACGCGCACCGGCCGCCGCCGCGGGCCCCTCGTGGTACGCGGCCCCCGTCCAGTGCTGTACCTCCGGGCGGCCGAAGTCGTCGACGATGCCCTGGAATCCGGCCCCCCACAGAAAGCTGTTCATGCCCTCGGAGGCGGTCCACAGATACAGCGGCGCGTACTGGTTCACGGGTGAGCCGCCCGCCCGTTCGCGTATCAGATACGCCTTGAGACCCAGGCCGGGGAAGTCGTCGAGCAGATGGCCGCGCCGCTCCACGCGGTCGCGGATGATGCCCATGTCGTAGTCGGCGGGCAGGGTGATCTCGTACTGCATCGCGTGCACGGTCGGGGTCAACTCCCTTGTGCGGGCCGGGATCCGAGGAGGGCGAGCAGGCCGCGGACGCCCGCGTCGAAGGCAGCCGTCGAGCCGGAGGCGCGGGCCAGCACATAGCCGCCCTGCACGGTCGCGACGATCGTCGCCGCGACCTCGGCCGGGTCCAGCGCGGCACTCAGCTCGCCGCGCTCACTGCCCTCTTGGACGATGTCGGCGAGCCTGCCCCGCAGCCAGGCGAGCGTCTCGTCCACCGGCGCCCGCAGCTCGTCACTGGCGATGACGTCCGGGTCCATCGTCAGCCGGCCGACCGGGCACCCGCGCAGGACGTCGCGCTCGCGCAGCAGGTACGCGGCGATCCGCTCGTGCGCGCTGCCCGGACCGCCGAGCGCCGCCTCGGCCGTGGCGCGCAGCTCGTCGGCCGTTCGCCGGATCGCGGCCAGCGCCAGGTCCGGCTTGCCGGAGAAATGGTGGTACATGCTGCCCTGGCCCGCGCCCGCGCGCTGCTGGATCGCCTTCGGGCTGGTGCCCACGTAACCGCGCTCCCACAGCAGCTCACGGGTCGCCTCGACGAGGCGTTCCGAGGTACTCATGCGCTCACTGTACATACCAGTAGGTACAGAAGACAGTCCGGGATCTCGGCCGGCCGGAAGCAGTCGCTCCCGGCCGCCGTACTCCCCAGGAGGTACGCGCACAGCCGCTGGCAGTACGACGACTCGGACCCCCTTCCGGCGGGAGCCTCGAAAGCGTCACGGAACCACCGAACAAGCGCCACCGAGGAGCTGAACCGAGATGAACACCCTCGCCCACGACGGGCCCGGCCCGTGGATTCTCTTCTTCCCGCTGATCTGGGCGGCCGTGGTCGTCGGCGTCGTCGCCGTCCTGCGGCGCACCGGCATCTGGCGCCCCCGGCGCGCCCCCTGGCAGGGCAGCCGGCCCCCGATCGCCGAGAGCTCCCCCCTCGCCGTGCTCGGCCGCCGCTTCGCGGCGGGCGAGATCGACGAGGAGGAGTACTGGCGGCGGCTGTCCGTCCTGGACGAGCAGTTCGGCCGCGCCACCAAGGACGGTGCGGCATGACCACGCACGCGAACGGGACCCGGACCACCGGGTCCCGCACCGCCGCCCGGGTCGTCGACGCCGTGAAGATCTACGGCAGGGGCGACACCGAGGTACGAGCCCTGGACGGGGTGACCGTCGACTTCCCCGCCGGCCGCTTCACCGCCATCATGGGCCCCTCCGGCTCCGGCAAGTCCACGCTCATGCACTGCGCCGCCGGGCTCGACACCCTCACCTCGGGCTCCGCGCACATCGGCGGCACCGACCTCAGCGGTCTGGACGACCGGAGGCTCACGCTGCTGCGCCGCGAACGCGTCGGCTTCGTGTTCCAGGCCTTCAACCTCGTTCCCACCCTGACGGTGGCGGAGAACATCACCCTGCCCATGGACCTGGCGGGGAAGGAACCCGACCGCGCATGGGTCGACGCCCTCGTCGACACCGTGGGGCTGCGCGACCGGCTGCACCACCGGCCGAGCGAGTTGTCCGGCGGACAGCAGCAGCGCGTCGCCGTCGCCCGCGCCTTCGCCGGCCGTCCGGACGTCGTCTTCGCCGACGAGCCCACCGGCAACCTCGACTCCCGCTCCGGCGAGGAGGTACTGCGCCTGCTCGGCGGCACCGTGCGCCGCACGGACCGCACCGTCGTCATGGTCACCCACGACCCGGTCGCCGCCGCCCACGCCGACGAGGTCGTCTTCCTCGCCGACGGCCGGCTCGTCGACCGGATGGCGGACCCGACGGCCGAGCGCGTCCTCGACCGGCTCAAGGCCTTCGACACCCGCGGGCCCTTGACGGAGGTGGCGACATGAACGGCAACAGCGCGACGCTGCGCCTGAGCCTGAACTCCCTGCGCGCCCACAAACGCCGCTTCGCGGGCACCTTCACCGCCGTCCTGCTCGGCGTCGCCTTCCTCGCCGGCACACTCGTCATGGGTGACACCCTGCGCGCCGGATTCGACACCATGTTCGGGGGCGCGACCAGCGGCACCGACGCCGTCGTGCGCAGCACCACCGTCGTCACCGTCTCCGGCGAGAGCCAGGGCACCCGCCAACCCGTACGGACCGATCTGGTCAATCGAATCCGGCAGACCCCCGAGGTCGCCGCGGCCGAACCCACCATCCAGGGCGCGGGCCAGCTCATCGGCGCCAACGGCAAGCCCGTCGGCGGCCAGGGCCCGCCCACCCTCGCCGGGAACTGGATCCAGGACCCCGAGCTCAACCCCTACCAGCTCGCCGACGGCCGCGCCCCCGCCAGGAGCGGCGAGGTCGTCGTCAACCGCGGCGCCGCCGAGACCGGCGGACTGCACCTCGGCGACACCACCGTGCTGCGCACCCCCGACCCCGTCCCGGTCACCGTCGTGGGCCTCGCGACCTTCGGCGGCGAGGACGGAATGGGGCAGACGACGTTCACCGGGATGACCCGCGCCGACGCCGAGAAGTACCTGACGCCCACGCCCGGCGAAGCCGCGTCCATCCAGGTCCGGGCCGGCCCCGGAACGAGCCAGCAGGAACTCGTCGACGCCCTCGCCCCCGTGCTTCCCTCGGGAGTCGAGGCCATCACCGGGCAGCGGTCCGCCGAGGAGAACCAGGAGATGATCTCCGGTCAGTTCCTGAACCTCTTCACCACCCTGCTGCTGGTCTTCTCCGGCATCGTGCTGCTCGTCGCGACCTTCTCGATCCACAACACCTTCGCCATCGTCATCGCCCAGCGCACCCGCGAGAACGCCCTGCTGCGCGCCCTCGGCGCCTCCCGTCGCCAGATCGTCGGCTCGACCCTCGTCGAGGCGGCGTTCGTCGCCCTGGCCGCCTCGGCGGCCGGACTGCTCGGCGGCATCGGCATCGCCGCCGGTCTCCAGGCGCTCTTCCCGGCGGTCGGCTTCCCCTTCCCGGAGGAGTCCCTCCAGGTCAGCGGCGTCTCGCTGCTGCTGCCCCTCGCCGTCGGCGTCGTCGTCTGCCTGGGCTCCGCGCTGCTGCCCGCCCTGCGCGCCGGACGCACCGCACCGCTCGCCGCCCTGCGCGAGGTGGCCGTCGACCACTCCGCCGCCCTCGGCCGGCGGGCCGCCCTGGGCGCGGCTCTCGCCGTGGCGGGCATTGCCACCGTCCTGCTCGGCGTGCTGGCCACCCCGTCCCTCGTGCTCTCCGGCACCGGCGCCGTACTCGCCCTGGTCGCCTTCGTCGTCCTCGGGCCCGTCGCCTCCTCGTACGCCGTACGGGTCCTGGGGCGGCCGCTCGACCGGATGCGCGGGGTGTCCGGGCGGCTCGCCCGGCGCAACGCCCTGCGCAGCCCCAAGCGCACGGCGGCCACCGCCACCGCGCTGATGATCGGTGTCGCCGTCGTCTCCCTGTTCACCGTCTTCGGTGCCTCGCTGAAGGCGACGATGGACCAGACCGTCTCCCGCTCCTTCGCCGGCGATGTGGCGGTGAGCACGCCCGCCTTCGGTGCGGGCGGCAGCGGACTCAGCCCGAAGCTCGCACCCGCCGTCTCCCGGCTGCCCGAGGTGGAGTCCGCGGTCGGGCTCGGCCGCGGCGTCGCCGAGATCGACGGCGCGGGACGGCAGCTGACGGTCACCGATCCGGCCGCACTGGCCGGCTCGTTCGACCTCGGGACCGTACGGGGCTCGCTCGACGCGCTCGGCACCGACGGTCTTGCCGTGGCGGACACGGCGGCCGAGGAGAACGGCTGGCGGACCGGCTCCACCGCACGCCTGGCCTTCACCGACGGCACCGAGCGGACCTTCACCGTCCGGGCCGTGTTCGAGCAGTCCGAACTCGCCGGTGACTACGTCATCACCCGGGCGGCCTGGGCGCCCCACCGCGGCCAGGACTCCGACACCCTCGTCGCTGTCACCTTCAAGGACGGCGTGGGCGCCGCCGACGGCAAGGAGGCGGTCGAGAAGACGGCGGCCGCGTACGGCAGTCCCGAGGTGCAGACCCGCGAGGAGTACGCCGAGAGCTCCGCCGGGGCCATCGACATGATGCTCACCCTGGTCTACGCGCTCCTCGCGCTCGCGGTGGTGATCGCCCTCCTCGGCATCGCCAACACGCTCACGCTGGCGGTCCACGAACGGACCAGGGAGCTCGGTCTGTTGCGCGCCGTGGGCCAGACCCGCGGCCAACTGCGCGCCATGGTGCGCTGGGAGTCGGTGCTCGTCGCCGCCTTCGGCACCGCGGGCGGACTCGCGCTCGGCGCGCTGCTCGGCTGGGTTCTCGTCGAGGCGTCGGAGGGCACGGGCGACACCGCGTTCGCCTTCGCCGTCCCGCCGGTGCAGCTGCTGGTCGTGGCGCTCGTCGGTGTGGTGGCCGGGGCGGTGGCGGGCTGGCGGCCCGCGCGGCGCGCGGCACGGCTCGACGTCCTGCGCGCGATCGCGACCGAATGACCGCTCGGGACCACGGCCGCCCGGCCGTCCCCGCCCTGCCCGGTCAGCCCGCAACGGCGGACCGGGCGGTGGCAGTTGCGGCCTCGGCCTCGGCCTCCGCCTCGGGCATCTCGGTGAACGGTCCGGTGGTGGTTGCCCCGTACACCGCCGGATACTCGGGCAGCGAGACCGCGGGGCACGTCGCGGGCAGCGTGAACCAGACGACCTTCCCCGCATCGCCTCGCGGCCGTACGCCCCAGCTCTCGCTGAAGGCGGCCACCAGCGCGAGCCCGCGGCCGTGGGTCTCGGAGGAGTCCGCGTCATGGACGGTCGGCAGACGCGGATCGTGGTCGTGGACGGAGACCGTGAGCTTGTCTAGCAGCAGCTCGACGTCCACGGTGCACGTCTTGTCCGGCTGAGCGTGCCGGAGCACATTGGTCAGCAATTCGGTGACGCCGAGCGCAGCCTGGTCGATCAGAGGATCGAGGTGCCAGTAGCGCAGTTGCGCCGAGATGATTCTGCGGACCTGACCGATCCGCGACGGCAGGGCCTGGAGCTCCACCGTGCAGTGCCTGCTGGGCTGGCTGATCACGGCTGCGACTCCCCGAAATGAGGTCCGGAAGAAGACGAGACAAGAGATCCAGCAGTCGGCCGTCTGCTGAACATACCGGCGGGTCTGGATCTCAGCGTGACCGCCGGTGAACCCTGAGTGATGTGGAACCAGCGTGAACCATGGCCTGGGGGGCCGCAACTCGCGGCACTCCCGTGGCCGTTCTCAACTCCTGTTGCCGCCCGCCCCGCGTACCGCGTCGAGGAAGCGCCCCGCGAGGGCCTTTGCCTCCGGACGCCGGCTGCGCTGACCCATGGTCAGGCGGTACCGCTTGCCGTTCAGCGTCGCCACCGTGCTGTCGTCACCGGCGAACCAGGGCCTGCCCGCGGTGACCGCCCGCACGGGCGCGCTCTCGATCACGCGGCCGTAGCTCGTCATCAGCGCCAGCCGGCCGTCCTTGATCAGAACCTGTCCGGCCCGGGTCAGTGAACGCGGCCAGCGCTCGATCCGCACGCCTGTGGCGCTGAATTCCGGCTCCGCGGTTGCCATAGTGTCCGCCCCCTTTGCAGCGACTCCTGTGGGAAGTCTGCACACTTGGGCCGCTGTGCACCAGTGCGCCTGGTCAGAGCCTTGCACAAGTGACTCCTATGGATCCCCAAAGTGAACGTTTGCCCAGGTGAGGGGCTTACTGTTGCGGGTGGGCACACACCGTGGACCAGTGGCGGGCGAGGCGAGGGCGGCACTCATGAGCACGCGTGAGAATCCAGTGGCGGACGAGGCGACCGGAGCGTCGGCCGAACGGGTGAGATCGGGCGCGGACCGGACGGCGGGCACGACCGGGGCGGTCGCGACCGTCGACGTGGACCGCACCGACCCCGCGTACCGGGCCTGGCTGAAAGAGGCCGTCCGCAAGGTCCAGGCCGACGCCAACCGCTCCGCCGACACCCACCTGCTGCGCTTCCCCCTGCCCGAGGACTGGGGCATCGACCTCTACCTCAAGGACGAGTCCACGCATCCGACGGGCAGCCTCAAGCACCGCCTGGCCCGCTCGCTGTTCCTGTACGGCCTGTGCAACGGCTGGATCCGCCCGGGCAAGCCCGTCATCGAGGCGTCCAGCGGTTCGACGGCCGTCTCGGAGGCGTACTTCGCGAAGCTGATCGGTGTCCCCTTCGTCGCCGTGATGCCGCGCACCACCAGCCCCGAGAAGATCCGGCTGATCGAGTTCCACGGCGGGCAGTGCCACTTCGTCGACGACTCCCGGCTGATGTACGAGGAGTCCGCCGCGCTCGCGGAGCGCACGGGCGGCCACTACATGGACCAGTTCACCTACGCGGAACGAGCCACCGACTGGAGGGGCAACAACAACATCGCGGAGTCGATCTACCAGCAGCTGCGGCTCGAACGCTATCCGGAGCCCGCCTGGATCGTCGCGACCGCCGGTACAGGTGGCACCTCGGCGACCATCGCCCGGTACGTGCACTACATGCAGTACGACACCCGGATCTGCGTCCCCGACCCGGAGAACTCCTGTTTCTTCGACGGCTGGACCCACGGCGACCCCGACGCGAGCAGCGACTGCGGCTCGCGCATCGAGGGCATCGGGCGGCCCCGCATGGAGCCGAGCTTCGTCCCCGGCGCCATCGACCGCATGATGAAGGTCCCGGACGCGGCCAGTGTCGCCGCCGTGCGTGCCCTGGAGACGGCCATCGGGCGCAAGGCGGGCGGCTCGACCGGTACGGGCCTGTGGAGCGCGCTCAAGATCGTCGCCGAGATGGTGGGCAGGGGCGAGAGGGGCAGCGTCGTCACCCTGATCTGCGACCCGGGGGAGCGCTACCTCGACAAGTACTACTCCGACGAGTGGCTGGCCGGACAGGGCCTGGACATCCGCCCGTACGCCGCCGCGATCGACTCGTTCCTGGACACGGGCGCCTGGCCCTGCTGAGCGGTGCGCGGGAGGCGGGGGAGCGGCTCAGGAAGCACCGGGCGCCGTCAGCCGGCGGTCCAGATTGCGCACCGCGTCCCGGAACGCACGCCCCAGCCCTCCTCTGCCCAGCCGCATGGCGACGCGCAGCGGAGCGGGCCCGTCCGCGGCGAAGGTCCACTGGATGCGCGATCCCGTAGGCGTCGGCGTGATCCGCCACTCCTCCAACAGGGCACGCAGCCCAGGGGCATTGGTCTGCTCGATGCGGTACGCGTAGCGGCTGTCCGGCTCCTTCGCCAGGATGCGCTCGGTGAACACCGTGCCGCCCTTGAGCCGGACCTCGCGGCCCGCGCCGCCCTCCGTCGACCGGGCCGCTGTCACGGCCGTGAACCACTCGGGCAGGCTCTCGACGTCCTCGGCCAGCGTGGCGTACACGGCGGACGGCACGGCGGACACCGGGGCCGAGAACACCAGACGTATCGGTGCGTTCTCCACGAACTCCAGCTCGACCCGGCGTAGTTGGCGTGCCATGGTGCGGACCTCCAGTGGGGGGTGAAAGGCGTGCGGGGACCGCACACCCTAGCGGCGGCGCCGGAGGATGTCCGCCCCTGCGGCCGCCGCGCGAGTACGCGGTCCGCGCCCCACGTCCTGGTGCGTGCGTATCGGGTCCGCGCCGCACGTCCTGGCGCGTAGGTATCAGGTCCGCGCCCCATGTCCGGGCGCTTGAGCCCGCCCGTCCGTGCCTCCCGCCCTGGCGCGTGAGCCCGCACGTCCGTGCCTCACCGCTTGCGCGTGAGCAACCCGTCCAGCGCGCGGCCGAAAACCACCCGGCCCACCCCGGCGACCAGCCGGTCCAGCGGGGCCGGCAGCACCGCGAAGTGCAGTTCCTCCACCCACACCACGGCCGAGCCCTCGCCCACCGCACGCACCTCGATCTCCGCCCAGCCCGTGATCACCCGGCCGCGCTTGACCAGCCGGCACCGCCCGGAGCGCGAGCCCACGGGCGGCTCCCAGCGCACGACCTCCATCGGGTCGTCGAAACCGAGCCGTCCGATGCCGCTGCGTGCCACGAACACCGTGCCCACATCCGTCGGCCCGGCGTCCTTCACCGACACGGACGTCAGGGGCACCTGCGCCGCGTGCGCCGGCCAGTCCGTCACCCGCAGCCAGCACTCGTCGACGGGCAGCGCGGTCGTCCGGCCGATGCGGAACACGCCCATCCCGGCTCAGCCGTCCTGCCCGCGAGCCGCCTCGTCGTCACCGGCGACGACCAGGCCGGGCAGGTACTCGGCCATCTCCTCGCGCGCCTCGGCCGACAGCCCCGCGTCCGTCACCAAGGTGTCCACGTCCGACAGCTGGGCGAACGAACTCAACCCCACCGTGCCCCACTTGGTGTGGTCCGCGACCACGACCACGCGCCGCGCGGCGGCCACGAACCGGCGGTTCGTCTCGGCCTCGGCCAGGTTCGGCGTCGACAGACCAGCCTCCACCGAGATGCCGTGCACCCCGATGAACAGGATGTCGAAGTGGAGCGACCGGATCGCCTGATCCGCGACCGGCCCGACCAGGGAGTCCGACGGCGTGCGCACCCCGCCGGTGAGGACCACCGTCGCGGCCCCCGGCCGCTGACCGCCCGCCGGACCCGTGCGCTGCGCGGAGTGGAAGACGTCCGCGACCCGCACCGAGTTGGTCACCACCGTCAGATCGGGCACGTCCAGCAGATGGTGCGCCAGCGCGAACGTCGTGGTGCCGCCCGACAGCGCGATCGCACTGCCCGGGACCGCGAGCCGCGCCGCCGCCCGCGCGATGTCCTCCTTGGCCGTCGGCTCCAGCGCCGACTTGGCCTCGAACCCCGGCTCGTGCGTGCTCGCCTCGACGACCGGCACGGCTCCGCCGTGCACCTTCTCGACGACGCCCTGGCGGGCCAGGGCGTCCAGATCGCGGCGCACCGTCATGTCGGAGACGTTCAGCCTGCGGGTGAGTTCGTTGACCCGCACACCGCCGCGCCTGCGGACCTCGTCGAGGATCAGGGCACGCCGCTGCTCCGCGAGCAGGTTCTGGTTGTCGCTCACCGCCGGGGGACCGGTCCTTCCGTGTCGTCGCCGCACCGGGACGTACAGCGCCTGTCGGCCAGGGTTTCTCATCCTCGCACGCGGGCCGCGGAGCGGGCTCGGGGAGATTCCGTAAGTGCGGTGCGGCGAACCGTCATGATCCGGGATTCTGGTCACGAACCGCAGCACGGCCGCGCACCCGCTGTTCCTCCCACCGCCCCTGCGACGAGAGAGAGTCACCTCAGTGTCCCCTGCCACTCCGGCACCGTACGGCGAAGGACCCGCGCTGGAGCTGCTGGTCCACGGCGTCGGCGGAGCCACCCCGCAGGACATGCTCAAGGACCCCCGCACCGTCCGGATCACCGGCGACGACAAGGCCGCCGTGTACCGGCGCGCCGACGACGCCCTGGCCGAGCAGCACCCCGAGGAGTACCTCGACCGGCCCGTCCCCGAGGCCTACGTCTGGTCCAACCTCACCTCCGGCAACGGCGCGCGGGCCCTGTGGCTGCTGCTGCTCCCCTTCATGGTCGCCAACCTCGCCCACTGGATGCGTCCCAGGGCCGGCGGCAGTCGGCGCACCACCCGTCTGTACGGGGCGCTGGTGCGGATGGTCGCGCTCAGCCTCACGGTCCTGCTGACCGCCGCCGCCTGCGAGGTCGCGCTGGACCTGCTGGCGTGGCAGTGCGCGGGCTCGGCCGCGTGCAGTGGGGAGCGGGCCTGGCTCGGGTTCCTCTCGGCCGAGCAGGGCGGCTGGTGGTCCCAGCCGGGGCGGCGGCTCGCACTCGCGGCCGTGGTGCCGGCCGCGCTCGTGGTCCTGCTGTGGTACCTGTCCAACCGCACCTGGAGCGCCTACGAGTCCCAGCGGCCGCCCACTGCCGCCGACGGGTGCGTCGCCGGTGTCGACGCGTCCGACACCGACGGGTCGGGCGGGCCGGGCGGGTCCGGTGACGGCGACGACCCGGAGTCCGATGACGCGTTCGGTGACGGGTTCCACGACGAGGCCGGCGGCGCGGCCGGTGACGAGCCCGGCAGCCGGTCCGAGTCCCGCGAGCCCCGCAGGCCCTTCGTGCGGCCCGCGCTCGGCAGGCCCGGCTTCTGGTACGGCCGCAGGCTCGTCGCCCGGCTGCGCGCCGCGCACACCGCGGCCGGATTCCTGACGGTCGCCGCCGCGGTGGCCGGAGCCGCCGCCCGCCACGACCGCTCGGCGGACGACACCCTGCTCAAGGTCTGCGGCGTACTGCTCGAAACCGCACTGGCCCTCGCCGGCACCGCCGTGCTGTGGGTGGTGCTGCGCAGGGGGCGCAGCGAGAAGCGGATCGACGCCCGGCTCGACCGGGCGGCCGTACGGTATCTCCCCGGCACCGCCCTGGCGTTGCTCGCCCTGTCCCTTCTCTACGCCGCCTGGTCCCGGCCCGCCTGGGAGTCGGCGGCGACCCTCCCCGGGGACGTCACCTTCCGTGTGATCGCCCTCACCCAGGGGGCGCTCGTCGTCGCCCTCGCCGTCGTCGCCCTGCGGCTGCACCGCCGGGCACGCCACCCGCGCGCCGTGCTCCACGGCTTCGGCGGACCGGCCGTCGCCATGCTCGCCTGCGCGCTCGGCGGAGTGATGACCGGCGGCGTGGCCCAGCGCGTCGCCGACTGGCTCGACGGGCCCGGAACGCCAGGCATGGACAAGCACGGCGCCATTCCCGGACCGCCCGTCCTGCTCAGCTGGCAGGCCGCCGTGATACCGGTCCTGCTGATGGTCCTGCTGCTGCCCGCGCTCGCCCTCGCCGTACGGACCTGGCTCCTCGGGCGCCGCCTCGCCCCCGTCGTCGAGGCCGAGTACCGCGAGGACAGGCCGGACCCGGTCCGCACCCGGCGGATCGCGGGCACCCGCGCCAGGGCCCGACTCACCGACGAGGCACCCTTGTTGGTCGGCCTGCTCGCCGGGGCCACTCTGCTGCTCGGCTTGGGCGCCGTCGTCGGCGCATGGGTGAGCGGCGAGGTGCCCGGCCGCGCCTTCGGCGAGACCGGCGGCCTGACCGAGTCCACGGCCGAGGCCGCCCAGGCGCTCGGCTCCTGGCTCGTCGGCTTCGGCTTCCTCCTGTTCGTCACCATGGGCCGCCGCGCCTACCGCGACCGGTCCGCCCGCCGCACCATCGGCATCCTGTGGGACGTCGGCACGTTCTGGCCGCGCGCCGCCCATCCGTTCGCCCCGCCCTGCTACGCCGAACGGGCCGTGCCCGACCTCACCTGGCGCATGTGCACCTGGACGGAGCGCAGCGGCGGACGGCTCGTCATCTCCGGGCACTCCCAGGGCAGCGTCCTCGCCGCGGCGGCCGTGTGGCAGCTTCCGGCCGCCACCCGCCGCCGCGTGGCCCTGCTGACGTACGGATCACCACTGGAACGGCTCTACGGCCGCTGGTTCCCCGCCTACTTCGGGCCCGCCGCGCTGCGCGAGCTCAACAGCCAGATGGACTGCTGGCGCAACCTGTGGCGGACCACCGACCCCATAGGCGGACCCGTGCTGGTGCCCGCCGCGGGCGGCCACCCCGACGTCGACCGCGACGCGCTCAAGGACCCGCTGGTCCACGGCCGTTCGGGCCGCTACCCGCTGCCCGAGCCGATCCTCGGTCACTCCGACTACCAGGCCGACCCGTCGTTCGCCAAGGAACGCGCCCACCTGCTCGACCGGCTCACCCCGGCCGTACCCGTGCAGGCCAGGGCGGAACACCAGGCCGCGCCCCCGGCCGGCGCCGAGGGGCCGTACGCCCCGGACACGCCGGGCAGCCCCTAAGGAAGCTCGGGCAGATCCTCCGCGTAGAGCAGGGTCAGATCGTCGGTGCTCACCTCGACGAGCTCCGCCACCCGTACCGCGTGCCGCTCCACCATGGACTCGAACGTCTGGCGCGCGGTACGGCCGTTGCCGAAGGCCGGGCCCTTCGGCAGCGCCGTGAAGTACTTCAGCAGGGCCTCCGCCGCACCCTCGCCCAGCCGGTACTCGTGCTCCTCGGCCTGCTGCTCCACGATTCGCAGCAGCTCCTCCGGTGCGTAGTCCGGGAACCTGATGGTGCGTGAGAAGCGCGATGCCACACCCGGGTTGACCGACAGGAACCGCTCCATCTCGGCGGTGTACCCGGCGACGATCACCACGACCGCGTCCCGGTGGTCCTCCATCAACTTCACCAGGGTGTCGATCGCCTCCTTGCCGAAGTCGCGGCCGGAGTCCTCGGGCGACAGGGCGTACGCCTCGTCGATGAAGAGCACCCCGCCGCGCGCCCGGTCGAACGCCTCCTGGGTGCGGATCGCCGTCGAGCCGATGTGCTCGCCGACCAGGTCCACCCGGGAGACCTCGACGAGATGGCCCCGCTCCAGGACACCGAGGGAAGCCAGGATCTCGCCGTACAGCCGGGCGACCGTCGTCTTGCCGGTGCCGGGGGAGCCGGTGAAGACCAGATGGCGGCGCACGGACGCGGCCTTGAGGCCCGCCTCCTGACGGCGCCTGCCCACCTCGATCATGTTGGTCAGCGTGCGCACCTCGCGCTTGACGCTGTCCAGACCCACCAGCGCGTCCAGCTCACCGAGGACCGCTCCCGAACTGCGCGCCGGCTCGGCGGCGGGCGCTGTTGTCGTCCCTGTCCCTTCGCCGGCTGCCGGGGGAGCGGCGCTCCGGGCGGCGGGGAGGGCCGACAGCAGGCCGGCGGTCTGCGGGGCGGCGGTCAGCACGGCCGTCGCGCGCTCGGCGCCGGGCCGCACCGTGCCGCTCTCGTCGCTCGTGCAGTCCTCCACGATCGGGCCGTCGTCCTCGCCGAACTCGTAACCGCCGCGCGTGCAGCGCTCGGTGCGGCAGCGGCTCAGCATCGTCCGGCACCCGTCCATGACATGGAAGCCGTAACCGCCGCTGCCCGTCACGCGGCAGCCGCGGAAGGTGCCCCGGCCCTCGGCCGACACGTAGAAACCCGCCTCGGCGGGCGAGGTGACGGTGCAGCGCTCGATCAGCGGGTCCGCTCCCTTGGTCACGATCACGCCGGTCTGCGCCGCGTCGATCGTGCAGCCGTTCAGCGTGCCGCCGCTGCCGTGGTCACGGAACCAGGCGCCGGTGGACACCTCACGGATCCTGCAGTCATCGAGCTGGGCGGTCGCGCCGTCGCTCACGGAGACCGCCGTGTTGCGCACCTGGGAGAGATCGCTGTCGACGACGTCTGCGCGCGAGCCGCGGTCCAGGACGAACAGGGCGTCCGGGACGTCGTGCACGCGGCAGGAATCGAGCACGGCTGTCGCTCCGTCGCTGACCCAGACCGCCGGGTAGTCGCCCGTGCTGTCGTGGATCTCGCACTGGTGGGCGTCCACGCGGGTGCCCGGATCCCACACGGACAGGCCGTTGCGCCCGAAGCGGCGCACCGTGGAGCGGGTGAGCGTGAGCACGGAACGGGACCGCAGATCGATCGCGTTCTCCGGGATGTCGTGGATGTCGCAGTCGGAGAGGGTGAGCACGGCGTCCGTGTCGAGCGTGATGCCGTCCGAGGTGGTGCGGTGCACGGAGGAGTCGGTCAGATGCGCCGTCGCCCGCGAGGCGATCTGCACCCCGGTGCCCTTGACCTCGTAGATCTCGCAGCCGACGGCCTCCAGGCTGCTGCCCTCACCGGTGACGGCCACGCCCGCGCCGGAGGCGTGGTGGACCCTGCAGCGGTCCAGACGGGGGTGTGCCCCGCCGCGCACCGACACCCCCGACTGTCCGGCGGCGACGACCTCGCACTCCTCGAACACCCCGCTCGCGCCGTCCAGTACGGCGATGCCGACACCGGCCGGGTTGTCCACGGTGCAGCGGCGCACCGTGGGCCGCGCGTCGCCGCGAACCTCCAGGCCCGCTGCCGAACGCGTCACGATCCGCAGGTCCGTGAGCTCCGGTGTGCCGTCCTCGACGAGCAGCGCGGGGGCCGCCGAGTCCTGGCCCTCCACATGCAGGTCCTGGACGGTGGCGGACGCGCGCACGGTCAGCGGCACTCCGTCCACGGGCGCGATGCGCACCGACCCCACCGCACCCTCCGGCCCGCGCAGCGTCACCGCCCGCTGGACGACGAGGTTCTCGCGGTACGTCCCCGGGGCCACGGTGAGGACGTCGCCGTCGCCTGCGGCCTCCAGGGCAGCGGCGAGGGACGCGTACTCACCTGTGCGGCGCCGCCACCGCGATGTGCCGGTGTGCGTCACCTGGACCGTGCCCTGTGCCATGGTGCTGCCTTGCCCCCACCTCGTGTTCTCGTGCATCGCCGCGCCGATGACGGGGACGCGTCCCGCACCCCGCGTGGGGGGTCGCACCACCGTAGCGCGCGCGGCGGGCGGGAGTTGACGGGGCGGGTCAGCTGCCGGCGCCGGCCCGTCCCCAGTCCGGACCCACCGCGGCCCAGGCCCGGTCGAGATCGGCCAATCTGCGCCGCACCAGCCGCCACAGCACGAGCCGTCTGCCGCACTCGACGAGCAGACCGGAGGCCAGCCCGGCTCCGATCCCGGCGAGCGTCGCGTGCACCCGGGCCGTGGCGGGCTCCATGGGGCGCGGCATTATTCGGCCGGAACTGTCCGTCCACACCCTGAACGTGGTGCCCGCGCGGGAGGACCGCAGACCGGCCGACAGCGTCCCCGTGCGCCGGGTCCCGTCGGGAGCCGTCCATTCGGCCGCGACCGCACGGCGCTGCTCGCTCGCCGCGGCCGACTCCGGGTCGGCGGCCGCGGGGCCCGCCACCGTGGCCGGTCCGAGGACCGTGGCCGTCGTGGCATGGCGCTGCTGACGCTGGATCCGCACGGACTGCCGCAGCGACTCGTCCGTCAGCGTGCCGGTGATCCAGCCGACGACCGGGGCCGCTGTGAGGAGGAGAAGCGCCGCGACGAGGGCCAGCCACGCCTCGGCCAGATCCGTCGCACGGCGCAGGGGATTGTGCCGCCAGCGCCAGACTCCCGCGGCTGCTCGCACTGCTCGCCACCCCCTTCTGTGCCCGTGATGCCCGATACGGCACGGAACAAGCGCGGGTCGCGCGAAGAGAGAGTCAGGTCACCCCCTCCCGTCGCCCCCTGTCCGTCGCGAGGATGTCCTCACGATCGGTCCAACGCAGGGCGCTCCGCGGAGGGTTCCCGCCGGGCGGCGAATTCCACGGAAGGGTGACGGAGGGGTCCGGGGGAGCCGAGCCGAAGGGTGGGGAAGGGCCGGAGCCCCCTGCCCCTGTCACGCGCCAGGACGGCCCGCGCCCGCTGACGGGCCTGCGCGGCGGTGGTCCGGCACACGCCAACACCGGCCGCGGAGCACCCGGTTGCACGAAACCCCGGCCGACAAGTCGACCGGGGTCCCACCGATGGTCTCCCCGCATCCCCCGCGGCTCCGCCACCGTGCGCCGGGCGCGCTTCCCGCGATCGGCCGCGCAGCGGCCGGCCGTACGGGGCGCCGTCTCCGGCTGCCGTCAGTGCGCCGTCAGTACCCCCGTCCCTGATACGGGCGGTTGTAGGGGTCCTCGTACGGCGCGGGCGAAGGTGCGGGCCGTACCGCGGCCGGGCGCATGGCCTCGTACCCGGTGGCGGCAGGGCGCGGCTGCTGCGGCTGGCCCTGGTACTGCGGGCCGGGGTATCCGCGGGGTGCCGACGCCTGCTGCGGGATGTACGGCGCGGGCGCGTGCTGCAGCGGCATCGGCTGCTGCTGCATCTGCTGCGGATATCCGTAGGAAGGAGACGGCGAAGGTGCCGCCGGGAGGGCGGGCAGCGCCGCGGGGAGTGCCGGCAGGTAGCTGCTGCCGGTGTCGTACGCGGCGGGCACTCGGATCGGCGCGATCTGAGGCGTGCCCCGCTCCGCGACCAGGGAGTCGTAGATCGGGGTGTCGGGGAACGACGGCGCGGAGTAGTAACCGCCGCCGTAGGTGGCGCGGGGGGAGGTCATGGCACATAAGTTAAGCCCACGATGTGCTGGTTGGGGAGCCCGATAAGAGGGTTGTTTCGGCTGCTGTGAGTGACGACGGATGCCTAATTCGAGCGAATCGGGCAATAACGGTCGCTCATCTGTCTCGAATTCGTGTAAAGGGCAAGCGTAGAGCGGGTTACCGACGGGTCGGCCCGAGTAGGTGGACGTATGCGGAACAGGTTGACGACGAATGAACTTTCGGGCGCAGGAACCGGTGAGGGGGGCGGTCATGTCGATGCTTAAGGGAGCCAACACCGCGGTGCAGGCACAGCGCGTCCGCGTCGAGCTGGGATGGCGTCAGGGGCCGGGCGTCCCGGACATCGACGCCTCTGCGCTGCTTCTGGAGGGCGGCAGAGTCCGCTCCGACGCGGACTTCGTCTTCTACAACCAGCCCGCACACGCCTCGGGAGCCGTACGCCACGAGGGCAAGCGGACCGCTCAGGGCGCCGCCACCGACGTCGTCGCCGTCGATCTCGACCGCGTCGAGGCCGCGGTCGACCGGGTCGTGCTGGCCGCGTCCGCCGACGGCGGCACCTTCGGCCAGGTGCCCGGGCTGCACATCCGCGTCCTGGACGCGGCGTCCGGCGCCGAGCTGGCCCGTTACGACAGCCAGGACGCGACCGTCGAGACGGCATTCGTCCTCGGGGAGCTGTACCGCCGGCAGGGAGCGTGGAAGTTCCGCGCGGTCGGCCAGGGGTACGGCACCGGACTCGCGGGCCTCGCCACGGACTTCGGCATCACCGTGGACGAGCCCCAGCGCCCCGCGGCGCCAGCTGTCACGGCGCCCCCGCCGCAGGCCGCCGCCCCGGCCCCCGTCGCCCCCGCCTCACCCGTCGCGGCTCCGCCGCCGCCTTCCGTTCCGCCCGCGACGACCGCCGCCCCGACCGCCCCGGTACGGCTCTCCAAGATCACCCTGACGAAGGAGGCCCCGTCCGTCTCGCTGACGAAGCAGGGCGGCACCTCGGGCGCGATGCGCGTGAACCTGAGCTGGCAGGTGCGCAAGCAGTTCCAGGGCTGGGGCGCCAAGCTCGGCCGCGCCGTCGCGCTCCACGGCGACCTCGACCTCGACCTGTGCGCGCTGTACGAACTCACCGACGGCCGCAAGGGTGTTGTCCAGGCCCTGGGCAACGCCTTCGGCGCCCTGCACCAGCCGCCGTACATCCATCTCGACGGCGACGACCGCACCGGCGGCACACCCGGCGAGAACCTCACCATCAACCTCGACCACCAGAGCGCCCTGCGCCGGGTCGTCATCTTCGTGACCATCTACGAGGGCGCGCGGAGCTTCGCCGACCTCGACGCGACGGTGACGCTGCAGCCCCAGCACGGCGCCGCCATCGACTTCTCCCTCGGCGAGTGCACCGTGCCCTCCACTGTCTGCGCCCTCGCCCTCATCACGAACACCGGCTCGGACCTCGTCGTCCAGCGCGAGGCCCACTTCCTCGTGCCCGACCGGGGCGTCAGCCCGCAGCGCACCGTCGACCACGCCTACGGCTGGGGCATGAACTGGACACCGGGCAGGAAGTGACGCCCGCGCGGCGGTCGTTCAGCGGTCGGGCGCGGCCTCGGGCCGGGCGTACGTACGCCCCTTCCAGGCCGCGCCGCGGCCCCGGTAGTGCTGCACCGCCGAGTCGACGGTCATCAGCAGGTACAGCAGCGCGGTGAACGGCAGCGTGGGCGCCAGCAGCAGTGGCTGGCGGTAGTAGCGCAGCATCGGCACGTACGTCCCCGCCATCACGGCCCAGGCGAGACCGGCCGCCCAGGCGGCGACCGGGTCTCCCGCCGCCGCGGCGGCCACCAGTACGACGGGGGGCACGAGATAGACGAGCGCGAGCCCCGCCACCGTGGCCGCGAGCACCAGCGCGTTGTGCCGCAGCTGCGCGTACGCGCTGCGGGACACCATCTGCCACAGGT
Organism: Streptomyces sp. NPDC015127; assembly: GCF_043080095.1. NCBI lineage: Bacteria > Bacillati > Actinomycetota > Actinomycetes > Kitasatosporales > Streptomycetaceae > Streptomyces > Streptomyces sp. NPDC015127. The sequence continues at coordinate 292,805 of NZ_JBIBVE010000011.1, forward strand.
CCGCGAGCCGCGGATACGGCCGCACGCTGTCCACCCGGTCCGCGAGCCCCAGCCAGATCCGGCCGCCCGCACGCCGCACGGCGCAGGCCAGTGAGACGTCGTCGATGACAGCGTGCCGGATCGACGCCGGGACGTTCGCGCGCGCCGCGGTTTCGGTGCGCAGCAGGACGCATCCGCCGGCGGCGGCGGTCGTCCGCGCGCCGTCCCGGTTGATCCAGCGGAAGGGGTAGAGCTGCGCGAAGAAGTAGACGAACGCCGGGACCACGAGGCGCTCCCAGCCGCTCTCGACGCGCAGCCGCGCCATCTGCGACACGAGGTCGTACCCACCGACCGGGCCGCCGCCACGGGCGGGCCCGCCGGTCTCCCCGGCCCCTGCCGCGTCGCGGGAGGCGTCGGGGCCGCCCGGCTCGTCGCTTCCGTGGGCGGCGGCCACCAAGTCGCGCAGGCTGTCCGGCTCGTGGGCGATGTCTGCGTCCGTCAGCAGCAGGAACTCCGGGCTGTTCGCGCGGGCCACGGCGATCCCGTGCCGCAGTGCCCACAGCTTCCCCGTCCAACCGGGCTCCGGTTCGCCCGGTGTGACGACCCGCAGCGGCAGCCCGCCGTGCCGCGCGGCGAGGGAGCGCGCCACCTCACCGGTGCCGTCACTGCTGTTGTCGTCGACGAGCACGATCTCGGCGCGGCCCAGGTACCGCTGCCCCAGCAGGGACGGGAGGCTGTCCGGCAGGACCGCGGCCTCGTCACGCGCCGGCACCACGACGGCGACAGCCGGCCACACGGCGGGGTCGGTCCGCCGGGGCAGGCGCTGATCAGTACGCCAGAAGAACCCCTGGCCGAGCAGCAGCCAGCACCACGCGGCCAGCGATCCGAGGGCGGTCCACGCAAGGGCGCTCATGCGTCGCAGTCTGCCCCACACCGGATGGGACACAGCGGCGGTCGACTATGGTGACCGGGTGAAGATCGCGCTTATGGACTCCGGAATCGGCCTCCTCCCGGCGGCCGTCGCGGTACGCCGACTGCGGCCCGACGCCGACTTGGTCCTTTCCTCCGACCCCGACGGCATGCCGTGGGGACCGCGTACGCCCGCCGACATCACCAAGCACGCGCTCGCCGTGGCGCTCGCCGCGGCCGCCCAGCGCCCCGACGCGCTGATCATCGCCTGCAACACCGCGTCGGTACACGCCCTGCCCGCGATCCGGGCGGCCCTGGAGCCCGATCTGCCCGTCGTCGGCACCGTGCCCGCGATCAAGCCCGCCGCGGCCGGCGGCGATCCGGTCGCCATCTGGGCCACCCCCGCCACCACGGGCAGCCCGTACCAGCGCGGACTGATCAACGAGTTCGCCGACTCCGTCGCCGTCACCGAGGTCCCCTGCCCTGGTCTCGCCGACGCGGTCGAAAGCGCAGACGAGGCCGCGATCGACAAGGCGATCGCCGCCGCGGCGGCGCTCACCCCGCCGCACGTCAGGACCATCGTCCTCGGCTGCACCCACTACGAACTCGTCGGGGAACGCATCCGCGCGGCCATCGAGGCCGTCGGTGCCGGTCCCCTCGTCCTCCACGGTTCCGCGGAGGCGGTCGCGGCCCAGGCCCTGCGCCGCAGCGGTGCCGTTCCCGCGCCGGATGCCGCACCGAGCGGCCGCCTCACGGTCCTGCAGAGCGGCCGGGAGTCGGAACTGCCTCCCGCCGCCCTCGGCTACGCAGAAGGCCGCCTGCTCCAGGCCGTCACTCCGGCGGTCTGACGCCGCCGGTTCGCGTGGGGACCACGGACCGGCCCGCCCGCGGACGTCACGCTCCGTGATGTCCCGGCCGTGCTGTGTACGGGCATGGTGGGTACGCTGCATATATGAGGCACCGCCGCATGGGGCCGGCCTTCGACCCCATTCCCGAAGTCTGGACCGGCCGAGCGACCAACCGTATGCAGTGGTTGCTCGCGGTGGCGGGTGCCGCCTGCCTGGCGCTCGGTATCAAGCTCGCCGTCGGGGCCAACTGGCAGGCGGGCATCACGGCCCTGCTGATGGCGGTGATCGGCTGCGTCGCGGCCGGCCTGCTGATGCTCTACGGGACGCTCGCCTTCGTCCGCGTGGAGGTGACCATTGACCGGGAGGCCCTCGAAGTGCGCTGCGGACATGTGGGCCTGCCGCGTAAGCGCATCCCTCTCGGCGAGGTCGTACGGGCGGACTACGACCCGAAGGTCACCCCGCACCAGTGGGGCGGCTGGGGCTGCCGCTGGCGTCCGGAGAGGGGCACGGCGTGGGTCGTGCGGCGCGGCGAGGGCATAGTGCTGACGCTGGAGAACGGTGAGACGTTCACGGTGACCGTCGACAACGCGAAGACGGCCGTGCGCGTCATCCGGGACCGCCTCGACCGGTCGCCCACCGATCCCGTCCCGCACGTCTGAGCCGGCGGCCGGGACCCCTAGTACTCCAGTGCGGTTTCGTGATCTATCCAGCAGGTTCGTCGGCGGATCGTCGTCGGTAGTGGCTGCGACGGGCTGTTGCCTGGTGGTGTCTGCGCCAGTGGGACCAGTGCAGCAGTCTGGCCGCGGTCACGGTCGATGGGTGGAAGACGGCGGTGAGCAGGTGGCGGATTTCCGGGAGGGTCAGCGTGATCGGATCGCGGCTGCGGGCGGGGTGGTGCTGTGCATCGGCGGGCCGTTCGGGGCCGCGTCGGCGGCGAGGGCGGTCAGCGGGGTGTGTCGTCCTCGGCCTGGCAGAGCGCGGCGCCGAGAGTGCTGCGGCGGTAGTAAACGTGGCGGCCGTGACGAGTGCGGTCGACGAGGCGGGCTGCGGCGAGGACGGACAGGTGCTGACTGACGGCGGCGGGGGTGACGTTCAGTCGGTGGGCGAGTTCCGTGGTGGTGGCCGGTTCGGCGAGGAGGACCAGCAGCCAGGCGCGGGGGCGGCCGAGCAGGTGCTCCAGGGCGTGCGGGGCGGCGGGATCGGGTCGTTCGGCCAGGAGAGCCGTGCCGCGGGCGGTGTAGACGATGTGGGGCGGGGCGTCGTGGCCGAGCATGGTGGAGACGCCGTCGACGAAGCAGCTGGGGGTCAGAAGCAGGCGGCGGCCGTCGATGGGGATGTCGGCGGTGGTGCCGGCCCCAGGCCCCTGCCGGTGGATGCTCAGGACGCCGTCCTGCCAGGTGAGTCGCTCGCTGATACCGGCGAACAGCAGGCCGGCTCCATGCTCGGCCAGGACCCGGGCCCGGTAGGCGAGATCTGCTTCGAGGAGTGAGCGCAGGCGGGGCCACAGGGGCAGCAGGCAGGCGTCCCAGTACGTCTCCAGCGCGTCGGTGATCTCGGCCAGGAGTCCGGCCGGGTCGCGCAGGCCAGCGGCGAGCCGGGGCGGGACCGGTTCGCCGAGCGGTACGAAGGTCTGCTCCAGGTCGGGGCCGAGCAGGGCCGGGTCGGTGGCGCGCAGGGCGGCGAACTCCGCCCTGATGTCGGGTGCGGGCACGGCGGGGCGAGGGGTGAGGAGGTCCGGGACCCAGTAGCGCCGCCGGGCCACGAGGGCGGTCAGCAGCTCGTGGTCGAGCTGTTCGAAGACCGGCCGCAAACCCGCGAAGGCGCCTCTCATATGGGGCATGCGGGAGGCGTGCGGCCCCCACATACGCAGGCTGAGGACGGTCTCCTGCAGGGGGGAATACGCGAAGGAGGTAGCGGCGAGGTCGGCCAGGCCTAGGCGGAAACGAATCATTAAGCCCCAGTCTTAATCCATTCCGGCCCGTCGGCGCGCGGGCTTGGCTGATGGCCATGAGCACCGCACCGCCGTCCTCCTCCCCTCTCCCTCCTCCGGCTCCGCCCCGACCCCGGCCCAGTGGAGAGAAGCCCGGACTCGTTGCCGATCCCGTCGTACGGTCCCTGGGCCTCCTGATCGTCGTCAACGCGACGGGCAACGGCCTGTTCCTCGCCATCAGCACACTCTGGTTCACCCGCGGCCTCGGCTACTCCACGGGCCAAATCGGCCTCGCGCTCACCCTCGCCGGACTGTGCGGCGTCCTCGCCGCCTACCCCGCGGGCCGGTCCGCCGACCGGTACGGCGCCAAGCGGGTCCTCGCCGTCCTGCACGTGTTCCAGGCCGCCGCGATGGCCGGGTTCGCCCTCGTCGACACCTATCCCGCATTCGTCCTGCTGGCGTGCGCGGTCACCGCCGGAAGCAGGGCCAACGCCGCCGTGCGCGGCGCCCTGTACGCGCACAGCCTGCCGGCCGCCACCCGCACCCCCGCCCTAGGTCTGCTCCGCGCCGTCAACAACGCGGGCATCGGCGCGGGCGCGGCCCTCGGAGCCGGAGTCGCGGCCCTCGACCACCACGGGGCCTACCAGGCCGCGATCCTCGTCGACGCCCTCACCTTCCTGCTGGCACTGCTTCCATTGCGCGCGGTCCCCGCCGTACACCCGGCCACAGGAGGATCCGCTGGCCGGCCCGGCGCCGCTGACCGGACCGGCGGCTCCGACCGGCCGGACAGCTCCGGTCTCCCCGGTCGCCGTCCGGGCGCGCTGCGCGACCGCCCCTACCTCGCCGTCACGGCGCTCAACGCGATCGTCAACATGCTCTACGTCGTCCTGGAGGTCGCCCTCCCGCTGTGGCTCGCCGGCTACACGAGCGCCCCCCGTCCCCTGGTCGGCGTCCTCCTCGTCCTCAACACCGTCCTCGTCGTCGCCCTCCAGGTCCGGGCCAGCCGTGGCGTCACCGAGCTCCCCGCCGCCGCACGCGCCTTCCGCCTCGGTGGCCTGCTCACCGCCCTCGCCTGCGTCACGGCTGCCGCGGCCGCGCACCGCGCCCCGGCCGCCGCCACCGTGATCCTCCTGGCGGCCGTCCTGCTCCTGACCCTGGGCGAGGTCACCTCCCAGGCCGGCAGCTGGACGCTCGGCTACGCCCTGGCGCCCGATCACGCCCAGGGCGCCTACCAGGGCGTCTTCCAGACCGGGATCTCCCTCACCCAGGCTTTGGGTCCCGTCGTGGTCACCACGCTCGTTCTGCCGCACGGCACCGTGGGCTGGCTCGTGCTCGGCGCGGTCTTCAGCGGCGCGGCACTCGCCCTGCCGCCAACAGCACGCCGGGCCGAGCGGCACCGCCCCGCGCCACCCCCCTGACCTCGCACGATGATCCCTACCGGTGTGCGTGGTCCTCCCGGACGCCCGAAGGAGGACCCGTATCCCGGCGGTTCAGCGGCGGTGGGCCGCCCCATACTCGCGCAGGAACCAGGCTTCGACGTGAGCCATGTCCTCGACCTGGATGGGGCCGACGCTCTTGTCGGGGGGCGTGGATGAGGCAGCGCGGCTCCTCGACGCCTCCGCCCCCAGCCGAGGAAGACCAGGGGCTTGCTCTAGGACAGGCTTTTAGAAGCCGTATCTCAACCGAGCTTGATCGTGTGATTCCTACTGGTCAGGCATGGTTTCGCTCCGAGTGAGGGCCTGCGGCACACCGCCGCCGCCCTGCGCGTTGTGCCATCCGCACCGGGGTGAGTGGCGAAGCGCGAAGCGGGAGCCCGGCGCCACGCGTCGGGAGTTCCTGCGCACGGCCCAACCCAAAAAACTCGACCGGCGGCTCATGGAGCCGCCGGACTGCCGGTTCTGTCCTGAATGTCGTCCCGGCACCTGGGTTTGCGGCTCTGCCTGACCCACTGGAGCCGATGGAACAAGGTCCTGTTCAGAAAGAAAAACCTCAGCTACGAGGCGTGGGTGGCGTTGCAGACCGAGGCGCTTCCCGGCTACGGGGATTGCCTGGTTGCCGCCTGTGTCGGCCGGGCGGACAGTCCGCTGCGGCTGTGCTATGTCCATGACGAGCGCTACGCAACGACGGGCGGCAGGCCCGGGCGCTCATGCAGGACGAGGAAGCCAGCCATGAAGGATCCGAGGCGGTTGAGCAGTGTGCTCGTCCACAGTCGTCCCAAGGGGCGCGGCAGCTGAGACTGCCCGTCTCATCGCCCATCGGCCGGGGTGGGGGCGTGGCGGTCCAGGTGAACGGAGGCGGGTGCGTGGAGATCGCGTCGCCAGGCCGCCTCATCGGCAAGCGTTCCGGCGGTGCGGTACTGGTGGACCTGGGGGGCGTTGGGCAGGGCGTGGGCTACCTCGGCGACCGGTACCGGGCGGAATCCGAGCCGGGTCCAGAAGGGTCCGGCTCCCGTGGAGAACAGGTAGGCCGTGCGGACTCCTTGCGCAGCCGCGCCCGCGAGCGCGTGTTCGACCAGGCGTCGTGCGGCGCCGCAGCCACGCAGGTCGGGGCGGACGGCGACGATGCGCAGCAGCATGCCGTCGTCCTGGCATTCCCAGCCCAGGGCCACGGCTGGGCCCGCGGTGTCCCGGGTGAGCCAGTACTGGCTTCCGGGCGCGAGGACGTCCTTGGACGAAAGGCCCTGTCCGGTGAGGAAGGTGGCCAGCTCGCCCCCGTCCCACTCCGGCCGGGCCGGCCTGGGGAGCGGGAGGGGTTTGGCGTAGCAGCGGCTGAGCGTCTTGCGTTCGTACGGCGGGTAGTTGGAGACCCGCTGGTAGCCGGCGCGGGTGTACAGCGCGATGGCTTCGGGCTGGTGGACGGCCGTCTCCAGACGCATCTCGGGGTGACCGAGCGCGGTGGCGGTGCGTTCTGCCTCGGTCAGGAGCCGGGCGGCGATGCCTCGGCCACGGGCCGCTGGGGCGACGTACATGCGCTTGAGTTCGGCTGCGGTGTCCGGGGCGGGAAAGGGCTGTATGGCACAGCAGCCGATCGGGCGGCCGTCGGCCTCCGCGAGCAGGAAGCGGATGGCGGGGTGGAGGTGGGAGCCGCCGGTGCAGGGCTCGTCGGGGTAGCGGGCGGCGAGGTCGTCGTCGAGGGCGCGGACCAGCCGCGCCACGCTTGGATGATCGGCCGCGGCGGCGGTGATGGTGAGATCGGGGGCGGTCACAGGATGAGGTTCCCTTCGATGATCAGGTCCAGCTGCCTGTCCAGGACGCGCCGTTGGAGGTCGGGCGGGTAGGCGTCCGGATCGGTGATGGAGTTCAGGGCCAGGCCGTCCAGGCATACGACGAGGGCGCGCACCCGGGCCTCCAGGTCCCCCGGCTCCGGCTCGCCGGGGAGTGCGGCGCGCACCAGAGTGGTCAGCCGGCGTACCCAGGAGGCGTGGCTGAGGGAGTGCTCGCGCAGGAGTTCCGGGTCGGTGCGGGTGGTGAGCAGGAAGGACGACCACACGACGGCCTCCAGGTGCCGTTCCTCGTCCAGCGGCAATGCCTGCTCGGCGACGGCGTACAGGTGGGCGCGTGGATCTTCGTCCCGCATGGGCAGTGCGTCGATGCGGTCCGCCATGCGGCGATGCATGACGGACCTGGCGTGCGCCAGGAGCGCCTTCTTGTCACGGAAGTAGTGGGTGACCATGCCCGTCGTGCACCCGGCCGCGGCGGCGACCGCCCGCAGTGTCAGCCCCTCCAGCCCGCTCTCGCTCACCACCTGCCATACGGCACCGGAGATCTCGGAACGGCGCTGGGCATGGTCCACCTGTCGAGGCACGCGTCCCCCTTTTTTGCAAAACGAGCGTTGCGTAACGCATGTTACGCAATCGCGCCCGCCAAGGCCAGAGGGCGGCGCCCCTGCCCGTCGCGCCGCCCTCAACCGGCTTCGGCGGGGCCCCTGGCCATGGCATCGACCCGGGGGCCCGCCGCTCGGCGAGCCCGGCAGCCTCAGCGATCCGACTCCAGGACCGGGCCCGGGCCAGGGGTGTCGGTGTCGAAGGGCGGTGCTTCGTCGGTCCACTTCATCGCCGTGATCGTCGTGTAGCTCAGCAGCTCGCCCTTGCTCACACCGTCGCCGCTTTGGGTGGCCACCGTCTCGGTGCCCAGGGGCATGCCCGTGGACTTGTCGAAGATCAGGCGGAGTTCGGGGGCGGTCTCGTAAGGGCTGGGGAGGGCGACGGCGTAGCCGGTGCGGCCGGTGTGGTCCTTGACGTCGCCGAGGGAGCGCACGCCGGGTTCGGCGGCGAGGAGGCGGTAGGCGGCAGCGCGGAGTGCCGGGCTGGACGGAAGCGACGTGGCGAGTTGGCGGGCGGTACTGACGACGATCTGGTGCAGGCGGACCCGCAGGGTGACGGGTGAGCAGCTGACCACCGTGGCCGCCTGCGCCGGGGTCAGGCCCTGCCATGCGGAGAGGATCAGCAGTTCCCGATCGTCCTCCGGCAGGGTGGCCAGCGCCTTGAGCAGCGCGTTGCGCTCGGACACCTCCTCGGCGATGTCCGCCTCGGCGGGCTCCGCCCAGGACATCAACTCGGCGGCGAACGACGCGCGCCGGGCTTCCGCCCGGATGCTGTCCCGCAGAATGTTCCGTGCGACCACGAGCAGCCACGGCAGCGGCTGCTCGGGCACGTCGTCCAGCCTGCGCCAGGCCACGGTGAACGTCTCGCTGACCACACCGAGGTCCGCCGAAGACGAGCTGATCAAAGCCGCCGCGCGCCTGCCGGCGTCCCCCAGCGGCTGGGCCGGTCCTGCGGGGTGTGCGTCACCGACATCGCGGACCGGAACGCGAGAGGTCCGAGACCGTTCAGCCGCCCTCGCGGCAGATGACGAAGTCGGCGAAGGGATGCCGTCCGGGCCGGTCGCCGACCTCGTCGATCGCCGCACGGATGTCGCGCAGGTGGCCGACGGTCATCTCCAGGGGCGGCTCGTCCGGCTGGTAGGTGGTCCGGATCGGGTAGTCCACGCCGGGCTGGTCGGTCATCTCGATGTGACAGCCGAGGACGTGGGTGACCGTTCGGATGCCGGCGAACGCGATCAAGCGATCGACCGTCCGGCCGAAGGCGGCCCAGTCCTCCACGTACAACCGCCCGGGATACACCGTGTCGCCGGTGAGCAGGAATCCGGTGTACGGGTCGTAGTACGTGACGGCTGCCTTGTCGTGACCTCGGGTGGCCAGGCACTCCAGCACCCGGCCGCCGAGATCGACCCGGGCGACCCGGTCGGGGTCCTCGGTGAAGCCGAAGTACGTCCAGGCACTGTCCAGATCCGCCCCCACCACCGTGGTGCGGGGGCGCTCGGCGAACTGTGCGTCGCCCGCGACGTGGTCGTGGTGAGAGTGGGTGTGCAGGACCAGCAGGGCGTAGTCGTTCCGCGGATGCCCGGCCAGCCAGCGGCCGACCAACTCGTCGACGACCCGTCTCAGCGGGAAGAACTCGGCCGACTCGGTGGCTCCGGTGTCGATGAGTACGGCGCGCGCGTTGCCGAAGATCAGGAAAAGGAACGGCGCCTCGTAGTTGACCGCCTTGTTCTGCCGCAGGATGAACGTGTGCTCGTCGTACGCGTGGACCTGGATGTCGGGATCGGTGTTGTGCTTCGCCGACGGCGACCCGTGGATCCAGTCGACGTCCAGGGCGCGGGGCTCGGGTGCCTCGGACACGAAGTCGATCCACTGCCCGTGTACGCCCATGACGCCTCCTGAGAGCGTCGTCTTGTCGGGCCGGGTACGGCGCACATCTCGTCCGGGGCAGGCACTCGTGCACCTCCGCGCGGAATGTACTACGCCTGGACCATGCTGCTCAACGAACAGCATGTCCGGCGGGCGAGCGTGGCGGTGAGGCGACAGCGGGACTTGCCCGCCCGAGGCGGTGACCTGCTCCTTCGTCGCGCTGGCCGATGTGCTGAAATCCTGGGCTCCCGCCGGCGGCACAGGCTGGATGAATGAGGCCGGTGTTCTCAGTGGTTACAGTTCCGCCTGGCGCACGGCCTTCACCGACATGGTGGACGCGCTCCTCGACGACGCCGGGCGCTGGCAGTCCCGCTCGAGGTACCGCCCGCCGAGATGCGGAAGCTGGTGGCCGAGGGCGGCTACCCCCTCGACGAGGTGACCGAGCCCCGGCTGGTCCACTTCGACGTGTGGCCCGGCAACCGCCGCCTCCACCCACCGACCGTGACCGCGGCCAGACTGCTGTACTGGTCCCACTGGCGCAGACACCACCAGGCAACAGCCCGTCGCAGCCACTACCGACGACGATCCGCCGACGAACCTGCTGGATAGATCACGAAACCGCACTGGAGTACTAGGAGCTGTCCGGCGGGTCTTGGCCGGGGCCACGACGCTCCCCCAGGGCTTCGCCTGGGGGCACCCCCCAGGCGACGGCACCTCGCCGCGTTGCCATGCACCGCACCAGACGCCGCGTCCTGTCCGGCCCTGATCCACCGGACAGCCCCTAGTTCCCGTATCGATCCCGCTCACGGGCGAGCGTGCACGGTGACCGCACTGCCGGACGCACAGGTCACCGCCGTAGACTCCGGCACGTGAGCGCCACCATCACCGCAGTCGACACCCCGCAGCCCGCCCGCGCGCCCGGCCGCCCGCTGATCCGGCGGCTCGTACGGCCCGGTGCCGCAGCGCTGTCCGGGGTGCTGCTCTACCTGAGCTTCCCGCCGAGGCCCCTGTGGTGGCTGGCGCTCCCGGCGTTCGCGCTGCTCGGCTGGACCCTGCGAGGCCGGCGGCTGTGGGCGGCGCTGGGCCTCGGCTACCTGACCGGACTGGGCTTTCTGGTCCCGCTGCTCGTCTGGACCGGCGAGGAGGTCGGCGCGGTCCCGTGGCTGGCGCTCGCCGCCGTCGAGGCGCTGTTCGTCGCGGTCGCGTGCGTGGGCATGGCAGCCGTCTCGCGACTGCCGGCGTGGCCGGTGTGGGGCGCGGCGGTGTGGATCGCCGGAGAGGCGGCCCGCGCGCGGGTGCCGTTCGGCGGCTTCCCGTGGGGGAAGATCGCCTTCGGGCAGGCGGACGGCTTCTTGCTGCCGCTCGCGGCCGTCGGCGGCACACCCGTACTGAGCTTCGCCGTCGTCCTGTGCGGACTGGGGCTGTACGAGACCGCGCGGCAGGTGGCCGTCCACCGCCGCAGCCGCGCCGTGCGGCGCGGCACGGCGGCCGCCGCACTGCTCAGCCTCGTGCTGCCTGTCGTGGGAGCCCTGTGCGCCCGGCCGCTCGTCGACGACTCCGCCGAGGACGGCACCGCGACCGTCGCCGCCGTCCAGGGCAACGTGCCCCGTCTCGGCCTCGACTTCAACGCCCAGCGCCGGGCGGTCCTCGACAACCACGCGCGCCGCACGCAGGAGCTGGCGGCCGACGTGGCCGCGGGCAGGGTGCCGCAGCCCGACTTCGTCCTGTGGCCGGAGAACTCCTCCGACCTCGACCCCTACCGCAACGCCGATGCCCGCCTCGTCATCGAGGACGCCGTCAAGGCGATCGGCGTCCCGACCGTCGTCGGTGCCGTGCTCACCCCCGAGACGGGCCCGCTCCGCAACACGCTGATCGAGTGGGATCCGCGCCGGGGGCCCGTCGACACCTACGACAAGCGCCACGTCCAGCCGTTCGGCGAATACATCCCGCTGCGTTCGTTCGTACGGATCTTCAACTCCGACGTCGACCGCGTCCAGCGCGACTTCGGTCCGGGCCACGAGGTCGGCGTCTTCGACCTGGCCGGCACGAACGTCGGGCTCGTCACCTGTTTCGAGGCGGCGTTCGACGACGCGGCCCGTGACACGGTCACCCACGGTGCGCAGCTCATCTCCGTACCCAGCAACAACGCCACCTTCGGCCGCAGCGAGATGACCTACCAGCAGCTGGCGATGTCCCGCGTGCGGGCCGTGGAGCACAGCCGGTCCGTCGTCGTCCCCGTCACGAGCGGCGTGAGCGCCGTGATCATGCCGGACGGGGAGATCGTCCAGGAGACGCGGATGTTCACGCCCGACGCGCTCGTCGCCGATGTGCCGCTGCGCTCCTCCCTCACGCCCGCCACCCGGCTCGGCGTCTGGCCCGAGGCGGCCCTGCTGCTCCTCGCGGCCGGGGCTCTGGGCAAGGCCGTCACCGATGCCGTACGCAACCGGCGCGGGCGGGCGGCCGCCGGGGCCGAGCGGAGCGCCGACGCCTGACCACGCGGTGCGGGCTGGCGGCTGCGGGAGCGCCGACGCCTGACCACACCGCCCGGGGCCGGGCGGCGGCGGCCCGCTAGGGTCGCGGGCATGGGCACGCCTGACTTCATCCGTGAGATCCGGGCCACCGCAGGCCACCAGCTGCTGTTCCTGCCGGGGGTGAGCGCCGTCGTCCTCGACGACCAGGGGCGCGTCCTGCTCGGCAGACGCGCGGACACCGGGAAGTGGTCGATCATCGGCGGCATCCCGGAGCCGGGGGAGGAGCCGGCCAGGACCGCGGAACGCGAGGTGTTCGAGGAGACGGCCGTACGGTGCGTCGCCGAGCGGGTCGTCCTCGTGCAGGCACTGCCCGATCCGGTCACGTATCCCAACGGAGACCGCTGCCAGTACATGGACATCACCATGCGCTGCCGGGCCGTGGGCGGCGACGCCCGGGTCAACGACGACGAATCGCTCGAGGTGGGCTGGTTCCCGATCGACGCGCTGCCGGAGCTCAAGGAGTTCGCCCTGTTCCGGATCAAGCAGGCGCTGACCGAGGGACCGGCATGGTTCCACCCCACCGGCGAGCAGTGAAGCCAGCATGGTTCCACCCCATTATTGAGCAGTGAACTATGGGCGCTGACCACATCGGTCGGGGATTGATCGCTGCCTAGGGTGCACACCATGACCGCGCCCACCACATCAGGCCCCGCAGAGCCCTCCGTCTCCCTCGACCTCGGCGGCCGCACCGCCCTGGTCACCGGTGCCGCGGGCGGCATCGGCCACGCCTGCGCGCTGCGGCTCGCGGCCGCGGGCGCCAAGGTCAGAGCCGTCGACCGCGACGCCGAGGGGCTGGCCGCGCTGGTGGACCAGGCGCACGGGCTCGCCGGGGCCGTGGAGGCGCGGGTGGTCGACCTCACCGACCTCGACGCCGCCGAGGCCGTCGCCGCGGGCACGGACATCCTCGTCAACAACGCCGGACTCCAACTCGTCCGTCCCATCGAGGAGTTCCCGCCGGACGTCTTCCACACCGTGCTCACCGTCATGCTGGAGGCGCCGTTCCGCCTGATCAGGGGCGCGCTGCCGCACATGTACGCGCAGGGGTGGGGTCGGATCGTCAACATCTCGTCCGTGCACGGGCTGCGTGCCTCCGCCTACAAGTCGGCCTATGTGGCCGCCAAACACGGCCTGGAGGGCCTCTCCAAGACCGCGGCCCTCGAAGGCGCGTCCCACGGAGTGACGTCGGTGTGCGTCAACCCGGGCTATGTGCGCACACCCTTGGTCGAGAAGCAGATCGCCGACCAGGCGGCCGCACACTCCCTGCCCGAGGAACGCGTCCTCACCGACGTGCTGCTCAAGGACTCCGCGATCAAGCGCCTCGTCGAACCGGACGAGGTCGCGGAGGCCGTCCTGTACCTGTGCTCGCCGCACGCCGCGTTCATCACGGGCACCTCGCTGGCCCTCGACGGCGGATGGACCGCCCATTGACGGCGGACGGGCCTGCCGGAGGCGGCCGCCCGGTTGTCCACAGGGGTGGCGCGACCCCGCCCGCGGCGGGTAATCCTGTCCCCATGTCCCTGGATCAAGCCGCCTACCTGGAGCTCCTCGCCCACGGCGCCCCTGTCGAGGCGTACGACAGGCCCGTGCTCCTCGCGCGGGCGCACGGCGTCGGCGCCGCGTCGCTCGCCGCCATCGAGCACGCCAAGCAGCTCGCGCTGCGAGTGCGTGCCGAGCTCGAGGGACGCAGGCGGCGGGAGGCGGAGCTGTCCGCGCTCTTCGAGACCGCGCACGACCTGGCCGGTCTGCGCGACCTCGACGCGGTGCTGCGCGCGATCGTGCAGCGCGCCCGGTCCCTCCTGGGCACCGAGGTCGCCTATCTGAGCCTCAACGACCCCGTCGCCGGCGACACGTACATGCGGGTCACCGAGGGGTCGGTCTCGGCGCGTTTCCAGCAGGTCAGGCTCGGGATGGGAGAGGGCCTCGGCGGCCTCGTCGCCCAGACCGCACGCCCCTATGTCACCGAGAGCTACTTCGACGACGCCCGGTTCGAGCACACCGGACCCATCGACGCCGCGGTCAGGGACGAGGGGCTGGTCGCCATCCTCGGCGTGCCGCTGACCCTCGGCAGCCAGGTCATCGGCGTGCTGTTCGCCGCCGACCGACGCGCCCGCGTCTTCGAACGGGAGCAGGTCGCGCTGCTCGCCTCGTTCGCCGCCCACGCCGCCGTGGCCATCGACACGGCGAACCTGCTCGCCGAGACGCGCTCCGCCCTGTCCGAGCTGGAGCGGGCCCACGCCATCATCCAGGAGCACAGCGGCGTCATCGAGCGCGCGTCGGACGTGCACGACCGGCTCACCGAACTGGTGCTGCGCGGTGGGGGAGTCGACGACGTGGCCGCGGCACTCTCGGAAGTGCTGGGCGGCACGGTCGAGTTCACCGAAGACGGCCCGCATGCCACCGCGGCGGACGGCCGCGCCGGCCGGCACGGCGACGACTGGGTCGCCGAAGTCTCCGCGGGCGGCGAGGTGTTCGGTGCCCTGGTGCTGCGCGGCCACCCCGATCTCGACCCCGTGGACCAGCGCACCCTGGAGCGGGCCGCCATGGTCACCTCGCTGCTCCTGCTGGCCCGCCGTTCCGCCCACGATGCTGAACAGCGGGTACGCGGAGAGCTGCTGGACGACCTGCTGGACGCGCCGGACCGCGACCCCCGCCTGCTGCGCGAGCGCGCCGCCCGGCTCCGCGCCGACCTGGACGTGCCCCACGTGGTGCTGGCAGCGCGGATCGACGGCCCGGACACCGGCTCCGCAGCGGGCCCACAGTCGGCCGCCCGCGAGAGCGCGGACCGACAGCGGCTGTGGTCGGCCGCCTCGCACCTGGCCGCCACCCGGTCCGGCCTCGCCGCGGCGCGGGACGGCGGTGCCGTCCTGCTCCTCCCGCTCGGCTCCGACGACACCCCGGCCTCCCTAGCCCGCCAGACCGCACGCCAACTGGGCGGCACCCTGCGCGAGTCGGTGACGGTCGGTGCCTCGTCCACCGTGGCGTCCCCGGCCGGAGACCCCGCACCGATAGCCGGCGCCTACGAGCAGGCGCGGCGCTGTCTGGACGCGCTGCGCCTCCTCGGCCGCTCCGGGCAGGGCGCGGCCGCCGAGGACCTGGGCTTCCTCGGACTGCTGCTGGCCGACCCCGGCGACATCGACGGCTTCGTGCACCGCACGATCGGCGAGGTCGTCGAGTACGACAGGCGCCGCGGCACCGACCTGGTCGGCACCCTCGACGCGTACTTCGCCAGCGGCATGAGCCCCGCGCGCACGAAGGACGACCTCCACGTCCATGTGAACACCGTGGCCCAGCGACTCGAGCGCATCGGCCGGCTCCTGGGCCCCGACTGGCAGACACCGGCCCGCTCCCTGGAGATCCAGCTGGCGCTGCGGCTGTTCGGGATGTCCTCGGCGGTGGCGCACCGGGACTGACACCGGCCGCTCCGGCGACGGACCAGGGCGCCCACCACACCGAAGCCGCGCTGGACCGATGAGGTCTCGCGCGGCTTCCGTGTGGTGCTGCTGGGGTGCTGCTCAGGCTCAGGCGGTACGGGTGGCATCCGCCGGCCGGGAGGAAGCGGTGTCCGCGACGTCGTCGGAGCCGGACTCCACCTCGTTGAGATTCCGGTGCCTGGTCTCGCTGGCGCAGGCGATGGCCACCACGGTGAGCAGGGCGGCGGCGATGACGTACAGGGCGATCGGTGTCGACGAGTTGTAGTCGGCGAGCAGGGCCGTCGCGATGAGCGGCGCGGGGGCACCGGCGGCGACGGAGGAGAACTGCGCGCCGATCGACGCCCCGGAGTAGCGCATGCGCGTCGCGAACATCTCGGAGAAGAACGCCGCCTGCGGCGCGTACATCGCCCCGTGCAGCACCAGACCGACGGTCACGGCCAGCAGCAGCGACCCGAAGCTCGCGCGGTCGATCAGCGCGAAGAACGGGAACATCCACGCGCCCACCCCTATGGCGCCGATGAGGTAGACGGGCCGGCGGCCCAGCCGGTCCGACAGCGCGCCCCAGAGCGGGATCACCGCGAAGTGAACGGCCGAGGCGATGAGTACGGCGTTGAGCGCCGTCTGCTTGCTCATCTCCACGGCGGTCGTCGCGTAGACGAGGATGAACGCGGTGATCACGTAGTAGCTGATGTTCTCCGCCATGCGCGCGCCCATGGCGACCAGCACATCCCGCCAGTGGTGACGCAGCACGGCGACGATCGGCATCTTCTCCACCTGACCGGCGGCCGCCTTGCGCTGCTCGGCCTGGGCCAGGGCGGCCTTGAAGACGGGCGATTCATCGACAGAGAGACGAATCCACAGACCGACGATCACCAGTACACCGGAGAGCAGGAACGGGATCCGCCATCCCCACGAGGTGAACGCGGCGTCCGAGAGCAGCGCGGTGAGTGCGGAGAGCACGCCGGTCGCGAGCAACTGCCCGGCCGGAGCGCCGGTCTGCGGCCACGAGGCCCAGAAGCCGCGCCGTTCGGCGTCCCCGTGCTCCGACACGAGCAGGACGGCCCCGCCCCATTCGCCACCGAGTGCGAAGCCCTGCACGAGGCGAAGGACGGTGAGCAGCACGGGCGCCGCGCTCCCGATGGTCGCGTGCGTGGGCAGCAGCCCGATCGCGAACGTGGCCCCGCCCATCATCAGCAGGCTGAGCACCAGCAGCTTCTTGCGCCCGAGCCGGTCACCGTAGTGCCCGAAGACGAGCGCTCCGAGCGGCCGGGCGGCGAAGCCGACCGCGTAGGTGAGGAAGGACAGCAGGGTTCCGACGAGCGGGTCGCTCTGGGGGAAGAAGAGCTTGTTGAAGACCAGCGCGGCGGCCGAGCCGTAGAGGAAGAAGTCGTACCACTCGATGGTCGTGCCGATGAGGCTCGCGGCGACGATGCGCTTGAGCGAGTTCGGCGCTGGTGGAGCGGATGCGGGGGCGGCCATGGACACCACTTCCGGACAGTTGGCGGGGACGATTCCGTGTCGCCACACCGTAGAAACAGGCAGGTCACGGGCACATGTGGTGGGACACCATAGTTCTGGGTGCGGGAGTGCGCGCGCCCGCCATGCCGGCTTGCGGAGTGGTGGCTCAGAGGCTCGAAGACGGACGAAGAAAGCGCCGTCCGGGAAGAGCCGGTAGGCCCACCACCCCAACCTGGTCGTGCCCAGAGCCATCCAGGCGCCGATCAACCCGTACGTGCCGCAGGCCATGACCGGCGACGAGGTCGAGGAGAATCATCGAGGGGTTCGTCCGGGTGCCGCACAGGGGCAGAAGCCGCTGTCGGTGCTGATCACGGCTGGTCAGCGAGGCGACTCGCCGCAGTTCGAGCCGGACCTGGACGCGACCCGGGTGCCCCGGATCGGATGAGGGCGGCCCCGCAGCCGGCCAGATCGGGTGCGGGCCGACAAGGCGTGCGACTCCCGCAGCAACCGGGGCTACCTGCGCAGACGCAGGATCAAGGCGACCATCCCGGTTCCGGCAGACCGCGTCCGCAACCGTCGGAAACTCGGCTCCCGGGGCGGTCGGCCGCCGACGTCCGACGAGATGGACTACCGCGAGCGGCGTGCCGTCGAGTGCGGGATCAATCGCCTCAAGCGCCACCGGGCCGTGGCCACGAGATACGACTGCGAGGAGGTGGGGGTGCCGCCTCCGGTGGTGGTCTGGCCCCCGACCGTGACCAGCATGACCCAGCGCACCTGTCCACGTCACCACACCACTGGCCTCAGCGAGGAAGTGGTGCTTGCTGTGGACACCCACAAGGACGTCCACGCGGCCGCAGTGGTCACCAGCACCGGAGCACAGCTGGACAGCCGCACGTTCCCCACCACGAGGGACGTGGGTTGCCCGCGGTCGGGGTCTTGACGGGCCACAGTACGGGGCCTGGCTGAGGACCGTCGGGAGCGGGCCGGGGCTTGTCCACGACCGTCCAGGAGCCCCCTTCCAGCCAACGGTCGGTGCGTGACTTCAACACCCGTGTACTTCAGCGGAGTTGGGGGTCAGTGTGATCAAGGCCGATCTACGTCCGGTACCGGCGCGCGCCGTCCAGGACCCGGTGTGGGGGACTCGCGGTGCAGGCCGAGTCTCCGCCGGAGCCTGGTGCGGGCTCGGTCTTGACAGGAGGCCGCACTGGAGCTTCCCTATTCATGTTGCGTATCACGCTACTGTTGTGTGATACGCAACCAGGCGCATGGTATGGCTCTGACTTCCCTACACTGCGGAGTAGCGCTACAGATGACTCGCAAGCCACCTGCCGAGGACCCCGGCGACGCCCGACTGCGGGTCGGCCCCCCGAAGGAGTACGCCGCCGGCCTCCCCGCGGTCACCTCCTCGCTGCGGCACGCCGGCGAACAGATGGGGGCCCGCCGCAGCCTGCTCACCCTGCTGCGGGTCAATCAGAAGGAGGGCTTCGACTGTCCGGGCTGCGCCTGGCCCGAGCCGGACCACCGGCACAAGGCGGAGTTCTGCGAGAACGGGGCCAAGGCCGTGGCCGAGGAGGCCACCGTACGCCGGGTGACCCCGGACTTCTTCGCCGAGCACACGCTGGAGGATCTGCTCCCGCGCAGCGACTACTGGCTCGGGCAGCAAGGACGCCTCACCCACCCCATGTACCGCCCGGTCGGCGGCGACCGCTACCGGCCGATTTCCTGGGACGACGCGTTCGCCGTGATCGCCCGCGAACTTGCCGCGCTCGATCACCCGGATCAGGCCGCCTTCTACACCTCCGGACGGGCGAGCAACGAGGCCGCGTTCCTCTACCAGCTCTTCGTCCGCGGCTTCGGTACCAACAACTTGCCGGACTGTTCCAACATGTGCCACGAGTCCAGCGGCTCGGCCCTGGTGGAGACCATCGGCATCGGCAAGGGCAGCGTCAGCCTGGAGGACCTCTACGAGGCCGACCTCATCCTTGTGGTGGGACAGAACCCCGGCACCAACCACCCCCGGATGCTCTCCGCGCTGGAGGAGGCCAAGCAGCGGGGCGCCCGCGTCATCGCGGTCAACCCCCTGCCCGAGGCCGGGCTGCTCCGGTTCAAGAACCCCCAGAAGCCCTCCGGCGTCATCGGCGGCGGCACCAAGCTGGCGGACCAGTTCCTGCAGATCAGGCTGGGCGGCGACCAGGCACTCTTCCAGGCCTTCAACCGCATGCTGCTGGAGGCGGAGGACGAGGCACCCGGCACCCTGGACACCTCCTTCATCGAGCGGTACACGCACGGCTTCGAGGAGTTCGCCGAGCACGCCCGCAAGGCATCGTGGGACGACATCCTTCAGGCCACCGGTCTGCCCGAGGAGGAGATCCGGACCGCGTTCGGCCATGTGCTCGCCGCCAAGAAGATCGTCGTCTGCTGGGCGATGGGACTCACCCAGCACAAGCACTCCGTGCCCACCATCCGGGACGTCGTCAACTTCCTCCTGCTGCGCGGCAACATCGGCCGCCCCGGCGCCGGCCTCTGCCCGGTGCGCGGCCATTCCAACGTGCAGGGCGACCGCACCATGGGCATCTACGAGAAGCCGGACGCCGCCTTCCTGGACCGGCTCGGCGCCGAGTTCGCCTTCACACCCCCGCGCCACCACGGTCACGACGCGGTCGACAGCATCCGCGCCATGCGCGACGGGGACGTAAAAGTCTTCGTCGCGCTGGGCGGCAACTTCGTCGCCGCCGCCCCCGACACCGACCTGACCGAGCAGGCATTGCGGAGGTGCCGTCTCACCGTCCAGATCTCGACCAAGCTCAATCGCTCCCATGTCATCGCCGGGGAGCAGGCCCTCATCCTCCCGTGCCTCGGCCGGACCGAGGCCGACCTGCGGCCGAGCGGACCCCAGCTGGTCACGGTGGAGGACTCCATGGGCATGGTGCACCTCTCGCGGGGGCGGCTCGCGCCCGCGTCCGAGCACCTGCTGAGCGAGGTCGCGATCATCTGCCGGATGGCACAGGCCACCCTCGGCGAAGCGGACCCGCAGGTGCCGTGGGAGGAGTTCGAGTCGGACTACGACCGCATCCGCGACCGCATCGAACGCGTGATCCCCGGCTTCGAGGACTTCAACACCCGGGTACGGCAGCCGGGCGGCTTCGCCCTGCCCCACCCGCCCCGCGACGAGCGCCGGTTCACGACCGCCACCGGCCTGGCGAACTTCACCGTCAACCTGCTGGAGAGCCCCAAGGTCCCGCCGGGCCGGCTGCTGCTGCAGACGCTGCGCTCCCACGACCAGTACAACACCACCATCTACGGCCTGGACGACCGCTACCGCGGCATCCACCAGGGCCGCCGGGTCCTCTTCCTGCACCCCGACGACCTCACCGAGCGAGGCCTCGCCGACGGGGACCTCGTCGACATCGTCAGTGAGTACGGGGACGGTGTGGAGCGCCGGGCGCATGCCTTCCGGGTGGTGCCGTACCCGACACCCCGGGGCTGCTGCGCCGCCTATTTCCCCGAGACCAACGTCCTCGTACCCCTGGATTCCACGGCGGTCATCAGCAACACCCCCACGTCGAAGTCCATCGTCGTCCGGCTGGAACCGGGGTCCGCCGACGCCTAGGGCCTCTCGTTTGGATCATGCCGGGCTCGCGGGCCCTGGCACGCACGCTCGCCGCGTTGTCGTCGGTCGCCATGGCTCCGCCATTGTCTCCCTCCTCCGCCTTGCGATCGCACGCACCAGACCCCGCTCACTGATCCGGCCTGATCCAAACGAAAGACCCTAGCCCAGCCGCCCAACGGCGGGCGCGCATCGCCCCGCCGTTCGCCCGTTCCCCTCCGGAGAGGTGGTGACCGATGAGTGGACGCCTGTATGACCTCGCCCCGCTGGCCCGCTTCGGCGATCTCGTCGCCACCGACCTCCGGGACGTGACCAGCGACCCCGCGGCCCTCGACTCCACCGGGTTCTGGGCCGTGGTCGCCGACTTCGAGGGGCGCCTGATCTGCGCGCACTTCGGGGACGTACGCCGGGCGCGTGCCCGCCGCCGAGCCCGGCACGTGGCGCGGGCCGGACCCGGACGCCTGGACGTCCTCCCGACCGGGCCGCCGACACCGCCGGGGTCCGGCCCCGCGGCGGAGCCGCATAATCGATGCTGCCGCGAGCACATCGCGGCCGGCGAGGTGTACCAGGCCAACCCGTGCCGCGTCCTGTCCGCGCCGCTGCCCGACCCGGAGCGCGCCGACGTCGACGCCCTCACAGCCTTACTGGCGCTCGGCAACCCCGCGCTGCGCATCATCGCGCTGGAGACCGTGCCCCGCGGCCCGTACTGCGGCGGCGTGGGCTGGGTCGACGCCGACCGCGGCACGGGGCAACTCGCCGTAGCCATCCGCACGTTCTGGATCGACCGCACCGCTCCTGGCGGTCCGTTGCTGCACTTCGGTACCGGGGCCGGGATCACCTGGGGCTCCGATCCCGAGCGCGATGGGCCGAGACCCGGCTGAAAGCGCGGCGGCTGGTCACGGTGGCCGTCGGGTCCGTACCGGCGCGGCATGCGCATGCCCTCCCGCGCCGGCAGCTGACGGTTCGTTCGGCAGGCGTCGCCGCGCGCGGCCGTCCGTGGTGACGGGTCGGTTGCGGTCGGACAACTCAGCACGTCCGACCCCTTGACAGCCGTCCCCGGGGCCCAGATGGTTGTTGCTCATAGTGAATTTTTATGCATTATTCGCAACGACGCACCATGGCGGCCGCTCCGCCTCCCCTTCTCTCGTCGTTCTCCCATCCGCTCCGGCGTGCCGGGTCAGGCGGAATCACCGACGAGTTCCCCTGTCGTCGTCCGCGACGAGGTCTCCACTGCCGTCTGTGGAAAGGACGAGCTGATGAACAAAACCCTCGAAAGGGATGAGAGCCGTAGCCATCCCGTCGAAGCGGTTCCGCCAGGAAGTCCGGCGGTATCCGCCGGCCCCCGGACCGACCTGATCGTCTTCGGTGTCGCCGCGGCCCTCACCCTCGCCTTCGTCCTGTGGGGAGCCACCGCGACCGACACGCTGGAGAGCGTGTCCGGGAAGCTGCTGGACGGGACGATCCGCAACGGCGGCTGGGCCTTCGTCCTCGCCGCCTCGGGCTTCGTGGTCTTCGCCCTCTGGCTGGCGGTCAGCCGCTACGGGCGGATCACCCTGGGCGAGGAGGGTGAGCAGCCCGAGTTCCGCACGGTCTCGTGGATCGCCATGATGTTCAGTGCGGCCATGGGCATCGGCCTGATGTTCTACGGCGTGAGCGAACCGCTGTCCCACTTCGTCACGCCGCCGCCGGGCACCGACCCGGCCGACGCCAACCAGGCCATGGAGACCGCCATGGCCACCACCCTCTTCCACTGGACGCTGCACCCGTGGGCGATGTACGCGGTGGTGGGACTGGCGATCGCCTACAGCACCTTCCGGCGCGGCCGCCGACAGCTGATCAGCGCGGTGTTCACCCCGCTGATCGGCGAGAAACGGGCGAACGGCTGGGGTGGCCGGGTCATCGACATCCTCGCCATCTTCGCCACCCTCTTCGGCTCCGCGGCCTCCCTGGGGCTCGGTGCCCTGCAGATCGGCAGCGGCTTCACCGGGCTGGGCTGGATGGGATCCGTCGGCACCGGTCTGCTGGTCGCCGTGATCGCGGTGCTGACCGTGGCGTTCGTCGCCTCGGCGGTGTCCGGGATCGCCAAGGGCATCCAGTGGCTGTCCAACATCAACATGGTGCTGGCGGTGTCGCTGGCGGTCTTCGTGTTCCTCGTCGGCCCGACCGTCTTCATCCTCGACCTGCTGCCCACCTCCATAAGCGCCTTCTTCGGCGACCTCGCCCAGATGGCCGGGCGTACCGAGGCGTCGAGCGGTGAGGGTGTCGCCGACTGGCTGGCCGGCTGGACGGTCTTCTACTGGGCGTGGTGGATCTCCTGGACGCCCTTCGTCGGCATGTTCATCGCGCGCATCAGCCGTGGCCGGACCATCCGGCAGTTCGTCGGCGGGGTCATCCTGGTCCCCAGCACCGTCAGCCTGCTGTGGTTCGCCGTTTTCGGCGGCTCAGCGATGCACCTGCAGGACGGGAAGCGCCTCAACGACGCCTCGACCGCTCAGGGCCAGCTCTTCGACGTGCTCCAGCAGTACCCGATCGCCACGGTGACGAGCGTGGTCGTGATGATCCTCGTCGGGATCTTCTTCGTCTCCGGCGCCGACGCCGCCTCGATCGTGATGGGCACGCTCTCGCAGCGCGGATCCCTGGAACCGACCCGGGGCATCGTCATCTTCTGGGGCGTGCTGACCGGCGCGGTGGCCGCGGTCATGCTGCTCATCGGCGGCGGCAAGGGCGACGCGCTCACCGGACTGCAGAACCTCACCATTCTGGCGGCGGCCCCCTTCACCGTGGTGATGGTCGGCCTGTGTGTCGCGCTCACCCGCGATCTGCGCCAGGACCCGCTCATCATCCGCGGGCGCATAGGCAAGGAAGCCATCGAAACGGCCGTCATCGCCGGCCACGAGAAGTACGACGGCGACTTCGAACTCCGCATCGGCCCCGTCGCGTGCAACGACGGCACGGAGGACGCGCAGTCCCAGGAGTCCGCGCAACCGACGCAGTCCACATCCTCCTCCGCCCGCTGAGGTCGGAGGACCCCTCGCCCGGCGGGGCCGTGGCACCGACATGGTCGGCCACGGCCCCGCCGGGCGTTCTCGCTGCTCCGACCGCGATCCCGCCCGGCTGAGGGAACCTCGTCGCGCTCCTTGACCCCCGGTCGGCGCTCAACCATGCTGTGTTGCGACACGTGAGATGCGTGCCGTAATAAGCAACACCTGATTCAAGTCTCGAACCAGCCGAGGAGTGGCCATGACGCACCAGGTCCGTGCTGTCGTCGCGCGGGGCAAGGGCGCCCCCGTCAGCCTGGAGACGATCATCGTGCCTGACCCGGGTCCGGGTGAGGCGCTGGTGAAGATCGAGGCCTGCGGGGTCTGCCACACCGATCTGCACTATCGCGAGGGCGGCATCAACGACGACTTCCCCTTCCTCCTGGGCCATGAGGCCGCGGGCATCGTGGAGTCGGTGGGGGAGGGGGTCACCGATGTCGCACCCGGCGACTTCGTGATCCTCAACTGGCGTGCGGTGTGCGGCCAGTGCCGTGCCTGTCTGCGCGGGGAGTCGTGGTACTGCTTCAACACCCACAACGCCAAGCAGAAGATGACCTTGCTGGACGGCACCGAGTTGTCGCCGGCCCTGGGCATCGGCGCTTTCGCGGAGAAGACGCTGGTCGCTGCCGGGCAGTGCACGAAGGTCGACCCGACCGCGTCGGCGGCCGCCGCTGGTCTGCTGGGGTGCGGCGTGATGGCGGGCATCGGCGCGGCCATCAACACCGGCAACGTCGGCCGGGGCGACTCGGTGGCCGTCATCGGCTGCGGCGGCGTCGGGGCCGCGGCGATCGCCGGGGCGAACCTGGCGGGTGCGGCGAAGGTCATCGCGGTCGACATCGACGACCGGAAACTGGAGACGGCCTCGAAGCTGGGCGCGACCCACACCGTCAACTCCAAGGAAGCCGACGCGGTCGAGGCGATCCGCGAGCTGACCGGCGGCCACGGCGCCGACGTCGTCATCGAGGCGGTCGGCCGCCCGGAGACGTACCAGCAGGCCTTCTACGCCCGCGACCTCGCCGGCACCGTCGTCCTGGTCGGCGTGCCCACCCCGGAGATGAAGCTCGAACTGCCGCTGCTGGACGTCTTCGGCCGCGGCGGCGCCCTGAAGTCCTCCTGGTACGGCGACTGTCTGCCGAGCCGCGACTTCCCGATGCTCATCGACCTCTACCTCCAGGGCCGGCTGGACCTGGACGCCTTCGTCTCGGAGACCATCGCGCTGGACGAGGTCGAGAAGGCCTTCGAGCGGATGCACCACGGCGACGTCCTGCGCTCGGTGGTGGTCCTCTGATGGCCGCCCGCATCGAACACCTCGTCACCTCGGGGACGTTCTCGCTGGACGGCGGCACCTGGGACGTCGACAACAACGTGTGGATCGTCGGCGACGACACCGAGGCGATCGTCATCGATGCCGCCCATGACGCCGACGCCATCGCCCGAGCGGTCGGCGACCGGCGCCTCACCGCGATCGTGTGCACGCACGCCCACAACGACCACATCGACGCCGCGCCCGAACTCGCGGCACGCACGGGCGCCCCGGTCCTCCTCCACCCGGACGACCTGCCGCTGTGGAAGCAGACCCACCCCGACCGGGCGCCGGACGCCGAGCTGGCTGACGGCCAGGGCCTCTCGGTGGCCGGTGTCGAGCTGACCGTGCTGCACACGCCCGGCCACGCCCCTGGTGCGGTCTGCCTGTACGCACCGGCCCTCGCGGCACTCTTCAGCGGCGACACGCTGTTCGCCGGCGGGCCAGGGGCCACAGGACGGTCGTACAGCCACTTCCCGACCATCGTCGAGTCGATCCGGGACCGGCTGCTGACGCTGCCCGGAGAGACCGTCGTGCACACCGGACACGGGGATACGACCACCGTCGGCGCCGAGGCCCCGCACCTCCAGGAGTGGATCGACCGCGGTTTCTGACGCCCGCAGGCGACCTTCACACGCCCGCCGTATCAGCTCGCGGCCATCGCGAGCCGATACGGCGGGCTGTTGTTGTTCTATATGAGTCGAGTTTTATGTTGCGCAACAAAATAACGGTCTGGAGCGGCCTGTGAATACCTTGACAAGGATTCTGGGCGACCCCAGACTGATGTTGCGCTTTCCGCATACCGTTTCGCTATACGCACCGAGGTGTCATGATGATTCCCGCGTGCCGTCTCGAGGATCTCCCCCGAGGCGAGGCCCACCGGCTCGACATCGATCCGCCGGTTTCGGTGTTCCACACCGACGACGGCGAACTCTTCGCCATCGACGACACCTGCACCCACCAGGACGCGTCGCTCGCCGACGGCTGGCTGGAGGGCTGCGAGGTGGAATGCCCGCTGCATGCTTCCAAGTTCGACCTGAGGACGGGCGCGGTCGACGCCCCGCCGGCCAAGCTCCCGGTCCGGACGCACGAGGTCGTCGTCGAGGGCGGCATGATCCACGTCCGTCTGTCCACCGAGGCGCCCAACCTGCCGCCCTGCATCTCGGCCCGGCTCGCCGGAGGTCCCGCGTGAGGACGGTCGCCGTGGTAGGCGCCTCGCTGGCCGGACTGTCGGCGACGCGCTCACTGCGCAAGCAGGGCTACGACGGCCGGCTGATCGTCGTCGGGGACGAGCTCCACCGCCCGTACGACAGGCCCCCGCTGTCCAAGGAGTTCCTGGCCGGCACGCTCGGCGAAGCCGAACTCGCGCTGGAGACCGACGGCGAGGACCTCCTGGCGGAGTGGCTGCTCGGCGTCCGCGCCACCGGACTCGACCACGCACGGCGTGTCGTCCGGCTCGGTGACGGACGGGAGGTGCAGGCCGACGGAGTCGTCATCGCGACGGGCGCCGCGGCACGCACGCTCCCCGGCTCCGAGGGCCTGGCCGGAGTGCACACGCTGCGTACCCTGGACGACGCTCGCGCCCTGCGGGACGAACTGGCCCGCGGTGGACGCCTGGTGGTGATCGGCGGAGGCTTCATCGGAGCCGAGGTCGCCTCCAGCGCGTACGCCCTCGGGCTCGACGTCACCGTCGTCGAGGCCGCCCCGACACCGCTCGCCGGACCGCTCGGCGAGACCATGGGCGCCATCGTCTCCGCCCTCCACGCCGACCACGGCGTACGACTGGAGTGCGGTGTGGGCGTCAAGGGGCTGAGCGGTGAGACCCGAGTCGACGCCGTCCTGCTGGAGGACGGCCGAAGCATCCCCGCCGACATCGTCGTCATCGGCGTGGGCGCCCGCCCGAACGTCGAGTGGCTGGAAGGTTCCGGCATCGCTCTCGACAACGGCGTCACGTGCGGCGCGGACGGCCGTACCAGCCTGGCCGGCGTGGTCGCGGTCGGCGACTGCGCCAACTGGTACGACCCGCGTGCGGGTTGCCATCGCCGCGTCGAGCACTGGACCGGCGCGCGCGAGCGCCCCGACGCCGCGATCGCCACGCTGCTGGCGGGCGGTGCGGTGGAACCGGGTGTGCCCCGGCCGCCGTACTTCTGGTCCGACCAGTACGGCGTGAAGATCCAGTTCATCGGTCACGCGGCCGGCGCGGACAGCGTCACCATCGAGGCGGGCGCCGTGGACGACCGCGACGTCCTGGCCGTCTACCGGCGGTCCGGAGACCCGGTCGCCGTGCTCGGCATGAACCAGCCGCGGCTGTTCATGCGCTGGCGCAAGCAGCTCGCCGCCACCGCATCCTGACATCGCTTACATCTTGACACCGCCCCAGCGGCATCGCATGCTGCGGTTGCGTATAGCACGCAGCGTTGCTCTATACACAACGCCGTCCGGAGTCGCTCTTCCCGGCGTGTGAATGACCCCTCCACGACGTTCTCCCGAGGAGTGCACCGTGACCTCGACCAGCCTGCCGGACAGCCTGATCGCCACCCTCCCCGGCTCCTCCTACACGGACCAGGGGATCTTCGCCCAGGAACAGGAGCGCATATTCGAGACCATGTGGTTCTGCGTGGCGCGCGCCTCCGAGTTGGCGAAGCCCGGTGCCTTCCGCACCGTCGACGTGGGCCGCGAGAGCATCCTCGTCACCCGGGCCAGGGACAACAGCATCCGTGCCTACTTCAACGTCTGCCGGCACCGCGGCGCCAAGCTCTGCACCGAGGAGACCGGCGAGGTCAAGCGGGCCTTCCAGTGCCCGTACCACGCCTGGACGTACGACCTGAACGGCAAGCTCGTCGCCGCGCCCAACCTCACCAAGATGCCCGACATCGGCCGTACCGAGTACGGCCTGGTGAACGTGGCCGTGCGTGAATGGCTCGGCTATGTGTGGGTCTGCCTGGCGGAGAACCCGCCCTCCTTCGAGGAGGAGGTCATCGGTGAGATCGTCGCCCGCCTCGGCGACCTGGAGTCGATCGAGCGCTACGGCATCGAGAACCTCCAGGTGGGCCGCCGTATCACCTACGACGTGAAGGCCAACTGGAAGCTCATCATCGAGAACTTCATGGAGTGCTACCACTGCGCCACCATCCACCCCGAACTCACGGAGGTGCTCCCGGAGTTCGCGGACGGTTACGCCGCCCAGTACTACGTCGGCCACGGCGCCGAGTTCGGTGAGGACGTCCAGGGCTTCACGGTGGACGGCTCCGAGGGACTGGACCGCATCCCGGGAGTCGCCGACGACCAGGACCGCAAGTACTACGCGATCACCGTCCGGCCGCAGGTCTTCATCAACCTCGTCCCCGACCACGTGATCTTCCACCGGATGTACCCGGTGTCGGTGGACCGCACGATCGTGGAGTGCGACTGGTTGTATCTTCCGCACGTCGTCGAGAGCGGCAAGGACGTCAGCCGGTCCGTGGAACTCTTCCACCGCGTCAACCAGCAGGACTTCGACGCCTGCGAGCGCACGCAGCCCGGAATGAGCTCCCGTATGTACGCCAAGGGCGGCGTGCTGGTGCCCAGCGAGCACCACATCGGCGCGTTCCACGACTGGGTGAACGAGCGCCTCGGCACCCCTCAGGGGTGACTCAGCTCAGATAGCCCATCCGGTGGCTGATCTCCTCGGCGCCCTTGATCAGCACCGGGGACAGTTCGTGCATGCGCTCCTCGGTCAACCGGTACCCGGGCCCGGAGGCGCTGAGCGCCGCGATGACCTCGCCGTCCCGGTTGCGGACCGGGGCGGCCATCGCGTGCAGACCGACCTCCAGCTCCTCCAGGGTGAAGGAGTAGCCCCGCTCCCGCGCCTCGGCGAGGTTCTTCTCCAGCTTCGTCTTCGCGCTGATGGTGCGCGGGGTGACCTTCTTCATACCGGCAGAGGCCAGCAGCGCGGCGCGCTCCTTGGCGGGCATGTACGCCAGCAGGATCTTGCCGCTGGAGGTGGCGTGCAGGGGGGTCAGCTGGCCGACCCAGTTGTGCGCGGTGATCGCCCCGGGGCCGCGCACCTGGTAGAGGTTGATCGCGTAGTGCTCCTGCATGACGGCGACGTTCACGGTCTCGCCGAGCTCCTCGGCGAGGCGCTCGCACACCGGGCGGCCCTGCTGGGTGATGTCGATACGGCCGGTGACCGCGCCGGCCAGGCGGACGATGCCGAAGCCGAGCCGGTACTTGCCGCGCTCACCGGCCTGCTCCACCAGACCGCGCACCTCCAGGGCGCCGAGCAGGCGGAAGGCGGTGGACTTGTGCACGTCGATCTCGGCCGCGACCTCGCTGACGCCCGCCTCGCCACGCTGGGCGAGGATCTCCAGGACGCTGATGGCGCGGTCGACGGACTGCACACCGCCGGTTTGCGAATTTGACGTCTCCGTGTCAGGGCTGTAGTTGCTCATAGTGAAACTATACGCGCAGTAAACAACGTAGCTGCAAGTAACCGTGGCGAAGCGAAGATCCTGAAGTTGCGCGGTTCGCAACCTGGTGCGTATGGCGCGACCGGGTCTAGCATGCCTCGCACATCTACGGCGCGAGCGAGACGAGGCATTATGGCTCCCCTGCAATACGACTTCGTCATAGTCGGTGGCGGTTCGGCCGGCAGTGCATTGGCGAACAGGCTCTCCGCGGACCCGGCCAACCGGGTGCTGGTCCTGGAGGCGGGCCGGTCGGACTATCCGTGGGATGTCTTCATCCACATGCCCGCAGCGCTGACCTACCCGATCGGCAGCCGCTTCTACGACTGGAAGTACGAGTCCGAGCCCGAACCCCACATGGGCGGACGGCGCATCTACCACGCGCGGGGCAAGGTGCTGGGCGGCTCCAGCAGCATCAACGGCATGATCTTCCAGCGCGGCAACCCCATGGACTACGAGCGCTGGGCGGCCGACCCGGGCATGGAGACCTGGGACTACGCGCACTGCCTGCCCTACTTCCGGCGGATGGAGAACTGCCTGGCCGCCGACCCGGACGACGAGTTCCGCGGCCAGGACGGCCCCCTCGTCCTGGAGCGCGGCCCGGCGACCAATCCCTTGTTCGGGGCCTTCCTCAAGGCCACCGAGGAGGCGGGCTACGCGCCCACCGACGACGTCAACGGCTACCGGCAGGAAGGCTTCGCCGCGTTCGACCGCAACGTCCATCGCGGACGCCGGCTGTCGGCCTCGAAGGCGTACCTCAAGCCGGCGATGAAGCGGCCGAACCTCACCGTCCGGACCCGCGCCCTCGTCACCCGCGTCCTCTTCGAGGGCAAGCGGGCCGTCGGCGTCGAGTACCAGCGCGGCCGGGGTGCGCTCCAGCAGGTCCGCGCCAGGGAGGTCATCCTGTGCGGCGGTGCCATCAACTCCCCGCAGCTGCTCCAGCTCTCCGGCGTCGGCAACGCCGAGGAGCTGCGCGCGCTCGGCATCGACGTCGTCCACGACCTCCCCGGCGTCGGCGAGAACATGCAGGACCACCTGGAGGTGTACATCCAGTACGCCTGCAAGCAACCCGTCTCCATGCAGCCGTACCTGGCGAAGTGGCGGGCCCCCTTCATCGGCCTCCAGTGGCTGTTCAGGAAGGGCCCGGCCGCGACCAACCACTTCGAGGCCGGCGGCTTCGCCCGCAGCAACGAGGACGTGGACTACCCCAACCTGATGTTCCACTTCCTGCCCATCGCGGTCCGCTACGACGGTTCCGTGCCCGCCGGCGGCCACGGCTACCAGGTGCACGTCGGTCCCATGTACTCCGACGCCGTCGGCTCCGTGAAGATCAAGAGCAGGGACCCGCGCGAGCACCCGGCACTGCGCTTCAACTACCTCTCCACCGAGCAGGACCGCCGTGAGTGGGTCGAGGCGATCAGGGTGGCGCGCAGGCTCCTCAACCAGCCCGCGCTCGCTCCCTACAACGACGGGGAGATCTCGCCCGGACCGTCGGTGGAGACCGACGAGGAGATCCTCGCATGGGTGGCCAAGGACGGCGAAACCGCCCTGCATCCGTCCTGCACCTGCAAGATGGGCACCGACGAGATGTCCGTCGTCGACCCCACGAGCATGCGGGTGCACGGCGTGGAGGGCCTGCGCGTGGTCGACGCGTCGGTGATGCCGTACGTCACCAACGGCAACATCTACGCCCCGGTGATGATGGTCGCCGAGAAGGCCGCCGACCTGATCCTCGGCAAGGAGCCGCAGGCGCCGTCGAAGGCCGCGTACTACCGCCATCGTGACGTCCAGAAGCTAACGGAGTAGGTGGTGAGTGCGACAGGGCTGAGGGCGCTGCTGGAGAGCGTCCGCTACGAGGTGCTGCCCGCGAAGGCGACCGAGGACAAGGTCCTCGCCCATGTCCCGCGCGACGTCGTCGTCACCGTGACGGCGTCGCCGGTCAAGGGCCTGGAACCGACCCTCGACCTCGCCTCCAGCCTCGCCGCGCAGGGCTACCGGGTCGTCCCGCACGTGCCGGCCCGGCTGCTGCGGGACGACCTGCACCTGAAGGAGGTCACGGGCCGGCTCCTGGAGGCGGGCGTGGACGACGTGTTCGTCCCGGGCGGCGACTCCGACCCGCCCGCCGGCGCCTACGACGGGGCGCTTCCGGTGCTGCGCAGACTGAGCGAGCTGGGCAGCCCCTTCGCCCGCGTCGGTGTCACCGGCTACCCCGAGAGCCATCCGCTCATCCACGACGACGTCACCATCCAGGCGATGTGGGACAAGCGCGAGCACGCCACGTACATAGTGAGCAACCTCTGCTTCGACCCACGGGTGCTGGGGGAGTGGCTCGTTCGCATACGGCGCCGGGACGTCACCCTGCCGGTCCATGTGGGTGTCGCGGGGCCCGTGCAGCGGGCGAAGCTGCTGGCGATGGCCACGAAGATCGGGGTCGGGGAGTCGACGCGCTTCCTGACGAAGCACGCCTCGTGGTTCGTGCGTTTCGCGGCCCCCGGAGGATATGCCCCCGAGCGGCTGCTGTCCCGTACCGAGGAGGCCCTCACGGCACCCTCGGCCGGGGTGGCCGGCCTGCACCTGTTCACGTTCAACCAGATCGCCGAGACGGAGCGGTGGCGCCGCGCGCTGCTGGACCGGGTGGGCGACTGAACCGGTCCTCCTGCCACCGTGCGGTTGCCCTCCACCATCACGCGGCTCTCGCTGTGCACTTCACCGCGTGCGCGAGCACCTGGGCCTCCACGTCACGCCCGACGGTGACCAGCTCGCCCGGATCGAGCGAGTGGTCCACCCGGACCACGTCCTGCTCGATGATCTGGCCCTCGTCCAGGTCCGACGTCACATAGTGCGCCGTCGCGCCTCGGGCTTGGTGTCCTTGGTCACCGGGACGTGGTGGAAGGGGACGCCGTAGATCTCCGCGAGCCCCTCGAAGTCGCGGTGGTTGGAGACGATCGCGGGGATCTCGATGTTGAGGGCGCCGGTGCGCCGGCGGAAGAGCAGGTCGTTCAGGCAGTGGCCGAACTTGGACACCATGATCAGCTTCCGGGTCGACTTGGCCGCTTCGTTCAGGGCCCAGGAGATGCCGTAGGTCTGGGCCACGGGTCCGAACCCGTAACGCAGATTCTCCAGTTCGATGTTCGGGTCGGAAACGTCGAAGTGGACCCGCATGAAGAAACGACCTTGAAGTCGGTCGTCGAACTGCTGGCTTTCCAGGATGTTGCCGCAGTTCCTGACGAGAAAGCCGCTCACAGCGTGGACCAGTCCGGCGCTGTCGGGACAGGAGAGGGTGAGGACGTACTCACGGCCAGGTTGCGGTCGGGGGGACATGGGCGGCGTCCGCCGGTGCGTAATGCACAACAGGTGAGCAATACGCAACATGGTCGACCCGGGTCCGCCTGAGGTCAAGGGTGGGTTGGTAAAGGCGCGCATGGTGAAATCGGCATCCGCCAACCTCTTGACGTCGGTCCACCCATTCGACACTGTGTTCCACCAAAAGCAATGGGGTGCGCGATGCGCAACGAATTTCCCTGGAAAGGCTCGTCGCGTGGCAGACCTGTATGTGGATGGGGAATGGCGGGATTCGGTGGCCGGCGGTCACCGGGAGATCCGATGTCCCGCTGACGGCACGCTAGCGGCGACCGTCTCCGAGGGCACGCGTACCGACACCGAGGCGGCGATCGCCGCGGCACGCCGTGCCTTCGACGCGGGGCACTGGCCGAGCGCCCCCGAGCGGGAGCGCGGCGCGCTGCTGCTGCGCACCGCCGACATCATCGAGCGCGACGCCAAAGAGTTCGCCCGCGCCGAGTCCCTGGACACCGGCAAGCGGCTGGTGGAGAGCGAGTACGACATCGCCGATGTCGTGTCCTGCTTCCGTTACTACGGCGGCATCCGAGGCACCGACGCCGGTCGTGTGATCGACACCGGCCGCGACGATGCCGTCAGTCGTGTCGTCTACGAGCCGGTTGGTGTGTGCGGACTGATCACGCCCTGGAACTACCCGCTGCTGCAAGCCAGTTGGAAGGTTGCCCCGGCACTGCTCGCCGGCAACACGATCGTCCTCAAACCCAGCGAGCTCACCCCCTCCACCACCATCCTGCTGATGAAGGCACTTCAGGAGGCAGGGCTCCCGGCCGGCGTCGCGAACCTTGTCCTGGGCACCGGGCCCGAGGTGGGCGCGCCGCTGTCGGAGGACCCGGCCGTGGACATGGTCTCCTTCACCGGGGGCCTGGAGACCGGCAAGCGCATCATGGCCACCGCCGCTGCCGGCGTGAAGAAGGTGGCGCTGGAGCTCGGCGGCAAGAACCCCAACGTCGTCTTCGCCGACGCCGACTTCGAGGCGGCCGTCGACTTCGCGCTCACGGCCGTCTTCCTGCACTCGGGTCAGGTCTGCTCGGCCGGCGCCCGGCTGATCGTCGAGGACTCGCTGCATGACGCCTTCGTCGACGAGGTGGTTCGCCGCGCCCGGCAGATCCGGCTCGGTGGCCCCTTCGACCCCGATGCCGAGACCGGACCGCTGATCTCCGCACAGCACCTGGAGAAGGTCGAGGCGTACGTCGCGGCCGGGCTCGCCGAGGGGGCCGTACTGCGCTGCGGCGGTGCCCGGCCCGACGACCCCGCGCTGGGAGGCGGCCATTACTACCCGCCCACCGTGCTCGACGAGTGCAGGCAGGACATGCGGGTGGTGCACGAGGAGTCCTTCGGGCCCGTGCTCACCGTGGAGCGCTTCACCGACGAGGACGACGCCGTACGCATCGCCAACGACACCGAGTACGGACTCGCCGGCGCGGTGTGGACGCAGGACGCCGGGAAGGCCCAGCGGGTCGCCCGGCGGCTGCGTCACGGCACGGTCTGGATCAACGACTACCACCCCTATGTGCCGCAGGCGGAATGGGGTGGCTTCGGGCACTCGGGCGTGGGCCGCGAGCTGGGACCGACCGGCCTGAACGAGTACCGAGAGCCCAAACACATCTGGCAGAACATCCAACCCCGGCCGCAGCACTGGTTCCGCGGCTGAACGCCGAAAGAAGGTCGAACGTGACCACACAGACCGAGGTGCCGCAGCGGCGCGGCACGCCCCAGGACTCGGGCTCCACCCCGGTCATATCCGTGCGCAGGCTGTGGAAGGTGTTCGGGCCGAAGGCCGAGCAGGTGCCGGACTCCGAGCAGTTGTGCGGGCTCACCCGCCGTGAACTGATGGACCGTACCGGATGCACCGCCGCCGTACGGGACGTCCACTTCGACGTCTCGCCCGGCGAGGTCTTCGTCGTCATGGGCCTGTCCGGCTCCGGCAAGTCCACGCTGGTGCGATGCCTCACCCGGCTGATCGAACCCACCGCGGGTGAGGTGGTCTTCGAGGGCGAGGACATCCGCGAGGCGGACCCGGCGCGCCTGCGCGATCTGCGACGTCGCAAGTTCTCCATGGTCTTCCAGCACTTCGGTCTGCTGCCCCACCGCCGCGTCGTCGACAACGTGGCGTTCGGGCTGGAGATCCGCGGCATGGGCAGGGCCGAGCGCGTCAAGCGGGCCCAGGAGGTCGTCGAGCTGGTCGGCCTCGCGGGCTACGAGAACTCCTACCCCGACCAGCTGTCCGGCGGTATGCAGCAGCGCGTCGGCCTCGCCCGGGCGCTGGCCGGCGATCCGGACGTGCTCTTCTTCGACGAGCCGTTCTCGGCGCTCGACCCGCTGATCCGGCGCGACATGCAGAACGAGGTCATCCGGCTGCACCACGAGGTCGGCAAGACCATGGTGTTCATCACCCACGACCTCTCCGAGGCGCTCAAACTGGGCGACCGCATCCTCATCATGCGCGACGGCAAGATGGTCCAGTGCGGCACCGGCGACGAACTCGTCGGAGCCCCGGCGGACGACTACGTCCGCGAGTTCGTCAAGGACGTGCCGCGGGGTGACGTGCTCACCCTGCGCTGGATCATGCGCCCGGCGGAGGACGGCGACGAGCTGGACGGCCCCGAGCTGGGCCCTGACGTCGTGGTGAAGGAGGCCACCCGGGCGGTGCTCGCGGCCGACAAGCCGGCCAAGGTCGTCGAGAACGGCAAGCTGCTCGGCATCGTCGGCGACGAGGAGATCCTCGCGGTGGTCGCCGGGCAGGAAGGCGGCGCGTGATGACCGTCGCCGTCGAGAAACCCGAGAAGACACAGGCACCCGAGCCGGCTGCTCCTGTCAAAGAGACACGCAAGGTCAGTCGGCCGATGGTGGTCGGCGCCATCCTGGTCGTCTGGCTGGTGCTGTTCGTCGTACTGCGCGGAAGGCAGACCCTGGCCCTGGCGGCGGCGGACCTGACCGATCTGCACCGGTGGTTCAACGACGTCAACGACGCGATCGGTGCCAACCGCAACTCCAACCCCCTCTTCCTGTACTTCTTCAACGAGATCCGCCTGGTCATCGACACCCTGGTGACCTTCGTCCAGGAGCTGATCTCCCAGCCCTCCGCCGACCGGCCCGTCCCGCAGATCGGCTGGCTCGGCGTCGTCGGCATCGCCGGCTATGTCTCCTGGGCCGTGGGCAACTGGCGGGTCGCGCTGCTGGCGGTGGCCGGCTTCACCTTCCTGGGCCTGCAGGGCCTGTGGCAGGAGAGCATGGACACCCTGGCGCTGACCCTCTCTGCCGTGTTTGTGGCGCTGCTGTTCGCGATCCCGCTGGGCGTGTACGCGGGGCTGTCCGACCGGTTCAACCGGATCATCACGCCCCTGCTGGACTTCTTGCAGACGATGCCGACCTTCGTCTACCTGGCCCCGCTGACGCTGTTCTTCCTCATCGGCGGAGCCTCCGCCACCATCGCCACGGTGATCTACGCGGCGCCGCCGGCCATCCGCATCACCGCGCACGCCATCCGTTCCGTGCCGCAGACGACGGTGGAGGCGGCCGACTCGCTGGGGGCGACGCGACGGCAGGCCCTGCTGAAGGTCCTGCTGCCGATGTCCAAGCGGACCGTGGTGATGGGCGTCAACCAGACCATCATGGCCGCCCTGGCCATGGTGACCATCGCGGCCCTGATCGACGCGCCCGGCCTCGGCAAGACCGTCGTACAGGCGCTGCAGTCGCTCGACGTGGGCACGGCCTTCAACGCGGGCCTGTCCATCGTTGTCATGGCGATCGTCCTCGACCGGGTCACGACCGCGGCCAGCGCGCGCGAGGAGGAGGCCCGGCGCTCGACGAACCGCTTCCTCGCGTGGCGGCGGCCGCTGCTGGGCGCGGGCGCGGCGGTGACGGCCGTCCTGATCTCCATGTCGCACACCTACGTGTGGGCGGCGGAGTTCCCCGGCGAGGGCGGTATGGGAAGCTCCATCGCGAGCGCGGCCGACACCGCGACGACCTGGGTGCAGGACAACCTGTCGGGCCTGACCAACGCCATCCGCGACGTGATCACCAGCGGGCTGCTCAATCCGTTCCAGTCGCTGCTCACCGACTCCCCGTGGTGGCTCGTCGGCGCCCTGCTGATCGCGCTCGGGGTCGTCCTCGGCGGTCTGCGCGCAGGCATCACCACGACGGTGTGCGTGGGTCTGCTGGTCGCCACCGGGGTGTGGTCGGACAGCATGACGACGCTGGCGTCGACCGTCGTCGCCACGGTGCTCGTGATGCTGCTCGGCATCGTCTTCGGCGTGTGGATGGGGCGCAGCGCGCTCGTGGACCGGATGCTGCGGCCCAGCCTTGACGCGGCCCAGGTCATGCCACCGTTCGTCTATCTCGTGCCGTTCCTTGCGCTGTTCGGCGCCACCCGCTTCACGGCGATCGTCGCGGCCATCGTCTACGCGGCTCCCGTCGCCACGAAGATCATCGCGGACGGGGTGCGGAACGTGCCCGCGACCACCGTGGAGGCGGCCACCTCCGCCGGGTGCAACACCTGGCAGATCATCACCAAGGTCCAACTGCCGATGGCACGCGGCGCCCTGACTCTCGCGACCAACCAGGGCCTGATCTACGTGCTGTCGATGGTCGTGGTGGGCGGCCTGGTAGGAGCGGGCGCCCTCGGCTACGACGTCGTGGCCGGCTTCTCGCAGGGGCAACTGTTCGGGAAGGGGCTCGCCGCGGGGCTGGCCATCGTCCTTCTCGGAGTCATGTTCGACCGGATCACTCAGGCAGCGGCGCGGCGTACCAGCGCGTAAGGAGCAACTGACCATGGCAAGGCAAGCAAGACACTGGAGAGTCGGCGCGGCCGGCATAGCGGGCGTAGCTGTTATCGGACTGACCCTCTCCGCCTGCGGCGGTGCGAAGGTCGGTGACAGCTCCTCGGACGCCGGTGGCTCGGGCAAGTGCGGCACCTTCAACCTCGCGGTCAATCCGTGGGTGGGCTACGAGGCCAACGCGGCGGTCATCGCGTACGTCGCGGAGCACGACCTCGGCTGCAAGGTCAACCAGAAGGACCTGAAGGAGGAGATCGCCTGGCAGGGCTTCGGCACCGGCGAGGTCGACGCCGTCGTGGAGAACTGGGCCCACGACGACCTGAAGAAGAAGTACATCACCGACCAGAAGACCGCCGTCGACGCCGGCCCGACCGGCAACGAAGGGCTCATCGGCTGGTACGTGCCGCCGTGGCTGGCCAAGGCGCACCCGGACATCCTCGACTGGAACAACCTCAACAAGTATGCGGCCGAGTTCAAGACGTCCGAGTCCGGCGGCAAGGGCCAGCTCCTCGACGGCGACCCGTCGTTCGTCACCAACGACGAGTCGCTGGTGAAGAACCTGAAGCTGGACTACAAGGTCGTGTACGCGGGCAGCGAGACCGCCCTCATCCAGGCCTTCCGCAAGGCGGAGAAGGACAAGGAATGGGTGATCGGCTACTTCTACGAGCCGCAGTGGTTCATGTCCGAGGTGCCGCTGGTCAAGGTCGAACTGCCCGAGTACAAGGAGGGCTGCGACGCCGACCCCGAGAAGGTGGCCTGCGACTACCCCGTCTACAAGCTGGACAAGATCGTCAGCGCGAAGTTCGCCGAGTCGGGCAGCCCCGCCTATGACCTGGTGAAGAACTTCAGCTGGACCAACGACGACCAGAATGTCGTGGCGAAGTACATCGCGGTGGACAAGATGACCCCCGAGGCCGCGGCGAAGAAGTGGGTCGAGGCCAACCGCGACAAGGTGGAGACCTGGATCAAGTAGCGCCGGTGACAGGGAGTAGTACGCCGGTCGAAACATGCCCGGCGGGCGGTGCGCACCCCACGCGCACCGCCCGCCGGGCATCGCCGTGTTCCGGCCCGTTTTCCGAGGTCTCCGGACCCTTGACACCCTCCTGCACGGAAGGCACATTGAGTTGCGCAACCTGAATCAAGTTGCGTAGACAGCAACTCGATCGGCTCGACTGGTTAACAAACCGGAGGTGCGGCGATGGCGGGACCGCGTGTGGTCATCATCGGAGCGGGAGTCGTTGGCGCGGCTCTCGCGGACGAGATCTCGGAGCGGGGCTGGACCGACGTGACCGTGGTCGACCAGGGTCCGCTCCCGGCCACCGGGGGCTCGACCTCGCACGCCCCTGGCCTGGTCTTCCAGACGAACTCCTCGAAGACCATGACGGAGATGGCCCGCTACACCGTCGAGAAGTTCTGTTCTCTCGACGTCGAGGGCAAGCCCTGCTTCCTTCAGGTCGGCGGCCTCGAAGTGGCGACCACCCCGGAGCGCCTCGCGGAGCTGCACCGCCGTCACGGCTGGATCACCGCCTGGGGCATCGAGTCGCGGATCCTGACCGCCGCCGAGTGCGTCGAGAAGCACCCGCTGGTCGACCGCGACAAGGTCCTCGGCGGCCTCCTCGTCCCGACCGACGGCCTCGCCAAGGCGGTCCTCGCCGTCGAGGCGCAGATCCGCCGGGCCACCGAGCGCGGCGTGCGCTTCCTGGCCCGCCACGAGGTCCTCGACGTCCTCAAGGCCGACGGCGAGGTGACCGGCGTCCTGACCGACCAGGGCGAGATCCCCGCCGACATCGTCGTGTGCTGCGCCGGCATCTGGGGTCCGAAGATCGCCCGCATGGTCGGCATGAACCTGCCCCTGACCCCGCTGGCCCACCAGCTCGCGTGGACCGGCCCGATACCGGCCCTCGCCAGCCAGACGGAGGAGGCGGTCCGCCCGATCCTGCGCCACCAGGACGCGGATCTCTACTACCGCGACCGCTTCGACGGCCTGGGCATCGGCTACTACGGCCACCGCCCGATGCCGATCTCCGCCGACGACATCCTCTCCGTGGACGAGGCCGACGAGATGCCCTCGGTCCTGAAGTTCACCGAGGAGGACTTCGAGCAGGCCTGGAGCGAGACGCAGGCGCTGCTCCCCTCGACGCGCGAGGCGAAGGTCGAGGAGGGCATCAACGGCCTGTTCTCCTTCACCACCGACAACTTCCCGCTGCTCGGCGAGTCCCCGGACGTCAAGGGCTTCTGGGTCGCCGAAGCGGTGTGGGTCACCCACTCCGCGGGCGTCGGCCGGGCCATGGCCGAGTGGCTGGTCGACGGGCACTGCTCCTCGTTCGACCTGCACGAGTGCGACGTCAACCGCTTCGAGCCGCACCAGCTGTCCCCGGAGTACGTCCTGGCCCGCGACTGCCAGAACTTCGTCGAGGTCTACGACATCCTCCACCCGCTCCAGCCGTCCGGCGACCCGCGCCCGATCCGCACCAGCCCCTTCCATGCCCGGCAGCAGGAGCACGGCGCCTTCTTCCTGGAGGCGAGCGGCTGGGAGCGCCCGCAGTGGTACGAGGCCAACGCTCAGCTGGTCGAGGGCCGTTCCATCCCCACCCCCAACGACTGGGCCGCCCAGTTCTGGTCGCCCATCGTCGGCGCCGAGGCGCAGGCCACCCGCGAGACCGTCGCGATGTACGACATGACGGCCCTCAAGCGGCTGGAGGTGAGCGGGCCCGGCTCCGCCGAGTTCCTGGAGCGCCTGTGCACCAGCAAGGTGGCCAAGTCCGTCGGCTCGGTCACGTACACCCTGCTCCTCGACCACGACGGCGGCATCCGCAGCGACATCACCGTCGCCCGCCTCGCCCGTGACGTCTTCCAGGTCGGCGCCAACGGCAACCTGGACCTCGACTGGTTCAGCCGCCACCTCCCCGCCGACGGCACGGTCCAGGTACGCGACATCACGCAGGGCACCTGCTGCATCGGCCTGTGGGGCCCGCTGGCCCGCAAGGTCCTGCAGCCCCTGACGGACGAGGACTTCTCCAACGACGGCCTGAAGTACTTCCGCGCCAAGCGCGCCTACATCGGCAGCGTCCCGGTGACGGCGATGCGCCTGTCGTACGTCGGTGAACTCGGCTGGGAGCTGTACACCACCGCCGACCAGGGCCTGAAACTGTGGGACACCCTGTGGCAGGCGGCGGGGCCACTGGGCGGCGTCATCGCCGGCCGCGGCGCCTTCAACAGCCTCCGCCTGGAGAAGGGCTACCGCTCCTTCGGCACCGACATGACCTACGAGCACGACCCCTACGAGGCCGGCGTCGGCTTCGCCGTCAAGCTCGACAAGGGCGACTTCATCGGCAAGGCCGCACTGGAGCGTCGCAAGGCCGACGTACGACGCAAGCTGACCTGCCTCACCATCGACGACCCGCATTCGGTCGTCCTGGGCAAGGAGCCGGTGTACGACGGCGACCGCGCGGTCGGCTACGTCACCAGCGCCGCCTACGGCTACACCATCGGCAAGGGCATCGCCTACGCCTGGCTCCCGGCCGAGCTGGCCACCCCCGGCACGCCCGTGCAGATCGGCTACTTCGACCAGCGCGTCGAGGCGGTCGTCGCCGAGGAGCCCCTGTTCGACCCCACCATGTCCCGCCTCCGTGGCTGACACCCCGCGTCGCATCCGAGGGAAGGAACACCGCCGGTGAACGCACAGCTACTCGACGGCAAGGCGACCGCCGCCGACATCCGCCGCGAACTGACCGAGCGCGTGGCCAAGTTGACGGCCACGAACGGCCTTCCGCCGGGCCTCGGCACGGTCCTTGTCGGCGACGACCCGGGCAGCCGTGCCTACGTCGCCGGAAAGCACCGCGACTGCGCCCAGGTCGGCATCGCCTCCATCCGCCGGGACCTGCCGGCCGACGCCTCCCAGCAGCAGGTCGAGGAGACGATCGACGAGCTCAACGCCGACCCGGCCTGCACCGGCTACATCGTCCAGCTCCCACTGCCGCGCCACCTGGACGCCAACGCCGTACTGGAACGCATGGACCCGGCCAAGGACGCCGACGGCCTGCACCCCGTGAACCTCGGCCGGCTCGTCCTGGGGGTCGAGGCCCCGCTGCCGTGCACCCCGCGCGGCATCGTCGAACTGCTCCGCCGCCATGACGTGCCCCTCGCCGGGGCGCGGGTGTGCGTGATCGGCCGCGGCATCACGGTCGGCCGCCCCATCGGCCTCCTGCTCACCCGCCGCTCCGAGAACGCCACCGTCACCCTGTGCCACACGGGCACCAAGGGCCTCGCCTGGCACGTACGCGAGGCGGACATCGTCATCGCCGCCGCCGGCTCGCCCGGACTGGTCACCAAGGACATGCTGCGCC
Organism: Streptomyces sp. NPDC015127; assembly: GCF_043080095.1. Lineage (NCBI taxonomy): Bacteria > Bacillati > Actinomycetota > Actinomycetes > Kitasatosporales > Streptomycetaceae > Streptomyces > Streptomyces sp. NPDC015127. Next base: position 334,450 of record NZ_JBIBVE010000011.1, read on the forward strand.
CCGGCGCCGCGGTCCTGGACGTCGGCATCACCCGCACCGACCAGGGCCTGGTCGGCGACATCCACCCGGACGCCGCCCAGGTCGCCGACTGGATCGCGCCCATGCCCGGCGGTGTGGGCCCCATGACCCGAGCGATGTTGCTGGCCAACGTCGTCGAGGCCGCCGAGAGGAACGCCACCGCCGTATGAACGCGCACGTCCCCAAGCACCCGCAGTATCCGCACCTTTCAGAAGACGGAGACGTCCGATGAGCCCCCGCACCCTCCCCCTACGCCCTGCGGGCGTGGTGGGACCCCCAGGCGCCGACCTCCCCGACCACCCCGACTTCCTGTGGCGTACGCCCGACCCCAAGCGGTCGTACGACGTGGTGATCGTCGGCGGCGGCGGACACGGCCTCGCCACCGCGCACTATCTCGCCAAGAACCACGGCATCACCAATGTCGCGGTGCTGGAGAAGGGCTGGCTCGCGGGCGGGAACATGGCCCGCAACACCACGATCATCCGCTCCAACTACCTGTGGGACGAGAGCGCCGGCATCTACGAGCACGCGCTCAAGCTCTGGGAGGGACTGGCGGAGGAGCTCGACTACCCCATCCTCTTCTCCCAGCGCGGCGTGCTGAACCTCGCGCACAGCCTCCAGGACGTCCGCGACAGCGTGCGCCGCGTGGAGGCGAACCGCCTCAACGGCGTGGACGCGGAGTGGCTCGACGCGGACGGCGTCAAGGAAGTCTGCCCGATCGTCAACATCTCGCAGGACGTGCGCTACCCGGTCCTGGGCGCCACCTACCAGCCGCGCGCCGGCATCGCCAAGCACGACTACGTCGCCTGGGGCCTGGCCCGCTCGGCGGACGCCGCGGGGATCGACATCATCCAGAACTGCGAGGTCACCGGCCTCGACGTGGTCGGCAACCGCGTCGTCGGAGTCCAGACCAACCTCGGCCCCATCGCGGCCGGCAAGGTCGCGCTCTGCTCGGCGGGCCACACCTCGGTCCTCGCGGCCATGGCGGGCATCGAACTCCCCGTCCAGAGTCACCCGTTGCAGGCCCTGGTCTCCGAGCTGCTGGAGCCGGTGCACCCGACGGTCGTCATGTCCAACGCCGTCCACGTGTACGTCAGCCAGGCCCACAAGGGCGAGCTGGTGATGGGCGCGGGCATCGACGCGTACAACTCGTACACCCAGCGCGGCGCCTTCCACATCATCGAAGAGCAGATGTCGGCGGCCCTGGAACTCTTCCCGGTCTTCGCCCGCGCTCACGTGCTGCGCACCTGGGGCGGCATCGTCGACGTCAGCCCCGACGCCTCACCGATCATCGGGCTCAGCCCCGTCGACAACCTCTATCTCAACTGCGGCTGGGGAACGGGCGGTTTCAAGGCCACCCCGGGCGTCGGCTGGGTCTACGCCCACACCATCGCTCACGACACCCCGCACGCCCTCAACGCCCCCTTCTCGCTCGACCGTTTCACCACCGGCGCGCTCGTCGACGAGCACGGCGCGGCCGCGGTGGCCCACTAGGGAGCCGAACCAATGCTGCTCATCCCCTGCCCGTGGTGCGGGCCCCGCGACGAGGCCGAGTTCCACTACGGCGGCCAGGCCCACGTGCCGTACCCGGAGGACCCGGCGCCCCTCTCCGACGAGGAGTGGGCCCGCTACCTCTTCTTCCGCGACAACCCGAAGGGCCCCTTCGCCGAGCGCTGGAGCCATGCTGCTGGCTGCCGCCGCTGGTTCAACGCGGTACGGGACACGGCGACGAACGAGGTTCTGGCGGTGTACCGGTCGGGCGATGAACGCCCGGCAACTCTTGAGCCGAGGCCGCTCTTGTCAGCCCGTCCGGCGTTTGAGGACGAAGCGGATGTCTGGGGGCTGCAGGCCCCCAGTGGGATCGAAGGGGCGAAGCCCCGCTGGGGGTCCCCCCTGCTCGAAGAGTTTGGGGGAGGGACGGGCAGGGGCGGCGGGGGCGCCGCATCCATCAGCGGCTCCGCCGCGGGTCACCCGTTCCGCCACCCCGCCCGCGGCCGAATCCACCGCGAGGAACCCCTCACCTTCACCTTCGACGGCACCGAATACCAGGGCTTCCGAGGCGACACCCTCGCCTCCGCCCTCCTCGCCAATGGCGTCGTCCAGGCCGGGACCAGCATCAAGCTCGGTCGGCCCCGAGGCATCTTCTCCGCCGGGGTCGAAGAGCCCAACGCGGTCATCCAGATCGAGGAGCCCTTCCCGGAGCCGATGCTCCCGGCCACGACCGTCGAGCTCTACGACGGCTTGGTCGCGAGCAGCCTCCCCGGCCAGGGCCGCCTCGCCATGGAGCCGGACCCCGCCCGCTACGACGCCGTATACGCCCACTGCGACCTGCTGGTCGTCGGCGCCGGCCCGGCCGGCCTCGCGGCAGCGGCGGCGGCGGCGAGAAGCGGCGCCCGCGTCATCCTCGCCGACGACCAGCCGGAACTCGGCGGCAGCCTCCTGGGCACGGCCGAGCACCTCGACTGGGTGCGGGAGGTGACGGAGCGGCTCGACGCCGCCCCCGAGGTCCGTGTCCTGCCCCGCACCACCGTCTTCGGCTACTACGACGACAACCACCTCCTGGCCGTCGAGCGCCGCACCAACCACCTCGGCGCCGCCGCCCCCGAGAACGTCTCCCGGGAGCGGGTATGGCGCATCCGCGCCCGCCGCGTCGTCCTTGCCACCGGCGCCCACGAGCGCTCGCTGGCCTTCGCGGACAACGACCGCCCCGGAGTGATGCTGGCCGCCTCGGCGCGTACGTACGTCAACCGCCACGGCGTCCTCCCGGGCCGCCACGCGGTGGTCTTCACCACCAACGACAGCGCGTACGCGGCGGCGCTGGACCTGGCCTCGGCGGGCCTCGCCATCGCGGCGATCGTCGACACCCGCACCGAACCGGGGGAGTGGGCCGAGCGCGCGAGGGCGGCCGGTATCGAGGTGCTGGCCGGGCACGCCGTCACCGGCACGGAGGGCGGGGCCCGCCTCACCGCCGTGTCCGTCGCGCCGTACGGAGAGTCGGCGGGACAGCGGGAGTTCGCCGCCGACCTGCTGCTGGTCTCCGGTGGCTGGAATCCGGTGGCGCACCTGTTCAGCCAGTCCGGCGGCAAGCTCCGTTACGACGAGACGCTGGGCTCCTTCGTACCCGACACCTGTCGCCAGGCGGTCGAGGTCGCGGGCAGCGCGAGCGGCGTCCTCGACCCGGCCACGGTCCTGGCACAGGGCGCGGCCGCTGGTGCCCGCGCCGTGGAGGCGGAGGGCTACACGCCCGAGACGCCCCGCCTCCCGGAGGTGCCCGCGCAGCCGCGGCAGACGCCGCCGATGCACGTGTACGTCGTCCCGGGTGACGCGGACGGCCTCCGTTTCGTCGACCTCCAGCGTGACGTCACCGTCGACGACCTGGCCCGCGCGACCGGCGCCGGTCTGCGCTCGGTGGAGCACACCAAGCGCTACACCACGGCCGGCACCGCCAACGACCAGGGCAAGACCTCCGGCGTCCTGGCCGGCGGCATCGTCGCAGAACTGCTCGGCGTGGACATCGCGGCGCTCGGTACGACCACGTTCCGCCCGCCGTACACGCCGGTCTCCTTCGCCGCCCTGGCGGGCCGCGACCGGGGCGCGCTGAGCGACCCGGTCCGCACGACCGCCCTCCACGAGTGGCATGTCGCGCACGGCGCCCTGTTCGAGAACGTCGGCCAGTGGAAGCGCCCCTGGTACTACCCGCAGGACGGCGAGGACATGGAAGCCGCCGTGCTGCGCGAGTGCCGGGCCACCCGCGAGAGCGTGGGCTTCATGGACGCCTCCACCCTCGGCAAGATCGACGTGCAGGGCCCGGACGCCGGCGTCTTCCTCGACCGGCTCTACACCAACATGATGAGCACCCTGAAGGTCGGCATGATCCGCTACGGCGTCATGTGCCGCCCGGACGGCATGGTCTTCGACGACGGCACGGTCATCCGTGTCGCCCAAGACCGCTTCCTGGTCACCACGACGACGGGCAACGCCGCCGCCGTACTCGACTGGATGGAGGAGTGGCTCCAGACCGAGTGGCCCGAGTTGAAGGTCCACTGCACCTCCGTGACCGAGCAGTGGGCCACGGTCGCCCTGGTCGGTCCGAAGTCCCGCGAGGTCCTCGCCTCGCTCGCGCCCAAACTCGCCGTGGGCAACGACGACTTCCCGTTCATGGCCTGGCGGGAGGCGACCGTCGCGGGCATCGAGGCCCGGGTCTGCCGGATCAGCTTCTCCGGCGAACTCGCCTTCGAGATCAACGTGTCGCCGTGGCAGGGCCTCGCCCTGTGGGAGGCCGTGTACGAGGCCGGCGCCCCGTACGGCATCACCCCGTACGGCACGGAGACCATGCACGTCCTGCGCGCCGAGAAGGGCTACCCGATCATCGGCCAGGACACCGACGGCACCGTCACTCCGCAGGACCTCGGCATGAGCTGGGTGGTGTCGAAGAAGAAGCCGGACTTCATCGGCAAGCGGTCCTACGCCCGTGCGGACACCGTCCGACCCGACCGCAAGCACCTGGTCGGCCTGCTCCCCGACGACCCGGGCACCTTCCTCCCGGAGGGCACCCACCTCGTGGCCGACGGTGTGCTGCCGGCCCCGCCCGTCCCCATGCTCGGACATGTCACCTCCAGCTATCGCAGCGCCGCCCTCGGCCGGACGTTCGCGCTCGCCCTGATCAAGGGCGGCCGGGACCGCATCGGCGAGCGGCTCTACGCCCCCGTCGGCGACCAACTGGTCCCGGTGACCGTCGCCGGCCCCGTCCTCTACGACCCCGAAGGAGCCCGCCGCGATGGCTGAGACCACCCTTTCCGCCCCGCTCCGCAGCCCGCTGTCGCAGGTCGCGGACCGCCTGGCCGCAGCGACACGTACGTCCGGGGGCGCGATCCGGCTGGCCGAACTCCCTTTCCTGGCCCAGCTCAACGTGCGCCTCGACGCCAAGGGAGCGGCGGCGGAAACCGTCGGGCTCGCACTGGACCTCCCGCTGCCGTTCCAGCCGAACACCGTCGTCCGCGCGGGAGAGCTGACCGCGCTGTGGCTCGGCCCGGACGAGTGGCTGCTGGTGGGACCGCCGGGGAGCGAGCGGGACCTGGAGAGCCGGATCCGGGAGGCCGCGGGCGACGAGTTCGTCTCCGTGATCGACGTCTCCGCGCAGCGCACCACGCTCCTGGTCACGGGCCCTCGCGCCCGTGACCTGCTGGCCCACGGCTGTCCGCTGGACCTGCACCCGCGGGCCTTCGGCGCCGGACGCTGCGCGCAGACGACGCTTGGCCGCACGCAGGTCGTCCTCGTCGCCCGGGACGAACCCAGGGCCGGGTTCTGGGTCCTGGTGCGCGCCACGTTCGCCGGCTATCTGGCGGACTGGTTGCTCGACGCGGCGACGGAATACGTCTGACGGAGTACGTCCGAACGACACGGACGGGTTCGCCCGTCCTCCCTGTGGGAGCTCCGTCGAGGGGCTCCCACAGGGCTTTGCGCAGTACCTCATCGTCGTACGTCCGAAGGCTGGACTCCTGGACGTCGTTGACGTGGGAGGTGAGTCGACCCTCCCCCCAGACTCCGTCCGGGGGGACCCCCATCTCGCTTCGCTCGGCGCGGCACGCCCACCGGTCGAGGAGGAACTGCGACGCGTCCTGCCCGTCGTCGGGGAACTCGCCACGGCGGGCGCGATCGTGAGCGTCGACACCATGCCGGCCGAGGTCGCCGCCCGCGCCGTCGAGGCGGGCGCGCGGCTGGTCAACGACGTCTCAGGGGGCCTCGCCGACCCGGCGATGCTGCCGCTGATGGCCCGGGCGGGCATGCCGTACGTGCTGATGCACTGGCGCGGGCACTCCGCCGGCATGCAGGCGAAGACCGTCTACGACGACGTCGTCACCGATGTGCTCGACGAGCTGCGGCCGAGGATCGACGCGGCGCTGGAGGAGGGGATACGGCCGGACTGCCTGATCGTCGACCCCGGGCTGGGCTTCGCCAAGACGCCCGACCACAACAGGGAGCTGCCGGCCGCCTCGGGGACGTCGTGGCCCTGGGACATCCCGTCCTCGTGGGCGCGTCACGCAAGTCGTTCCTGGGCAGCCTGCTGGCGGACCGGACGACGGGAGAACCCCGCCCGGCGCGACTGCGGGATGCCGCGACGACCGCTGTGTCCGTGCTCGCCGTAGCACAGGGTGTCCGGTGCCTGCGCGTGCACGACGTCGCCTCGACGGCCGACGCGGTACGTGTGACGGCACGCTGGGACATCGAGGCGGCGGCGTCGGCACGGTCGCCGCTGACCCGAATACGCTGAACGCCGCTGGGCCGAGCGCCCCTGAGGGGCCTCAGCCCAGAGAGCCCATCCGGTGGCTGATCTCCTGCGCGCCGCCGATCAGCGCGGGTGCCAGCTCGTGCATGCGTTCCTCGGTGAAGCGGTACGCGGGGCCGGAGGCGCTGAGCGCGGCGATGACCTCGCCGTCGCGGGAGCGGATCGGGGCCGCCATGGCGTGCAGACCGATCTCCAGCTCCTCCAGCGTCATCGCGTACCCGCGCTCCCGCGCCTCGGCGAGGTTCTTCTCCAGCTTTGTCCTGGCCGTCAGGGTGTGCGGCGTCAGCTTCCGCATCCCGGCCGCCGCGAGCACGTCGGCGCGCTCCTTCGCCGGCAGGTGGGCCAGCAGGATCTTGCCGCTCGACGTGGCGTGGACCGGGGTGAGCTGGCCGACCCAGTTGTGGGTGCCGACGGCGCCCGGGCCGCGTACCTGATACAGGTTGACGGCGTAGTGCTCCTGCAGGACGGCGATGTTGACGGTCTCGCCGATCTTCTCGCTGAGCCGCTCGCACACCGGGCGGCCCTGCTGGGTGACGTCGAGGCGGCCGGTGACCGCGCCGGCCAGGCGGACGATGCCGAAGCCCAGCCGGTACTTGCCCCGCTCGGCCGTCTGCTCGACCAGGCCGCGCGCCTCCAGGGCCCCGAGCAGACGGAACGCGGTCGACTTGTGGACGTCGATCTCGGCGGCCACCTCGCTGACGCCCGCCTCGCCGCGCTGGGCGAGGATCTCCAGGACGCTGACGGCGCGGTCGACTGACTGCACACCGTTCACCGCGGGACCCGCTGTTTCGCTATCTGCGGTGTAGTTGCTCATGGCGCAACTATACGCATGAGTTCCGTAGGTCTCCATGGGTCCCCGAGAGGCTCCACCGGGTCCCGCGGGGCAGTGGAGGACGGCGCGGGACGGCCGGTTCCGGCCGCCCGCATGGTCGCACGGCCCACCCCGTCAGCGGAAGACCACGGTGCAGTGTCCGTTCACCAGCACCCGACTCTGGCTGTGCCACTCGACGGCGCGGGCGAGTACCTGGGCCTCGACATCGCGGCCGATGGTGACCAGCTCGTCGGGGTCGCGCGAATGGTCCACGCGGACGACGTCCTGCTCGATGATCGGGCCCTCGTCGAGGTCGGGCGTGACGTAGTGCGCCGTGGCCCCGACGAGCTTCACACCGCGCTCGTGCGCCTGGACGTACGGCCGGGCGCCCTTGAAGCTCGGCAGGAACGAGTGGTGGATGTTGATGGCCTTGCCGTCGAGCTGCTTGCACAGGTCGTCGGAGAGGATCTGCATGTAGCGGGCCAGCACCACCAGGTCGACGTCCAGCTCGCGCACCAGCTCCAGCAGTCGCGCCTCGGCCTGGGCCTTGGTGTCCTTGGTCACCGGGACGTGGTGGAAGGGGATGCCGTAGCTCTGCGCCAGCGGCTCGAAGTCGCGGTGGTTGGAGACGATCGCCGGGATCTCGATGTTGAGCGCGCCCGTGGACTTGCGGAACAGCAGGTCGTTCAGGCAGTGGCCGAACTTCGACACCATGATCAGGGCGCGGGTGGGGGTCGAGGCGTCGTGGAGCTGCCAGGTGATCCGGTAGGTCTCGGCGACGGGGCCGAATCCGGTGCGCAGGTCCTCCAGGGAGATGCCGGGGTCCGAGACGTCGAAGTGGACCCGCATGAAGAAGCGGTCCTGCAGCCGGTCGTCGAACTGCTGGCTCTCCAGGATGTTGCCGGAGTGGCTCACGAGATAGGTGGTCACGGCGTGGACGAGGCCGGCCTGGTCGGGGCAGGAAAGGGTGAGGATGAACTCACGGCCGGGCTGCGGTCGAGGAGACATGCCTTCCTCCGTCGGTCGGTGGTGCGGATTGCGCAACACGGTGAGCTATGCGCAACATGATTGAATGGGGATGACCGCGTGGTCAAGGGGTGGCCCGGCGGAAGTGGCCCAGGCGCTCCGAGATCTTCTCGGCGGCAGCCCGCACCGCGGCGGAGACCTCCGGCAGCCGCTGCTCGGTCAGCCGGAAGGACGGCCCCGAGGCGCTGAGCGCCGCCATCACCTCTCCGTTGAAGGTGAAGACCGGTGCCGCCACCGCGTTCAGACCCTTCTCGAGCTCCTCGACGCTGTAGGCGCAGCCGTCCGCGCGGGCGCGCTTCAACTGGGCCCGGAGGGTCCCGGGATCGGTGACGGTGTGCGGTGTGTAGCTCTCCAGTGGCCCCGCGAGTCTGCTCGCGAGCTCGGGCTCGGGCAGATGGGCCAGGAGGATCTTGCCGCTGGAGGTGGCGTGCAGCGGCGTACGCCGGCCCAGCCAGTTGTGGGTGGTGATGGCCGAGGGGCCGAGCACCTGGTCGATGTTGATGGCGGCGTTGCGGTCGAGGACGGCCAGGTTGATGGTCTCCGCGACCTGGTCCGCCAACTGCTCGCACACCTGGCGGCTCTGCTGGGAGAGGTCCAGCCGGACCGTGGCGGCGCCGGCCAGACGGATCAGGCCGAGGCCGAGTCGGTACTTGCCCCAGTCCCCGGTCTGCTCGATGAGTCCGCGCACTTCCAGGGCCGTGGCCAGCCGGGATGCCGTGGACTTGTGCACGCCGAGTGCGGCGGCCATGTCCGTGACGCCCGCCTCCTCGTGGCGGCCGAGGAATTCGAGAATGCTCACGGCCCGGTCGACCGACTGCACAGGGGACTCCGGTTGGTGCGAGTGCTCCGGCTGGTGCACGGCGTCTGCCATCACGCGACCTCACGCATAACGGTCCCCCCGTGGACGTCTACTTGTAGATGACGAAGATCTTGCGCAGCGTCTCGTGGATCGTCCACGTGCCCTGCCAGCCGATGGGGAACACCGCGGTGGTGCCGGGGCCGACCTCGGTCGTCGTGCCGTCCTTCTCCTCGCAGGTCATGCGCCCGGAGAGCACGTGGATGATCTCCCCGCGATCGGCGAAGTCCCAGGCCGACTCCCCGGGTTCGCACTCCCAGGTGCCGCTGACGATCCGGTCGTCGTCCGAGGTGAAGATCCGCCGGCTGCGGGTCCGCATGGGGCCGCCGAGCGGAGTGGCCGTGGGCGGGGCCAGCTCCTTTTGGTCCTCCAGTTCGGCGGAGGACAGTGAACCGGCGTTCAAGCTGATCGTCATGGTGTCAAGTCCGATCTTCCCAGGGCTTCGCGTGTCCAGCGCAATGTTTCTCTATGTAGAACAAGCATCGCGATACGCAACATCATGGGGATGAGGTGAGGCATCGTCAAGGGCGCGGGGCGATGCCCGTGGAAAACTCACCTGGGCCTGCGCCGGCGGCCCGGTACGTCGGTGCGGCGGCCGCCTGTGTGGTCGGCTACGTGATGGCCGAGATTGCGGGCAACGGCTCCTGGCGGCGGATGCTCGCCTCGGGCGCCGTGCTGGGCGCCGTGATCCTGCTGATGCGCATCGCTACGCCGGAGTCGCCGCTGTGGCTGGTGAACAAGGGGCGTGCCGCCGAGGCCCAGATGGTGGTGCCGCTCGCGGTGCTGGGTGGCGGCAACGCACTTCCCATCGCGGTGGTCATCGTGTGCTTCTGTACCTACGCCCTCCTGCCGGGCGGTCCCGCGGTGCTGGAGTGGACGTATCCCAACGAGTTCTTCCCCCACCGGTATCCGGGCCACCGCGGGAGGGGTGGCGACCTCGATCAGCCGTATCGGCAGCCGCCGCCGGTACGTATCTGCTGCCGATCTCCCTGGATCGGCAGGGCATCGGTACGACCATGCTGATCGGCGCCGGCATCATCGGGGTGGGCTGGCTGGTGTCCTTCGCGTGGGCCGAGGAGGCCAGTGCTTCCGGCGTCGCGTCCGTGGCTGTCCGGCGTCCGTTTTCCGCCGGGATGACAACTTCGCTCAGCCAACCCCCTTGACAGTGAGTGTCCGCAGGGAGACAGTTTGGTCGGTCGTTGCTTATGGCGAATTTCATTGCGCAATACGCAACCTTTGTAAGTTGGCTCGGCCCCCGGGTCTCGCCCGGGCCGGGTGAAGTTCTCTCCCTCCCCTGTCGATCGCTCCGGGGAGCGATCGATGTCCTCCCCCCATCCAGAACGTCAGGCCGAAGATCCGAAGATCGCATTCGGCCGTCCCCTCGACGAGGAGATCGACCGTGACACACGAGGTACGCGCCGTCCTCGCCCTGAAGAAGGGCGCACCGGTCTCGGTGGAGACCATCCTGGTGCCGGACCCCGGCCCGGGTGAGGCGCTGGTGCAGGTGCAGGCCTGCGGTGTCTGCCACACCGACCTGCACTACCGGGAGGGCGGGATCAACGACGAGTTCCCCTTCCTGCTCGGCCATGAGGCCGCGGGCGTGGTCGAGGCAGTCGGCGAGGGCGTCACCGACGTGGCGCCCGGCGACTTCGTCGTCCTCAACTGGCGTGCCGTGTGCGGCACATGCCGGTCGTGCAGCAAGGGCAGGCCGTGGTACTGCTTCGCCACCCACAACGCCACCCAGCCGATGACGCTGGCCGACGGCACCCCGCTGTCCCCGGCCCTGGGCATCGGTGCCTTCGCCGAGAAGACGCTGGTCGCCGCCGGCCAGTGCACCAAGGTCGACCCGGCCGCCTCTCCCGCCGCGGCGGGACTGCTGGGCTGCGGTGTGATGGCCGGGTTCGGCGC
>NZ_JBIBVE010000012.1:0-319742 GCF_043080095.1 Streptomyces sp. NPDC015127
CGCCTCACCCAGGTCCTCAACCCCCAGGGCCTGACCTGGGACTACGCATACGACACGGCCGGACACCTCATATCCGAGACCGACTTCGACAACCGGACACTGACGTACGAGCGGGACGTGGCCGGCCGACTCACCGCCCGCACCGACGCCCTCGGCCAAACCATCCGCTACGAGCGCGACGACCTCGACCGCATCGTCCGCAAGGACACCGCCGGGGCCGTGACGACGTTCGCGTACGACTTCACCGACCAACTCGCCGAAGCGGTCAACGCAGACGCCACGATCACATACCTGCGCGACCGGCACGGCCGCCTCGTCTCCGAGACCGTCAACGGCCGCACCATGTCGTACGCGTACGACGCACTCGGCCGCCGCACCGGCCGCACGACCCCGACCGGCGCGGTCAGCACCTGGACCTACGACGCCGCAGGCCGCCGCACCTCGCTCACCACCTCCGGCCGCACCCTCACCTTCGAACACGACGCGGCGGGCCAAGAGATCACCCGCCACATCGGCGACACGGTCACGCTGGCATCCCAGTACGACACCATGGGCCGCCTCACCAGCCAACACGTCACCGGCTCCGGCCGCAGCATCCAGCGGCGGGGCTACACGTATCGCGCCGACGGCAACCTCATCGGCCTCGACGACCAACTCGCGGGCGCGAAGACCTTCGACCTCGACGCAGCCGGCCGCGTGACGGCGGTCCAGGCCGCAGGCTGGACCGAGCGCTACGCCTACGACGAAGCGGGCAACCAGACGGAGGCATCCTGGCCCGCGGCGCATCCGGGCCAGGAAGCGGTCGGCACCCGCACCTACACCGGCACCACGATCACCCGCGCAGGCAACATCCGCTACGAACACGACGCACTCGGCCGCATCACCCTCCGCCAGAAGACCCGCCTCTCCCGCAAGCCGGACACCTGGCGCTACGAATGGGACGCCGAAGACCGCATGCGCTCGGTGACCACACCAGACGGGGTGGTGTGGCGGTACGCGTACGACGCACTGGGCCGTCGGATCTCCAAGCAGCGGCTGGCGCAGGACGGCCGGACGGTCGTGGAGCGTATTGACTTCACCTGGGACGGCACGACTCTGTGCGAACAGACCAGCCGCAGAGAGGCCCTCGCGCACCCGGTGACGCTGACCTGGGACCACAACGGCTCGCGTCCGCTCACCCAGACGGAACGCATCCTCGGGGCGGACGCAACACAGGAAGCGATTGACGAGCGCTTCTTCTCCATCGTCTCAGACCTCGTTGGCACTCCGACCGAGCTGATCGACGAGTCGGGCGCGCTGGCGTGGCAGACACGCGGCCTACTCTGGGGCGCGACAGCGTGGACAAGGGCGAGCACGGCGTACACGCCTCTCCGATTTCCGGGACAATACTTCGACCCAGAAACATGCCTCCACTACAATTTTCACCGCCACTATGACCCACAAACTGCGCGCTACCTGACCCACGATCCTCTTGGTCTTGAGCCCGCACTAAACCCCGGCGCCTATGTTCTAAACCCTCACCGGGAGATCGATCCGCTCGGGCTTTCTCCGTACAAGGTTCTGTATCATGGCACACGAGAATGGAAGGGGGAAGAATTTTCGCTGAACCCGGAAATAAATACAAAGCGTGAATATACCCCCAATGCTGGGATCTATCTGACGGACGATTTCAATCGGGCGGCGACTCAGTATGCCGGTCCGGAGGGAATGGTCGCGCGAGTGCAGGTGCCGATAGATAGGGCCGAAGCTTGGCTCAGGCTCCATGAAGGACCGGCAGGAAATTTGCCAGAGTACTTCGTGAACTCTGTCGACGACCTGCAGTACCTCAATAGTGATTTGCGAGTCCTATCGCAGCGTGAGGCGATAGTTCAGCACTTTATGGGGCTCTTCTAGATGTCGTGAGGAAAGATGGCAAACTCGTTCACATCATCTGAAACGTCGCTCGCGAGGGAAGTTTTCGGCCCTCTAGGCGGAATCGTGGAGCTGGGTGCTGTTGCTGCAGCACGCCAGCAGCCCCTGCGTCAGGTTTCTGTAGGCGACTTCGTCGAACGTCATCGCAGCGAACTGGATCAAATCTTGATCGCCGTCCGAGAGGTCGGTGATTTTCATGACGAGACCATGGCGATTGTTGACGACCTTGGGTGGCATCGTGAGCATGAAATCACAGCCCCATCCCTGCTTCTATGGTCCGCCTGCATCGACGAATTCTCGCCGCGGCTCGATGAACCTTCTGCTGTGCGGAGAATGGTACGGGTCGGATCCGATCTTCAATTGGTGAACCTGATGCAAGCGCTGGTGGGAACTGCGTCACACAGGGCACACAACGTAGAGTCGACATCGGAACTCATTATTAAAGTTACTGGCCTCGCTGCTGCATTGGTGGGGATTGATGGAGAACGGCCAGTTTTCGACATCTTTCGAATGTGGCGTGTTGCATTCTTGCCTCAAGTCCTGATCCCTTCCTCTAAGTCTCCTGAGGAAATTAAGCGAAAATTCCGGAGGTATGCGCACGTACTGGAGAAAATGCTTATTGGGGAATGAATGGGTCGATGATCGATCTGTCCAACGAGCCGTGCTGCTTTACTCGGCGGGAGGGGACAGCCCAGAGGTTGACCTCGCCTGAGCGGTCCCCGGTGAGCCATAATGGCGAGGGGGTGCTCTGCGCAGGCATGACGGCATGGCGTCAGCCGATCGGCTGACGCACTTCCTCGCGGATCTTCTGCACCTGCCGTGCGATCGCGTCCAGATCGACGGAGTCCGGGTCCTGCGCGTCTGAAGCGGGCGTGAGGAAGGCGACGTACGCGGCCGTGTTCTCGTCGCCCCACGCGCAGACCGGAATGGTGGACGTGCCATCCGTGTCCTTCGACAGCATCACGGTGCACTTGAACGCGACGTCTGCTCCCGTTGGCGTGATCGTCCGCGCGGGCTTCGGCTCGCTCATGCCGTCGCCCTTGCGCATCCCGTCCAGAAGGCTGTCGCGGGGCTGCTCCGGATTCCGGAACTGCCCGTACATGCCGGTGATGACGGCCCCGCTCTGCCTCGTGCTGCTGGTGCCGTTGTAGGAGCCGAGGACCGCCTTGACGTTCCGGGCGTCCGGGCCGGCGCCGTAACCGCTCTTCTCCGCGTCGGCGTTCGCCTCCGAGGAGCCGTCCTTGATCAGCTCGTACTCGCCGTCCAGGAGCGTCTTCGGCACGGTCAGCCGGTACGCGGCCATGGGGAACGGCTCCGAAGAGTCGTCTCCTCTGTAAGCGAGGAAGTAGAGGCCCAGCCCGGCCGCTATCGTCCCGAACACGACGCTCAAGGTGAGAACTGCGGTGCTCTTGCGTCGCGGTGCCGGTGGCGGAGGCCCCCAGGTGGCTTGCCCGGGATACGGCGCGTACGGCTGCGAAGGCGCGGTGGGGTGGCCGTAATGCGGCTGAGGCGGGCTCTGTGGATACGGCTGGCCGTACGGGTGTGGCTGAGGCGGCGGTCCGTACGGTCCGGCCGGCTGCTGCGGCGGAGGCATGGTCATGATCGAACGCTATGACAGCCCGCAGGCCGGCTGGCAGTTACCGGACAGCCTCAGGAACGACCGAAGTGGTCGAACTCGCCGGCCTGGACGCCCCGTACGAACGTCTCCCACTTCGGACCCGTCGTCGTCACGACCCCGCCTATGCGGACGAGGCCGTCGGGAGTGTGGGACACGGTTATGTGGGGGCTCGGCGTGCCCGTCTTGAGGGCGTGCGTGAGGGCGGCGAAGGCGCGGCGGGTGGTGTTGAGTATCGCCTCATCCGGGTCGCTGCTCTCGGTGAGGCTGACTGCGGTGTCCGTGCCGGACACGTGCACGCACGACTCTCCCTCGCCGCAGTACGACGACTTCTGCCAGTTGCCGACGGGCATGTCTCGTTTCCTCACAGGTCCTTGGCGATGTTGTGGATGAAGTCCGCGGACTCGGTCGCGCCCAGGGCGAGGCTCTCCAGTCGGGCGAAGACCTGACGGTACTTGTGCAACTGCGCCTCCGCGTCCAGCAGTACGGGGCCGTGGGCCTGATCCAGCTGGACCGTGTCGAGTTGGGGTACCGGTCCGTGGACGTAGTACAGCGGCTGGCCGGAGCCGGGGAACGCGCCCGCAGCGAAGGGGATCACTCTGATGGTGATGTGGTCGCGCTGTCCCGCGTCCAGCAGGTGCTGGAGCTGACGGCCCGCGACGCTTCGACCGCCGAACCTCATGCGCAGGGCGGCCTCGTGGATGACTGCCTGATAGGGGGCGGCGTCCTCCCGGTCCAGAACCGCCTGTCGCTTGATGCGGAACGAGATGCGGTGTTCCACATCCGACGGCGGAAGGGCAGGGACCACTTGGCGCATGATCTCGCGTGCGTGGTCCAGAGTTTGGAGCAGGCCGGGGATGCCGGAGGTGTGGGCGGTGCGCAGGCGGCGGCCGTGGTGCTCCAGTTCGGCCAGGTCGAGCAGGCCGTTGGACAGGATCTCGCGGTATTCCTCCCACCAGCCGCGCTTTCGGTCTCCGGTCATGGCGGCGAGTGCGTCGACGAGCTCGGTGTCGGCGCAGTCGTAATGGCAGGTCAGGGCTCGTACGCGCTCGGCGCTGACGCCGTACCGACCGGCCTCGATGTTGCTGATCCTTGCCTGGTTGCCACCCAGCAGAGCGGCGGCCTGCGTTGCGGTGAGGCCGGCTCGTTCCCGCAGCTTGCGCAGCTCAGCACCGAGGCGCTGGCGACGGGCAGTTGGAGTGAGGCTCGGCGTCATCGAATCTCCCTGAGTGGGTCACCCACAAGAGGGTAACTGGAATGGATTCCTTGGGATTCATGGAATGTATTCCATGAAGCGCCCTACGGTGTGTCTCAGGCCACCGCCTGGAAGCACCCCGCTCGACGGAGCGACCTGGTCACCAGGCACCGCACCATCACCAGCGACAACGCGCCTTCCGTCGAGGAGACTTCCATGCCCACCGTATCCCCGCCCTGGACCTACGCCCTCCAACTCCCGCAGGATCCCCGCGCTCCCGGCATCGCCCGGCACACCCTGCGCGCCGTCCTGAACGCCCACAGCCTGGCGCGGCTCGCCGAGAGCGCCGAGTTGCTCGCCTCGGAGCTCGTCACCAACGCCCTGTGGCACACCGACGGCCCCTACGGGCTCCGGCTGCGGGCCGTCGGGCAGGGGCGGATCAGGCTCGGGGTGTGGGACACCAGCCCCGACCTGCCCGCGCCCTTCGAAGGGCTGCCGCGGCGGCCGGGGCCGGACGCGGAGGGCGGTCGGGGGCTGTGTCTCGTCGCGCACTGCGCCGACGCGTGGGGAGCGACCGCGTTGCCCCAGGGCGGGAAGCTGCTCTGGGTCGAGCTGGGCGGGGGACGGGCGTGATCGGCCGACCTGGGCCCTGCACACGAAGCCGGCCGGCGGCAGCTACAAGGACACCCTGCGCGGCAAGTACGGCGAGGACGTCCCGCTGCCCGAGCCACTGGCGCTCAGGCTCGCCACCGGTGACCTGCCCGTGTACGCGGCCCCGCTGAGGCCCCCGCTCAGCGCGGCCCGATGAACAGGCTCTGGGCGCTGCGGCCGATCGGGCCCTTCTCGTCGTGGAGGCGGGCGTCCGCCAGGCCGATGCCTGCCTCGTCCACGCTGGTGCGCGCCTCGACACAGACCCATTCGCCCACCGGGTGGCGGTGCAGATGGACCGTCAGGTCGGGGTTGATGAACAGGTGCCGTGAGAAGTCCAGGACGTTGCTCATCCCGTTGCCGGAGTCGGCGGCCACGAGGACGCGGTCCAGTGGGCGGGGTGCGTCGCCCGCGACGAGGGGCATGCGCATGCGCATCCAGCACGTGCCGGGGCCCTGTTCCTGCCAGGCGCCCTCGGCGAAGCGGGTCTCGACCGCCGTGTGGTAGCCGACGTCCCACGGGACGCCGAAGAAGGGGGTGGGGGCCGTGTCCTCGGGGGAGGGGAGCAGCGGGCCCTGGGTGACGGACGGGCCGGGTTCGGGAGCGGTCCGTACGCGAAGGGCGCGGGCGAGCATCACGGGCCGGTCCGAGCGTTCCGGTGTCAGCGTCGCCTCGACGACCTCCACGCTCCGGCCGGCGCGCACCACGGTGGTGGACAGCTCCAGGGGTGCGATGGGCACCGGGCGCAGGATCTCGTACGTGACGCGTGCCAGGCGCATGTCCGTACGGGCGCCGGGGCGTTCCTCGATGGCGCGGCCCAGGAGCGCGGCGGGAGGGCCCGCGTGCTGGGAGGCGGCGTCCCAGGGGCCGCGGGTGTGCTCGGTGGGGGCGTAGCGCTCCTCGGAGAGCCGCTCGTAGAACGCCTGAGGTTCCGTCATGCGGGGCCGCCTTCCCTGCCACCTCGCGGATGGGTGTACGGCACACGCTACCTGCCGGTAACCGGGTGATCCAGGGGCCGGAGCACGGCAAGGGGCCCGCGCTTCCTTGCGGTACGCGGGCCCCTCGGGTGGGCTGCGGGGTTCAGCCGGAGACCACCATGTAGCCGAGCAGCGCGACCGCGATGCCCAGCAGTGCGATGAACGTCACCGTGGCGGCGGTGCCGCCGGCATCGTCGCGGCGGCCCTGACGGCGGGCCGCGATCGCCCCCTTCAGCCCTCTGTTCTGCGTGTCCTCCGTAGCCGGCGCGTCGGTCACGATCGCAGAGTTCTTCACGTGCACTCCTGTGTTGCTGGCCCCGCCGTGGTCACCGGAGGGGGTCTGACCTCAGCCTTCCTGGCTGCGTTACACAGAGTAGCGGCAACTGGTCCAGACCACTTGCCCCGGGTGTACGCCCGCGCGAACCGGCGCCGGCCGCGCCGCCGCTGCCCTTCCCCGACCGTATGCCCGGCCGTGGCAGCGGACTCTTTTTCACGCCAACCCTGCTGCTACAGAGAGGAGTTGACTATGGTGCCTGGCGTGACCGACGACGCGCACCTGAGAGCACGCATCGACACCAGCCGGCCCCACACCGCCCGGATCTGGAACTACTGGACCGGCGGCAAGGACAACTACCCCGTCGACCGCGCCGCGGGCGACCAGATCCGCGCCCTGCACCCCGGCATCGGGGACTACGCGCTCGCCGACCGGCGCTTCCTCGGCCGGGCCGTACGCCACCTCGCGGCCGAGGCCGGCATCCGGCAGTTCCTCGACATCGGCACCGGGCTGCCGAGCGCCGAGAACACGCACCAGGTGGCCCAGCGCATCGCACCCGACGCGCGCATCGTCTACGTCGACAACGACCCGCTCGTCCTCGTCCACGCGCGCGCCCTGCTCACCGGCACGCCCGAGGGCCGCACCGACTACCTCGACGCCGACCTGCGGGACACGGACACCATCCTCGAACAGGCCGCCAAGACGCTCGATCTCACGCGGCCCGTGGCGCTGATGCTGCTCGGAGTCGTCATCTTCGTCGAGGACGACGAGGAGTCGTACGCGGTGGTGCGCCGGCTCATGGACGCGCTGCCGGCCGGCAGTCATCTGGTGCTGTCGCACACGATCACCAGCCCCGACATGCCGGACGTGGACGCGGCGGTGGCGTTCTGGAACGAGAACGGCACGCCGCGCCTGACCCAGCGCACCCCGCAGCAGGTCACCCGCTACTTCGACGGGCTGGAACTGCTCGGACCCGGCGTGGTGTCGTGCAACCGCTGGCGGCCGGACGAGGAGACCCTGGCCGCCCCGGCCGAGGTGGCGATGTACGGCGGCGTCGGACGCAAGGGATAGCGGCGTCAGGCGCGAAAACGGCGGGGCGTGCGGAGGGGGGCGTGCGGACGGGGCGCGGCGGGCGCATCGGGGCGACGCAAGGCGTGGCGGCGCGCCCTGGCGCGGCGGGGCGGGACACCTACACTGACTTCCGGGTGGACTGCCGTGGGGTGAAGGGTGATTGACGGTGCGTAAGGCGTGGCTGGTCGCGGGCGCGTCGATCGGGCTGTGTCTGAGCTTCGTCGCGCTGCTCGTCGTCGGGACGTACTCGGCCGCCGCAGGGCTGTTCGGCGGCGGCGTCAAGGGCGGTGCCGTGGGGCTCGCCAAGGGCGCTGTGCCCGCGCTGTACCAGCCGCTGGTGCAGAAGTGGGGGAACCTCTGCCCCGCCATCAACCCGGCCCTCCTCGCCGCCCAGCTCTACCAGGAGAGCGGCTGGAACCCGAAGGCGCAGAGCCCGGCCACCGCGCAGGGCATCGCGCAGTTCATCCCGGGGACGTGGGCGACGCACGGCATCGACGGCGACAAGGACGGCGACCGCGATGTGTGGGACCCGGCCGACGCGATTCCGTCCGCCGCTTCGTATGACTGCGAACTGGCTGGATATGTTCGCAAGGCGCCCGGTGATCCGACCGACAACATGCTCGCCGCCTACAACGCGGGCGCGTATGCGGTCATCAAGTACGGCGGCGTCCCGCCGTACCGCGAGACGCAGAACTACGTGAAGGTCATCCGCAGCCTGGAGAAGAGCTTCGCCCGGCCCGTCGGACGGGTGGAGCCGTCCCGGCAGGCCGCAGGGGCCATCTACTTCGCCCAGAAGAAGCTCGGCACCAAGTACCTGTGGGGCGGCAACGGCACGCCCGAGCAGGACGGCCGCTTCGACTGCTCGGGCCTCACCCAGGCCGCGTACCGGACCGTCGGCATCGAGCTGCCACGGGTGGCCAACGACCAGTACAACGCCGGTCCGCACCCCTCGCGCGACGAACTGCTGCCGGGCGACCTGGTCTTCTTCTCGGACGACCTGACCAACTCGCGGGCGATCCGGCACGTCGGCCTCTACGTCGGCGGCGGGTACATGATCAACGCTCCGTATACCGGCGCGGTGATCCGATTCGACAAGATCGACACCCCGGACTACTTCGGCGCGACCCGTGTCACCAAGGAGGGCGCGGAGGCGCTGCCGACCGACCTGCCGGCGGCGTGAGGCAGCTCTCCCCGGCGGCGGCTCCGGTGGCCTCGGTGGCTGGAATGCGACCTCTCCGCCGGGGCTCTGAGCTGCGTGGGGATACCTCCCGGGCGAAGCTCTGGGGGAGCATCACTCTTCGATAACGTCATGGTGATCTTTCGGTGGAGAGTGGAACGACACCGGGGATGACGTCGTTCCCTGAACAGGAACGGCCGCACTGACCATGCAGCACACACCGGACTGACCACGGGGGTCGGCAGAACGGCGCACAGGCGGTGCGCCGGTGGCACAAGGCAAGGGGCCGCGGCAGATGTCTGGACTCGCAATCGGGTTCCCCCTGACGGAGACGAGGGGCGGGACGAACCCCGACGTCGGGCTGCTCTACGACATCAACGGCCTGGCCAAGGACGCGCCCGGCTGGTTCGACCGGACCATGGAGTTCGTCGGCGAGTACGGCATCATGCTCGGCCTGGTGCTGGTCACCCTCTGGTGCTGGTGGAGCGTCCGCAGGCGCGGCACCGCCGACGACTCGGTCGCCGCGGTGGCCGGACTCGTCTGGACGCCGCTGGCGGCCGGCATCGCCCTGCTGGTCAACATCCCCATCCGCGGATTCGTCGAACGGCCCCGGCCGTTCGTCGACCACGAGGGCCTGGAGGTCCTCGTCGCGGGCAAGACCGACTTCTCCTTCGTCAGCGACCACGCCACGATGGCGATGGCGATCGGTGCCGGACTCTTCGTCGCCCACCGCGGCTTCGGGCTCGCCGCGCTCGGCCTCGCCGTGGCCGAGGGCTTCTGCCGCGTCTACATGGGCGTGCACTACCCGACCGACGTCATCGGCGGCTTCGCGCTCGGCACCGCCGTGACCCTGCTGCTCGCCCCGCTCGCCCTGGCGCTGCTCACCCCGCTCGTGTCCGCGATCGCGGCCTCGCGCCGGCTGTCCTGGCTCGTGCGCTCCCGGCGGGCCGCCGCCGCGGCACTGGTCACGGAACCGCTGGACATCCCGGAGCCGCGCACGGAGGAGGCGGGCCCGGGCGAGAACGGCCTCGCGGCGTAGGGGGTGTCCGGCGGATCTGGGCCGGACAGGACGCGGCGTCTGGTGCATGGGGTCTCCCCAGGCCCGCAGGGGCCGAGTCCACCGGACACCCCCTAGGGCCTCTCCGTGCGTGCCTCGGTGTCCCCTCGCGTCTACAGGCCCTGCGGGTGGGCGAAGAGGCCGTCCGGGTCGTACCGGTGCTTCAGGCGCGTGAGGCGGTCCGCCGCCGGACCGTAGTAGGCCTGGCGCCAGTTGGGCAGGTTCGGGTCCGCGTAGTTCTGGTACGCCGCACCCGACGCGTACCGCCGCATCGACGCGTGGGCGTCCTTCAGCCAGGACTGCTGGGCCGAGCCGGACGTGCCC
Source organism: Streptomyces sp. NPDC015127 (assembly GCF_043080095.1). Lineage (NCBI taxonomy): Bacteria > Bacillati > Actinomycetota > Actinomycetes > Kitasatosporales > Streptomycetaceae > Streptomyces > Streptomyces sp. NPDC015127. The sequence continues at coordinate 10,250 of NZ_JBIBVE010000012.1, forward strand.
GGCTGCCAGGCAGCGATGTACTGGGCCAGCATCCGTGAGCGCCGGTGCACGAACGACGTGGCCAGCGGGTCCACCCGGTTCACCGCGCCGCCGAGTGCGGTCAGCGCGATCGAACCGCCTCCGCCGCCCCGGTTCGCGGGGATGCGGGTGAACGCCTCGGCCGCCGCGATCAGCGCCTGCCGGCCGGCCGGGGAGAGGTCGCGGTCGAAGAAGTCCGAGGCCGCCGCGTACGTCTCGCGCGGCAGCGCACCCTGCTTGCTGCGGCCCGGGGTGGTGCCGGGCAGGCGGCACTGGGCGTCCGTGAGGGAGAGGCAGCCCCCGTAGGAGAGCATCGCGTCCAGATAGCTGCGCGTCCGAAGCGCCACCGAGGACGCGGGGGAGCCCACGGCGTCGGCGAGGCGGTCGAGGGCGTTCCGCAGCTCGCCCTCGTCGCCGAGGGTGAAGGCGGCGACGGACAGCGTCGGCCGCACGCCGCCCGGACCGGCGGCCAGGTGCAGCGACGACCAGATCTCGTCGGGCAGCCCCGGACCCCAGCGCTGCCAGGCGCCGAGGACGGCGGCGGCCCTGGACCAGGGCCAGGTCAGAAAGGCGCTGACGGTCGCCGGCGTCGGGTGCGTACGGAAACGGAAGCCGGTCACCACCCCGAAGTTGCCGTTCCCGCCGCCGCGCAGCGCCCAGAAGAGGTCCTTGTTCTCCGTGGCGCTCGCGGTCAGCGTTCTGCCGTCGGCCGTGACGAGCGTCGCCTCGGTCAGGCTGTCGCAGGTCAGACCGTAGGCGCGCGAGGTCACACCGTGGCCGCCGCCGAGGGTGAGGCCGGAGATGCCGACCGTGGGGCACGAGCCCGCGGGGATCGTGCGGCCGCGGCGGGCGAGGACCCTGTAGACGTCGATGAGTTTGGCGCCCGCGCCGATGGCGCCGTCGGCGGCGATGCGGTCCAGCGACGACACGTCGACGACGAGCCGGCCGTTGCCGGACGACCAACCGCCGTAGGAGTGGCCGCCGTTGCGGATGGACACCGGCGTGCCGTGCGCCTTCGCGTACGCCAGGCACTCCTTGATGTCGTCCTCGCCCGCTACGTACGCGACCGCGGCCGGTTTCTGCCCGTCGAAGCGGGTGTTGTACAGCTGCCGGGCGCTCGGGTAGTCCGCGTCGCCGGGCCGGACCAGTTTCCCGTCGAGACCGCGGGCGAGCGCGGTCCAGTCGGCGGGGCCGGCCGGGCGTGCGGACGTCCGCCCGGCCACCGGCGTACGGGTGGCAGGCGTCGTGGTGCCGCTCGCCTCGGGGGTACCGCCGCCGCGGCTGCAGGCAGCGGTGGTCAGAGCGGTGGTGACAGCAACAGCGGTGGTGAGCAGCGCACGACGGTCCATGGGGCCTCCTGGGAGAGGAGACGGTACGGGGCCGGGGCGGGTTCCCGCGAGCCCCTGCCGGTCTCCGGGGCGTGTCAGGAGGTGGTGGCGTGCGCACGGGCGTCCGTACGTGCCCGGTCGCGGGACCTCCTCGCGGGACCCGACCAGCCGCAGCTGCAACGGGCGACCGCGAAGGAGCCACGCTCGACGGTCGTGGTGACGTGCGCCGGATGACCGGCGGGCGGGTCCTGCTGAGGCACTTGTCAACCGTACTGCGGCCCAGCGTGTCGCGATGCCCGGGGCCCGGCGTGACGAGGTGACCGGGCCGTCGTTATGCGTAGGGGTATCCCCAGGCCCTCTTGGGGCCGAGGGGAAGGGTGTCCAAGCAGGGGTCCGGCGTTGGGGGTTGGCAGGCGATGGTGGTGCAGCAGCACAGGCGCAGGGGCGGCGCGGTCGCCGTCGCGGCGACCGTGGTGGGGGTGATGGCCGCCACCGGGTGCTCCGGCGCGGGTGCCGTCGAGGACACCAAGGGCCGGGGCGCCACCGACGAGATCCGCAGGGCGGCGGACGCGCTGGCGGCGGCGAAGAGCTCCCGGGCGCGCACGTCGATGGAGATGGCGACCGGCGGCACCCGGGTCACCATCCGCGGCGAGGGCGGTTACGACTTCGCCCGGCGCATGGGCCGGCTGACGGTCGTCCTGCCGCCGGACCCCGCCGGTGAGGCCGGGCACAAGCCGATCACGGAGCTGCTGACGCCGGGCGCGCTCTACATGAAGAACCGCGGCGCCGGGGTGCCCGCGGACAAGTGGGTGCGGGTCGACACCACCGCGCTTGCGGACGGGAACCTCGTCACCGGCGGCGCGACCGACCCGCTTGCCGCCGCCGAGCTGCTGCGCGCCGCCGAGCACGTGACGTACGTGGGGGAGACGGAGATCTCCGGCGAGAAGGTGCGGCACTTCCGGGGCACGACGGACATCGGCCGGGCGGCGAGGAGCGCCGAACCGCACGCGCGGGCGTCGCTGGCGGCGGCGGCGAAAGGGTTCACCAGGGATGTGGTCCCGTTCGACGCGTATCTCGACGAGTCGGGCCTGCTGCGCAAGGTGCGGCATCGTTTCAGCTTTTCGAACGACGGCCGGACGGTGGCGGTCACCTCGACCACCGTGCTGTTCGACTTCGGGACCCCGGTGGAGGTACGGCTCCCGGACCGGAAGGACATCTACTCCGGCAAGGTCAAGGTCTGAGCGGCGGCTGCACGGGGGCGGCGTACGGTCGGCGCCGAGGGGCGGCCCGGGAAGGCCAGGGTCCAAATGGTCCGGACGTGCCATGCGCGGTGTGTGTCCCGCTCCCTACGCTAGGGAACCGACATCGGCCGGAAGAGGTGATTGCACGTGGCTCCGCCCAGTACGACGACGGTCCAGGAGGACCACGTGGCCGTCGCCCTCGCCGAGATCGAACTGTGCGGTGAGCTCATGATCGCCGCCTCCGCCGCCGACGAGGACCGGCTCAGTGCCGACCGTATCGACGAGGTGCTGATGGTCTCGGCGGAGGGGACCGCGGGGGCGCTCGGCGGGTGATGATCGCCACTCCCCGGTTCGGGGAGGGGTGGAGGAACCGAACGTATGGATCAAGCCACTCACGCCGCCCCGCGGTGCGTGGGCGACCACGGCGCGGGGCGGTGCGGGACGGCGCGAATCGGGACGGAACTCCTCGTCAGGTGCGCAGGAGACGGGCGATCGCCTTCGTCGCCTCCTCCACCTTGGCGTCGACCTCGGCGCCTCCCTTGACGGCCGCGTCCGCGACGCAGTGCCGCAGGTGCTCCTCCAGGAGCTGGAGCGCGAAGGACTGCAGCGCCTTGGTCGAGGCCGAGACCTGGGTGAGTATGTCGATGCAGTAGACGTCCTCGTCGACCATCCGCTGCAGGCCCCGGATCTGCCCCTCGATACGGCGCAGCCGCTTGAGGTGCTCGTCCTTCTGCTTGTGGTAGCCGTGCACGCCCTGGTCGTGGTCGGTGGCGGGGTCCGTGACCGGGGGGCCGGCCGCCTCGGTGGTCGTCATCGCGTCCTCCCGTGGTACAGAAAGGGGTTGTATACCCCTCGTGGGTATATGGTAGCGAATCGTGCGGAAACCCGTGGGGGTCTGTGCTGATCACGGTGGTTCATGGGCGACACTGGGACCTTGCCGGTTAGCCGTGGCCGGATGATGCGCCTAGCATCAGCCTGACCCAATCCAAAGCACCCCGAGGACCCCACGTGCGTTTTCGTCTGACCCCCAGGGAGACGAGCTTCTACGACATGTTCGCCGCATCCGCGGACAACATCGTGACCGGCTCGAAGCTCCTGATGGAACTGCTCGGTGCGGAGTCCTCCGCCCGGGCCGAGATCGCGGAACGGATGAGGGCAGCCGAGCACGCCGGGGACGACGCCACCCATGCGATCTTCCACCAGCTGAACTCCTCGTTCATCACGCCGTTCGACCGCGAGGACATCTACTCACTCGCATCGTCGCTCGACGACATCATGGACTTCATGGAGGAGGCAGTCGACCTCGTCGTCCTCTACAACGTCGAGGAACTGCCCAAGGGCGTCGAGCAGCAGATCGAGGTCCTGGCGCGGGCGGCCGAACTGACCGCCGAGGCCATGCCGCACCTGCGGACCATGGACAACCTCACCGAGTACTGGATCGAGGTCAACCGGCTGGAGAACCAGGCGGACCAGATCCACCGCAAGCTGCTCGCCCAGCTCTTCAACGGCAAGTACGACGCCATCGAGGTGCTCAAGCTCAAGCAGATCGTGGACGTGCTCGAAGAGGCCGCCGACGCGTTCGAGCACGTCGCGAACACGGTGGAGACCATCGCGGTCAAGGAGTCCTGAGCTTCGTGGACACGTTTGCCCTGATCGTGACCATTGGTGTCGCGCTCGGATTCACGTACACCAACGGCTTCCACGACTCCGCGAACGCGATCGCGACCTCCGTCTCCACGCGTGCGCTGACGCCGCGCGTGGCGCTGGCGATGGCCGCGGTGATGAACCTGGCAGGTGCGTTCCTCGGACAGGGCGTCGCCAAGACCGTCAGTGAGGGGCTCATCGCGACCCCGCACGGCGACCGCGGCATGGGCATCCTGTTCGCCGCGCTCGTCGGCGCGATCGTGTGGAACCTGATCACCTGGTACTTCGGTCTGCCGTCCTCGTCGTCCCACGCGCTGTTCGGCGGGATGGTCGGCGCGGCGCTCGCGGGCGGTACGGACGTGATCTGGACCGGGGTGCTCGAGAAGATCGTCATCCCGATGTTCGTGTCGCCCTTCGTCGGCATGATCGCCGGCTATCTGGTGATGGTCGCCATCCTGTGGATGTTCCGGAACGCCAATCCGCACAAGGCGAAGCGCGGTTTCCGTATCGCGCAGACCGTGTCTGCGGCCGGCATGGCCCTCGGCCACGGTCTCCAGGACGCGCAGAAGACCATGGGCATCGTGGTGATGGCCCTGGTCATCGCCGATGTGGAGAACGCGGGCGACCCGATCCCGACGTGGGTGAAGATCGCCTGCGCGCTGATGCTGTCGCTGGGTACGTACGCGGGCGGCTGGCGCATCATGCGGACGCTGGGCCGCAAGATCATCGAACTGGATCCGCCGCAGGGGTTCGCGGCGGAGACGACGGGGGCGTCGATCATGTTCGGCTCGGCGTTCCTGTTCCACGCGCCGATCTCGACGACGCATGTGATCACCTCGGCGATCATGGGTGTCGGGGCGACGAAGCGGGTGAACGCGGTGCGGTGGGGTGTCGCGAAGAACATCGTCCTGGGGTGGTTCATCACGATGCCGGCGGCGGCGGCGGTGGCTGCGCTGAGCTACGGGGTCGTGTACGTGATCTTCGGCTGACGCGGGGGTTGTTGCACGGTGGGGCCCGGTCACCTGGGGGGTGGCTGGGCCCTTTTGCTTGCCCCTCCCCGCCCTCCTCCTGCGGCCCGGCGGCCGTGGGAGGTACTCCCATCCCGCGTCCGGGGCTCCGCCCCGGACCCGTACCGCGCTTCGCGCGGTGTCCTCAATCGCCGGGCGGGCTGGAGTTGCCCCCGGTGACGAGAGACATGCGTGGGCCCGCCCCCTGGGAGAGGGGGCGGGCCCGTCGTCTTGTGGGTGGCACCGCCATGCAGCACCCCAAGACGTCTTATCCGAAGCGTCCCGAGATGTAGTCCTCGGTCGCCTGGACGGATGGGTTGGCGAAGATCCGCTCGGTGTCGTCGATCTCGACGAGCTTGCCGGGCTGACCGACCGCCGCCAGGTTGAAGAAGGCCGTGCGGTCCGAGACGCGCGCCGCCTGCTGCATGTTGTGCGTCACGATGACGATCGTGAAGCGCTCCTTCAGCTCACCGATCAGGTCCTCGATCGCGAGCGTGGAGATCGGGTCGAGCGCCGAGCAGGGCTCGTCCATCAGCAGCACGTCCGGCTCGACCGCGATCGCGCGGGCGATGCACAGGCGCTGCTGCTGACCGCCGGACAGACCCGAGCCCGGCTTGTTCAGGCGGTCCTTGACCTCGTTCCAGAGGTTCGCGCCCTTGAGGGACTTCTCGACGATGTCGCTCAGCTCGGACTTCTTGTAGTTGCCGTTCAGGCGCAGACCCGCCGCGACGTTGTCGAAGATCGACATCGTCGGGAACGGGTTCGGCCGCTGGAAGACCATGCCGACCGTGCGGCGCACGGCGACCGGGTCGACACCGGAACCGTAGAGGTTCTCGTCGTCCAGCATCACCTTGCCCTCGACGCGGCCACCGGGGGTGACCTCGTGCATGCGGTTCAGGGTGCGCAGGAACGTGGACTTTCCGCAGCCGGACGGGCCGATGAAGGCCGTCACGGAGCGGGGCTCCACCGTCATCGAGATGTCCTCGATCGCCTTGTGGGAGCCGTAGTAGGCGGTCAGGCCGCTGACGTCGATTCGCTTGGCCATGGGGATCACTTCACTTCCGGGTGGCCTCAGCGGCCGGTCTTCGGGGCCTTCCAGCGGGCGATGCCGCGGGCGACCAGGTTGAGGAGCATGACGAAGGCGATCAGCACCAGCGCGGCGCCCCAGGCGCGCGCGATCGAGGCGTCCGTGCCGACCGCGTACTGCTCGTACACGTAGAGCGGCAGGGAGGACTGGGCGCCTTCGAAGGGGTTGGGGTTGATCAGCTTCGTACCGAACACGAGGAGCAGCACCGGGGCGGTCTCACCCGTGACGCGCGCGACGGAGAGCATCACGCCGGTGGTGATGCCGCCGATCGCGGTGGGCAGGACCACCTTCAGGATGGTCCGCCACTTCGGCACGCCGAGGGCGAGCGAGGCTTCGCGCAGCTCGTTCGGGACCAGCTTCAGCATCTCCTCGGTGGAGCGGACGACCACCGGCATCATCAGGATCGCGAGCGCGATGGCGCCGGCGAAGCCGGAGGGTCCGAAGCCGAGCATCAGGTTCCACGTCGCCAGGACGAACAGGCCCGCGACGATCGACGGGATGCCGGTCATGACGTCGACGAAGAAGGTGACGGCCTTGGCCAGCTTCCCGCGGCCGTACTCGACCAGGTAGATCGCGGTGAGCATGCCGATCGGGGCGGCGATCACCGTGGCGATCAGGACCTGCTCGATGGTGCCGAGCAGGGCGTGGTAGATACCGCCGCCGGGCTGGGCGTCGAGCACGCCGTTCATCGAGTGGCTCAGGAAGTAGCCGTCGACGACCTCGATGCCCTTGCTGACGGTGACCCACGCGAGCGAGAACAGCGGCACGACGGCCAGCACGAAGCACACCCAGACGACGCTGGTGGCGACGCGGTCCTTGGCCTGGCGGACGTTCTCCACCTTGGACGTGACGACGAAGGTCGCGACGACGAAGATCAGCGCGGCGATCATGCCCCACTGGACGCGGCTGTGCCAGCCGGCGCCGAGGCCGATCGCGCAGCCCGCGGCGATCGAGCCGACCGCGATGGCCGCCGGCGCCCAGCGCGGCATGCGCGCGTGGGAGAGGGGGGCGGTGCGCACGGCGGGCGCCGGACGCGTTTCCTCAATGACCTGGCTCATGCGTTGGCCCCCGAGTACTCCTTGCGGCGGGCGATGATCGCGCGGGCCGCTCCGTTGACCAGCAGGGTGATGACGAAGAGGACGAGACCGGAGGCGATCAGCGCGTCACGGCCGAATTCGTCCGCCTCGTTGAACTTCGCGGCGATGTTCTGCGCGAACGTGCCGCCGCCCGGGTCCAGCAGGTGCCCGGAGATGATGAAGCTGGGGGACAGGACGACGGCGACGGCCATCGTCTCGCCGAGCGCGCGGCCGAGGCCCAGCATGGAGGCGCTGATGATGCCCGAGCGGCCGAAGGGGAGCACCGACATGCGGATGACCTCCCAGCGGGTGGCGCCGAGGGCGAGAGCGGCCTCTTCGTGCATCTTCGGCACCTGGAGGAAGACCTCACGGGTGACGTTGGTGATGATCGGCAGGATCATGATCGCCAGGAGGATGCCCACCGTGAACAGGTTGCGGGCGACACCCTCGCTGGTCTTCTCGAAGATGTAGGTCCAGCCGAGGTACTCGTTGAGCCAGCTGTTCAGGCCGTCGAGGTAGGGGACCAGGAAGATGGCGCCCCACAGGCCGTAGATGATGCTGGGGACGGCGGCGAGCAGGTCGACGACGTACGCGAGCGGGGCGGCGAGCCTGCGCGGCGCGTAGTGCGAGATGAACAGCGCGATGCCGATGGCGACCGGCACGGCGATGACCATGGCGATGACCGAGCTCACGACCGTGCCGAAGACGAGGACGGCGATGCCGAAGACCGGCGGGTCACCGGCCGGGTTCCACTCGGAGGCGGTCAGGAAGTTGGCGTCGTCCTTCGAGATGGCGATGCCGGCGCGGTACGCGAGGAATCCCGCGATCGCGGCCATGATCACCAGGAGGAAGATGCCCGCTCCCCGCGACATGCCGAGGAAGATGCGGTCGCCGGGGCGGAGCTTTCCGCGGGCGCTGCTCTCGGACGGAGGCGCGCCGGGCGCTGGGTTCTTGGTGGTGGTTGCTGTATCCATCAGGGTCTCCGGTCTGCGGAGCCGTGCGGCTCCAGGCGGCGGTGCACCGGATGCCGGGGCCGGTCCGCGGTGGCGGACCGGCCCCGGCCGGACGTCAGGCGAGGGTGGGAACGATCTCGCGGACCTTGGCCGCGATCTCGGCGGGCAGCGGGGCGTAGCCGGCCTCGGCGAGGACCTTCTGGCCCTCGTCGCTGACGGTGTAGTTCAGGAACGCCTTCAGGGTGGGCAGCGTCTCCGCCTTGTTGCCCTTGTCGCAGGCGATCTCGTACGTCACGAGGATGATCGGGTACGCGCCCTCGACCTTGGTCTTGTAGTCGAGGGACAGGGCCAGGTCGCTGCCGGTGCCCTTGACCTTGGCGGCGGCGATGGCCTTGGAGGCGTTCTCCGTCGTCGCCTCGACCGGGGTCGCGGCGCCGGTGTTCAGCTTGACGGTGTCGATGGACTGCGAGGTCGCGTACGACAGCTCGAAGTAGCCGATGGAGCCCTGGGTCTGCTTGACCTGGGCGGCGACACCGGAGGAGCCGTTGGCGGCCTGACCACCGGGGGCGAGCCACGACTTCGACTTCGGGTCGTGCTTCCAGTCGGCCGGGGAGGCCTCGCTCAGGTACTTGTGCAGGTTCTGCGTCGTACCGGACTCGTCCGAGCGGTGGAAGGCCTGGATCTCGGTGTCCGGGAGCTTCGCGTCGGGGTTGAGCTTGGCGATGGCCTCGTCGTTCCACTTCTTGATCTTCGAGTCGAAGATCTTGGCCAGGGTGGGCGCGTCCAGGACCAGGTTGTCCACGCCGTCCAGGTTGTAGCCGATCGCGACGGGGCCGCCGACCATCGGCAGGTTGATGCCCTGGCCGCCCTTGCAGATCTTCTTCGACTCCTCGACCTCCTCCGGCTTCAGCGCGGAGTCGGAGCCGGCGAAGGTGACCTGGCCCTGGTTGAACTTGGTGATGCCGCCGCCGGAGCCGATGGCCTGGTAGTTGACCTCGACGCCGGAGCAGGCGGCCTGGAAGTTCTTGACCCACAGGTCCATGGCGTTCTTCTGGGCGGTCGAGCCGGCCGCGAGCAGCTGGCCCTTGGCGTCGTCGCACTTGATGTTCGACGCAGCGCCGGTCTTCGTGCCGCTGTCGGGCGCGGTGTTGTCGTCCGAACCACACGCCGTGAGGACCAGGGCGCCGGACAGGGCGAGGGCGCCGAGCGCGGTGGCGCGAAGCCCGTTCTTGCGCTGAAGCTTCACTTTCGGGTGTTCCTTCCAGGAGCCGCCGGACGCTGACCTTTGTCGTGACGTTCTGTGGCGGCGTGTGTCGGGTGGGGATGACCGGCACTGCACCGGACACCGTGCACGGCCGAAATTAGGCAGATCAGGTGAAGTGACCAACGGGGGAGAGTGAACGCAAGGTGAACCGTGTCCGGCGGCCTGGTGCCGTCCCAAGGATTGACCCGCGCGAGGGCGTGCGCCCGCCGACACGCGCCGCAGGTGGCGCCGGTTGTCAGGCGGTGCGCAGTTCCTGGAGCAGGGCGTCGACCAGGGTGCGGTCGTGGGGCTGCGTGAGGCGTTCGCGGGCGGCGGCGGGCGGCAGCCAGACGATGCGGTCCACCTCGCGGCTGGCGGCGAACGACCCGGAGCGGGCCTCGGCGGCCCAGTACGTGACGTGCTTGGGGCGGCCCTTCGTGATGTAGCGGATCGAGGGCAGCCGGGCGCCCGGGATGCACCGGTGGCCGGTTTCCTCCAGTACCTCGCGCAGGGCGGCGGCGAGGGCGTCCTCACCCGGCTTGAGCTTGCCCTTGGGATGCGACCAGTCGTCGTACTTGGGCCGGTGGACGAGGCAGACCTCGATGCCGTCGTCGCCGTGGTGCGGTGCCCGGCGCCACAGCACGACGCCGGCGGCGAGCACTGTGCCGTCGTTCATGGTGCGGTGACCGTCGCCGTGGCGCGCCGCCACTCCTGCTGGAAGGCGAACCTGGCGGCCTCGACCTCGTGCCGCTGGTCGGCGTGAAGCACGCCGAGGGCGTACGCGGTGGCCGGCGCGATCCGGGGCGTACGGGCGGCTGCCGCGGCGGCCTCGGACGCCTCGGCGGCGTCGCGGTGGTGGTCCAGCACGCGTCCGGCGTGGCACAGGACCGGATCGGCGTCGGGGTGCAGTACCTCCTGCGCGTAGCGGTGCAACCGCAGCAGCCTGCGGACCTCGTGCCACGGGGCGTCCTGCTCCTCGCCGGCGGTGGCGGTCGTGAGGCCGTTGACCAGGGCGTCCGCGTTGTACGGATGGGCCGCGCGGCCCAGGGGCAGCTGGGCGACGGCGTCCAGCAGGCGCCGCTCCGCGACCTCGGCGAGCAGGCCGAGCGTCTCGGCGGCCGGGCCGGCGGCGGCAGGGGCCAGCGGGAGCTCGCTGGCCAGTAAGGCGACGGCGTCGGCGACGGCGTGGAAACGGGAGGAGCCGAGCGCCTGGAGCGCGGCGGAGTGCGCCCGGGTCCGGGCGAGGGTGAGCTGCCGCTCCAGCAGGGCCCCGGCCCGCGCGGCCCCGACGTTGAGTGCGCCGCCCCGCGCGGCGCTTCCGGTCCCGTTGACCGCGGGCCCGGCGGGCCGGTCCTCGTTCCCTCGGTCGGCTTCCCCACCGCGCAGGGGCGCTGCGTCGGCGGTCTCTTCGCCGCTTGCGGCGTCCCGTCCGGGCGTGGCCCCTGCGGCCGCGCTGTCCGCCGCGTTCGGCAGCGTGCCGGTCGTGGAATCTGTGGCCCCGCCACGGGAGGAGGCAACCGCGTACCGCAGGGACACCTCCGTACGCGCCGGCGGAAGCGGGGCCGTGCCCGACAGGCGGGACAGTGCGTCCAGCAAGCGGGACAGGCGTGACGTGCACGCGTGCTCGAGCGCCAGTGTCGCGGACAGCCAGCCCAGCTCCGTGCGCAGGCCGTCCGCCCACGCCGGGTCGAGCAGCGGGCGGAAGGTGTACAGCGTCCCGCTGATCCGGCGCGACGACGCCCGCAGCGCCCGCGCCGCCTCCGAGGCGCCCGCCGTGTCCGCACCGCTCTCGCCGTGCAGGCGCAGGCTGCGCAGGAAGTCCCCCGCCTGCGTGTGGAGGTAGTGGGCCACCGCCTCGCCCGCAGTGGCGGTGTCGCGGGAAAGTTCAGGGCTGTGCACGCCGGCGCCTCCGGGCGTCTATGAGCATCTCCTGTACGTTCCGCAGCGGCTGGCCGTCGGAGTCCGTGGCGTGCCGGGTCCACGCGCCGTCCGGGCCGAGGTGCCAGGACGACGTGGTGTCGGACATGCCCGTCTCCAGCAGCCGGGTCAGGGCCGCGCGGTGGGCCGGGTCGGTGACCCGTACCAGTGCCTCGATACGGCGATCGAGGTTGCGGTGCATCATGTCGGCACTGCCGAACCACACTTCCGGTTCGCCCCCGTTGCCGAAGGCGAAGACGCGGGAGTGCTCCAGGAAGCGGCCGAGTATCGAGCGCACCCGGATGTTCTCCGAGAGGCCGGCGACACCGGGGCGGATCGCGCAGATGCCGCGGACCCAGATGTCGATCGGCACGCCGACCGCGGCCGCCCGGTAGCAGGCGTCGATGATCGCCTCGTCCACCATGGAGTTGACCTTGATGCGGACATAGGCGGGGCGTCCGGCGCGGTGGTGGGTGATCTCCTTGTTGATGCGCGAGATCAGCCCGTCGCGCAGCGACTTGGGCGCCACCAGCAGCCGGCGGTAGGTCTCGCGGCGCGAGTAGCCGGAGAGCCGGTTGAAGAGGTCGGAGAGGTCCGCGCCGACCTGCGGGTCCGCGGTCAGCAGTCCCAGGTCCTCGTAGAGCCGGGCCGTCTTGGGGTGGTAGTTGCCGGTGCCGACGTGCGAGTAGCGCCGCAGCGTCTCGCCCTCCTGGCGGACGACGAGCGACAGCTTGCAGTGCGTCTTGAGGCCCACGAGCCCGTAGACGACATGGCAGCCCGCCTCCTCCAGCTTGCGCGCCCACTTGATGTTGGCCTGCTCGTCGAAGCGGGCCTTGATCTCGACGAGGACGAGGACCTGCTTGCCCGCCTCGGCGGCGTCGATGAGCGCGTCGACGATCGGGGACTTGCCGGAGGTCCGGTACAGCGTCTGCTTGATCGCGAGGACGTCCGGGTCGGCAGCGGCCTGCTCCAGGAACGCCTGCACGGAGGTGGAGAACGAGTCGTACGGGTGGTGCAGCAGCACGTCCCGTTCGCGCAGCGCCATGAAGATGTCGGGCGCGGACGCGGACTCGACCTCGGCCAGGTCCCGGTGGGTGCCGGCGACGAACTTCGGGTACTTCAGCTCGGGCCGGTCCAGCGCCGAGATCCCGAACAGGCCGGTCAGGTCCAGCGGCCCGGGCAGCGGGTACACCTCGGCGTCGGAGACCTTCAGCTCGCGGACGAGGAGATCGAGCACGTACGGGTCGATGGACTCCTCGACCTCCAGGCGCACGGGCGGGCCGAAGCGGCGGCGCAGGAGCTCCTTCTCCAGGGCCTGGAGCAGGTTCTCGGCGTCGTCCTCCTCGACCTCCAGGTCCTCGTTCCTGGTCACCCGGAACATGTGGTGGGCGAGGACCTCCATGCCGGGGAACAGCTCTTCGAGGTGCGCCGCGATGACGTCCTCCAGCGGCACGTACCGCTGCGGGCTGGCCTCCAGGAAGCGGGAGAGCAGCGGCGGGACCTTGACGCGGGCGAAGTGGCGGTGGCCGCTGACCGGGTTGCGCACGACGACGGCGAGGTTGAGCGAGAGTCCCGAGATGTACGGGAAGGGGTGCGCGGGGTCCACGGCCAGCGGCGTGAGGACCGGGAAGATCTGCTGCCGGAACAGGGTGAAGAGGCGGGCCTGCTCCTTCTCGGTGAGCTCGGGCCAGCGGATGAGGTGGATGCCCTCGTCGGCGAGCGCGGGGGCGACGTCCTGCTGGAAGCAGGCGGCGTGCCGGGCCATGAGCTCGCGCGAGCGCGTCCAGATCAGGTCGAGGACCTCGCGGGGCTGGAGGCCGGAGGCCGAGCGGGTGGCGACACCGGTGGCGATGCGGCGCTTGAGTCCTGCCACCCGGACCATGAAGAACTCGTCCAGGTTGGACGCGAAGATGGCGAGGAAGTTGGCCCGCTCCAGCAGGGGCGTGGCCGGGTCCTCGGCGAGCTCCAGGACGCGTTCGTTGAACGCGAGCCAGCTGCGCTCGCGGTCGAGGAACCGCCCCTGGGGCAGCTCACCGGCGAGCACGTGCTCCGCGTCCTCGACGTAGGTGTCGAGGTCCGCGTCGAGGTCGGGTTCGAGATCGGAGACGGTGGCGGCCACGGTGTGCGGCCGGTGCGCGGCTATGGACGCGACGGACGGCTGGGGGTGCTGGACCGGGACCTCGGCGGGCTGCTGGCTCATGGCCCCATTGTTCCGCGCGGAAAGTGTCACCGGCGCGTCGGAGAGGGCCGGGGCGAGGGCTTTTCTCCCGCGGGGGGAGTCGGGCACAGCGGGCTGCATTGGCCGAGGGTCGCAAGGGTGTCTGAATGGCCGGTAACGACGACATGACGTGAGGGAAAGCGTGGCGGGGCCTTAGGGGCTGCCCGGTGGATCTTGGCCGGGGCCCCGACGCCTGGCACGGCACCTCGCTGCGTTGCCGAAATGCCCCAATAGCTCCGCTATCAGGGCACTCCGGCGCCTTGCGATGTACCGCACCAGACGCCGCGTCCTGTCCGGCCCTGATCCACCGGGCAGCCCCTGGGGGGTCGGCCGGGGCCCCGCAGGGTGTCATCCGTGCCGGTGGCGGAAGATCCGGAACGCGGCGTACGTCACGACCGCGGCCAGCGCGAGGACGATACCGGTCTCGACGAGCTGGAGCGGCCACAGGTGCGACTCGGGATGGTAGTCGTACCAGCGGCCGGTGACACCGTGCTCGGCGAGGCAGGCGTCGCGGTCGGCGGTGAAGCAGATGTCGAAGCCGAGGCGTTCACCTGACGAGGTCAGCATCCCGGTGTCGGTGACCAGCCAGTCCTCCCAGAGGGGGTAGTGGGCGGGGCCGGTCCGGACGGCGTCGGAGACGGTGGGCCAGAGGTTTCCCCGCTGCGACGACATCGTGAGCATGACGGCCCCGGTGGCGAGACAGGCGACGGACATGGCGGCCAGGGTGCGGCGCACCAGCAGCCCGGTGAGTGCGCCGACGGCCACCGCGAGCAGGGCGTACGCGATCGACGCGGGCCCGATGGCGAGGAAGACGTGCCGCGTGTACCAGCGCAGGTGCGTGTTGTGGGACAGCGGGTCCCAGGCCAGGCGGAAGACGCCGACGAGGGCTGCCGTGAGGACCGTGACGGCCACCGCGGGGACCATGGTCTTCGTGGCGAACCACCGCTGCGGTGTCACCGACTGGGTCCAGGCCAGGCGGTACGTCCCGCTCTCCAGCTCGCGGGCGATCACCGGGCCCGCCACGACGGCCGCGATCAGCAGGGGCAGTGTCATGGCGGCCAGGCCGGCGTACTCGACGACCGGCAGCAAGCCGCTGCGCAGGTCCGACCGGGCGAACAGGTTCCTGTCGAAGTCGTCGGGCGGCGTCGCCTCGTACCAGACGCGCAGCCCGGCGGCCACGGCGGCGGACAGCACGAGCAGGGCCGCCGCGACGGTCAGGACCGCGCGGTGCTGGCGGACGACGACCCAGCTCGGGCCCTTCAGGCGCAGCGTGCTCATGCCGTCACCGCCGCGTCCGCCGTCAGCAGGGCGGGGGCCCCGGGGGAGCGGAGATGGGCCATGAGCAGTTCCTCCAGGGAGGGGTCCGACGTCAACCAGACGGGGTCGAGGGCGCCCTTCGGGCGTATCAGCGCGGTGAGCTGACGTCCTGTCGTACGGGACTCGACGACGGTGTGCGGCGCGAGGTCCGTGACGGGGCCGGTGAGCAGGGTGTGCGCGGCGACCAGGTCCTCGGTGTCGCCGGCCAGGCGCACCCGGCCGCCGTCGACGAGCAGGACGTAGTCGGAGGTCGCCTCCAGCTCGGACAGGATGTGCGAGGAGATCACGACCGTGGTGCCGTGGTCGGCGGCCTCGGCCATCAGGATGCCCATCAGCTGGTGCCGTGCCAGGGGGTCGAGGTCGGCCATCGGCTCGTCGAGCAGAAGGAGTTCGGGGCGCTTGCCGAGCGCGAGGGCGAGCGCCACGCGGGTGCTCCCCCACAGCCCTTCGGGCGTGGGAGGTACCCCCACCGCCGGAGAGGCTGCGGATGCGGTCGCCCGGGGTGAAGCCGCCCTCCTCGACGATCCGGCCGGCCAGGGCGGCGTCCCAGCGGCCCGGGTTGAGTTCGCGGCCCAGGCGGAGGGTGTCGGCGACGGTCAGCTGCGGGTACAGGGGCTTGTCCTGGGCGACGTACGCCATGCGGACGCGGGCTCGGCGCCGAGCACCCGCAGCGTGCCGTCGCCCGGGCGGGCGAGTCCCGCGGCGATGGCGAGCAGGGTGGACTTCCCGGCACCGTTGGGACCCGCGAGGGCGCACACCCGCCCGGCGGGCACGCGGAACGAGCAGTCGCGCAGGGCCGGCCGGCCGTGTCTGCGGTAGGTCTTGCCGAGGCCGTTCGCCTCGATCGCGGTCGCGGTCGCGGTCACGCGCCGCCCCCTTCGCTCTTGTGCGGTTCCTCTGCCTCCAGTACGGCGGCGAGGAGCGCGGTGATGTCGTCCGTCTCCAGTCCCGTCGCACGGGCCCGTGCGACCCAGTCGGCGAGCTCCGCGCGCAGCGGTGTGCCGGCCGCCTGGCCGCCGAGGGTCCGGGTCACGAAGGTGCCGAGGCCGCGGCGGGCCTCGACGAGTCCCTCGCGTTCGAGCTCGCGGTAGGCCTTGAGCACCGTGTTCGGGTTGATGGCCGTGGCCTCGACGACCTCGCGGGCCGTCGGGAGGCGGTCACCGGGCCGCAGCAGTCCGAGGCGCAGGGCGCTTTTCGTCTGCTGGACGATCTGGAGATAGGTGGCGACGCCACTGCGCCGGTCGATGCGGAACTCGACCACGTCACTGCACCACCCTTTCACTAATTGAATAGTGAAATGGTGGCGTAGGAAAGGGGGCGGTGTCAACGACCCCGCCCCCTCTGCCCGTTGGCCGGGCCGGATCAGGTCTCGGTGCGGTACATCAGGTCCACCTCGTGCGTCACGAAGCCGAGTTGCTCGTACACCCGCATTGCCGCCAGGTTGTCCGCGTCCACATAGAGCATCGCCGTCGGCAGGCCCTGGGCGGCGAGGTGGCGCAGGCCGGTCGCCGTGAGGGCCTTGCCGAGGCCGCCGCCCTGGGCGTCGGGGCTGATGCCGAGGACGTAGACCTCGCCGAGCTGTTCCTCCGCGTGCACCTTCGTCCAGTGGAAGCCGATGATCCGGCCTCCCTGCTCGGCCAGGAAGAAGCCCTTGGGGTCGAACCACGGCTCGGCCTTGCGGTCGTCCAGGTCCCGCTGGGTCAGCGAGCCCTGCTCGGGGTGGTGGGCGAACGCCGCTGCGTTGACGGCGAGCCAGTCGGCGTCGTCCTGTCCCGGCACGAAGGTCCGCACGGTGACACCCGGCGGGTACACCGGCTCGGGGATGCCCTGCGGGGTCAACGGGCGGCGCAACTGGCGCAGTTCGCGGAAGAGCGTCAGGCCGAGGACCTGGGCCATGTGCCGGGCGGCGGACTTCCCGCCGTGCGCCCACACGCGCAGCCGCTTGCCCGACGCGTCGAGCAGGGTCGTCCCCAGGGCCCGTCCGTGGCCGCGTCCGCGGTGGTTCGGGTGGACGACGAGCTCGGCCGCCGGGGCCTCGACGGGGTCGGTGTCCTCCAGCTGGGCGTATCCGACGAGCTGCCCCTCGACGGTGAGCAGGAAGTGCTGTACGCCTTCCCGCGGCCCGCCGCGCAGCTGCAGCCGGCCCTGCTCGGACACGGCCTGCATCCCGTCGGACCGGGCGGCCTCGGCGAGCAGCTCGGACACGGCCTCGGCCTGCTCGGCGGTGAGTTCGTCCAGGGACTGGATCTGCCGGCCGGGCTCCGGAATCACTGCGTCGATCGTCATGTGTCGAGGGTACGGCGGGCGATGGCGGTGCGGGTGGCGTGCGGCGGGGGTGGTGTCGGCCACGAGGGTGTGTCGTCGCAGCGGGCGAGCCCGCCGGGGCCCACGCCCCCGCCCCGGGAGCCGGCACCCTCCACCTCCGCGGCGCGCCTGACGCACCACTCCCCACGGGCGCCATCAGCCGTTTCGTCCCGATTCCTGAGTGATGGCAACCAGGTCGTAACCCGTATCCCCCTGTCGCGCTACGCGCGTTGACTCTAGGCTGCCGCTCGCCCCTCGCTCCCTCGTTGGACCTGACAAGGAGACAGATGTCAGCGACACCACCCAACCATCGCGCGGCCAAGCGGACCCGGCGCGTCCTCGCCGCCGCGGCCGGGCTGGCCACGGTCGGCGCGCTCGCGGCCGCGCTGCCGGCCGGTGCCGCCGGCGGTGACCGGCAGGGCTCCGGCCACCAGCCGCGCACCGTCGATGTGCAGCTGCTCTCCTTCAACGACCTGCACGGCAACCTGGAGCCGCCGGCCGGCTCGGCCGGCACCGTCTCCGAGAAGCAGGCCGACGGCACGGTCAAGACCGTCCCGGCCGGTGGCGTCGAGTACCTCGCGACCTCGCTGCGCACCGCGCGCCAGGGCCACCCGTACTCCGTCACCGCCGCCGCCGGCGACCTGGTGGGCGCGAGCCCGCTGCTGTCCGGGCTCTTCCACGACGAGCCGACCGTCGAGGCGCTCAACAAGCTGGACCTCGACGTGACGGGCGTGGGCAACCACGAGTTCGACGAGGGCGCGGTCGAGCTGGCCCGCCTCCAGAACGGCGGCTGCCACCCGACCGACGGCTGCTTCGAGGAGGGCAAGGAGTTCGAGGGCGCGGACTTCCCCTATCTCGCGGCGAACGTGACCAAGGAGTCGACCGGCAAGCCGATCCTCAAGCCGTACACCGTCTGGAAGAAGAACGGCGTCAAGATCGGTTTCATCGGCGTCACCCTGGAGGGCACGCCGGACATCGTCAGCGCCAACGGCATCAAGGGCCTGAAGTTCCACGACGAGATCGAGACCGTCAACAAGTACGCCCGTGAGCTGGAGCGCAAGGGCGTGAAGTCGATCGTCGCGCTCATCCACGAGGGCGGCTCGCCCGCCTCCACGTCGTACAACTACGACTGCGACTCGCCGGGCGTGGGCGACGGTGTCTCGGGCCCGATCGTCGACATCGCCAAGGGCATCACGCCCCAGGTCGACGCCCTGGTCACCGGCCACACCCACCAGGCGTACGTGTGCACGATCCCGGACCCGTCCGGCAAGCCGCGCATGGTCACCTCGGCGTCGTCCTACGGCAAGCTCTACACGGACACCACGCTGACCTACGACCGGCGGACCGGCGACATCGTCCGTACGTCGGTCAAGTCGGCGAACCACATCGTCAGCCGCGACCAGGCCAAGGCCCCGGACATGACGGAGCTGATCACGCGCTGGAACAAGCTGGCCGCGCCGATCGCGAGCCGTCCGCAGGGCTTCATCTCGGCCGACATCAACGGCCGCGGCGCCACCGCGCCGGAGAAGCCGCTGGGCGACCTGATCGCGGACGCGCAGCTCGCGGGTCTCGCCCCGGCCGACAAGGGCGGCGCCCAGCTGGCGCTGATGAACCCGGGCGGAATCCGCTCCGACCTGGTGTACAAGGCGTCGGGCAGCGAGGGCGACGGTGTGGTGACGTACGGCGAGGCCTTCACGGTCCAGCCCTTCACCAACATGATGAACGTCGTCGACCTGACCGGCGCCCAGCTGATCACCGCGCTCCAGCAGCAGGTCAGTGGCCCGAACGAGGCGTCCCCGAAGATCCTCCAGGTGTCGAAGGGCTTCACTTACACCCTGGACCTGACGAAGACCGGTGCCGACCGGATCGTCGTGAGCTCGGTGAAGCTGAACGGCGAGGCGATCGACCCGGCGAAGACGTACCGGGTCGCGATGAACGAGTTCCTCGCGGGCGGCGGTGACGGTTTCGCGGTCCTGAAGGAGCACACCAACAAGCTGGTGGGCGCCTCCGACCTGGACGTGTTCAACGCCTACCTGGCGGCGAACTCCTCGGCGTCGGCGCCGATCGCACCGCCGGCCGCGGACCGCATCACGGTCGTGCGGTAAGCGCGCAGGGTCGAACGGTGGGGCGGCGGGCCGGGGGGTCCGCCGCCCCACCGGCGTTTCCGGGGGCGACAGCCGGCCCGTGCGCCGGGCTCCCGGACCCTGGCCGTCTTGTCGTGACCGCGTCATACTCCCGCCCATGGACCGACGGAGACTTCTCGCGGGCGCGGCGGCATTCTCCGCCGCCGCCCTCATCGGCGCCCCCCACGCCGCCGCCGCACCGCGCAGCACCACCCTGTCCGCCCAGGACTGGATGGCCGGTGCCGCCGACTCGACACCCCTGCAACGGCTGACGATCCCGGGCACCCACGACTCGGGCGCCCGCTTCGGCGGGCTGTGGACGGAATGCCAGAACACGACCATCGCCGAGCAGCTGACCAGCGGCATCCGCTTCCTCGACGTACGGTGCCGGGTGACCGGCGGCTCGTTCGCCGTCCACCACGGGCCGTACTACCAGAACATGATGTTCGGCGACGTCCTCGTCGCCTGCCGCGACTTCCTCACCGCGCACCCGTCCGAGACGGTGCTGATGCGGGTCAAGCAGGAGTACTCGGAGGAGAGCGACGCGACCTTCCGCGCGATTTTCGACGACTACCTCGACCGCCGCGGCTGGCGGTCGCTGTTCCGTATCGGCGACGGCATCCCCGCGCTCGGCCAGGCACGCGGCAGGGTCGTCCTCCTCGGCGACAACGGCGGGCTGCCGGGCGTCCGTTACGCGGACGGCGCCCTCTTCGACATCCAGGACGACTGGAACGCCCCGCCCTGGGACAAGTACCCGAAGATCGAGTCTCACCTGCGCAAGGCGGTCCAGCAGCCGGGCAAGCTGTTCGTCAACTACGTGAGCACGTCCGCGTACATGCCACCGCGCTGGAACGCCGACGACCTCAACCCGCGCGTGCACCGCTTCCTCGACGGCACGGCGAGCGGCTGGCGCGGGCTCGGGATCGTCCCCATGGACTTCCCCAACACCCGTGCCGGACTGGTCGAGTCCCTCATCCGCCACAACGGCTGACGGGCGGCGGCGGCCGGCCGCCTGCAGCGACCGGCCGCCCGTCCCGGGTCTACCGGCCGAGCCGCAGCTCGGGCGGTCGACACCCCGCGCCGCCTCGCCCTCGATTCGGGCGGTGAACCGCAGCGGCTGCGGGGGCGGCGGCACGGCATTCTCCGTGAGGCGCCGGGCCGCTCCCGCGCGTCACGGATGCGGCTCGTCGCACCGTGCGTCCGCGACCGGGCCCGGAACGCGCCGGCGCCGCTGAAGCCACGCGGCCCCTTGCGCGGAATCGGGGACAGCGCCCCGGCGAACTGGGAGGCGGTAGCGGTGGCTGGGAGCAAGGGCGATTCCTTCGATGGGTGACCGAGGGGCGGATCTGCGAGACGATACGCATCGTCTCGACAAATACGGTATGCGAGGAAGGGCCGTCACCGCATGACGTTGCGTCTCGCGAAGGTGTCAGGGGGTGGACGGGGGCGGCGCCGCGGCACCCGGCAGGCGGATCACCGCAACGGTGCCGCCGCCCTCCGCCGCGGCGAGCGTCACCTCGCCGCCCGCCTGCTGGACCGTGCGGGCCACGATCGACAGACCGAGGCCCGAGCCCGGCAGCGACCGCGCCGACGGGGAACGCCAGAAGCGCTCGAAGACGTGCGGGAGTTCCTCCCGCGGGATGCCGGGCCCGTGGTCCCTGATGGTCAGTTCGCCGTCCCGCAGGCGCACCTCGACCGCGCCGCCCCGCGGCGAGAACTTCACCGCGTTGTCCAGGACGTTGACCAGCGCCCGCTCCAGGGCCGCCTGTTCGCCGCGTACGTACCAGGGCCGCACGTCCGCCTCGAACGTCAGCTCCGGTCCGCGCAGCCGGGCCCGCTCCAGCGCGCCGTCGAGGATCTCGTGCAGCGCCACGACCTGCACCTGGCGGCCGTGGGCCGCGCTGTCCGGCCGGGACAGCTCCTGGAGGTCGCCGATCAGCGACGCCAGTTCCGTCATCTGCGCCTTCACCGAGGCCAGCAGGGCCCGGCGGTCGTCCGGCGGGATCGCGCGTCCGGTGTCGTCGCTGCGGGCGAGCAGCTCGATGTTCGTCCGCAGCGAGGTCAGCGGAGTACGCAGCTCGTGACCGGCGTCGGCGATGAGCTGCTGCTGGAGGTCGCGAGAGGAGGCGAGCGCGGCGGTCATCGCGTTGAACGAGCGTGACAGCCGGGCGATCTCGTCGTCCCCCTCGGCCGGGATGCGCACGCTCAGGTCCTCGGTGCGGGCCACGTGCTCGACGGCGCCGGTCAGCCGGTCCACCGGGGCCAGCCCGGTGCGCGCGACCCACAGGCCGGCCGCGCCCGCGCCGAACACACCGATGCCGGAGACGACGAGCAGCAGCAGGGCCAGCTCGCGCAGCGTGTTCTCGGTCTCCTTGAGCGGGAACGCGTACATGACGGCCGTGTCCCGTACCACCCCGCCGCCCGGCGGGTCGGCGACGGCGGCGACGGTCAGCACGCGGACGGACCGGCCCTCGGTGTCGGTGCCGGTGCGGTACGTCTCGACCGTCGGGTCCCCGGCCCGCGCCACGTCCCGGTCGACGGCCGTGACGCGGACGGTGCCCGCGTAGTTCCTGGCGAAGACGCACGGCCGCTCGTCGTCGGCGCGCGCGAGCTGGAAGTAGTAGTCGGACCTCGGGCCCGGGAAGTCGGTCGGGTCGGAGGTCTCCCGGGCGCAGTTGCCGAGCGTGGTGGCGATGTCGATGGCCCGCAGCGGGGTGTTCTCGTTCGCCGAGTGCAGCTTGGCGTCCACCTCGTCGTACAGCTTGCCGCGCACGACGAACCAGCACACGGTGGAGACGACCGCGACCGCCGCCGCCACTGCCGTCGCCACCAGCAGCGCGAGCCGGGAGCGCAGGGGCAGGGCACGGAAGCGTGCGATCACTCGGGGCCGCCCGATCGCAGCACGTACCCCACGCCGCGCACGGTGTGCACCAGCCGCGGTTCGCCGGCCGCCTCCGTCTTGCGCCGCAGGTACATCACGTACACGTCCAGCGAGTTGGAACTGGGCTCGAAGTCGAAGCCCCAGACGGACTTGAGGATCTGTTCACGGGTGAGGACCTGGCGCGGATGGGCCAGGAACAGTTCGAGGAGGGTGAACTCGGTGCGGGTCAGCTCGACGGGGCGCGTGCCGCGGGTGACCTCGCGGGTCGCCAAATCCATGCGCAGATCGGCGAACGACAGCACGTCCTGGTCCCCGGCGGCCTCGGCCGCGGCCGCGTAGGAGCTGCGCCGCAGCAGGGCGCGGATGCGGGCGAACAGCTCGTCCAGCTCGAACGGCTTGACCAGGTAGTCGTCGGCGCCCGCGTCGAGCCCGGTGACACGGTCGCCGACCGTGTCGCGGGCCGTCAGCATCAGGATCGGCACCCGGGAGCCGGCGGACCGCAGCCGGCGGGCCGCGGTCAGGCCGTCCATCCGGGGCATCTGGATGTCGAGGACGACGAGATCGGGGGCGTACGCCTCCGCCTTGGCGAGAGCGTCGACGCCGTCGACGGCGACCTCGGTGCCGTACCCCTCGAAGGCGAGGGAACGCTGCAGTGCCTCGCGCACGGCGGGCTCGTCGTCGACGATGAGGATGCGGTCGCCTTCAGTCATGGGCCCAGCCTCGCACGCGTTCAGTTGTCACCGCCGGAGCGCAGACTGTCCAGGTCGGCCTTGACCGTGTCGATGGGGATCGCGAAGCCGAGCCCGACGCTTCCGGCGGTGGAGCCGGTGGCGGAACTGGGCGAGTACATGGCCGAGTTGATGCCGATGATCTCGCCGTTCATGTTGATGAGCGCACCTCCGGAGTTGCCGGGGTTGAGGGAGGCGTCGGTCTGGATCGCCTTGTAGGTGGTCTTCGCGTCGCCGGTGTCGCCGTTGAACTCCTGCCCGCCGAACTCGAAGGGCCAGTTCTGGCGGGGGTCCCGCTGTCCCTGGTCCTCCTCCTTGGCGACCGTCACGTCACGGTCGAGCGCGGAGACGATGCCGCTCGTGACGGTGCCGGTCAGACCCTCGGGGGAGCCGATCGCGACGACCTGGTCGCCGACCTCGACGGCGCCGGAGTCGCCCAGGGTGGCGGGCTTGAGCCCCGAGGCGCCGTTCAGCTCGATGAGGGCGAGGTCCTTGTCGGGGTCGGTGCCGACGATGTCGGCGGTGTACGTCGTGCCGTCGCTGAGCCGCACCTTGATGGTCTCGGCGCCGGAGACGACGTGGTTGTTGGTGACGATCTCGCCGCCGGAGGTGATGATCACGCCGGAGCCGGTGGACTGCCCGGCGGCGGAGGTGGCGTTGATCTCGACGATGCTGGGCGAGACGGCCTGGGCGACGCCGGCCACCGTGCCCTTGCTGCTCTGCGACACGGTGGTGCCGGCGACCGCGCTGCTGGCGCCGGCGTCCCGGTCGCCGACGAACTGGCCGACGAGCACGGACGTGCCGCCGCCGACGGCCGCCGCGGCGATGGCGACAGCGGCGAGCAGTGCGACGGGCCGCTTGGCGCGGCGGTGCGGCGCGGGGACCGGTGCCGGGCCCTGCTGCGCGGGCGGCTCGAAGCCGGGTCCGCCGCCCCCGGGCCACACGGTGACGGTCCCGGCCGGCTGGTGCGGCGGGGGCGGCGGCCAGCCTCCGCCGGCCTGGGTGAGGGGCGCTTCGTACGGCTGCTGGGTGCCGGTGTCGTCGTGGACGCCGCGGCGGTAGTGGTCGCTCATGGCATCGACTTTCGCGGGGCCAGATGAGAGCGGTCTGAGACGGCGCTGAGAAGCCCGACAGAACCGCGTATGCCCGATATAAGGACCCGGGCCCGCACCGTGGCGTCGCACAGGGCAACCCTGGCGGGCGCTCGTCGGTCTGACTGGCGCAGCCATATGCCCCGACGGGCTTCAGGAAGGGAATCCGAAGTGCACCAGGGGATCAGACGCGTTCTCACCGCGGTGACGGGGTTCGTGACGGCCGGCCTGCTGACGGCCACGCTGCCCGCCCAGACCGCCCAGGCCGCGGACGGCGCCTACCGCTGCCCCAGCGGTTACTTCTGCGGCTTCACCGGCACATCAGGCGACGGCGAGATGTTCACGACCAACCGGAGCATGGCGACGCTCGGCAGCTGGGACAACAGGATCCGCTCGCTCGTGAACCGCACCTCCAGCTACGCGTGCGCCTACAGCGAGCCCGACTACTCCCTCGCCGCGCCCGACGCCGACTTCCTCCGCGAGGAGCCCGGCGCCGGCGCCGGGGAGTACAGCTTCACGCCGTACATGGACCGCAGGATCAGCTCGATCAAGTTCGTCAGGACCGAGCGGGAGTGCCACATGCCGGCCTACCCGCAGTGGGTGGCGGCCCCCGCCGGCGCGGCGGCCGGCTTCGGCGACCTCGACAACGACCTGGTCCCCGACGTCCTCGTCCGGGACCTCGCCGGACGCCTGTGGCGCCTGCCCGGCGACCACTCGGGCCGGCTCGTCGGCGGCGGCTGGAACGGCATGACCGCCATGACCCGGCACGGCGACCTGACCGGCGACGGCAACGAGGACCTGCTTGCCCGGGACAGGGCGGGACAGCTGTGGCTGTACCCGGGCACCGGGCGCGGCGGGTTCGGCACCCGCAGGCTGGTCGGCGGCGGCTGGCAGGTCATGCGCCAGATCGCGGCCGCGGGCGACCTGACCGGCGACGGGCGGGGCGACCTGCTGGCGCGCGACTCGGCGGGGCAGCTGTGGATGTACCCGGGCAACGGACGCGCCTTCGGGACGCGCAAGCTGGTCGGCGGCGGCTGGCAGGTCATGAACGCCCTCACCGGGCCGGGCGACCTGAACAGCGACTCCCGGCCCGACCTGCTGGCGCGCGACACCGCGGGCAGGCTGTGGCTCTACCCGGGCAACGGCCGTGGCGCGTTCGGGACGCGCACGCTGGTCGGCGGCGGCTGGCAGGTCATGGACACGTTCATCAGCGTCGGCTCGTACAACGGCGGCACGCTCAACGACGTCCTGACGCTCACCAACGAGGGGTACATGGGCGGCAGCCCCGGCTGGCTGCTCGGCTACCGGGGCACCGGCGGCAGCACGCCCTTCCGGGCCGCAGAGTCGCTCGACGGCGACTGGCACGGACTCAACGGCGCCTGGTGAACCGGTGTCCGGACCGGGGGGCCACCCCCGGTCCGGGCCCGCGTGTCAGGCGTCGCAGCCGCAGGAGCGGCGGATCACCAGGCCCGACGGGAACAGCTTCACCCGCTCGCGGCGCGAGCCCGCCACCCGCAGGCCGTCGTCCAGGACCAGGTCCACCGCCGCGCGGGCCATCGCCGGCCGGTCCGAGGAGATCGTCGTCAGCGGCGGATCCGTCAGCGCCGCTTCCTTCACGTCGTCGAAGCCCGCGACCGCCAGTTCGCCCGGCACGTCTATCCGCAGCTCCCGCGCCGCCCGCAGCACGCCGAAGGCCTGGTCGTCCGTGGAGCAGAAGATCGCCGGGGGCCGGTCGGGCCCGGACAGGATCTTCAGGGCGACCTGGTACGCGTCGTAGCGGTTGTACGGCGCCTCGAAGAGCCGGCCCTCGATCGAGCGCCCGGACTCCTTCATGGCACGGCGCCAGCCCTCGACGTGGTCGGCCACCGGGTCGCCGACCGCGGGGGTGTTCGGCACGCCGCCGAGACAGGCGACGTACTCGTGGCCGTGCTCCAGCAGGTGCCGGGTCGCGAGCTGGGCGCCGCCGATGTCGTCCGTCACGACGGCGACGTCGTCGATCGCCTCGGGCCGCTCGTGCAGCAGCACGATCCGCGCGTCCCACGCCTCGATCTCGGCCGCGGCCCGCTCGCTCATGCCCTGGCTGACCAGGATCAGTCCCGAGACGCGCATGCCGAGGAACGCCCGCAGATAGTGGACCTCGCGCTCGTCGCGGTAGTCCGAATTGCCGACGAGCACCATTTTCCCGCGCTCGGCCGCGGCCTGTTCGACCGCGTGTGCCATTTCGGCGAAGAACGGCTGCCGTGCGTCCGGCACGATCATGCCTATGAGGTCCGTCCGTCGCGAGGCCATCGCCTGCGCGACCCGGTCGGGCCGGTACCCCAGCTCCTTGATCGCTGCGAGAACGCGCTCGCGCGTGGCCGGGGCGACCGGCCGGGGTCCGTTGTTGATGACGTAGCTGACGACGGCGGTCGAAGTACCCGCCAGTCGCGCTACGTCGTCCCGCGTCACCTTGGCCACGGCGCGCAGTCTACGCGGGGTGACCTACCTCTGGGCAGGGCGTACGCCCGCTTCCTCGATCACAGGGGCGTCCTCCGAGTGGGTGACGGCAGCCGCCGCCTTCGCCTTGGCCTCCTCGGCGGCCCGTTCGACCTTCTCGGGGGCGACGAAGCGGTAGCCCACGTTCCGTACGGTCCCGATGAGGGACTCGTGCTCCGGGCCGAGCTTGGCGCGCAGCCGCCGTACGTGGACGTCGACCGTGCGCGTACCGCCGAAGTAGTCGTAGCCCCAGACCTCCTGGAGGAGCTGGGCACGGGTGAAGACCCGGCCGGGGTGCTGGGCGAGGTACTTGAGCAGCTCGAACTCCTTGAAGGTCAGGTCCAGGACCCGGCCCTTCAGCTTGGCGCTGTAGGTCGCCTCGTCCACCGACAGATCGCCGTTGCGGATCTCCATCGGGGAGTCGTCGGAGGTGATCTGCTGGCGGCCCATCGCGAGCCGCAGCCTCGCCTCGACCTCGGCGGGCCCGGCGGTGTCGAGCAGTACGTCGTCGATGCCCCAGTCGGCGGTGACGGCGGCCAGGCCGCCCTCGGTGACGACCAGGACCAGCGGGCAGCCCGGACCGGTGGAGCGCAGCAGCTGGCACAGCGACCGCACCTGCGGCAGATCGCGGCGGCCGTCGACGAGGATGACGTCGGCACCGGGGGTGTCGACGAGGGCCGGGCCCTCGGCGGGGGCCACCCGCACGTTGTGCAGCAGCAGCCCGAGGGCGGGGAGGACCTCCGTCGACGGCTGGAGGGCATTGGTCAGGAGCAGAAGAGAGCTCATCGGATTCCACCCGTCCGGACCGCGTTGCGGTCCTCGTGTTCGGATCGGTGCTCGGTTCGCTCGTCCATGACGTCGGTTCCTCCTCGGTCCCTGCGAGGACGCCTGCGGTACTGCTTCGTGCGGCGGCTCTCTCGCGCCCGAGAGCCTTGGTGAGCTTGTGTTCACCCGGTCGTAACAACGGTGGGAAAACACAAAAGGACCCGGGGGCGGCATTGCCCGGATCCTCTGCCCAGCAGAATAGCCCACATGAGTTGCGAGGAAGAGGGCCGATTTCACACTGTGGACGTGTCCTCGATCTCTCCCGGCCCACGGCGCGCCATATTGCGGGCTCTCGACGGTGTGCCGATCGAGGCGCTCCACGAGCCGTGCACGGCCGGTCCGGCCACGACGGCGATCGTCGTCGCGCACGGTTTCACGGGCTCCGTGGACCGGCCCGCGGTGCGGCGCGCGGCCGGCGTCTTCGCCCGGCGCGCGGGTGTGGTGACCTTCTCGTTCCGCGGGCACGGGCGGTCCGGGGGACGGTCCACCGTGGGCGACCGCGAGGTGCTCGACCTGGCCGCCGCCGTGGAGTGGGCCCGCTCGCTCGGCTACGCCAGGGTGGTGACGGTCGGGTTCTCCATGGGGGGCTCCGTCGTCCTGCGCCACGCGGCCATGGGGAAGCACGAGGGGCGCACGGAGGCGCGGACCGATGCGGTGGCCGCCGTGAGCGCCCCCGCGCGCTGGTACTACCGGGGTACGGCCCCGATGCGCCGCCTCCACTGGGTCGTCACGCGGCCGGTCGGCCGGCTGGTGGGCCGCTACGGCCTCCGCACCCGTATCCACCACCGCGACTGGGACCCGGTTCCGCTCTCCCCGGTCGAGGCCGTTCCGCTGATCGCGCCGACCCCGCTGCTGATCGTCCACGGCGACAGCGATCCCTATTTCCCGCTCGACCATCCGCGCATGCTGGCCGCCGCGGCCCGCGGGTCGGCCGAGCTGTGGCTGGAGGCGGGCATGGGCCACGCCGAGAACGCCGCCGGCGAGGCCCTGCTCGTCCGCCTCGCGGACTGGCTGGCCGGCGCATGACCCATCATGGAGGGCGGCGCGACACGAATGAGAGGAGTGCCGCTATGGCAGCCGGAACCATCCGCTACTGGGCCGCGGCCAAGTCCGCGGCCGGCGTCGCGGAGGAGCCGTACGCCGCCGAGACGCTCGCCGAGGCGCTCGAC
The DNA here is from genome assembly GCF_043080095.1 of Streptomyces sp. NPDC015127. Lineage (NCBI taxonomy): Bacteria > Bacillati > Actinomycetota > Actinomycetes > Kitasatosporales > Streptomycetaceae > Streptomyces > Streptomyces sp. NPDC015127. Next base: position 38,895 of record NZ_JBIBVE010000012.1, read on the forward strand.
GCGGTGCGCGAACGGCACCCGGGCGAGCTGACGCGGGTACTCCGACGGTGTTCGTTCCTCGTCGACGGTGACCCCGTCGGGACCCGGAGCCATGAGACCGTACGCCTTGCCGAGGGCGGCACGGTCGAGGTGCTCCCGCCGTTCGCAGGAGGGTGAACCGCACAGCATGAGCAGCGATCAGCAGTACCCGTACGGTTCGTACGGGGCGCACGAGCCGTACGGACAGCAGCAGCCGGGGCCGTACCAGGGGCAGCAGGACGCCTACGGGCAGCAGCCCTCCCCGGACGCGGGTGCCACGCAGACCTGGCAGGGCGACACCTGGGACACCCAGTACCAGCCGGTCGTGCAGCCCGCTGCCGCGGCCGGCACGGGCTACTTCCCGCCGCCGCCCCAGCCCGCCGCGCCGGACACCGCGCTGCCGCCCGAGGCCCCGGCCGCTCCCGCGCAGGAGGGCCACGCGGCGAGCGGGACCAGCCAGGACACACGGCTCACCGCGGCCCAGCGGGCCCGCGCCGAGGGCCGCTCGCCGATCATCGCGCCCGGTGTGCAGCCCGCCGGGCTGACCGCCGTACTCGCCCTGCTGCTCGCGGGCGGCGCGGCCCTCGGCACGTACGCGCTGCTCGTACCGCTCGTGCTGCTCCAGGCGGTCACCGCGGCGGGCTGGTTCCGGCTGAACGGGATGTGGCCCGCGCGGCAGGGCATCGCCCTGGCCTTCGCGGGCGGCCTCGTCGCCGACGCCGCCCTGCTCACGGCGGGCCGGGCGAACGCCCCCGCCGCGATCATCGGCACGCTCGGGGTGTGGGTGCTGCTCACGCTGGTGCTTCAGCTGCGCAGCCACGCGAGCGCGGACGAGCGGATGTCCGGGTTGATGGCGACGGTCGCATCGGCCGCACTGGCGATCCTGGCCACGGCACTCCTCGCGGCGGCCCCCGACGCGGTGACGATCGGCGCGAGCGCCGTCGCCGTGGCCGCCGTCGCCCGTGCGCTGCCGCTGCCGGGTGCGGTCTCCGTCGTGGTCGCGCTGCTGGCGGCCGCCGGGGCGGGCATCGCCGTCGGCGGTCCGACCGGTCCGGGGCAGGCCGGCGCGCTGCTCGGGTTCGCGGCCGGCGCCTGCGCGCTGATCGGACTGCGGGTGGCCAGCTACGACTACCCGTCCCGCTTCGTCCACATGACGGCGGGGGTGGCGCTGCCGCTGACGGCCGCGGCGCCCGCGGTGTATCTGCTCGGCCGCGCGCTGGTCTGAGCGTGCGGCGGACCCGGCGGTCGCGGTGCGCCCCCCTAGGCCGTCCGGAACCAATGCCGGGTCCCGGACGTCGATCATTGAGCAGACGGCGTCGTCCGGACCGTTTCACGCCCGCGGGCGACCGGGGGCCGACAGGACAGGGTCAGGACAGGGTGGGGGACACCGAGCAATGCGAGCACTGCGGATACTGCTGATCGTCGCCGTGATCCTCGGCGGCCTCTTCGTCGCCGCCGACCGGCTGGCGGTCAATATGGCCGAGTCCGAGGCGGCCGACAGGATCAAGAGCAGTCAGGGCCTGTCCTCGACCCCCCAGGTGTCGATCGGCGGCTTCCCGTTCCTCACCCAGGTGCTGGGCAAGGAGCTGGACGAGGTGGACGTGAGCCTCTCCGGCATCACCGCCACCGCGGGCGGGCGCGAGGTCAACGTCACCGAGGTGAAGGCCCAGTTGCGCGACGTGCGCGTCGACGGCAGCTTCTCCTCCGCGACCGCGGGCCGGGCCGACGGTTCGGCCAACATCTCCTACGCGGACCTGACCGAGGCGGCTCCCAAGGGAGCCACCGTCGGCTACGCGGGTCCCGAGCGGGCCGCGAAGGGGCAGGTCAAGGTGACCGGACCGCTCGTCGGGCTGCTGGAGGGCGCGGGCGTGCGCGTGCCCGGCACGCTGAAGATGCTGCTCGGCGACCGGCAGGTCAGCACGTACAGCACGGTGGGCCTGAGCGACGGGACCACGGTGCGGCTGAAGGCGGAGGAGCTGCCGCGGCTGCCCCTGCCGGGCTTCGACGACAAGCTGCGCGAGGCCGTGGACTACGACCTGGAGATCGACGGCCTGCCGTCGAGCATCACGCTGGACAAGGTCGGGGTGACGGACGAGGGCCTGCGCTTCTCGGGTACCGGCACGAATGTGGCCCTGACCGGCTGAGACCGGGCTCTCCGGCGGCCGGACCGAGCGCGTCGGAACGGGCCCCGGCCGCATGGTGAGACGGCGGCGTCCGGTGGGCAGGAGAGCACGGGCCGAACGTCCCCGCCGGCGCGGTGGGGAAAGGGCTCCATCCCCGCTCCGTCCCGCATAGTGGACGATCGCGTCTCAGAATACGACACGCCGGTGACATGGCCGCCGACTCGTCCCTACGATCGGTCCCATGAAGCAGCGACAGGCGGATCTCACGAAGCGGCGGGCAGTAGACCTGTGCCGCGTCGCCGCCATGCTCTGTCGCACTGTCTGAGCGGGCCCCGACTCCCGTATCCCTCAGGCCCTTCGACCTCTGTCGGGGCCGCCCCGTGCTGATCGACGCGCCTTCCGCGTACCCGCACACCTCTCGCGCACAACCCCTCGCGCACCACCGCCGCACACTGCCCCGGAGGAGAAGAAGCATGAGCCGCAGCGACGTCCTGGTAGACGCCGACTGGGTCGAGGCCCACATCGACGACCCGAAGGTCGTCATCGTCGAGGTCGACGAGGACACCTCGGCCTACGACAAGAACCACATCAAGAACGCGATCCGCATCGACTGGACCAAGGATCTGCAGGACCCGGTCCGCCGTGACTTCATCGACCAGGAGGGCTTCGAGAAGCTCCTGTCGGCGAAGGGCATCGCGAACGACTCCACGGTCGTCCTCTACGGCGGCAACAACAACTGGTTCGCGTCCTACGCCTTCTGGTACTTCAAGCTCTACGGCCACAGCGACGTCCGTCTCCTCGACGGCGGCCGCAAGAAGTGGGAGCTCGACTCCCGCGACCTCGTGGACGGTGCTCAGGTGCCCGCCCGTCCGGCCACCGAGTACAAGGCCAAGCCGCAGGACACCTCCATCCGTGCCTTCCGTGACGACGTCGTCGCCGCGATCGGCGCCCAGAACCTGGTCGACGTGCGGTCGCCCGACGAGTTCAGCGGCAAGCTGCTCGCCCCGGCGCACCTCCCGCAGGAGCAGTCGCAGCGCCCCGGCCACGTGCCGAGCGCCCGCAACATCCCGTGGTCGAAGAACGCCAACGACGACGGCACCTTCAAGTCGGACGACGAGCTCCGCGAGCTCTACGCCGAGGAGCAGGTCGACCTGGCGAAGGACACCATCGCGTACTGCCGGATCGGTGAGCGTTCCGCGCTGACCTGGTTCGTCCTGCACGAGCTGCTCGGTGTCGAGAACGTCAAGAACTACGACGGCTCCTGGACCGAGTACGGCTCCCTCGTCGGCGTGCCGATCGAGCTCGGCGCCAACAAGTAATCCGGACCCCGACCCATAAGGACGAAAACATGTGTGGAGCGAAGGCCGGCGGCCCCGACGCCTCGACGATCAAGCCCGGTGAGACCACCATCCAGGGCCAGGTGACCCGCGACGGCGAGCCCGTCACCGGTTACGTGCGCCTGCTGGACTCGACCGGCGAGTTCACCGCCGAGGTCCCGACCTCGGCGACCGGACAGTTCCGTTTCTACGCGGCCGAGGGCACGTGGACCGTGCGCGCCCTGGTCCCCGGCGCCACGGCGGACCGTACCGTCGTCGCGCAGACGGGCGGGCTCTCCGAGGTCGCGATCGCCGTCTGATCGCCGACTGACCGGCCGAAGGGCCGCACCTCCTGGGGGTTGGACGCTTACCGGGAACGAGGTGCGGCCCTTCGGTCGTCCTTCGGTCGTACGCTGAAGGCATGTACGCGCGACGGCGTCGCAACTATCTGTTGCTGATGGGCGGATGCCTCGTCCTGTTCGTCTCCGCCTGGGCCGTCGTGCGGCTGTGGTCGGTGCCGGTGGCCGTCGGCATGTGCCTCGTCGCCATGGTCATCCCGCCGGTCGCGGCGGTGATCGCCAACCGGCGGGGACCGGACGACCGCTGGTGGGACGACCCGTCCGGGGATCCGACGTCCGACGAGTGGTGGGACGAACTCGACGGGAAGCGCAGGCCGCGTCAGTAGACGAGGGCCTGCACGTCGTCCTGCACGGCCTCGCTGACGAAGACCTGCGCGCCCGCGATCCGTACGCCCTCCAGCACGTCCTTCTCCGTGATCTCGCGCCGGGCCGCGCACTGGGTGCACAGGGTGATGCGCCCGCCGGCCAGGACGGAATCGAGGAGGTCGGGCAGCGGCGCGGCATGCGGCAGCTCGAACTCGGCCGCGCGCCCGGGCAGGGCGAACCACGAGGACTCGCCGGTCAGCCAGAGCGAGACCTCGACCCCGCTGGCGACGGCCACGGCCGCCACGGTGAAGGCCTGGGAGCAGCGTTCGGGTGCGTCGGCACCTGCGGTCACCTTGATCACGAGCTTCTTCGCCATATGCCGAACTGTAATGCTCGTGGCCACAACCCCAGGGCGGGGCCGGTGGTCAGGTGTGTGCGCGGATACGGAATCCGCGCTTCATGCCTTGTGGGGGACTCTTTGGAAACGCAGGACACCGGGGCCTCGCCGGCCCCGGCCCCTGGCACGCCTCCGGAACCGGTCCAGGCTCCGGAACCGGCCGCCCCGGCGCGGGCCGTGGCCGAGCCCGTCGTGGCCGAGCCCGTCACTCCCGGTCGCGGGCGTCGGCGCCGCCGCCGTACCGTCGCGCTGATCGCCGCCGCCGCGGTGCTCGGCGTCGTCGCCGGCACGGTCACCGGCTACGCCGTGCAGTACCAGCGCGAGCCCACCGCGCTGCCCGTGCTGTCGCAGCCCGGCCTCCGGACCCCGAAGCCCGTCCCTGCCACGGCGGACACGACCGCCCGTTCCCTGAACGCGAACCGGTGGGTCAGGACCGACGGCGACCTGCGGGAGCTGCTGCTGCCGAAGCCGAAGGGCGCGACGTCCGAGCGGAAGGCCGACTGGCACGACCTGTACTCCTTCTCGACCTGGTTCGAGAAGGAGGCGGCCATGTTCGAGAACCTGGCCGAGGACGGGTTCCGCCGGTGCGCGACCGTCAGCTGGTCCGTGGACGGCGAGGTCTACGTCGACATCAAGCTGGTGCAGTTCCGCGAGGACGAGGAGCTGAACGCCGCGGCCTTCGGCGAGGCGCAGCAGTGGTACCTCGACGACGACAAGTGGGCGGGCAACGAGGGCGAACCGATTCCCGGCAGCCCCGAAGGCCGTACGTACATCTGGGACGAGCCGCTGCGCGAGGCGGGCTACGAGCCCCTTTACCAGGGCCGGGCCGTGGCCTGGCGGGGCGACATCGTGATGGTCGTCGAATACGCGAACAACTCGGGACCGGTCGACGAGAAGGACCTGAAGTCGCTCGCCAAGCGTCAGTGGGAGCGACTGTGACCGAGCCGACAGATCCGACCGCGCCGGCGGCGGCGCCGCACCCGGAGCCCGACGCGACCGAGCCCGGGGGCGCGCCCGCGCCCGGTGGGGCGCCGGCACCCGAGCCGTCCCCCGCCGCAACTGAGCCCGCCGCCGAGCCTGAGGGCGCGACCGGGCCCGTGACCGATCCCGCGCCCGCCGGAACGCCCCGGCGGCGACGCTTCCCGGTCGCGCTCGTCGCCGCCGCCGTGAGCCTCGGCCTGATCGCCGGCGGGGGCGCCTGGGGCTGGTCCGTCGTGCAGGACGCGGACCGCACCGCCCCCACCGTCGTCTGGGCCGAGCCCGACGAGCACCCCGAGGCCGACATCCCGGCGCTGGAGCCCACCGGCCTGGCCGCCGAGCTGCTGCCGATGCCGTCCTTCTACCGGCCGGGCCCCGATGTCGACGAGTTCGGCAACGACAGCGTGCTGGATGCCGAACGGGCCGTCGCGCTGTTCAAGGACGGCTCGCGCGGGCTGCCGAGCGCGAAGCGCAAGCGGCACGACAAGGCCGTCGACAAGCTGGGCATCAAGGGCCTCGCCGTGCGCAGCTACCGCCCCGCGGACTCGCGCTTCGTCGCGGAGATCCGGCTGGCGCAGCTGGAGAACACCAAGGCCGTGCGCGGCATGGCCGCGTTCCAGAAGGAGCTGGCCGACGCCTTCGGCGTCTTCCGCAAGGGGCCGAAGATCGAGGGCCACCCGAAGGCGACGTGTTTCCTGATGCCCACGGTGGACAAGGTGGAGCTCGACGTCATGACGTGCACCGCCCCCGTGGGCGAGATCCTCGTGAGCGTGTACGCGTACGGCCCGAAGCCGCTCGCCACCGGAACGATCAAGAATCTCGTGCGCGACCAGCTCGACCACATCTCGTCGCCCGGGGAGGCCGTGTGACCGACAACGCCCAGCCCATGCCGCCCCACCCCCTCGCGCCGGAGCCCATCGCGCCGGACACCCTGCCCTCTGCCCCGGACACCCCGCCCCGGGACCGGCGGGTGCTGCGGGCCGCGCTGCGCTGGACCGCCGCGGTGGTCGTCTTCGCCGCGGTGGGCACCGGCACCGCGTACGGCATCGTCTCGAAGGAGCGCACCGACGTCCCCGGGCTGTCGACGCTGAGCGACGGACGGTGGCAGTACCCGAGGCTCACCAAGCCGGCGCTGCCGGCCGGCGCCCCGCTGCCCTTCGACCCGACGAACACGGCCGAGATCCACTACGCCGGCCTGGAGCAGTTGCTGCTCCCGGCCCCGGCGGACAGCACTCCCGAGCCGACCCTGCGCGGCGAACGCAGCCGGGTGCCGTTCGACCGCTTCGTGCGGGAGTACATGGACGACGAACAGGACAGCCTGCGCGAGCACCTCACCGAGTCCCGCGCGCGCCACGTCGTGGCACGAGGCTGGACGATGCCCGACGGCACATCGGCCCGGATCTTCCTGATCCGGTTCCACACGTCGGCGATCGCGGGCGACTTCTTCGACACGCAGCTGGGCGGCGGCCCCGACACGCTGCTGCAGCCGAAGGGGGTGGAGGAGATGTCGTCGTACGACGACGCCTACGACCCGAAGGCGAAGGTGAGCTCCACCGAGCGCTACGTCTACGACGAGGCGGCGCCGCGCGGACCCGTCCATGTGCGCCACGCCTACATCACGGCGGGCGACACGGTCGCGTTCGTCGTGTTCTCCCGCAAGGGCGAGGTGCCGCGGGTGCCGTTCCACCAGACCGTCGTCCTGCAGAACCAGCTCCTCGGCTGACGCGGACCTCACAGAACGGGTCCGGCCCCGGCCTACTAAGCTGGGGACCGGCCCGTTCTGCCTTCACCGCTCATTCGAGGAGCACTCCGTGATCGTTTTCTTCGAAGCCCTGCTGGTCCTGGTCTGCGTCGGCGTCCTCGCCTTCACCGGTCTGGCTGTGAAGAAGCTGTACCAGGGCCAGCGCTGACCGCCCGTACCGTCACCGACCGACAGAGCTGCTCATGATCGAGATCCCGTCCGACCTCAACCCGGACCTCGTCCCCCTCGCGTTCCTCCTCGGCACGTGGGAGGGCGCGGGCGTATCCGACTTCCCCGGCGCCGAGAAGTGCAACTTCGGCCAGAGCGTGACCTTCAGCCATGACGGCCGGGACTTCATCGAGTACGTCTCGCACTCCTGGGTCCTCGACTCCGACGGCAACAAGGTCAAGCCGCTGGAGAGCGAGAGCGGCTACTGGCGCATCGACAAGGACCGCAAGGTCGAGGTCGTCATGGTCCGCGACCAGGGCATCGTGGAGGTCTGGTACGGCGAGCTCGCCCACCAGAAGCCGCAGATCGACCTGGTGACCGACGCCGTCGCGCGCACTGCCGCCTCGGGCCCGTACAGCGGCGGCAAGCGGCTCTACGGCTATGTGAAGAGCGACCTGATGTGGGTCGGCGAGAAGTCCACCCCCGATGTCCCGCTGCGGCCGTACATGTCGGCGCACCTGAAGAAGGTCGTCACCCCGGAGCAGGTCGAGGCCTGGGCCAAGGACCTCGGAGACCTGCCCGACGACGGCATCGCGTTCTTCAAGTAGGACAGGGCTTCGGACAAGCCGGCGCCGGGCGGGGTGCCGCTGCCTACACTGGGGGCTGTGGTGAGCACCGACTGGAAGAGCGATCTGCGGCAGCGCGGCTACCGGCTGACCCCGCAGCGCCAGCTTGTCCTGGAGGCCGTGGACACCCTCGAGCACGCCACCCCGGACGAGATCCTCGGCGAGGTGCGCAAGACGGCGTCCGGGGTGAACATCTCCACGGTCTACCGGACGCTGGAGCTGCTGGAGGAGCTGGGCCTGGTCTCGCACGCCCATCTCGGCCACGGTGCCCCCACCTATCACCTCGCCGACCGGCACCACCATCTGCACCTGGTGTGCCGGGACTGCACGGACGTGATCGAGGCGGACGTCGAGGTGGCCGCCGACTTCACCGCCAAGCTGCGCGCGACCTTCGGTTTCGACACGGACATGAAGCACTTCGCGATCTTCGGCCGGTGCGAGGACTGCGCGGGGAAGGCGAAGGAGCAGGCGCCCGGCCGGACGCCGCCTACCGGGTCGTAGTCTTGCTGGTATGAAGAGCCCTCTCCTGTCCCTGCCCGGCGCGGTCCCCGCCGAGGGACGCGACGAAGGGGTCGCCGCGCACTACGGCGACCTGTTCCGTGAGCAGCGCGCGCTCGCCGGCGGCAAGGGTCTCGTCGACCTCTCGCACCGCGGCGTCGTCACCGTCACCGGCGACGACCGGCTGAGCTGGCTGCATCTGCTGCTCACCCAGCACGTGAGCGATCTGCCCGCGGGCCAGGCCACCGAGGCGCTGATCCTCTCCGCACACGGGCACATCGAGCACGCCCTGTATCTCGTCGACGACGGCGAGACGGTGTGGGCCCACGTCGAGCCGGGCACCCAGGAGGCACTGATCGCCTACCTGGAGTCGATGAAGTTCTTCTACCGGGTCGAGGTCGCCGACCGCACCGACGATTTCGCCGTCGTCCACCTGCCGGCCGGTTCGATCGCCGAGGCGCCGGAGGGCGTGGTCGTCCGGGAGACCGCGTACGGCCGCGACCTGTTCCTGCCGCGCGCGGACCTGGAGGCGTACGTGGCGCAGCACGGCCCGGTCGCCGGGATCCTCGCGTACGAGGCGCTGCGGATCGAGCAGCACCGGCCGCGGGTCGGTTTCGAGACCGACCACCGCACCATTCCGCACGAGCTGGGCTGGATCGGCAGCGCGGTCCATCTGCAGAAGGGCTGCTACCGCGGCCAGGAGACCGTCGCGCGTGTCCACAACCTGGGGAAGCCGCCGCGCAGGCTGGTCTTCCTGCACCTGGACGGCAGCGAGGTACACCTGCCCGCCGCCGGCACGCCCGTGCGGCTGGCCGCGGAGGGCGACGAGGGCCGCCAGCTGGGCTTCGTCACGACGTCCGGCCGCCACCACGAGCTGGGGCCGATCGCGCTCGCGCTGGTGAAGCGGAACGTGCCGGTGGACGCGGAGCTGATGGCCGGCGACACGGCTGCCGCCCAGGAGACGATCGTCGAGCCGTAGCGCTGCCCGGCGGACCGGGGCACGTCCCCGGTCGCTACACCTCGACGATGATCGTGAACGGGCCGTTGTTCGTCAGCGAGACACGCATCTGCGCGCCGAACCGGCCCGTCTCCACGTGCGCGCCCAGCGACCTCAGCCGGGCGACCACCTCGTCGACCAGAGGTTCGGCGACAGGGCCCGGCGCCGCCGCGTTCCACGTGGGGCGGCGACCCTTGCGGGCGTCCCCGTAGAGGGTGAACTGCGAGATCACCAGCAGCGGCGCCCCCGTGTCCGAGCAGGACTTCTCGCCCTCCAGCAGCCGTACGGACCAGAGTTTGCGGGCCAGCTGGGCCGCTTTCTCCTTCGTGTCCTCGTGGGTGACCCCCACCAGCACACACAGTCCTTCGCCGACGATCTCGCCGACCGTCTCCGGCCCCGACTCACCGGGAACCACGACGCTCGCGCCGTCCACCCTCTGCACCACTGCTCGCATGGGGAGAAAACTACCTGGCCGCCATTCGGGGCCGAACAGGTGCAGACCGCCTGCGACGGGACGTATCGGAGTGGCACGATGCACGCAGGCGGTGCATCCCCCAGGCCCTCCGGGCCCGGAGAGGCCCATGCACCGGTTGCGAGGGGACGGACAACGCACATGAGCACATCTGGCGCCGGGCGGTCGCTCGGCCCCGTATCGGTTTCCGGGCCGGGTTCCCGGCCGGTCGCCGTGCCGGTCTCCCTGGCGGGTCCGCGGGCGGTGTCCGCGGCGGATCCCGCCCCGGCCGCACGGCCGCCCCACCAGCGCACCTGCGCCGAGCTGCCCGAGCCCGTCCGGCACGATCTCGCCGCGCTGCGGCTGCCCGAACTACGCGCCCTGCGCCGGGACTCGCAGCGGGACGAGGCCGACCTCAGCTATGTGCGGCGGCTGGTCCAGGGCCGGATCGACATCCTGCGGGCCGAACTGGAGCGCAGGGCCGACCCGGAGGCGCCGGTCGTCGACCGGCTCTCCGAGATCCTCGCGGACGCCCCGTCGCGCCGGGGGTCGTCCGCCCGGCACGTCACGCTGTCGACGCCGCACGGGGAGGAGTACCGCCGCCTCGCGTCCGACATGCTCGACGAGGTGGGCCTGTCCGACCTCGACGCCCGCACGGACGACGAGCTGCACACCGCGATGGGGCGGCTGCTCGCCTACGAACAGCAGGTCTCCCGGCGCCGGCAGGAGCTCCAGCGGACCGCCGACGACTGCAGCGCCGAGATCACCCGCAGGTACCGTGAGGGCGAAGCACAAGTCGACGACCTGCTGACCTGACACGGGCTCCTGGGGGCGATCCTCCCAGGGACGGTGTCCGCGGTCGCCCGTCCGGAAGGCCGCCCGCCATGCCCCCCTCCGCCCCCTCCCCGGTCCTCGCCGAGGTCGTGCGTTCCGGCTTCGTCGAGGGCCTGCACCGGGGCGCACTGGTCGTGCTCGCGGCGGACGGCGGGGTCGAACTGGCGCTGGGCGACGTCACCGCGCCCGTCTTCCCCCGCTCGTCGAACAAGCCGATGCAGGCCGCCGCGGTGCTGCGCGCCGGGGTCGACCTGTCCGGCGAGCGCCTCGCGCTGGCCGCCGCCAGCCACTCCGGTGAGGGCTTCCACCTCGACCTCGTCCGCACGATGCTCGCCGAGCACGGGCTCACGGCCGATGACCTGCGCACGCCGCCGGACCTGCCGCTGGACCGGGTGGAGGCCGAGGCGTACCTCGCGGCCGGGCAGGTGCGGGACAGGGTCGCCATGGACTGCTCCGGCAAGCACGCCGCCATGCTGGCGGCCTGCGTCCACAACGGCTGGGACCGCGCGGGCTACGCGGACCCCGACCACCCGCTCCAGCGGCTGGTGCGGTCGGTCGTCGAGGAGTCCGCGGGGGAGCCGGTCGCGGCCGTGGGCACCGACGGCTGCGGCGCGCCGCTGATGGCCATCAGCCTGACCGGACTCGCGCGCGCCTTCCGCCGCTTCGTGCTGGCGGAGCCCGGCTCGCCCGAGCGCCGCGTCGCGGACGCGATGCGCGCCCACCCCGAGTACGTCGCGGGGACGCGCCGCCCCGATACCTGGCTGATGCGGGAGGTGCCCGGAGCGCTGGCGAAGGTGGGCGCCGAGGCGGTGCAGGCGGTGGCGCTGGCGGACGGGCGCGCGCTGGCGCTCAAGATCGACGACGGGGCGTCCCGGGCGCTGGGGCCGGTGACGGCGCGGACGCTGGCGCTGATGGGCGTCGACTCGCCGGTCCTCGCCCGCATCGGGCACATGCCGCTGCTCGGCGGAGGCGCCGAGGTGGGCGCGGTCCGCGCGGTGTTCTGACGCGGGCGGCCCGGGCGAAAACGACATGCGCGGGGCTCGACGGGCGGCCTAGCGTGGGCGCATGAGTGTCGAGACGCGCCGGATCTCCGCGACCGAGTTCCCCGACTGGCTGAAGGCGCTGGCCACGGGCTTTCTGCGGCCGCCGGTGGTCACCGACGAGGAGGTCGCGGACCGCCTCCCGCACACCGACCTCACCCGCACCCGGGGCGCGTTCGACCAGGGCCGCTGTGTGGCGACGTACCGCTCGTTCGCCCAGGAGCTCACCGTCGTCGGCGGCGCCCGCGTCGCGGCCAGTGCCGTGTCGAACGTGACCGTTTCGCCGACCCACCGCCGCCGCGGCCTGCTCACCCGGATGATCACCGAGGACCTGGCGGAGGCCAAGGAGCGCGGCGACGCGGTCTCCACGCTGATCGCCGCGGAGTACCCGATCTACGGGCGGTACGGCTACGGCCCCGCCGCCTCGCTCACCGAGTGGTCCGTCGACGTGCCGCGCGCCGGCCTCGACGGCCGCTGGTCGCGCCCGGACGACGGCGGCCGCGTCGACCTGGTCGACGGCGCGGACGTGCGCAAGCTGGGCCCGGAGCTGCACGGGCGCCTCGCCGCCCGGCAGCACGGCGTGGTCAACCGCGACGAGCGGTGGTGGCAGGTCAACACGGGCCAGGTGGTGACGCCCGCGTTCCCGTGGACGGAGCCGTACTACGCGGTGTACCGGTCGGCCGCCGGCGAGGTGGAGGGCCTGCTGACGTACGCGGCGGACGACAAGTGGGGCGATGCCAAGCAGCCGCTGAACACGGCCACCGTCCGGGATCTGATCGCGGTGACGCCGGCCGCGGAGCGGGCGCTGTGGCACTTCGTGTGCTCGGTGGACTGGATCACCACGGTCCGGTCCGGCGGGCGCGCACCCGACGACCTGCTCCCGGACCTGCTGCCCGACCCGCGGGCGGCCAGGGTGGTGACGCAGGCGGACTTCCTTTGGGTGCGTGTGCTGGACGTCGTACGGGCGCTGGAGGCGCGGACGTACACGACGGAGGCGTCGCTGGTGCTGGAGGTCGTGGACACCGAGGGTCTCGCGGGAGGCCGTTTCGCCCTGACGGTGTCGCCGGACGGGGCGACCTGCGCCCCGTCCTCGTCCACGCCCGATCTGACGCTGGACGTACGGGAGTTGGGTGCGCTGTACCTGGGCGACGCCTCGGCGCTGCGGCTCGCGGCGCTGGGCCGGGTGGCGGAGAACGGCCCGGGCGCCGTGGCGCTGGCGGACAGGGTGTTCCGCGCGGCGCGCCGGGCCTGGTGCCCGGACGTCTTCTGAGACCCGGGGTGTGAGGGGCGGGGGCGGGGGCCCCGCCGGTGTCACCGGACCGGCAGGCTCACTGGCCGGGACCGGTCAGCAGCATCACGAGGATGATCGAGCCGATGGCGGTGCAGGTCGCGTTCCTGGCCTTCACCCCGATGGTCAGCATGGCCAGGCCCACCACGCCCATGGCGCCGAACTGCCATTGGATCAGCTGCTCGAAGCCGAGGGCGAAGACGGCAAGTACGAGGGCGAGCAGAGGCATGGGGGTCCCCTCCTTCACGATGGCGGGGAGCGCCTGTGCCCGCACGCCGTTGTACCTGCTGGGCGCCCCGTGAGTCGGTCAAGAAGTCAAGTCGCAGACAAATCCTTCTCGTTGACCTGATGGTTGTCTTCCCTGTGTCAGGTGACCAGTAAACTTGTATGAATATTTGATCGCCTACTTGACCGGAAAGGTGCGATCAAGTGGAAGATGGCCGAATGGCGTCGCACAGGGCGTCGTGATCTGTCCGACCTGACAAGGCAATTACGCACCGGGTTCGTCTGGTTGTACGGTGGTTGCGTGGCGGTACAGGGAACAGCGGGCGAGGACAGCACCAAGTACGAGTACGTCGCAGGCAAGTTGCGTGACGGCATCCTGGACGGTGTGTACGGGGCCGGCAAACTGCTGCCGCCGCAGCGTGAGTTGATGGAGGCGTTCGACGTCTCCCGCGCGACCGTGACCAAAGCTCTGCACGTGCTCCGGCAGGAAGGGCTGATCGCGTCGCGACAGGGCAGCGGGGCCCGCGTCCTGGTCCCCGGCGGCCGTCTGCCCCGTACTCCGGAGCCCGCGCCGCACGGCGAGCCCCGCCAGGCCCTGGAGACACTGCAGCCCCACCTCCAGGCGGCCTTCGAGGCGGATGTCATCACCATGGACGTCTTCTCTCTGACGTCGGAGACGATGAACCGCCAGCTGGGTGCCCAGATCACCCGGATTCATGACGGCGAAATCCGGCCACAGAGCATCTCCCTGCGGCTGATGGTGCCCGACCCGGGCATCAAGCTCGCCTTCCCCGCCTCGCTGGACGACCCCGACGACGACCGGCCGCGCCGGCGCCACCGCGACACCCTGATCCGCTGTTCCGAGTCGCTGAAGGACGAATTGCGTACGCTCAGGCGACAGCGGCTGGTGCCCCAGGTCTCGGTCCGGATCCGGACCGTCGCCCTGACACCGATCAGCAAGATGTACCTGCTGAACAAGGACCTGCTCCTCGAGGGCTACTACACCCTGGAAGGAACGGATCCGCAGACCGCCGAGGGCGAGGAGCCGGAGGGCACAACCCTCAACTCGCTCGGCCTCGGTGCCACGCTCTTTCCGTACTCCAAGCCCGACCAGGCACTGAAGGTGGAGACAGCGCAAGCGTTCTTCGACTCCTACTGGGACCTCCTGGCCCGAGATGCGGATTTTGGCGACTGATCGTGTTGCTCACCTCCCCTCCCTCACCCTCCAAGCGGCTGCGGGAGCTGTTCTCCCGTGCCCGTCTCGTCCTCCTCGACTTCGACGGACCCGTGTGCGACCTCTTCGCGGAGCGCAGCGCCCCGGAGATCGCCCGCCGGCTGTGCGAGCGCATCGGCCCTGACGGGCTCCGCAGGGCCGGCATCGACGAGGGCGTCACCGACCCCCTCGCCGTGCTGCTCGGCACCCATCGCGCCGACCCCGGCGACGTGTCCGGCCTCGCCCTCGCCGTGCGCAAACTGCTGGCCGAGGAGGAGACCCTGGCCGCCGCGACCGCCGTGCCCACGCCCGGGGCCGTACACCTCATGGAGCGCCTGGCCGGGGGCGGGAAGCTGCTGGGCATCGCCTCCAACAACTGCGTGCCCGCCATCCGTACCCACCTGGACCTGCACGGTCTGCTCGCGTACGTCACCGATCCGGGCCGTCCGGGCGACGGACACCGCATCGTCGGCCGGCACGACGACCCCGACCTGATGAAGCCCCATCCGTACGCCCTGCGGACGCTGCTCACGGCGACGGGAACGGACCCCGGTGACGGCGTGATGATCGGCGATTCGCCCAACGACGCGCTGGCCGCCGCCGAGGCGGGAGTGCCGTTCATCGGCATCCATCCGGACGCGGCCAAGCGCGACGCGCTGCGCGCCGCCGGCGCCGAGTGCCTGGTCGACTCCATGCACGTGCTGGCGGCCGCCGCCGCCTGACCGGCGAGTGACCTGACGGTCTCTCAACTTCTCTCTTGCGCAAGTGGTTTGAGGCCACAGCTACTCTTGGGTATGAAGGTGATCGGCGGCCGGCACGGCCCGCCCGTTGGTGCCTTCGGCCTCGAGAGCGCAGGACCCGCATGCCCGATGTAGCCCGTAGTGCCTCCGGACGTGTCGTGGACAGCTGGGAATCGCTGTACCGAGCAGCAGGCCAGGGCACCCCCCTGGCCGGTTACTACCACCGCAACTACTGCGTGGAACTGCCGCATCCGCTGGCGCGCTCCCTCGCGCTGCCCTCCGGCACGATCGTCAAGGTACGGGCTCCGATCAACGGCGCCGGGCAGTTCAACCTGCGCATCTGGCCCGAGGAGGAGCTGCTCTTCGCGATCGAGGGGCGCGTGCAGGGCAACCCCCGCGTCCTCGCCGACCGCCCCGGATTCACCGTGCACTCGTACGCCGAGGGCGTGGCGCTGTCGGAGCGGCTCGGCCGGGGCGGGCGGCTCGGCCGCGCGTACACCGACGCGCTCGGCGAGCTGTTCCGCCAGACGACCGCCGTGCCCGCGCGGCTGCTGCCGCCCTGCCCCGCGGGCTGGCCGGCGGACGGCGACTGCCCCGGCTTCCTGCGGGCACTGATCGACTTCACCCGGAGCGAGGTGAAGGGCCGGCACGGCAAGGACTTCGGGTCGCTGTTCGACGAGCTGAAGGTGCCGGACGACGCGTTCGAGCGGCTCGCGCAGCGCGCCGACGCGCTTGGCAGACGCCCTTTTGTGCTCCTTCACACCGACATCCACGGCGGAAACCTCATCGTCGGGACGGACGGCGGTCTCTCGCTGATCGACTGGGAGCTCGCCCTGTTCGGGGATCCGGTGTACGAGATCGCCTCCCACCTGGCCCGGATGCGGTACGCCAGGCGTGCGGAACGGCGGGCGGCGCTGCACGCCTGGGGCGCCGCCCTCGCCCGCAGCCGCCCCGAGGCGCTGCCGGGGCATCGCCGGGCGCTGCGGATCTATCTCGACTTCGAGCGCCTTCAGTCGGTCTACATCGACGTCATCCGGCTCGCGCAGGGTTTCGCCCGCCGCCCCGACCGGGCCGGCCGGGAAAGGGCGGCCGAGGGGATCGAGACGGTCCTGCGGGCCGCACGCGGGCCGCTCGGGGTGCTGCGGACACCGCACCGGCGGCGCATAGAGGAGGCCCTGACGCGGGCGGCGCCCACACTGCAGGGCGGCGGTCCCGTGGCCTGACGCGCGGCCGTGCTGGTTAGGCTGATCGACATGAACTCCCTTCAGGTGAACGGCATTTCCCTCGGTTACGACGACCGCGGCCCGGCGGACGGCCTGCCCGTCGTCCTCGTCCACGGGCACCCGTTCAACCGCAGCATGTGGGACCACCAGGCCGCCGCGCTCACACGCGCGGGCCACCGCGTCATCACCGCGGACCTGCGCGGCTACGGCGCCAGCGAGGTCGTCCCCGGTACGACACTGTTCTCCGTCTTCGCGCAGGACACCGCCGCGCTGCTGGACCGGCTCGGTGTCGAACGGGCCGTGATCGGCGGCCTGTCGATGGGCGGGCAGATCACCATGGAGTTCAACCGGCTGTTCCCCGAGCGGGTCCGCGCCCTGATCCTCGCGGACACCTCGCCGGCCCCCGAGACGCACGAGGGCAAGGCGTTCCGCAACGCCCTGGCCGACCGGCTGCTGGCCGAGGGGATCGGCGGGTACGCCGACGAGGTGATCGACAAGATGGTCGCCCCGTACAACGTCACCGGCCTGCCCGACGTCGCCCGGCACGTCCTCGCGATGATGCGCGCGACCTCCCCGGAAGGCGCCGCGGCCGCTCTGCGGGGCCGGGCCGAACGCCCCGACTACCGCCCCTCGCTGGCCGCGGCACAGGTGCCCGCACTGGTCGTGGTCGGCGTGGACGACACGTACACCCCGGTCGCCGAGGCCCGCGCCCTGCACGCCCTGCTGCCCGACGCGACACTGGCGATCGTCGAAGGCGCCGCGCACATGCCCAACCTGGAGCGTCCGGCGGACTTCGACGCGGCGGTCCTGGACTTCCTGGGGCGCGTCGCGCCCTAGGGGGTGTCTTGTCGATCAGGCCGGATGAGGGAGTGGGGGTCCCCCCACGCCCGCAGGGCGTAGGGGGAGGGTCTGGTGCCGTGGCTCGCAAGGCGGAGGAGGGAGGCGACGTGGAGCGTCGGCGACCGACGACAACGCGGCGAGGCGCGGTGCCAGGCGTCGGGAGCCCGGCAAGATCGGCGAGACACCCCCTAGGTAGCGTCTTGGCGATCATGGGTCGAGCCAGATGAGTGTGCTGGCCAGGGTGATGGCGGCGAGGTAGCGGCCGGGCTGTTTCTCATAACGGGTGGCGATGCCGCGCCACTGCTTGAGGCGGTGGAAGCAGCGTTCGACGACGTTGCGGCGGCGGTAGACGGCCTTGTCGAAGCCGCATGGCCGTTCACGGCGTCGGCGCCGGCCCGCGAGTTGGTCCACGCGTTCGGGGATGGCCGCCTTGATTCCGCGTCTGCGCAGGTAGGCGCGGAAGGAGCGGGCCGAGTAGCCCTTGTCCGCCACCACCTGATCCGGCCGGACGCGGGGCCGTCCCGGCCCGGGCCGCGTGACGCGGATGCGGCCGATGACCGCCTCGGCCTGCGTGCAGTCGTTGCGGGTACCGGCCGTGACCGTGAAGGACAGCGGTCGCCCCCGCCCGTCGCAGGCCAGGTGGATCTTGCTGGTCAGCCCGCCGCGGGAGCGCCCGAGTCCTCGTTCCTCAAGCCCCCTTTGGCCGCGGTGTGCTGATGGGCCCGCACGATGGTGGAGTCCAGCGCGACCAGCCAGTCCACCTCCGCCCGGCTCTGGGCTTCGGCCAGGAGCCGGTCGAAGGTGCCGTCGGCCGCCCAGCGGGCGAAGCGTCCGTGCACCGTCTGCCAGGGCCCGAACCGCTCGGGCAGATCCCTCCAAGGCACACCGGTCCGGAACTTGAACACGATGCCCTCCAGCACCTGGCGGTGATCGCGCCACCTGCCTCGGGCACGACCCGCAGGCGGCAGCAGCGGCTCGACCACCGCCCATGCGGCGTCAGACATCTCCCGATCCCTCACAGCCAGCCCAACGATCAGATGATCGGAAAGACACTCCCTAGGGGCTGTCTCGCCGATCTTGCCGGGCTCGCGACGCCTGGCACCGCGCCTCTCCCCCGTAGCCGGACCACGACGCGGCGGTCCAGGACTACAGGGCCACGACCGACCCCCAGTTGACCGCCCGCCTGGTCGGCGAGATCCATGAACTGCTGGCCCTGGATCTGGAGGAGCACGAGTACGTGATCGGCGCCGCCGAACTCGGCATGGAGATGGAGCCGCCCGCGCCGCTCTCGGTCAGCCGCTGGCTGGAGACGCTGGCGGACGGCCTCGCCACACCGCGGCCCGACTACGGACAGGGCGGCTGAGGGGGCGCGCCCGGAGGAGCGGGACCTCCAGGCGGACGGGCGTTGCGGCGGGGACGCCGCCGAGCGCGGCGGAACAGGCGACAAGACCGGTCAGGAATCGAGGGCCGCATCGCCGGCACCCACGCCGTGAGGCGTCACTGCTCCGCCCTGCCCGGTCGGACCTCCGTGCTCTCAGCCGGAGTGAAGGATCCGAAAGCGATCGGGTTCCGCCGGATCTCGATCGACGACTTGGATCGGCGTCGAAGTTCATTGCCACACGCCGATGCCCGGCGTGCGGGAGAACCGGATCTTCCCGCGGGTGCCTTCGACTGCGACGTGCGGCCAGGATGCGGCAGTGCCCGCCCGGTCCGTGCCGTGAGAACGCAGCACATCGGCGAGGACAGCGACCGTGTCGTAGCCCTCGAAGGCGACGAAGGACGGCGCTTCGGCCAGCCGCTCGCGGAGGGCCGTCTCGACTCGCGCACCGAGTGGGCTGAGGCGCTCGGGCAGGTAGCGCAGGAACGGGATCGCGGCGCCGTCGTCGCCCAGCAGCGCCGCCCATTCGGCGAACTCCGGTTGCCCGGCCGGAGCACCGATCATGATCTCGGCGAGGCGCCGGTCGCGGCGGACGGACTTGACGATCGGCACTGCCGGCTCCGGGTGGCCGACCAGAAGCAGGAGGGCTGTCGCGCGATGGCCGACCAGTTCGCCGCACACGGCCGTGGGGGTGAGCGCGCCCATGTCGAGCTCGATGACGGTGCCGCCGCGTGGAGCGAGGTAGTCGCGCAGAATGCGCACCCCGGACGCCCAGTAGACACTCGACTGGGCCGCTACGGCGATTCGGCTGTGGCCCGCGCCGAGGAGGAGGTCCGCGTAGATCTGCCAGCCGCGGGACTGCGGCGGGCAGAGGCGCGCGACCCATTTGGTCGGCCGTTCGGTGAGCGCGTCGAGAACCGCTGACGAGCAGAGGAACGGCAGGCCGAGGGCGTCGGCCCTGGCGGCAGCGGCGCGAGCGACGACGCTGTGATACTCCCCGGCCAAGGCAGCCACGCCCAGGCGAGCCAATTCGTCCACGGCCGCCGCGGCTCTCTGTGGATCAGCCGCGGTGTCCCGGACCACCAGTTCGAGTGGTCTTCCGCCGATCCCGCCGGCGTCATTGACGTCGCGCACGGCCAGCTCGAGTCCGGCGAGCAAGTGGTGGCCTGCCTCGACCCAGCCGGGCCGGGTCAGCGGAACGAGAGCACCGATCCGGACGGATGATCCGTCAGTCCGCTCCGCAGTCCGCTCCGCTCCAGGTGGCGATGGTGGCGTATTCATGCGTGAGCGTCTCCCGAATCCGCGGTCGTCTCATCTCGCCGTGGCGGGCGCACCTGGGTGACCATGCCGGACATTGCATCCCTCACCATCGCCGACAGGCAACCGATTATGTGTTCGCCGAGCTGCCGGGCTTCGAGAAGCCTTCACCGGCGTGCACGGGCCGACAGCGCCCGGGCGTGGCGTGGAACACTCTTGCAAGCAGTTGCTTGCAATTGTTAGCGCTCGTGGGGCACCATCGAACCATGGCATCGCTCAACGTCGGCAACCTCGGTGACTACCTCCGCGAGCAGCGGCGCAACGCGCAGCTCTCGCTGCGGCAGCTCGCCGACGCCGCCGGGGTGTCCAATCCGTACCTGAGCCAGATCGAGCGCGGACTGCGCAAGCCGAGCGCGGAAGTGCTCCAGCAGGTCGCCAAGGCCCTGCGGATCTCCGCCGAGACCCTCTACGTCCGGGCGGGGATCCTCGACGAGCAGGAACGGGACGAGCTGGAGACGCGCGCCGTCATTCTGGCCGACCCCTCGATCAACGAGCGGCAGAAGCAGGTGCTGCTGCAGATCTACGAGTCCTTCCGCAAGGAGAACGGGCTCGAGAGCGGCAATGGATCCGCGAGCACCTCCGAGGACACCACCGCTGACGGCCCCCGCACGGCCGGCGCGAGCGATGCCGATCCGAAGAACGACTGAGACATACCGATCTGCCTTCCGGGAGGACGACAGTCATGGCCATCACCGATGACCTGCGCAAGACCTTCAGCGACCCGACTCCCCTCTACTTCGCCGCCGGCACCGCGGACCTCGCCGTGCAGCAGGCCAAGAAGGTGCCGGCGCTGATCGAGCAGCTCGCCGCCGAGGCGCCCGGCCGCTTCGAGGCCGTGCGCAACACCGACCCCAAGACCGTGCAGGAGAAGGTGACCGCGCAGGCCAAGGAGGCGCAGGCCACCGTGCAGGCCAAGGTCACCGAGGTGCTCGGCAACATCGACACCGACCTGAAGAAGCTCGGGGAGAGCGCCCAGGACCTCGCCCTGCGCAGTGTGGGTGTCGCGGCCGAGTACGTCGTCAAGGCGCGTGAGACGTACGAGAAGGTGGCCGAGCACGGCGAGCAGACCGTGCGGTCCTGGCGCGGCGAGGCCGCCGAGGAGCTCACCGAGATCGCCGTGGCTGTCGAGCCGGAGCCCGCCGGTGCCGCCGGCACCGCGCAGGACACGAAGCCCGCCGAGGCCGAGGCGGAGACGAAGAAGCCCGCCCCGGCGCGCAAGCAGCCCGTCGCCCGCAAGACCGCGGCCAAGAAGGCGACGCCTTCGGCCGAGTGACGCCAGGAGCGGGGGCGCCGCGGTGATGCGGCGCCCCGCCCCGGTCACGCTCATCGCCTCGGGGGCGTTCCCGGAGGTACCTTGGCCGCTAGGCGCCACAACCACTGACTAGGCGGTGTTCGGGATGCTGGCAGACAACTTCGACTTCGGGCTGTGGATGATCACCAGGCTCGTCTTCCTCGTGACGTCCGTGACCGCGCTTGTCATGGCCGCCGTGGCCCGTGAGGACGCCTACCGGGCGGCGGACAAGAAGACGAAGTCCTTCTGGCTGATCATCCTCGGTGTCGCGGTCGCGGTGAACCTCTTCATCCCGATGCTGTTCCTGTCGATCGCCGGTCTCATCGCGGCCATCGTCTTCTTCGTCGACGTGCGCCCGGCGCTGGCGCAGGTGTCCGGCGGCGGCCGCCGCCGCGGCGGATCCAGCAGTGACGGGCCGTACGGGCCGTACAACGGCGGCCGGTAGCCCGCAGCTCGCAGCTCTCAGCCAGGACCTGGCGCCGCCCGGTCCTGGCCGTTTCGCGCGCCGGGTCCCTTACGGCCGGCCGGCATGCCCCCGACCCTGCGGTGGGCCGTCCCCGCCCGTCAGCCGGGGGTAGCTGTCGCGCCCGCGTCCCCGAGCCGCCCCGCCCGGGAGCCCTCCCGCGCGTCAGGCGCGCGTGCCGCGGCTCAGCAGCAGCACCGCCACGTCGTCCGTCAGCTCGCCGCCGTTCAGCTCGCGCACCTCGCCGACGGCCGCCTCCAGCAGCGACTCGCCGTCCAGGCCCGCCGTCAGCTGCCGGTTGATCATCGCGACCATGCCGTCCTGGCCGAGGCGCTGCTTGGTGCCCGGGCCCTGGCGGCCCTCGATCAGCCCGTCCGTGTACATCATCAGGCTCCACGCGCCGCCGAGCTCCACCTGGCGGCGCGGCCAGCGGGCGCGCGGCAGCAGGCCGAGCGCCGGGCCGCCGTCGTCGTACGGCAGGAGCTGGGCGGCCCGCCCGTGCCGGGCGATCAGCGGGGTCGGGTGGCCCGCCAGGCAGAGCCCGGCCCGCCGGCCGTCCGGCGCTATGTCCACCGTGCAGAGCGTCGCGAAGATCTCGTCGCTCTCCCGCTCGTGCTCCAGCACCTGCTGGAGCGTCGACAGCAGCTCGTCGCCGCACAGCCCGGCGAAGGTCAGGGCCCGCCAGGCGATGCGCAGCTCCACGCCGAGCGCCGCCTCGTCCGGGCCGTGGCCGCAGACGTCGCCGATCATGGCGTGGACGGTGCCGTCGGGGGTGCGGACGGTGTCGTAGAAGTCGCCGCCGAGCAGCGCGCGTGAGCGCCCGGGGCGGTAGCGCGCGGCGAACCGCAGGTCCGAGCCCTCCAGCAGGGGAGTGGGCAGCAGGCCGCGCTCCAGGCGGGCGTTCTCCTGCGCGCGCAGGCGGGACTCGGCGAGCTTCACCTGCGCGGTGTCGGCGCGCTTGCGCTCGACCGCGTAGCGCACGGCGCGGCTCAGCAGCCGGCCGTCGAGCTCCTCGCGGACGAGGTGGTCCTGGGCGCCGATCCGTACGGCCTCGGAGGCCAGCTCGCTGTCGCCGGAGGCGGTCAGGGCCAGCACGGCCTGGCGCGGGGCGAGACGCAGCACGTGGGTGAGGGTGCTCAGCTCGTCGCCCGCGGCGCGGCCGGGCGCGAGGTCGACGAGCACGCAGTGCACGTCGTCGGTGAGCAGCCGCTCGGCCTCGGTGAGATTCCGGGCCGTACGGATACGGACCCCGGTACCGGCCGCGTCGAGCAGCTGGGGGACGCTGATGGTGCCCGCCGGGTCGTCCTCGATGATCAGGAGCGTGAGGTCGCCGCCGCTGATCGTCCCGCCGGGGGCGGTCTCCGCGACGGGGACGTTCCTCTGTCGCGGTACGGGTACGGGCATCGGTTCTGTTTCCTTCCCTCCCCCCGAGGGCGGCAGGGCGCCGATCGACGTCCCGCCAGACGGGGACCATAGCGGTAGGCGGTGGCCGAACGGAATGCCGATCAGCGAAGAGCCGGTGGCATATGCCGCGCATGGGGAGGTAGTTGCCCGCCGGGCCATGACGAACGTCACGCCGACATCGCCCCGGCCATCCCTTTCGCCCCATGTGCCAGGTGGCGCACGTCACTTGCGTCGCGGGACGGGTGTGCGGCCCGCGCGCGGGCGGACGCGGGCATGGGACGCACATCACGCGCCGCCGGTTCGTGCGCGGGGCGCACGTCGCAGCGCCCCTGCCAGTGGGGCCTCCGTGCGCCGGGCGCGCATGAGGCCCATGAGGCGCCGCCGGTCCCGCGGGACGCCCGTGCGCGGTGCTCCCGGTGCGGCCTACGTCACTTGTCGGGGCGTACGACTCCCAGGATGCTCATCGATCCGGCGCCCGCGACCGTGACATTCCGCCCCGGACGGGGGGCGTGGATGATCGCGCCGTCGCCGACGTACATCCCGACGTGGCTCGCGTCGGCGTGGTAGATGATCAGGTCGCCGGGGCGCATGTCCTTGATGGCGATCCGGGGCAGCAGCCGCCACTGCTCCTGCGAGGTGCGCGGGATTCCGCGCCCGGCGGCCGCCCAGGCCTGCGACGTCAGCCCCGAGCAGTCGTACGATCCCGGGCCCTCGGCGCCCCAGACGTACGGCTTGCCGAGCTGCGCGGTGGCGAACTCGATTGCCTTCCGGCCCTGTTCGCTCGCGCGGCCGTCGATCTCGTCGAGTATGCCCGAGTCGAGCCACTGGCTCTGGGCCTTGTACTGCGCCTGCTGCTCCAGCCGGAGGAGGTGCTGCAACTCCTCCTTCTCCAGCTTGTCCTCGAGCTTCTTGGCCGCGGCGATCTTGGCCTTGATCTCCTTCTTGGCCTTCTCCTGCTTGAGTCTGTTCGCCTCCAGCCTCTCCCAGTGGGCGCTGGCGTCCTTGCTGTAGGCGGCCAAATCGGCCTGCGTCTGCGTCAGTTCGGCGAGCAGGTCCTTGGTGGCCTTCTGGCCCTGCTGCATGCGGCCGACGCCGTCCAGGAACAGCTGCGGGTCGTCCACGAGCGCCAGCTGCGCCTCGGGGGGCAGGCCGCCGCCCCGGTACTGCGCACGGGCGGCGGCGCCGGCGCGGTTCTTCAGGTCCTCGATGCGGGCCTGGCCCTTCGCCATCTGCTGGGCCAGCTTCACGATTTCGGCCGACTGCTGCTCGGTCCGCTCCTCGGCCAGGTTGTACGCGTCGGTGGCGGACGCGGCCTGGCGGTAGAGCGCGTCGATCTGCAGGCGCACCGCTTCCAGCGAAGCGCTCGGCGGGGGAGGGGCCATCGGCCCGGGCACGGTGACCGAGGCGGGCGCCTGCGGCTGCGGATCCGGGGCCGCGAGGGCCTGGCCCGGGAGCGCGAGCACAGTCAGCCCGCAGACCAGGCTGATCGCTGCGGCAGTGGCACAGCGGCGTCGGTTCACGACTCCCCCTCCGGACGAACACCGGTCGATCTGTATGTGATTAACCGTCAGTAACTTGGGCGCAACGTCGTGATGGTGTCATGGAGACCGCCAAAACGACAGGGTTGACCGGCAGTTTGTCCCCCGTTGAGTCCCCACCCCGGTGAATGTCTGCCCCTCGTCCCCACCGTCACTGACGAGCGGGCCCGTCCTGATGTTCCCATGCCGCAGCTGTTCACCCGTCACGGTGTCCCGTTCACCGCAAACCAGAAGAATTTCCCCGTGCTGCTGGTTTGCCTCAGCCGGCGGCGGGTGCCAGCGCCTCCCACGCCACCGTGACCTCGCCCTGCCGCCACCGCCGCCGGTCGTCCCTCAGCGGCCACTCGCCCGCCAGATCGCCCACCGCCCTGATCCAGCGCTGGCGCGCCCCCAGCGAGGCGTACGGCGCGGCCGCCGCCCAGGCGCGGTCGAAGTCCCGCAGGAACGCGTACACCGGCTCGCCCGGCACATTGCGGTGGATGAGCGCCTTCGGCAGCCGTTCCGCCAGGTCGGAGGGGCGCTCCAGCGAGCCGAGCCGGGTCGCGAACGTCACCGTCCGCGGCCCCTCGGGCCCGAGCGCCACCCATACGTGCCGCCGCCCGATCTCGTCGCACGTGCCCTCGACGAGCAGGCCGCCGGGCGCCAGTCGCCCGCACAGCCGCGACCAGACCGCCGCGACCTCGTCCTCGTCGTACTGGCGCAGCACATTGGCCGCCCTGATCAGCAGCGGCCGGTCCGGTGTCGGAACCTCGAACCCGCCGTGCCGGAAGGTGAGTCCGTTCCGCTCGTACGGCGTCGCGGCGGTCACGCGGGCCGGGTCGATCTCGATGCCGACGACCTCGCACCGCGGTTCGGCGGTGCGCAGCCGCTGGAGGAGTTCGACGGCGGTCCAGGGGGCCGCCCCGTACCCGAGGTCGACGGCGACCGGGGCCGCGGCGCTGCGGCGCAGGGCTGGGCCGTGCGCCGCGGCGATCCAGCGGTCCATGCGGCGGAGCCGGTTGGGGTTGGTCGTCCCGCGGGTCGCGGTCCCGACGGGGCGATTCATGTCACCGAGGGTAAGCGCTCGGGGCGCGTGCCCCGGAGGACGGCCTGGAGTCCGGATCCCGGCGGCCCCGCGGGAGGGCGCGCGGCTCCAGGGGACGGCCCTGGAGTACGGGCCCGTCGGGAGGCGTGCGGCCCCAGGGGGCGCACTGGGGTACGGGGCCAGGCAGCCGGCTCGGGCCGTACGCGCTGTGATCCCGGTCGAGCCGAGGGTAATGATTTGGCAAAGTGGCATGAGCGGGGAAATGGAAGTGTCCGCTCCGCTGTTGTGCAGGCGTGCGGGACCCCAGCCCCGCATTTCGCCCTGCCCGCAGCGAGAGGACCGCCGACGTGAGCCAATATGTCTCCCGCCTCGGCAGCGCACGGATGGCACCCCGCCTCCGGTTCCCCGGCGCTCACCGCAAGCCGCGCAGGATTGCGATGCTCAGCGTCCACACCTCCCCGCTGCACCAGCCCGGCACGGGCGACGCGGGCGGCATGAACGTGTACATCGTCGAGCTCGCCAAGCGGCTCGCGGCCATCAACATCGAGGTGGAGATCTTCACCCGGGCCACCGCCGGCGGTCTGCGTCCGGTCGTCGAGCTCGCCCCGGGCGTCCTCGTCCGGCACGTCGACGCGGGCCCCTACGAGGGGCTGGCCAAGGAGGACCTGCCGCCCCAGCTGTGCGCCTTCACGCACGGCGTGATGCAGGCGTGGGCGGGCCACCGGCCCGGGCACTACGACCTCGTCCACTCCCACTACTGGCTCTCCGGGCACGTCGGCTGGCTCGCCGCCGAACGCTGGGGCGTCCCCCTCGTCCACGCCATGCACACCATGGCCAAGGTCAAGAACGCCGCGCTCGCCGAGGGCGACACCCCCGAGCCGGCCTCCCGCGTCATCGGCGAGACCCAGATAGTGGGCGCCGCCGACCGGCTGATCGCCAACACGGCGGAGGAGGCCGACGAACTCGCCCGCTTCTACGACGCCGACCCGGCGAAGGTCGCCGTCGTCCACCCGGGCGTCAACCTCGACGTCTTCCGGCCGCACGACGGGCGCGCCGCGGCGCGGTCCCGCCTCGGGCTGCCGCAGGACGCGTTCATCCCCCTGTTCGCGGGCCGCATACAGCCCTTGAAGGCCCCTGACATCCTGCTGCGCGCCGTCGCGCTGCTGCTGGAGCGGGACCCGGCCCTGCGCCACCGCATCCATGTGCCGGTGGTCGGCGGCCCCAGCGGCAGCGGCCTGGCCAAGCCCGAGGGGCTGCAGAAGCTCGCCGCCCGGCTCGGTATCGCGGACGTCGTGCACTTCCGGCCCCCGGTCCGGCAGGCCCAGCTCGCGGACTGGTTCCGGGCCGCGTCCGTGCTGGTCATGCCCTCGTACAGCGAGTCCTTCGGGCTGGTGGCGGTCGAGGCCCAGGCGACCGGCACGCCGGTGGTGGCCGCCGCGGTCGGCGGGCTCCCGGTCGCGGTGCGCGACGAGGAGACGGGCTTCCTCGTCCCCGGCCACGACCCCGCCCATTACGCGGACGTCCTGGCGAGCTTCGTGCGGAACCCGTCGCTGACCGACCGCATGGGCGCGGCCGCCGCCCGGCACGCCCAGTCCTTCGGCTGGGGCACGGCGGCGTCGGCGACGGCGGACGTGTACACGGCGGCGATGCACGACCACCGGCACCGCACGCGGGCCCACCACCTCTGACGTACGCTCCCTGCATGGCTGACGCAGAGCGCGCGACGCAGGTCATCGAGCAGACCCTGAAGGACGCGGAACTCGAATGGGAGAGCCCGGACAAGGGCTCGTACGTCGTCAAACTTCCCGGCACCCGCAAGCTGTCGACGACCTGCTCCCTGCTGGTCGGCAGGCACTCGCTCTCCGTCAACGCCTTCGTCATCCGCCACCCCGACGAGAACGACGCGGCAGTCCACCGTTGGCTCCTGGAGCGCAACCTCAAGCTGTACGGGGTCAGTTACGCCGTCGACCGGCTCGGCGACATCTATCTCGTCGGCAAACTCCCGCTGTCCGTGGTCACTCCCGAGGAACTGGACCGGCTGCTCGGCACGATCCTGGAAGCGGCGGACGGCTCGTTCAACACGCTCCTCGAACTGGGCTTCGCGAGCGCGATCCGCCGGGAGTACGCGTGGCGCGTGTCGCGCGGCGAATCGACGCGCAACCTGGACGCGTTCACCAACCTGACCCAGCGCCCCGCCGACTGACCCGCCGGGCCGCGGCCGACCGTCCTGCCGCACCGCTCTCCTCTTCCGTGCCTCCTCACCCGTGACCCGTGCGCGACCCCTTCCGCGCCCCGGGACGCCGTGGCATGCTCACCGCCGACGCAGACATGAACGTCGTTCACATGCATGAAAGGTGGGCTCATGGGGACCGACCGGCACTCCCTCAGCAGACGCACCCTGCTGGGCGGTGCGACAGCCGTTGCCGCGGCCTGGGCCGCGGGCGGCATCGCCGCACCCCCGGCGGCGGCCGCCGCACACGCCACGTCCCCCCTCTGGCGCGAGTACCGCCGCGCTCCCTGCACCCACCCGCAGATCCCGTACGTCGGACGGGCCGGACAGCGCGCCGGCGCCGAACGTCCGCCGCGCCTCCCCGTGAGGGCCGACGTCCGCGACCACGGGGCCCGCGGCGACGGGTCCACCGACGCCGCCCCCGCCATCAACCGCGCCATAGCCGAAGTGGGGGAGCGAGGCGGAGGCACGGTCGTCGTCCCGCCCGGCACCTACCGCGTCGACGACGTCATCCGCATCGGCCACAGCAACGTCGTCCTGCGCGGCGCCGGCAGCGGCCGCACCACGCTCCTCGCCACCAGGAACCTCACCGAACTCATCGGCGCCTACGGGTCCCGCTACGGCGGCGACAAGTCGTCCTGGTCCTGGGCGGGCGGCCTCATCTGGCTCTGTCCGCAGGGCCGTTGGGACTCCCTCACCGAGGCCATCAGGTCGAAGGCATGGCCCTTCGAGGGCTGGACCGGCAACAGGCGCGACGAGTGGACCACGCTCACCACCGTCGCCCCCGCCCGCCGCGGCGACCGGTCGATCACCGTCCACGACACCTCGAAGCTGCGCCGCGGACAGCTCGTGCTGCTGCGTGTGGCCGACGACGCCGGCCACACGCTGCTGGCGCACATGGCGGGCGACGGCGAGGGCGCGGCGTCCTATGTCTGGGACGACAAGACCAAGTTGACCTCGTACGTCCCCTACGAGTGGCCTGTGCGCATCACGGCCGTCGCGCGCGACCGCGTGACCCTCGAACGCCCGCTGCCGCTGGACGTACGCCCCGAGTGGGACCCCCGGCTGACGACCCTTGTCTCCCCGCTCACCGGCTCCGGCGTCGAGGGACTGACCCTGGAGGCCGTCCTGACCCCGCAGGCCCCGCACCTGCTGGACAAGGGCTACAACGGCGTCATCTTCCAGTGTGCGTACGACTGCTGGGCCGACGACGTCATCGTCCGCCACGTCGACAACGGCTTCGGCCTCGTCGCCGCCTCCGCGTGCACCCTGCGGCGCACCCGGGTCGAGGGCCGCGGCAGCCACCACCCGTACTTCTGCCGCGAGGGCTCGCACGACAACCTGACCGAGGACTTCACGATCGCGCAGCGCACGGTCCCCGCGCCCGCCGGGACCCAGTTGCACGGCATCAACGTGGAAGGGCTGTCGAGTCACAACGTCTGGTCCCGCGGCGTGATGGAGATGGGCACCTTCGACACCCACCGCGGGATGCCGTTCGCCAACGTCCGCACCGAGATCACGGTGAACAACAACGGCAGGCACGGCGGCGACGCCGGCGCGGGACCGCTGTACGGGGCGCGCTTCACCCACTGGAACGTGACCGTCACCAACGAGCGCGCCGGTCTGATCAGGATCGACGGGATCGCCCCGTACAGCGCGACCGTCGCGATCAGCACCGTGCGCGAGTTCGACCAGATCGACGTGCCGGACTTCACCGGGGATCTCCGTACCCGGCTGGAGGCGTACGGCTGCCCGGGCGGCGTGCGCCCCGCGAACCTCTACGAGGCCCAGCGCGAGCTGACCAGGTAGCCCGTGCAGGGCGCGGCGCCCGGGCCGCGCCCTGCACGGACGCGCGGCGGTCAGCCGGCGACGGGCTCGGTCTTCTCCGGGGCGGCGCCGGCCGGCTCGGGCTCTGTGCCGTTCTCGGCCAGCGCCCGGCGCAGCAGGAGCGTGTAGCCCGCCGCGGCGACACAGCCCACGATCGCGCAGCCGATCCACAGGACGTCCGGGCCGGGGCCGTCGACCACCCAGCCGGCCAGGATCGGGGCGACGAAACCGGCGACCGCCCACGACATGCCCATCACCCCCTGGTACCGGCCGCGGGCGTGCTCGGGGGCGAGGCGGGCCGTCGCGGCCGCGTTCGTCGGCACGTGCACCATCTCGCCGATCGTCCACACCACCACGGTGACCGCGAACACCACAGGCGTGCCGGCCAGTGCCGTCGCTCCCGTACCGGCGGCGAAGAGCAGCGAGGAGACGGTGAGCAGCGCGGCCGGCGAACGCTTCTCGGTGATCCGGTTGACCAGCAGCTGGAACGCGACGATCACCACGCCGTTGACCGCGATGACCATGCCGTACGCGTTGGCCGAGAGGCCCTCGTCCGCCATGGTCAGGGGAAGGCCCACCCACGGGGCCGTGAAGATCAGGCAGACGAGCAGGTTGAGCAGGACCAGGGTCCGGAAGGGCGCGTCCTTCAGCACGTCGAGCACGGTGAGCTGCTTGTCGTCCGAGGGGCCCGTGGCGGCGTCGGACCGCTTCTCGGGACGGGTCTCGGGCAGCCGCAGGAAGACGATCAGCGCACACAGGGCGGTGGCGAAGGCGTCGACCACGAACAGTGTCCGGTAGCCGAGGAAGACGGCGGCGCCGCCGCCGAGGGCGGCGATGGCGAAGCCGAGGTTGAGCGCCCAGTAGTTCAGCGCGTAGGCCCGGCGCAGCCCGGACTCCGGCACCAGATCGGCGATGGTGGCGCTGATCGCGGGCCGTACGGCCTGCATCGCCACGCCCATCAGCAGCACCACGACCGCGATGCCCCAGGCGCTGGTCACCACGGCGAGGCCGGCGGCGCACGCGCCACCGGCCAGGTGCATCGAGATCATCGTGGGCCGCCGGCCCCACCGGTCGGTGAGCATGCCGCCCAGCGGCGACCCGGCGATGCCGCCGAGTCCGTGCAGCGCGACGACGAGGCCCGCGTACCAGGCGGAGTAGCCCAGTTCCTGCGTCAGATACAGCGACAGGAAGGTGAGGACGAACGCGCCCGTACGGTTCACCAGCGTCGAGGTCCACAGCCACCAGAAGCCCCCGGGCAGCCCCGAGACGGTCCCGCGCAAGGCGCGTCTGAACGAGGCGACGGACATGGCGGGACCCCCGGTGTGTAAGCGGCTGAGGCTGCGTCCGTAACTTACTGAGACGCGGCTCCCGGGCGCCATCGAATTGACGGCGACCGTCAATCGACCGTCGGTCGAGTCCGCTCCTCGGGCACCCGCGCGGGGTACGAGCGGTGTCGATTAGGCTCGGGCCCATGGCCGACGCACCGTACAAGCTGATCCTCCTCCGCCACGGCGAGAGCGAATGGAACGCGAAGAACCTGTTCACCGGCTGGGTGGACGTCAACCTCACGGAGAAGGGCGAGAAGGAGGCAGTCCGCGGCGGTGAGCTGCTCAAGGACGCCGGCCTGCTCCCCGACGTCCTCCACACCTCGCTCCAGAAGCGCGCCATCCGCACCGCCCAGCTCGCGCTGGAGGCCGCGGACCGCCACTGGATCCCGGTCCACCGCACCTGGCGTCTGAACGAGCGCCACTACGGCGCCCTTCAGGGCAAGGACAAGGCGCAGACGCTGGCCGAGTTCGGCGAGGAGCAGTTCATGCTCTGGCGCCGCTCGTACGACACCCCGCCGCCGGCCCTGGCCGACGACAGCGAGTTCTCCCAGGCGAACGACGCCCGCTACGCGACGATCCCCAGCGAGCTGCGCCCGCGCACCGAGTGCCTCAAGGACGTCGTCGAGCGCATGCTGCCGTACTGGTACGACGGCATCGTCCCCGACCTGCTGACCGGCCGCACGGTCCTGATCGCCGCCCACGGCAACAGCCTGCGCGCGCTGGTCAAGCACCTGGACGGCATCTCGGACGCCGACATCGCGGGCCTGAACATCCCGACGGGCATCCCGCTGGTCTACGAGCTCGACGCCGACTTCAACCCGGTCACCAAGGGCGGCACCTACCTCGACCCGGACGCGGCGGCGGCGGCGATCGAGGCCGTGAAGAACCAGGGCAAGAAGAAGTAGCACGACCGAACAAGCCCCCTGCCTGCGGTTTCTCCGCGGGCAGGGGGCTTGTTGCTGTCCTGGGCCGTCGCTGGGCCGTCAGGTCAAGCCCCGAAATGTCGTGACCTGACGTGCTTCGCGAGCAGTGGGCTTACTGAAATCGCCCGATTCGCCCGATCCCACTCAAGGGGAACTCTCATGCCTCGCACCTCTCGGAAGCAGCGCCTCGTGATGCTTGCCCTTTCGACCGCACTCGTCGGAGGAGGCGCGCTGCTGCCCTCGAGCGCATTCGCTGCTCCGGCAACGCCGCACCCCAACGACGTAACGTCAAGCGCAGCCAGTCACGTCGACTGCGCCAAGGGCGATCGCGACGGCAAGGGCAAGAAAGTCAAGAAGGACAAGCGGGGCAACAAGGGCAAGAAGAGCAGGGACAGTGAGCCTCGGGACGTGGAGAACATGCCAGGGTGCAAGTTCTACAAGGGCAAGGTGTACTGCGAGCACAAGCCCGACAAGCCGGAGCCGAAGCCGGAGCCGAACCCCAAACCGGAGCCGAACCCGAAGCCGAAGCCGGGCAGCATAAAGATCGGCGTCATCAAGCCCGAGCTCTGCAAGTCCTGAAAGTGAGCTCTCGTGACGGTCCGTCGGATACTCCGGCGGACCGTTTCGGCTGTTTGGGCCGCTCAGCGTAAACGCAGGTCGCCTGACACCGCCGCACCGGCCGCTGCAGCTCCGGCCGCGGCCGTACGGCGCAGGCGGCTCATGCGCTGGGACATGGGGACTCCCTCGACATCGACTCGTGAAACGCGGTCGACAAGGGGACGGCCGCCGCGCCGCCGCCGTATGAGTGCCCGGGCCGCGCCGGCCGGGGAGAACGAAAGAGGCCCCGCCCCCCTTCCCCGGGGACGGGCCTCGTCCGTGTGCCGTCGCCGGTCGCTACCCGCAGCAGCTGCCGCACTGGCAGGGCGCGCCCTGCTGGCAGCCGCAGCCGCAGCCCGAGCCGCAGCCGCAGGCGCCGAGGACGGGCAGGAAGACCACTTCGACGGAGCTCGCTTCCTGCGGGGAGTCGGTCATGGGGGACTCGGCCATGGGTGCCTCCTCATGGGCGCGCGCAGCAGGGCGCACGCATCACCGGCATACGGAAATGCCGCCTTCGCCCATTGCATGCCCGGCAGGCCCGGCGCATCAACGGCGCACACGCGCAAGCGCCCCCCAGTGCGCCGCCGGATGCCGCAACGCGCCCTCGACTACGCCCCTTCGACGGCAGTCGGGTGCTGGAGCTCGTCCGCGTGCTCACCCGTCACCAGGTACACCACGCGCTTGGCCACCGACACCGCGTGGTCCGCGAAACGCTCGTAGTAGCGGCCGAGCAGCGTCACGTCGACGGCCGTCTCGATGCCGTGCTTCCAGCGGTCGTCCATCAGGTGCTGGAAGAGCGCGCGGTGCAGCAGGTCCATCTCGTCGTCGTCCTGCTCCAGCTGGAGCGCCAGGTCGACGTCCTTGGTGATGATGACCTCCGCCGCCTTCGCCATCAGGCGCTGCGCCAGCTGACCCATCTGCAGGATCGTCGCGTGCAGGTCGTCCGGCACCGCGCGGTCCGGGAAGCGCAGCCGCGCCAGCTTCGCCACGTGCTGCGCGAGGTCTCCCGAGCGCTCCAGGTCGGCGCTCATCCGCAGCGAGGTCACCACGATCCGCAGATCCGTCGCAACCGGCTGCTGCCGGGCCAGCAGGGCGATCGCACGCGCCTCCAGGTCGTGCTGGAGGTCGTCGACCTTCTGGTCGGCGGCGATCACATTCTCGGCCAGCTTCAGGTCGGCGTCGAGCATGGCCGTCGTGGCGCGCCCGATCGCCGACCCGACCAGCCGGGCCATCTCGACCAGGCCCTCGCCGATCGAGTCCAGTTCCTCGTGGTACGCGTCCCGCATTGGGTGTCCCTCTCTTGATGCGACCGGGGTCCGGGTGGGGCTCCGAACCCCCACGCTCCCACGTTCGGTCCTTTAGTGGTCCGAACGCTCCCCCGCAAATGAACCACCACTTTCCCCTTGGTGAACTCTGGGCGACGACTGTTCGAGGTGCCACCCGTTTGGCTGGGAGAGTGTCCGCGACCCCGCATAACCTGGGATGCATGGACGTGAACGCGGCGGTCGCCGCAGCGGCAGCGATCGCCGGTCTTTGCACCGGCGTCATCGCGGTGCTGGCGTTCCGCTGGAGCGAGCGGGAACAGAAGCGCCCCACCCGCACCTCGCTCCACACCGATGCCGTGCTGCCGCCCGGCGTCGACACCGTGCTGTCCGTGCTCCGCTCCTCCGCGGTCGTCCTCGACGAGTCCGACTCGGTCGTCAAGGCCAGCTCCGCGGCGTACGCGCTCGGTCTGGTCCGCGGCGGGAAGCTCGCCGTCGAACCGATGCTGCACATGGCCCGCGACACCCGGCGGGACGGCGAGATACGGCAGGTCGAGCTCGACCTGCCCCGCCGCGGCACCGGCCGCGGCGACGCCCTGGCCGTCTCCGCCCGCGTCGCCCCGCTCGGCTCGCGCCTCGTCCTCCTGCTCGTCGAGGACCTCACCGAGGCCCGCCGCATAGAGGCGGTACGGCGCGACTTCGTCGCCAATGTCAGCCATGAGCTCAAGACCCCGGTCGGTGCGCTCTCCCTGCTCTCCGAGGCGGTCATGGACGCCTCGGACGACCCCGAGGCGGTCATGCGCTTCGCCGGCCGCATGCAGATCGAGGCGACCCGGCTGACCAACCTCGTGCAGGAGCTCATCGACCTCTCCCGCGTCCAGAACGACGACCCGCTGGAGGACTCCGAGCCCGTGCGCGTGGACGAGCTGGTCGCCGAGGCCATCGACCG
This sequence comes from Streptomyces sp. NPDC015127, assembly GCF_043080095.1. Lineage (NCBI taxonomy): Bacteria > Bacillati > Actinomycetota > Actinomycetes > Kitasatosporales > Streptomycetaceae > Streptomyces > Streptomyces sp. NPDC015127. The sequence continues at coordinate 73,807 of NZ_JBIBVE010000012.1, forward strand.
CTCCCGGCACACCGCGTCCACCAAGCAGATCACCATGGCCTCGAATGTAGGGGCGCCCGCAGGGCTCGAGCAGGGTGGCGGTGGGCGACGGGCGGGGACCGCCGACCTCAGCATCTGGGGCAACCGCGGCCAGCTCGCCGCCGCCCTCGGCAACCTCGTCGAGAACGCGGTCAACTACTCACCGGCCCGTACACGCGTCGGCATCTCCGCCCGCCGGGTCGGCGCACCCGGGGGCGACCTCATCGAGATCGCCGTCACCGACCAGGGCATCGGTATCTCCGAGAAGGACCGTGAGCGGATCTTCGAGCGGTTCTACCGCGTCGACCCCGCCCGCTCCCGTGCCACCGGAGGCACCGGCCTCGGACTGGCCATCGTCAAGCACGTGGCCGCCTCGCACGGCGGGGAGGTCACGGTGTGGAGCTCCGAGGGACAGGGCTCCACGTTCACCCTGCGGCTGCCCGAGGCGGGCGCCGCGCGGGACCGCTCCACCACCGGCCCGGATCGCGTCGACGAGGACGACGACCGGCCTTACGACACCGATCCGAATAGCGAAATTCCTGCCCCGGAGGTCCTTCCGTGACCCGAGTGCTCGTCGTCGAGGATGAGGAATCCTTCAGCGACGCCCTGTCCTACATGCTCCGCAAGGAGGGCTTCGAGGTCGCCGTGGCGACCACGGGTCCCGAGGGACTCGACGAGTTCGAGCGCAACGGCGCCGACCTCGTCCTCCTCGACCTGATGCTGCCCGGCCTGCCCGGTACCGAGGTCTGCCGCCAGCTGCGCGGCCGCTCGAACGTCCCGGTCATCATGGTGACCGCCAAGGACAGCGAGATCGACAAGGTCGTCGGGCTGGAAATAGGAGCCGACGACTACGTCACCAAGCCCTTCTCCTCGCGGGAGCTGGTTGCCCGCATCCGCGCGGTGCTGCGCCGCCGCGGTGAGCCGGAGGAGGTCACGCCCGCCGCCCTGGAGGCCGGCCCGGTCCGGATGGATGTGGACCGCCACGTCGTCACCGTCTCCGGCGGCAAGGTCGACCTCCCGCTCAAGGAGTTCGACCTGCTGGAGATGCTGCTGCGCAACGCGGGCCGGGTACTGACCCGGATGCAGCTCATCGACCGGGTCTGGGGCGCGGACTACGTCGGCGACACCAAGACGCTCGACGTCCACGTCAAGCGCCTGCGCGCGAAGATCGAGCCGGACCCGGGCGCCCCGCGCTACCTGGTGACGGTCCGCGGCCTGGGCTACAAGTTCGAGCCGTAGGCCGAAGACGGCTGACGGCTGACGGAAGACTGCAGGCCATCCGGACGCGGGCCCCGGCGGAACAGGCGCCGGACCTCGCTTCCGGCGCCTGCGCACGCATCGAGCGCCTCCGGTACGCATACGGGAAGGGCGCCCACCGCGACCGGTGGGCGCCCTTCCCGTTATGCCTGGTGCGTCAGTGGGCCGAGCCGTGCGACGCCGACGCCGAGTCCGACGGGGTCGCCGCCTCGCCGCCCGCGGCCTCGCGCTGCTCGTCCTCGCCGGCCGGCGTGCCCGACGGCGACTGGCCGGCCGGCTGCTCGGCGGGCTTCTCGGCCGGCGGCTTGGGCGCCGAGGACGGGCCGTAGCCCTCGTAGTAGCCGGTGGCCGGGACGACGAACGCCAGCAGCTTCACGTCGCCGGTCTCGCTGAAGCGGAAGACGACCTCCTGCGTGCCGCCGTCCTCCAACGCCTCGCGGCCGCCCGCGATCACGGCGGACGCGTTGCCCTTGCCGCCGATGATCACCGAGCCGCCGGCGGGGACGGTGACGGGGCCCGAGCCCTTGGCCGGCTTGAGCTCGACCTTCGCGTCGGAGCCCGGCAGCGTGATCGCTTCGAGGGTCTGCTGCTGGGTGCCGTCGTTGAAGACCGTGACGCTGACGACGGCCGGGCCCTTGGCCTCGGCGTCGGCCTGCGTGATGACGGTCCCGTTCTGGAGCTTGAGGTTGTCGACGGCCGTCGCGGCGTTGTCCGGCCTGACGCCGAGGGTCTGCGCGTCGTTGCCCGCACCGCAGGCGGAGAGCGAGGCGATCGAGAAGACGATGGCAGCGCCGGCGAGGGCACCGCGTCGAAGGCTGCTGCTCACGGCGGCGGCATCTCCTAGGACGTACGGACTGTTGGACGGCTGTCACCGGCCTGTGGCGTCAGCTCGCGCTTAGGTTACCGAGCCGCTGGTCGCGCCCCGCACCCGACCCGCCCTTTGCCCGTACGGCCCGCGGGGCGGCGACTCGCGGCGGGCGGCGGCGCCGTGGCCGGGGTGGGTTTTCGGACGTCGGACAGGTGTTCCGATCATGTCGATACGCACGCCGTTCACATAACGCGGGTGATCAATTTTCCGGACCGTCATGCTTTCCTTGCGAATAGCCCGAGGTGATCAATTCGGGATTCGGTGTCGCCGGGGGCCGTACGGGTGACCGATCCTCGAACGGACTACACGAACTCGGCCATCGGGAACCCGGCAAATCAGGACGTTCGGGCCCTTGGAAGGGGGGTGTGCGGTGTGTAACGTGTGCGTTTCTGTGTGCCCGCGCAGCCGCTCCGACCTGCGAATACCCCCCTCCACAAGCCGCCCGCAGCACGTTCGAGTCGCTGTTGTCAAGCCCCGAGATATGCCCTGACCTGCGAAAACGCCATTCAGAAGAAGCCGTATCCGTGTTACCCTGGATAGCCACGGAAGGGGTACCTGTCACATGACGTTCAAGGTTGGCGACACCGTGGTCTATCCCCATCACGGGGCCGCGCTGATCGAGGCCATCGAAACTCGCCAGATCAAAGGCGTGGACAAGACCTACTTGGTGCTCAAGGTCGCCCAGGGCGACCTGACGGTCCGCGTGCCGGCGGACAATGCGGAGTTCGTGGGCGTTCGCGATGTGGTCGGTCAAGACGGGCTCGACCGGGTCTTCGAGGTTCTTCGCGCACCCTACGCGGAAGAGCCGACGAACTGGTCCCGGCGCTACAAGGCAAATCTCGAGAAGCTCGCCTCCGGCGATGTCATCAAGGTCGCCGAAGTAGTACGTGACCTGTGGCGTCGCGAGCGTGAGCGCGGGCTTTCCGCCGGTGAGAAGCGGATGCTCGCAAAGGCGCGCCAGATTCTGGTGAGCGAGCTCGCCCTCGCTGAGAACACCAACGAGGACAAGGCCGAGGCCCTGCTCGACGAGGTCCTCGCGTCCTGACGCACGATTGATGCCGCGGTGCCCGCTGACATGCTGGAACATCCAGCCTGTCGCCGGGCGCTGCGGCATGTTCGTCCACGGAGTGCCCTGCCGATGGGTCCATCGAGCGCCCGCCGCTCGAAACACCGCACCGTGCGCTGTTGTGGTGTGCCGGGCCCGGGCGGCTGGCGCAGACCAGTGTCACGGAAGGGTCCGGTCAAGGCGCCGCGCCCGGCACTCCCCCAACCTACGGCCGGGGGTATCCCAGGCCATACCCATGTCGGCCGAGGAAACAAACCTGCCGGAGTGCAACCGATGCCAGACCAACCACGCCCCCACCGCACCGCGGCCGTGATCCCGGCCGCCGGCCGGGGCGTGCGCCTCGGACCGGGCGCCCCCAAGGCCCTGCGCACGCTGAACGGCACGCCCATGCTCGTCCACGCCGTCCGCGCCATGGCCGCGTCCCGCGCCGTCTCCCTCGTCGTCGTCGTGGCACCGCCCGACGGCGCCCCCGACGTCAAGCGCCTCCTCGACGCCCACGCCCTGCCCGAGCGGACGGACTACCTCGTCGTCCCCGGCGGCGACACCCGCCAGGAATCCGTACGCCTCGGCCTCGACGCGCTCCCCGAGGGCATCGACATCGTCCTCGTCCACGACGCGGCGCGCCCGCTCGTGCCCGTCGACACCGTGGACGCCGTCATCGAGGCCGTGCGCGACGGCGCTCCCGCCGTCGTACCGGCGCTGCCGCTCGCCGACACCGTCAAGGAGATCGAGCCGGCGCCCGAGGGCGAGCCCGAGCCGGTCGTCGCCACGCCCGAGCGCGCCAGGCTGCGCGCCGTGCAGACCCCCCAGGGCTTCGACCACGACACCCTCGTGCGCGCGCACGAGACCGTCACCGGCGACGTCACCGACGACGCGAGCATGGTCGAGCAGCTCGGCCTGAAGGTCGTCGTCGTCCCCGGCCACGAAGAGGCCTTCAAGGTGACCCGGCCGCTCGACCTCGTTCTCGCCGAGGCCGTACTCGCCCGCAGGAGGGTCACCGATGGCTTCTGAGCCGCTGAATCTTCCCCTGGTGGGCATCGGCACCGACGTGCACGCCTTCGAGAAAGGCCGCGAACTGTGGTGCGCGGGCCTGCTCTGGGAGGACGCCGACGGGTACGGACTCGCCGGGCACTCGGACGGTGACGTCGCCGCGCACGCCGCGTGCGACGCCCTGTTCTCCGCCGCCGGCATCGGCGACCTCGGCGCCCACTTCGGTACTTCCCGGCCCGAGTGGTCCGGCGCCTCGGGCGTCAGCCTCCTAGCGGAGGCCGCCCGCATCGTGCGCGCCGAGGGGTTCGAGATCGGCAATGTCTCCGTTCAGGTGATCGGCGTACGGCCCAAGATCGGCAAGCGGCGCGACGAGGCACAGAAGGCGCTCTCGGCTGCCGCGGGCGCCCCCGTCTCCGTGTCCGGCACGACCACCGACGGGCTCGGCCTGACCGGGCGGGCCGAGGGGCTCGCCGCCATCGCGACCGCGCTGGTCGTGCGGACCACCTGATCCCGCTGCGAGGCATCGCCAGGCGCCGCCCGACGTGACAGGGGGACACAGGGCGACACCTGGCGATATCACGAGTTGCCCTGCGTTACCCACAGGGGGCGCGGGGCACTGTCCGGCGCCCACTACCCTTGTTGCGTGACTATTCGCCTGTACGACACCAGCGCCCGGCAGATCCGTGACTTCACCCCCCTCGTGCCGGGTTGTGTCTCGATCTACCTGTGTGGCGCCACCGTGCAGGCCGCACCGCACATCGGGCACATCAGGTCCGGCCTCAACTTCGACATCCTGCGCCGCTGGTTCGAGTACCGCGGCTACGACGTGACGTTCGTCCGCAACGTCACGGACATCGACGACAAGATCATCAAGAAGTCGGCCGAGCAGAACCGGCCGTGGTGGTCCATCGGCTACGAGAACGAGCGCGCGTTCAACGACGGCTACGAGGCACTCGGCTGCCTCCCGCCCACCTACGAACCGCGCGCCACCGGCCACGTCACCGAGATGGTCGAGATGATGCGCGGCCTCATCGAGCGCGGGCACGCGTACGAGGCCGACGGCAGCGTCTACTTCGACGTGCGCTCCTTCCCCGACTACCTGGCGCTGTCCAACCAGGACATCGACGACCTGCGCCAGCCCGCCGAGGAAGGCATCACCGGCAAGCGCGACCCGCGCGACTTCGCCATGTGGAAGGCGACCAAGCCGGGCGAGCCCGACTGGGAGACGCCGTGGGGACGCGGCCGCCCCGGCTGGCACCTGGAGTGCTCGGCCATGGCCCACAAGTACCTGGGCTCCGCGTTCGACATCCACGGCGGCGGCCTCGACCTGATCTTCCCGCACCACGAGAACGAGATCGCCCAGGCCAAGGCGTACGGAGACGACTTCGCCTCCTACTGGGTGCACAACGCCTGGGTCACCATGAGCGGCGAGAAGATGTCCAAGTCGCTCGGCAACTCGGTGCTCGTCAGCGAGATGGTCAAGAAGTGGCGCCCGATCGTCCTGCGCTACTACCTCGGCACCCCGCACTACCGCTCGATGATCGAGTACAGCGAGGAGGCGCTGCGCGAGGCCGAGTCCGCGTTCGCCCGCATCGAGGGCTTCGTGCAGCGCGTCGTGGAGAAGGCGGGGGGCGTCGTCGCGCCCGCCGACGACGTGCCGCTCGCGTTCGCCGAGGCCATGGACGACGACCTCGGCGTGCCGCAGGCGCTCGCGATCGTCCACACCACCGTCCGCCAGGGCAATTCCGCCCTGGCCGCCGACGACAAGGAAGCCGCCGTGGCCCGCCTCGCCGAGGTCCGTGCCATGCTCGGTGTCCTCGGCCTCGACCCGCTCGACGAGCGCTGGGCGGGCGAGAGCGACCGCGGCGACGACCTCCACGGCGTGGTCGACTCCCTGGTGCGCCTGGTGCTCGAACAGCGCGAGGCCGCCCGGTCCCGCAAGGACTGGGCCACCGCCGACGCCATCCGCGACCAGCTCGGCCAGTCCGGGCTCGTCATCGAGGACAGTCCCGACGGCCCCCGGTGGACCCTCGGAGCCCGCTGAGCCGGCGGCGCGATGTGCCGCACGGACCCCCGGGCGGCACACTTCCTTACATACACACTTTTGTTTGAGCGAGCTTTACAGAAACAGGTAGGTCATGGCCGGGAACAGCCAGCGCAGGAACCGCCGCACGTCCAACAAGAAGGGCGCGCAGGTCGGCAGCGGTGGCAAGCGGCGCCGCTCACTCGAGGGCAAGGGGCCGACGCCGCCCGCGTCCGCGCGCAAGGGACACGTCAAGAACCGCATCGCCAACGCCAAGGCCAAGCAGGCCCAGCGCCGTCCCGTCGCACGCCGCGGCGGCAAGGGCACCTCGGAGATGGTCGTCGGCCGCAACCCGGTCTTCGAGGCGCTGCGTGACGGCGTGCCCGCCTCCACGCTCTACGTCCAGCAGTTCATCGACAACGACGAGCGCGTCCGCGAGGCCCTCCAGCTCGCGACCGGCCGCGGCAACATTCACATCATGGAGGCGCCGCGCCCCGAGCTCGACCGCATGACGAACGGGCTCAACCACCAGGGCATGGTGCTCCAGGTCCCGCCGTACGAGTACGCGCACCCCGAGGACCTCGCGGCCGCCGCCTTCGACGACGGCGAGGACCCGCTCATCGTCGCCCTCGACGGCGTGACCGACCCTCGCAACCTGGGCGCGGTTGTCCGCTCCGTGTCCGCGTTCGGCGGCCACGGCGTCGTCGTGCCCGAGCGCCGGGCGGCCGGCATGACCGCGGGCGCCTGGAAGACCTCGGCCGGCACGGCCGCGCGGACGCCGGTGGCACGCGCCACCAACCTGACCCGCGCGCTGGAGTCGTACCAGAAGGCCGGCCTCACCGTCGTCGGCCTCGCCGCCGACGGCGAGACCGAGGTCGGCGAGCTGGAGGCACTCGGCGGGCCCGTCGTGATCGTGGTCGGCAGCGAGGGCAAGGGCCTGTCCCGCCTGGTCGGCGAGACCTGCGACTACCTGGTCCGCATCCCGATGCCCGGCGGCGCGGAGTCGCTGAACGCGGGCGTCGCGGCGGGTGTCGTGCTCTACGAGGCGGCCAAGCGCCGCTGAAGCGTTTGCCCGGGCCGTGGCGAGCCAGGGCAGGGGCCGTTGGCGGTTGCTGTGCGGGGGTGGTTTCCCCGGGGCGGGCCAGTGTGCCCGGGCCGTGGCGAGCCAGGGCAGGGGTTGTTGGCGGTGCTGTGCGGGGGTGGTTTCCCCGGGGCGGGCCGCAGCGGTACGTGCCCCGGGAACGCATGTGCTCCCGGGGCACGCGCGGATCGGGCAGACCCGGTAAAGGGCGGTCGAAAAGGCTCAAGAGGCGCGCTTGACGGGTCTCGGACAGATCGGGCCCGCCGGGGCCGTGCCCTAAACACACGTCACTCGGTTAGATGAGTGTGGACACCAGAACGCCCCGGTCCGGGTTCGATGATCAGCCTGCACTGAGCATGGTCAAGGTGGACTGCGATCCCGCGCAGGTCATCGTCAACCACGCCAGCTTCCGGGTGCAGCTCGCCCAGAGCCCGCGCCCCGCACGTGCCCTGGCGGACACCTCACGGCTCGCCTCCGTCGGCGCGGGCACCGCGCGGCGCAGGGCGCCCGTCGTGTGGAGCGGCAGGTCCGCGCCCGGGGACTCCGGCGCCACCGGGCTCCTCCAGGCCGTGCGCAACTCCACCCTGGAGCACGACCCCTACAACACCGGCGCCACCCAGGTCATGCCGCGCATCGACCTCGGCGACGACACGGTGCAGCACCCTGCCGTCACCGACGCGCGACCTCTGCTGCCGCCCATGCGCCAGGCCGTCGGCGCCTACGACTCGTACGACTCCTACAGCCACGGGCAGGACGGCCCGGACAGCCGCGAGGGGCAGGACGGCCCGGACACGTACGGCGGCTACGGCCAGGACACCTACGACCCCGAGCCGTACGCCGAGATCGCGCCCACCGCCGCCGGTGCGCCCGCCGGCCACCGGCCCACAGGCGACCCCACCCGGCACGCCTACTACCCCGACCGCCGCCTGAACCTCGGCGTGGTGCTCCTGCCGCTGCGCCTGCTCCTCGGGCTGATCTCCGTGTACGCCGGCATGGGCAAACTCTGCGACCCCGTCTACTTCGACGGCGGCGACCGCGGGTCCATGGTCATGTGGCTGAACTCGCTCCACCCCTGGGCGCTGGCCGCTCCGCTGCGCGACTTCGCACTCGCGCACCCCGTCGGCGCCGGACTCACCGTCGCCTTCCTCCAGGTCGTCGTCGGCGTCCTCACCGTCCTCGGCCTGTGGCAGCGCGTCGCCGCCGTCATCGGCGCCCTGCTGTCCGCGGCACTGATCCTCACCGTGACCTGGCGGACCGTCCCCGTCTACGACGCGCCCGACTTCATCTTCCTCGCCGCCTGGTCCCCGCTGATCATCGCGGGCGCCCCCGTCTACTCCATCGACGGCCGCCTCGCCGGCGAGGCCTGGCGCACCCTCGGCCCGCGCTCCGAGATCTGGGACCTGCGCCGCCGTGTCCTGCGCCGCGGCGGCCTCGTCGCCGCCGTCGTCGTGGGCCTCACCATGCTCATCGGCTCCATGCTCGGCGGCGCCGTCCGCTCCACCGAGGTCGTCACCGTGCCCGGCCCCGACCAGAACCCCAGCAACCACCTGCCCGGCGCCCCGCTCCCGCAGGAACCCGGCACGGAACGCAGCTCCTCCGGCACGCGCACGGACAAGCCCTCCCCGTCCGCCAGCCGCTCCGGCACCCCCACCTCGAAGACCTCGGCACCCGCCGAGGACACCGTCCGCGAGACCGGCCAGGTCGGCGGCACCCCCAGCGAGACCCAGGGCACCGGCCAGCAGGCCCCCACGGGCTCGCAGCCCGCACCGCCGCCGACCACCAGCTCCGGGCCCACGTCCAGCGGCGGCACCGGCTCCGGAGGCACCTCGGGCGGCTCCGGCGGGGGCTCCGGCGGCTCCTCCGAGGGCGGCGGCGTCATCGGCGGCCTGCTGGGCTGAGGCCCTACGCGCCGAGAGGGCGGTCACCGGGTGCATCCGGTGACCGCCCTCTTCCGCATGGTCCTCGCGTACGGGCCTCGGCCCTACAGGCCGGCTCAGCGCACCTGCGAGGCGAGCTCCTTCGCGGCCTCGGTCAGGTCCTTGGCAGTGTCGATCGCCCGCCAGTACGCCCCCTGCGGCAGCGGGAAGCCCGCCAGACGCCGCTCACGCGCCAGCCGCGGGAACGTCGTGCGCTCGTGGTCGCCGACGTCCGGCAGCAGGCCCGTGAAGGCCGCCGAGAACACGTACACACCCGCGTTGATCAGATACGGCGACGGCGGCGACTCGATGAAGTCCGTGATGTGCCCGAATGCATCCGTCTCCACCGCCCCCCACGGAATCCGGGGGCGCGCCAGCGCCAGCGTCGCCGTCGCGTCGCGCTCCCCGTGGAACGCCGCCATCTCCCGCAGCGAGAACCGCGTCCAGATGTCACCGTTCGTCGCGTACCACGGCTGGTCCGGATGCGGCAGGCTCGCCGCCGCGTACTTCAGACCACCGCCCCGGCCCAGCGGCTCCGTCTCCACCACCGTCGTGACCCGCAGCGGCAGATCGGCGCTCTCGAGCCACTTCTGGAGCACCTCGGCCAGATGCCCGCACGAGACCACGGCGTCGGTCACGCCCTCCGCCGCGAGCCAGGCCAGCTGATGCCCGATGATCGGCATCCCCGTGCCGGGAATCTCCACCATCGGCTTCGGGCGGTCGTCGGTGTACGGGCGCAGCCGCGAGCCCTGGCCACCGGCCAGGACCACGGCCTGCGTCGGATACGTAGGCATCTGCATGCCGTGAACGATATGCGCACCGCCGGACACGACACGGACCGGACCCGCGGGTGCGGGCCCGGTCCGTGTCGTGTCCGGCCGTGCGGCGCCGTCGGCTGCTGGCGGCGCCGCGACGGCCCCTCAGTGCCCGAGCGCCTGCTGCTGGACGCCGGTGGCGAAGGAGGTGTCGCAGACGGGCCGCGAGAACCGCTGGGCGCGCGTGGGCCCGTAGCGGTCCACGGCGGCCCGGCCCAGGGCGCGGGCGATCGACATGCAGTGGTGGGCGAGCGAGGGACGCGCCTCGACCTCGCGCTGCAGATGCGTGAGCGCGACGCCCGGGTCCTTCGCCTGCAGCTCCGTGAGCAGCTTGTCGCGCAGAACGTCCTGCGGCGCACGGGACTTGGCGCGCACCGAGACATGCTCGGAGGATGCGGTGAGCATCTGCGACTCGGTGGCGGCCTGCCCGGCCCACGGGACGCTGGAGACCGCGAGGGTTCCGGAGAGCACCAGGACGACAGGCAGGACGAGGGCGAGAGTGCGGCCGATTCGGCGGGCTGTGTGGGTCACGCGAGTGAGCGTAGCGGCCAGTGATGATTTGGCGACATTCAGTCACTCACGTGGGGGATGGTTCGAGGGCTCTTTTCGAATCGCATGTTGACGCCCGGGGGTGAAATGCCAGTGAACGCCCGGGATTTGTCCGACTGCACGAAAAGCCGGGCCCCGCATGTCGAGTGCGGAGCCCGGCCTCTGTGCTATCGAGCCGGAGAACTGCCCGGCGCGTCAGTCGCTCAGTCGCTCAGGCGCTCGCCCGTCGACGTCGAGAAGACGTGGATCTCGCCCGGACGCGGCACGACGTGCAGCTCGCTGCCCTTGTCCGGCACGCTGCGGCCGCCGACACGGACGACCAGGTCCTTGTGCTCGCCGCCGACCTGGGCGGAGCCGTACACGTAGCCGTCGGCGCCGAGCTCCTCGACGACGTTCACCGACACGGCGAGACCGGCCGGGGCGTCCTTGGAGAGCGTCTTGGTCTCCGCGCCGCCGTGCTCGACGACGTCGAAGTGCTCGGGGCGGACGCCGACCGTGACGGTCGTGTCGCCCTTGTCGGCGGCGGCGGACAGGGCCTCGCGGGAGACCGGGACGACGCTGTTGCCGAACTTCACGCCGCCTTCGGTGATCGGGACCTCGACCAGGTTCATGGCCGGGGAGCCGATGAAGCCGGCGACGAAGAGATTGGCCGGGCGGTCGTACATGTTGCGCGGCGAGTCGACCTGCTGGAGCAGCCCGTCCTTGAGCACTGCCACACGGTCGCCCATGGTCATGGCCTCGACCTGGTCGTGCGTGACGTACACGGTGGTGATGCCGAGGCGGCGCTGGAGGCTCGCGATCTGCGTACGCGTCGACACACGGAGCTTGGCGTCGAGGTTCGACAGCGGCTCGTCCATGAGGAAGACCTGCGGCTCACGCACGATGGCCCGCCCCATGGCGACACGCTGGCGCTGACCGCCGGAGAGCGCCTTGGGCTTGCGGTCCAGGTAGTCGGTGAGGTCGAGGATCTTCGCGGCCTCCTCGACCTTCTTGCGGATCTCGCTCTTGTTGACGCCGGCGATCTTGAGGGCGAAGCCCATGTTGTCGGCGACGCTCATGTGCGGGTAGAGCGCGTAGTTCTGGAACACCATGGCGATGTCCCGGTCCTTGGGCGGCAGGTGCGTGACGTCGCGGTCACCGATCCGGATGGCGCCGCCGTTGACGTCCTCGAGCCCGGCGAGCATGCGCAGGGAGGTGGACTTGCCACAGCCGGAGGGGCCGACGAGGACGAGGAACTCGCCGTCCTCGGTCTGGATGTCGAGCTGGTCGACGGCGGGCTTGTCGGAACCCGGATAGATCCGGGTCGCCTTGTCGAACGTGACAGTAGCCATGGTGAATGGCTCCCTTCACCGGCAGGAACGTGCCGGACGATCCGTTGTAGAGGGAGTGGTCCAGTCCACCCCGTGGGTGGACTGGCGGTGACGCTACCTGGCGATGTCGGATCTGTCAGCAGTCGATGGGCGACGAAATTTTCGAACGAGGCGGTGCCTCGGCCCGAACGGTTGGCTTTTGATCTCGCCGCGCGGGTGCCAGAGCACCCGACTTTTGACCTCGCAGGCGCGCGTAAGCAGAGCAACGGATTGTGAGCTTGCCGCTCCTTGCGCGCATTTGCGCCCTCACGAGCAGCGCTTCCTGCTTCGACGCCCATCGCCGACTGCGCACAGCCCTCAGGGGCCACACCAGACCGGTCTTACGCGGGCTCCACAGGCATGACGGCCGACGGCCCGTCGGTCCGTACCTCTCTCCAGCACTCCCTACGCCGTCAGATGGACCTCCGGCAGCTCCGACGCCCTGATCACGGACGGCATCCCTCTGCCCGGCGGCAGCGCCATCGCCGCCAGCCAGTACAGCCGCATCCCCTCGTCCCGGAGATTCACCGCCGCGTTCACGTCCCGGTCGTGCACCACACCGCACTCCTGACAGGTCCACTCCCGCGCCGACACATCGAGGCGAGGGCCCTTCGCGTGGCATGAAGAACAACGACGCGTGGACGGGAAGAACCGGTCCACGATCACCAGCGTCCGCCCGTACCACGCGCACTTGTACCGCAGCTGCCGCAGCAGCTCACCCCATGCCGCATCGGTGATCGACTGGTTCAGTTTCGCCTTCCGTCGCCGTCCCTTGCCCGGCGCTGAGCGCAGGAGATTGGCAACGGGAAGGTCCTCCACCACGAGCACTTGGTTCTCGCGCACGAGGCGAGTCGTCAACTGATCCAGCGCGTCCCTGCGGGCATCACTGATGAGCGCGTACAACCTGGCGATACGCTCACGGGCCTTCCCCCTGTTCTTCGACCCCTTCTCCTTGCGGTGCAGCTCCCGCTGCCGCCGCGCCAGCTCATCCGCGTACTTCCGCAACAGCCTGGGATGCTCCAGCTTCGAACCGTCGTCCATCGTGACCAACGTGGCCAGACCAAGATCCAGACCGACCGCCTTCGGCTCGCATCCACCCGGCAGAAACACGGCCGGCAGCGGTTCTATCCGCTCTTCCACCAGCACCGACAGGAAATAGCGGCCGCCCCGATCACGGGTCACCGTCAGCTTCACCGGCACCTGACCACCGGGCAAGGGACGCGACCACCGCACATCCAACGGCTCGCCCTGCTTTGCCAGCGTCACCGACCCCGTCCCCGGCCGCTCCGGATCCTCCACCCACCGGAACCCGGTCCGCACATACGTCGCCGAATCCCGCGACCGACGCTTCCTCTTCGGCTTCGGGTACCTCGCAGCACCCCGGAAGAACCGCGAAAACGCCCCCTCCAGATGCCGCAACGCCTGCTGCAGCACTGTCGACGACACCTCCCGCAACCACGACGTCCCCTCCGCCCGACGCCACCCCGTCAATGCCCGACACGTCTCCGCGAACCCGAGCGACACCCGATGCTGCTCCCAGGCACGCGCCCGTAGGGCAAGCCCTTCGTTGTAGACCCAGCGGCAGGCGCCGAAGGTCCGCTCGAGCTGCTCGGCCTGGGACGCGGTCGGATAGAAGCGGAACCGGTAGACACGCTGCTGGGTGCCGGCCTCTTCGGTCCGGCTCTTCAGAGGCGTCGCGACACGGGCGTGATGCTTGCGCCGGTCGGCGATGCCGAGGTCCTCCCGCTTGACGCGCTTGGCTTCCTCGCCCACGACGCGCACAGGCTGCTCGGATGACCCCATCACACCCCCCTGCCGTCCGATAGCCGGAACAGCACTCCTGTCCGTTCAACGAACGTGTGGGCGGGTGGTTACGGTGGGCGTGAAGTTCTTCGCGGGCGGTTCGTGGTGCTGTGTAGAGTGGGGGAGCCTCGCGCGCGTGAGTGACCGCGAGCAATGCCGCCTTAGCTCAGTTGGTAGAGCCACTGCCTTGTAATCAGTAGGTCGCCGGTTCGATTCCGGCAGGCGGCTCCACGAAACACGTGTCCCGGACCTCTCAGGTCCGGGACACTTGCGTTTTGCGGGGGTGTGTTCGGGGTGTACCTGGGGAGGGGTGCGTCGGATGGGGCGTCGTTCGGGTGGATTCATCGGAACCTGGGCGGAGGCACAACGGCAGCAGCAGCGGCAGCGCGAAGCGCAGCACTCGGCGGTTGTCCGACAGCAGAGGGAGCAGGAGCGACAGCAGCGGGCGTACGCGCGGGACATGGCGCGGATGCACCGGGAGCAGCAGGCCGCTTATCGGCGGCAGCGGGAGCAGGATGTTCTGCGGCGTACGCAGGAGCTGGATACACGGGTGGCTGCCTTGGAAGGGCTGCTCGTCGCTGGGTGTGAGGCGCCTCGGTTCCGTGTTGCGACGTTGCGGCGGACGGAGGAGGTGGAGGCCTTCGCGCCGGGGCCTTTGGCGCAGCCGGTGAGGATGCCGGATCCGGCCCATTACCAGTCGCGGGGCGGTTGGACGGCTGCTGGGCGGGCGCAGGCGGAGCAGGAGGCGCGGGCGCGTTTCGAGCGGGACTGGTATGCGGCGCAGGCGGCCGAGGAGAGGCGTCGGCAGGATCTGGCGGCGTATCGGCAGCAGTACGACGACTGGGCGCGTGCGCGGCTGGCGGAGATCCGGGAGCACAACGCCGGAATCGAGGGTATGGCCCGTGCTTTGCGTGCGAGTGAGCCGGAGACGGTGGTGGAGTACTTCTCGGCTGCTCTGTATGCGTCGACGGCTTGGCCGGAGGGGTTTCCGCGGCAGGTGTCGGCGGCGTACGACCGGGCGGCGCGGCAACTCGTGCTCGATTGGGAGCTGCCCGGCTACGAGGTTGTTCCTGAGGCGAAGGGCGTGCGTTATCTGGTCGGGACGGACCAGGAGAAGGAGATCGCCCGGCCGGCGGCCCAGCGGAGGGCACTGTACCGGGACGTTCTTGCGCAGAGTGTGTTGCTGGCGTTGCGGGAGTTGTTTGCGGCGGATGAATGCGAAGTGCTGCGTTCTGTGGCGCTGAATGGCTTCGTGGATGACGTGGATCCGGCGACGGGCCGGCCGTCGCGGGTGGTTCTGGCGTCGGTGATGGTGGATCGCGCGGAGTTCGAAGCGGTGCATTTGGAGCTGGTCGGTGCGGTGGAGTGTCTGACCGGGGGGCTTCGGGGGCAGTTGTCGGCGCGTCCTGATCAGCGGGTCGCGGTGCGGCCGGGCCGCGTTCCGGAGCAGGTGGGTTCGGGGGGGGGGGGGGGGGTTCCCGCGGGAGCGGCGGTGAACCGGACCTGCTGGCGATGGATCCGATCGAGTTCGAGGGCTTGGTGGCGGAGCTGTTCCGCGCGCGTGGGTTTCAGGCGATGACAACGCAGCGGTCGAACGACGGTGGGGTGGATGTGGATGCGGTCGATCCTGATCCGATCAGCGGCGGGAAGATCGTTGTGCAGGTGAAGCGCTACCGTGGCACGGTTCCGGTGGCTGCGGTGCGGGAGTTGTTCGGCACTGTTCAGGCGACGGGTGCCAACAAGGGTGTTCTGGTGACTACGTCGGGTTTCGGTCCGGGTGCGTACACCTTTGCCAATGGCAAGCCTTTGACGCTCGTGTCGGGGACGGAACTGGTTGATCTGCTGCACCGGCACGGGCTGCGTGGGCGTCTCGGTGACGGGGAGGCGGTCTCGGTTCCTGCGTCGGCTGCGGACGAGGTTCCAGGCAGTGATCACGACTACAGCGTGCTCGGGATGTCGTGGTCGGGCTCGGTGGCTCTGGATGTCTGTGCGTTGGTGTGCGCGGGGAACAGGGTGCTCGGCGACGAGTTCTTCGTTTTCTTCAACAACGAGGCGACGCCGGACGGCTCTGTGCGCATGTTGGGTTCGTTTGCCGGGGATCGGACGGCGATTCGGGTGGCGTTCGATGCGTTGCCGGAGGGGGCGGATCGACTGGTGCTGGTGGCGGCGGTCGATCCGGAGGTGAATCCGGATGCTGATCTCTCGACATTCGCGGATGCGTCGATCCGGCTCCGGGATGCGTCGGGCGTGGAGCTGGACAGGTTGGTCGTGTCGGACGGTCGGGACAGTGAGACGGCGCTGGTCCTGGGATCGTTCCGGCGGCGTTCCAGCGGAGACTGGGAGTTCGTGCTGGGCGGCAAGGGCTACCGGGGTGGTTTGGAGGAGCTGGTGGGGGATTTCGGGATCGCGGTGGAGTAAGCCGACTGCCCGGGCCGACGTGCTGTCGGCCCGGGCGCTTTTTCATGTCCCGGACACCTGGGGGTGCGGGCCAGGACGCCGTGGCCCCGGGTGGGGGTGTGCGGGCCGAGGGTGTGAGGGTCGAGGCTGAGTGCGGCGGCGATCTTCGGGGCGAGGTCGGACGCGACCCAGTCCCATTCGTCGTCGCCGCCGACCTCCGCGTGGCACCGGGTCTCGAAGGGCAGCGGGTCGCCGATGGTCAGGTCGCGTCGTCGACCGCGGCGACCGCGTCCGCGAAGCCGGTCGGCTGCGGGTCGGTGAGCTCCATCGCGTCGAGTACGGCTGTCTGGTCGCCGGTGGGGAGCGCCGGCCAGTGCAGTCGGCATGCGGTGATGGGGGCGGGGGTGTCGGTGGGCATCAGTGGCGGCCCGAGATCTTGTCCGCGAGTCTGGCCAGGCGGTCCGTCGTGGGCGTGTGGGTGGTGGCTTCGCGGCGGTCCGCGGTGCGGTAGGCCGCGTAGAGGGTGTGGACGCCGAGCCAGCGCAGCGGTTCCGGTTCCCAGTTGCGGACTTTGTGGTTCACCCAGGGCAGGGCGGTGAGGTCGGTGGGGCCGGACTGGCCGGCGTCCTGCTGGATCAGGTCGCGGAGGGTGCGGGCGGCGAGGTTGGCGGTGGCGACGCCGGAGCCGACGTAGCCGCCTGCCCAGCCGAGGCCGGTGGAGCGGTCGAGGGTGACGGTGGCGCACCAGTCGCGGGGGACGCCGAGGACGCCGGACCAGGCGTGGGCGATGCCGGTGCCGGCGAGGCGGGGGAAGAAGCGGACGAGGATGTCGCGCAGGGCGTCGATGGTGGTGGGCTGGGTGCGTCCGTCATTGTCGGTCCTGGAGCCGTAGCGGTAGGGGACGCCGCGGCCGCCGATGGCGATGCGGTCGTCGGCGGTGCGCTGGGCGTACATGTAGGCGTGCGCCATGTCGCCGAGGGTTTCGCGTCCGGACCAGCCGATGTCGGACCAGACGTGTTCGGGCAGCGGGTCCGTGACGATCATGGAGGAGTTCATGGGGAGCCAGGTGCGGTGGCGGCCCTTGAGGGAGGCGGTGAAGCCTTCGGTGCAGCGCAGGATGTAGGGGGCGCGGACGGTGCCGTACGGGGTGACGGCGTGCTTGGGCCTGATCTCGGTGACCGGGGTGGACTCGTGGATGGTGACGCCGAGCGCTTCGACGGCGGCGGCGAGGCCCTTGACGAGTTTGACCGGGTGGAGGCGGGCGCCGTGCGGGGTCCAGGTGGAGGCGACGGCTCCGGTGACGCGGATGCGTTCGGCGGTCTCGCGGGCGCCGAGCAGGAGGCGGTCCTTCTCGCCGAAGGCGATGTCGACGGCGTGGAAGGCTTTGAGGCGGGCGAGTTGGGCGGGGGTGTGGGCGATTTCGAGGACGCCGCCCTTGTGGATGTCGGCGTCGATGGATTCCTCGCCGGCGACGCGGATGACTTCGTCGACGGTGTCGTTCATCGCCTGCTGGAGGCGGACGGCGGCGTCGTGGCCGTGCAGGCGGGCGTAGCGGTCGCGTCCGGCGATGCCGTTGTAGAGCCAGCCGCCGTTGCGTCCGGAGGCGCCGTATCCGCAGAACGTGGCTTCGAGGACGGTGATGTTGAGGAAGGGGACGGCCTTCTTGAGGTAGTACGCGGTCCACAGGCCGGTGTATCCGCCGCCGACGATGCAGACGTCGGCGGTGGTGTCGCCGGGCAGGGGTTCGCGGGGGGCGGGTGTGCCGTCCTGTGCGTACCAGAACGAAATGCCGCCGTTGACGGTGCTCATGTCGATTGCTGCTTCCCTGCCGGTGGACGCGTTCGTGTGGCGGGAATTTACTGCTCCGGGCGGGGTTTCGCGACGTACGATCGCGGCGTGATCGACATTCCGGACGAGCTGGTCGCCTCCTTGCTGTCGTACGGGGAGGAGTCGGGGCGGGCTCTGGTCGAGGCGTTGCCGGGGCGGGCGGAGGCTTTTCTCGACGGGTGGGGGCTGCGGCTCGACGGGCCGTCGATGTACGGCGGGGTCTCGTTGGTGCTGCCGGTGGTGTGTGCGGACGGTACGCGGGCGGTGCTGAAGCTGCAGCAGCGTGACGAGGAGACCGAGGGCGAGTGGCTGGCGTTGCGCACGTGGGCCGGTGACGGGGTGGCGCGGTTGCTGGAGTGCGACGCGCAGACGGGGACGCTGTTGCTGGAGAGGGTGGTTCCGGGGCGGCATCTGTCGACGGTGGCGGACGACCGGGCGGCGACGGAGGTGCTGGCCGGGCTGCTGGCGCGGTTGTCGTCGGTGGCGGCGCCGGTGGGGTTGCGCAGGCTGGGGGATGTCGCGGCGCGGATGCTGGTGGGGGTGCCGGCGGCGGTCCTGGGGCTGGCGTACGAGGAGGAGCGGCGTCTGCTGCGGGACTGTGCGGCGGCGGTGCGGGAGGTGGCGGGGGAGCCGGGTGACCGGCTGCTGCACTGGGATCTGCACTTCGACAACGTCCTGGCGGCGGAGCGTGAGCCGTGGCTGGCGATCGATCCGAAGCCGCTCGCGGGGGATCCGGGGTTCGAGTTGCTGCCGGCGCTGTGGAACCGGTTCGACGAGGACGCGGTGCTGTGGCGGTTCGATCTGCTGACGGAGGTGCTGGGGCTGGACCGTGAGCGGGCGCGTGCGTGGACGCTGGGGAGGGTGCTGCAGAACGGGCTGTGGGAGGTCGAGGAGGGGGAGGACGAGCTCGACGAGGACCAGGTGTTCATCGCTCGGACACTGCTGGCACGGTAGGCGGCCGTCGGGGCAGGCTGTGCCCATGATTCGTACTGCTGCGCCTGACGACGTGCCCGTGATCCACGAGATGGTCCGGGAGCTCGCGGACTACGAGAAGGCCCTGCACGAGGTGAGGGTGACCGAGGAGCAGTTGCGTGAGGCGCTGTTCGGGGAGCGGCCCGCCGCGTTCGCGCACATCGCGGAGACGGATGCGGGGGAGGTGGCCGGGTTCGCGTTGTGGTTCCTGAACTTCTCGACGTGGCGTGGGGTGCACGGGATCTATCTGGAGGATCTGTACGTGCGGCCGCAGTTGCGGGGCGGTGGTCATGGCAAGGCGCTGCTGACGGAGTTGGCGCGGATCTGTGTGGCGCGCGGGTACGAGCGCCTGGAGTGGTCGGTGCTGGACTGGAACGCCCCGTCGATCAGTTTCTACGAGTCGCTGGGTGCGAAGCCGCAGGACGAGTGGACGGTGTACCGGCTGACGGACGGGGCGCTCGCGGCGTTGGGGTCGTAGGCCGAGGGCCTTACGGGATGAGGACGACCTTGCCGACGGTGCCGCGGGTTTCCAGGGCGCGGTGGGCGGCGGCGGCCTGGTGGAGGGGGAAGCGGGTGACGGCGGGCCGCAGTCGGCCGGCGGCGGCTTCGGTGAGGGCGCGGGTCTCCAGTGCGCGCAGGCCGCCGGCCTTTTCGAGCATGGCGGGGCCGAGGACGCCTTCGGAGGTGATGCCGCGTGCGGCGAGTTCCTCGTCGGTGAAGAGGGGGGCGGTGTCGGTCGTGATGCCCTGGCTGGACCAGCCGAAGACGATGTGCCGCCCGCCCTTGCCGAGGAGGTCGGCGGCGGTGCGGGCGGTGTCCCCGCCGACGGAGTCGTAGAGGACGGTGGCGCGGCGGTCGCCGAGGTGGGCGCGGACCGTGGCGGGCCAGTCGGGGCGCAGGTAGTCGACGGCGAGGTCGGCGCCGTTGGCGCGGACGCGGGCGGTCTTGTCGGGGCCGCCCGCGAGGCCGATGACGGTGGCGCCGGCGTTCTTGGCGTACTGGACGATCAGGGTGCCGATGCCGCCCGCGGCGGCGGGGACGATGACGGTGTCGTCGGGGCCGAGGTCGGTGAACTGGAGGATGCCGAGGGCGGTGCGGCCGGTGCCGATCATGGCGACGGCCTCGGCTTCGTCGAGGCCGTCGCAGACGGGGTGGAGGCGGTCGGCGTCGGTGACGGCGAGTTCGGCGTAGCCTCCGGGGTTCATGCCGAGGTGGGCGACGACGCGCTTGCCGAGCCAGGTCTCGTCGGTGCCGTCGCCGATGCGGTCGACGGTTCCGGCGACCTCGCGGCCGGGCACGGTGGGGAGTGCGACGGGGGCCGGGTAGGGGCCTTGGGCGCCTTGGCGCAGGGCGGCGTCGAGGAGGTGCACGCCGGCGGCGGCGACGGCGATCCGTACCTGGCCGGGGCCGGGTACGGGGTCGGCGACGCTTTCGTGGGTGAGGTTCTCGGCGGGGCCGAAGGCGTGGAGGCGGACGGCGTGCATGGTGGGCTCCCTCGTTGTCGGTTGCGGGACCCACTGTTCGACCTCAACTTTGCTTGAGGTCAAGGGCCTTTCGGGTGCCGCTGTGCCGGGTGCCCGTGTACGGGGCGACGCGCAGGGCGAGCGAGGCCGCTTCCAGGCCGCTGTTGAACGCCACCTCGGACAGGAGCCCGGGGGCCGCGACCTGGTCGCCGGCGAGGTAGACCCCGTCGCCGCGGTCGATGGCGGGCCGGTCGCGCCAGGTGGTGCCGGGCACGTCCACGGCGCCGGTGCGGCCGTTGGCCAGCGCCTCGCGGCGCCATGCGGTGCGCTCGCGCCAGCCGGGGAAGCCGAGGTCGAGGAGGGCTTCGGCGTGGGCGACGCCGTCGGCCTTGGACGCCTCGGGGGCGATCGGGAGCTGGGCCTGGAGGAGCGACTGCCCCTCGGGGGCGAGCGACCGGTCCTGGGCGGTGAAGCGTTCCAGCCAGCCGGGCGCGTCGAGGTCGGAGACGACGAACGGGTCGCCGCGCCGGCTGCGCAGCGCCAGGTCGACGAGGGTGGTACGGCCGCTGGTCCAGCGCAGGCTGTCGTCGCCGAGGAGCCGGCGGGCGGCGTCGAGGGAGGTGGCGACGATCACGGGACCGTGGCGCTCGGGCAGGGCGTCGACGCGGGAGGTGGTCTCGATGCGTACGCCGAGGTCCCAGGCGCGCGCCGCCATGCGGTCGACGACCTGGCCCCAGCCACCGCGCGGGTAGTGGGCCTCGGGCGGCAGGGCGGTGGTGCGGCGGAGCCGTTCCTGGACGAAGGCGGCGGAGAGCGAGCCGGGGTCGTGGTGGAAGAGGGCGACGCCCATGAAGTGGGCGGTGGCGCGGGCTCCTTCCTCACCGGCGACGCGGGTGGCCCAGGACAGGAAGTCGGTGTCGACGGGGGCCTCCGCGGCGGGGCGGCGGGCGATCTTCAGCAGGGCGAGCGGCGGGGTCCTGCGGAGCGCGCCGCCGCGGCGGAAGCGGAACCGGGCGCCTTCGCGGGGCGGGAGCGCGGCCATGGGGCCGAGCAGGCCGCGCTGCTTGAGCCAGGTCCAGTGGGGGCCGCGGTTGTAGAGGGCGTGCGGACCGTCGTTGGTCCGGTACGGGCCCTCCGTGGTGCGGGCCCGGCCGCCGAGCGTGTGGTGAGCCTCGTACAGGGCCACGCGGGCACCGGACTCGGCGGCGGTGATGGCGGCGGTGAGGCCGGCGAAGCCGCCGCCGACGACCGTGATCTCCTGCATTGCTGTCTCTCCCCGGATGGCTCGGCCCGCTGTCGACTCGCGCGGTTGTCTCCGATGGGACGGATCCGGTGCCGCGATGTGTGACATCGCCGCGGCCCGAGGGCGTTGTCAGTGGCACACGTCACCATGGGGACCATGGCGAAGGCGCGTGGGACGAAGGTGGCGGCGGCTCGGGTGGCGGAGGTGCGGCTGCCGCCGCTGGAGAGGTTCGGCGGCGGCGGGCTGGAGCCGGACGGGGAATACGACGGGGTGGAGTTCGCCGGGCTGGACCTCGGCGGGCAGCGGGGCGCGGGGGCGCGGTTCATCGACTGCGCGCTGCGGGAGTGCGCGCTGGACGACACGGAGCTGGTGCGGGCCCGTTTCGTGGACAGCGTGCTGGAGGGCGTACGGGGCGTGGGGACGGACCTGGCGGGGGCGTCGCTGCGGGACGTGGAGGTGAGGGACGCGCGGCTGGGCGGGGTGCAGCTGCACGGGGCGGTGCTGACGGGCGTGGCCGTGAAGGGAGGGAAGATCGACTTTCTGAATCTGCGGGAGGCGAGGCTGACGGACGTGGTGTTCGAGGGCTGTGTGCTGGTGGAGGCGGATTTCGCGGGGGCGCGGCTGGAGAGGGTCGCGTTCCGGGACTGCGCGCTGCGGCAGGTGGACTTCGGCGCGGTGCGGATGAAGGACGTCGACCTGCGGGGCGCGACGGAGCTGGACATCGCGCGGGGGGTGGAGCGGCTGGCGGGCGCGGTGATCAGCTCGGCGCAACTGCTGGACCTGGCCCCGGCGTTGGCGGCGCAGGTCGGTGTGCGGGTGGAGTGAGGGCTGTCCCGTGGCGCCGGGGGCTACTGGGTGCGGGGGAATCGGGACTGGAGGTCCCAGATCGCCGGGTTGTCGGCGAGACCCTCGTGCATGTCCGTCAGGTCCGCGATCAGGTCGTGGAGGAAGTCGCGGGCCTCGCGGCGCAGTTCGGAGTGGCTGAAGGTGAGGGGCGGTTCGTCGCCGGGCATCCAGTCCGCCTCGACGTCGACCCAGCCGAAGCGCCGCTCGAAGAGCATGCGGTCGGAGGACTCGGTGAAGTCGAGCTCGGCGTGCTGCGGCCGGGCGGCGCGGCTGCCGAGCGGGTCGCGGTCGAGCTGCTCGACGATGTCGCACAGCGCCCACGCGAAGTCGAGCACGGGCACCCATCCCCAGGCTGTGGACACTTCCCGGTCCGCCTTCGTGTCGGCGAGGTAGACGTCGCCGCAGAACAGGTCGTGGCGCAGCGCGTGGACGTCCGCGCGCCGGTAGTCGGTCTGCGGGGGGTCGGGGAAGCGGCGCGAGAGGGAGTAGCCGATGTCGAGCACGTAAGTGATGGTGTCATGGACTGCAGGTCCTGCTCAGTGCGAGTCCGACCTGCCGAAATGCATCGTTCACGCGTTCGATTGAAGAGATCCGCCTTTCAGGCCGAGGCGGCGGCATACGCTGAAAGTGTCGCTCTGCGCGAAGGAGGCCTGCCATGGCGCTGCCTGTACCCGAGTACGGGACCGAGAATGACGTGTTCGAGTCCAGGAACCCGGCAATGTCGGTTGAAGAAGCCTTCGACGTGTTCAGCGCGGCCGCCCCCGACGGGTGGCGCGTGGAATTGATCGAAGGGGAGATCCACGTGACGCCTCCGGCCAATGGTGAGCACGAAGAGATCGTCTCGGAGCTCAGTGGTCAGGTGCGCGACCACCGCAAGGATCTTGCTCGGTACACGGGAATCGGACTGTTCGTGCCCGGAGCTTCGATGACCGGAAGATCGTGCCGGACCTGGTGGTCGCGCCCAAGGGCAGCTTTGCCGACCGGCAGGAATACCATGATCCCTCCGCCGTATTGCTCGTCGCGGAAGTGACCTCGGACTCGACCGCCGGTAACGATCGTGTCAAGAAGATCCGCGGCTATGCGCGAGCCGGGATCCCGTTGTATCTGCTCATCGACCGGGAGTCGGGACAGGCTGTCCTGTGTGCCTCACCTGCGGGAGAGGACTACGAGGACAAGGTCGCGTACGAACTCTCCAAGACCGTCCCGCTGCCCGAGCCCCTCGGCTTCGACCTCGACACCAGCGAGTTCTGACGCCCGCCTGCCTCACGACAGCAGCCGCTGTTCCTTCGCCACCGCTACCGCGCCCGCGCGCGTGTCCACGCCGAGCTTGGCGTAGATGCGCCCCAGGTGCGTCTTCACCGTCGCCTCGCTGATGAACAGCGCGCGGGCGATCTCGCGGTTGCCGAGGCCGCGGGCGAGCTGGCCGAGGATGTCCCGTTCCCGTTCCGTCAGGGTCGGCCCGGCCGCGCCCCGCATCCGGTCCATGACGCGGCCCGCGACCGGTGCCGACAGCGCGGTGCGGCCCTCGGCCGCCGCGCGGATCGCGGCGAACAGCTCCTCCGGGCGTTCCGCCTTGAGCAGATAGCCGGTCGCCCCCGCCTCGATCGCGCGGGTGATGTCCGCGTCCGTGTCGTACGTCGTCAGCACCAGTACATGGACGTCGGGCGAGGCGATGCGCCGTGTCGCCTCCACCCCGTCGATGCCCGGACCCAGCTGAAGATCCATCAGGACCACGTCGGGCGTCAGCTTGGAGGCCATCGCCACCGCCTCCTCGCCGCTGCCCGCCTCGCCGACGACCTCGATGTCGCCCTCGCTGCCGAGCAGGGCCAGCAGCCCCGCCCGTACGACGGCGTGGTCGTCGCAGAGCAGGATCCGTACGGTCATGACACCTCCAGCGGGATCGCCGCCGAGAGCACCGTGCCCTCGCCCGGCGCCGACTCGACGGTCAGGGTGCCGCCGAGCTGCCGCACCCGCGCCCGTATGGCGGGCAGGCCGTGCCCGCGGACGCCGGAGGGCGCGTCCGCCACGGCGCCGGAGACGTCGCCCGGATCGAAGCCCCGGCCGTCGTCGGCGACGTCGAGGACGACCTGGTCGTCCAGGTACGTCAGGGTCACCGCGGCGGTGGTGGCGCCGGCGTGCTCGCGTACGTTCGCCAGCGCGCCCTGCGCGATGCGCACCAGCGCCGACTGGACCCGGTCGGGCAGCGCGACCGGTGTGCCGTCGACCCGGAAGCCCGCGGACTCGCGGGCCGCGACCGTGCGCAGCGCCTCCTCCAGGCTGCCGCCCTCGGCGAGGTCGGCGGGCGCCAGGTCGTGCACGAAGCGGCGGGCCTCGGCGAGGTTGTGCTCGGCGATCGACCCCGCGGTACGGACGTGGCGGCGCGCGGCCCGCGGGTCGGCGTCCCAGGTGCGGTCGGCGGCCTGCAGCAGCATCTGCTGGCTGGACAGGCCCTGGGCCAGCGTGTCGTGGATCTCCATGGCCAGGCGCTGGCGCTCGGCGAGGGTGCCCTCGCGGCGTTCGGTGGCGGCCAGTTCCCGGCGGGTCCTGATCAGGTCGTCGATGAGGGCGCGCTGGCGGGTCACGAGCCGTTCGGCGTGGACGAAGACGGCGGTGGCGATCGCGGCGACGGCGGGCGGCGCGATGACCAGGTTGGGGTCGAACCCGCCGTGCGAGAGCTGGACCTGCGCGGTGACGACGAAGACGGTGAGCAGGACGACGAGGACGAGCGCGGCGCGCATCGGCAGGATCCGCAGCCCGGTGTAGAACAGCGGCACCGCGCACCAGGCGAAGCTCGGCGCGAGCACGACGAGCACCATCCACACGGTGACGACGGTGAACAGCCACGGCCGGACGAACCGGCGGGGCGTGGCGCGCGGTCCGAAGACCGGCCCGAGGACGTACAGCAGGGTCAGCGCGGCCGACAGCCCGATGATCCACGGGGAGCGGATCTCCCAGGGGTGGCGCAGCAGGTAGCGGGCGAGCGAGGCGCCGAGCAGCAGGAAGAACGCGGCGTGCATGACCCGTGCCAGCCACCGGGCGTCGGGGTCCTGCTCGTGCACGGCTCGCTCCTCTCGGCGCTCGGGGTCCGGCCGGGTCTCGGGCCCGGTCTCGGACCTGGCCTGGACCCTCTCTCGGGCCCGTCTCGGGCATGGGTGTAGGCATCCATCGTGACCCGGGCGGACCAGGGCGGCATCAGCCGATCGGTCGACATGCCCGTCGTCCGTCACGGGGTGCAGCAGCAGCCGGACCGTGGACCGCCGGGGGCCGGGGGCGGCCGGAGGATCGATGGCAGAGCGCAACGCAGTCCTCGACCTCCCCAAGGAGCCATCCCGTGAAGAAGATTCTCATCGGTGCCGCCACTGCCGCCGTCGTCGCCGCCGGTACGTTCGGCGCGGTCTCCGCCAGCGCGTCGGCCCCGGCCGCCGAGACCAGGGCGGCCGTCACGGCCGACGCCTCGGACCGGAACCTCATGCAGTCCACGCACCTGACGGTCGAGGCCGCGACGAAGGCGGCGCAGGCGACGCTGGACGCCGCGGAGAAGGAGAACCAGCACGTCACCGTCGCCGTCGTCGACCGCAACGGCAACACGATCGTCACCCTGCGCGGTGACGGCGCGGGCCCGCAGTCGTACGAGTCCGCCGAGCGCAAGGCGTACACCGCGGTGTCGTGGAACGCGCCGACCTCCGAGCTGGCCAAGCGGCTGGAGCAGGCGCCGAACCTGAAGGACATCCCGGGCACGCTGTTCCTCGCGGGCGGCGCCCCCGTGACCGCCGGCGGCGCCCCGATCGCGGGCATCGGGGTGGCGGGTGCGCCGAGCGGCGCGCTGGACGAGAAGTTCGCGCAGGCGGGCGTGGCGGCGCTCGGCCGCTGACGCTGACGATGGGGCGCGCCCCCTGGCCCTGGGCCTCGCACGCACGGCGTGACTGCGCCTGTCCGGGGCGGCCGCCCTCGCCGGGGCGCCGCCCGGAGACCCCGCGCCTCAAACGCCGGGGCTGGATGTGCCCCGGCCTCCAGCCCCCGCGCCTCAAACGCCGGCGGGGCCGGTTATGCCCCCGGGCCCCGAGACTCGCCCCCGAGGCCCTTCCCCCACGCCCCCGCCTACGATCAGGGGGTGGAACCGCGTGCAGCACTCCGTACCGTCGCCGCCGTCGGCGTTCTCGTCCTCGCGGGTTGTACGGCCGGCTCCGCCGGGGTGCAGGGGGAGCCCGGGGCCGCCGGGGTGCGGGATCCGTACTTCCCCCGGCTCGGCAACGGCGGTTACGACGTCCAGCACTACGGCCTGGCCCTCGACTACGACCCCGCCACCGGCCGCCTCGCCGGCACCGCCGAGATCACCGCGCGGGCCACGCAGGACCTGAGCGCCTTCCATCTCGATCTGCGCGGTCTGACCGTCGAGAGCGCCACGGTCGACGGACGGCGCGCGGCGGCCAACCGGGCCGGGGACGAGCTGACCGTGCGGCCGCGCCAGGACATCGTCGACGGTGCCCGCTTCCGCACGGTCATCCGCTACTCCGGCGTCCCGCAGGCCGTCACCGACTCCGACGACGCGCACGAGGGCTGGCTCAGGACACCGGCGGGGGCGATCGCGGTCGGCGAGCCGTCCGGCTCCATGGCATGGTTCCCCGGCAACCACCACCCGGCGGACAAGGCCACCTACGACATCGCCGTCACCGTGCCCAAGGGCGTCCAGGCCGTGTCCAACGGAGAGCGGACCGGCGAGCGCACCACCGGCGCACGCACCACGCACAGCTGGCGCTCGGCCGAGCCGATGGCGAGTTACCTTGCGACCCTCGCCGTCGGGGACCTGCGCGTGACGACGTCGCGTACGGCCTCCGGGCTGCCGGTCGTCACCGCCGTCGACCCGAAGGCGGCGAAGGCGAGCGCGGACCTGCTCGCCGAACTCCCCGACTACGTCGACTGGTGTGTCCGGCAGTTCGGCCCGTACCCCTTCGCGTCGGCCGGTGCGATCGTCGTGCCCAGTGAGCGGATCGGCTACGCGCTGGAGACCCAGACCCGGCCCGTCTTCCCGCTGGACCAGTTCGACGAGGCCACCCTGGTGCACGAGTTGGCGCACCAGTGGTTCGGCAACTCCGTCACGCCCGCGTCCTGGCAGGACATCTGGCTCAACGAGAGCTTCGCCACGTACGCGGAGTGGATGTGGCGGGAGGACTTCGAGGACGTCGCGGTCGAGGACAGTTTCGAGGCGGCGTACGAGGACGACGCGAACTGGGCCTTCCCGCCCGCCGAACCGCCGGGCCCCGACGACCTGTTCGCGGCGCCGGTGTACGGGCGGGGCGCGATGGTCCTGCACCAGGTGCGCGCGGCGGTCGGCGACGACGCCTTCTTCGGGATCGTGCGCGGCTGGGCCGCGGAGCACCGCCACGGCAACGCCTCCACCGACGACTTCACCGCCTACGCCGAGGAGCGGTCGGGCAAGGACCTCGCAGAGGTGTGGGACGTCTGGCTGTACGGGGACGGGCGGCCGGCCGGGCCGTGACGGCGCGGCGCCCCCGGGCGGGGGAGGAGCAGGGGAAGGGCCCCGGCCGAAGCGGCCGGGGCCCTTGCCCTGTCGGACTCGGCCGCGTCAGATGTTGACGCCGAAGTCGCGGGCGATGCCCTCGAGACCGGAGGCGTAACCCTGGCCGACGGCGCGGAACTTCCACTCCGCTCCGTTGCGGTACAGCTCGCCGAAGACCATGGCGGTCTCGACGGCGGCGTCCTCGCTCAGGTCGTAGCGGGCGATCTCGGCGCCGCCGGCCTGGTTGATGATGCGGATGTAGGCGTTGCGCACCTGTCCGAAGTTCTGCGCGCGGGTGACCGCGTCGTAGATGGAGACCGGGAAGACGATCTTGTCGACGTCGGCCGGCAGACCCGCCAGGTTGACGTTGATCTGCTCGTCGTCGCCGCCGCCCTCGCCGGTGCGGTTGTCACCGGTGTGGACGATGGTCTGGTCCGGCGTCGACTTGTTGTTGAAGAAGACGAAGTGGGCGTCGGAGGCGACCTTCCCCGCGGGGTTGACCCCGATGGCGGAGGCGTCGAGGTCGAAGTCGGTGCCGGTGGTGGTGCGGACGTCCCAGCCGAGGCCGACCGTGACGGCGGTCAGGCCCGGTGCCTCCTTGGTGAGCGAGACGTTGCCGCCCTTGGACAGGCTTACTGCCATTGGGAAGTCCCCTTCGTTCGAGTGTGCGGGCTTCGAGTCCTTGCGAAGCTACCGTCATCCGTCATAACGCGGGCAGGGGACCGGCAGGTTCCATCCGATGCCCGGAGAAAAGCGGGTGACGGCATCCGTCCGGGCGCGGGACCATGGGTGTCATGTCCGGGCCCTACATCATCCGCGGTTCGGTCTCCCTGCCGGAGGCCGAGCTCCTGTGGCGTTTCTCGCGGTCCTCGGGGCCGGGCGGCCAGCACGTCAACACCAGTGACTCCCAGGTCGAATTGCGCTTCGACCTGGCGAGGACGGAAGCGCTGCCGCCGGTGTGGAAGGAGCGCGCGCTGGAGCGGCTCGCGAGCCGTCTGGTGGGCGGTGTGATCGCCGTACGCGCTTCGGAGCACCGCTCGCAGTGGCGCAACCGCGAGACGGCGGCGGTGCGCCTGGCGGCGCTCCTCGCGGAGGCGACGGCGCCGCCGCCGAGGCCGCGGCGGGCGACGAAGATTCCGCGGGGGATCAACGAGCGGCGGCTGCGGGAGAAGAAGCAGCGCGCGGAGACGAAGCGGGGACGGTCGGGCCGCGACTGGTAGTGGCGGGGGCGCCGCGCTTGTCGGGGGCGCTGCCCCCGGCCCCTTCCCGGGGCTACGCCCCGGTGCCCCGCGCCTCAAACTCCCCCTACGGCCTGGCGGCCGTGGGTGGGGGTACGTCCCACGCCGCCAGGCGTAGGGGGAGTGCCCCCAGCGGGGCTGGATTGGTCCCCGTCAGCTCAGATGCCGGTAGCGGCCCTTGAAGTACGTCAGTGGCCCTGTGTCCGGGCCCGTCAGGCCCACCTTCAGGACGCGGCCGATCACCAGCGTGTGGTCGCCCGCCTCCACCCGTTGTTCCGTGCGGCACTCCAGCGTCGCCAGCGCTCCCGTGATCAGCGGCGCCCCGCACACCTCACCCCGTTCGTACGCCAGGTCCTCGAACAGCAGCCGGTCGCTGACCCGGCCCTTCATCGCGAAACGGCCGGCGACCTGGCGCTGGGTCTCGGCGAGCAGCGAGACGCCCCACACGGGCTGTTCCGCGAGCAGGTCGTCCATGCGGGAGCCGCTGCGCAGGCTCACCATCACGAGCGGCGGGTCCAGGGAGACCGAAAGGAACGCCGTCGCGGTCATGCCCACGTCCTCACCGCGCGGGCCGTCGTCCGGGTCGTGCGCGGTGACCAGCACCACGCCGGCCGCCAGGCGGGACATGGCGGCGCGGAATTCCTCGTTGCTCACCCCCTCAGGATGGGGGATGGCAGGGGCCGTGGTGGAAGGGGTCGTCCGGAGCACACCCGGAACGCTAGTCTCGGCCGTCCCGCACCCGCATCGGGCCAGGGGACCAGCCGGGTCCTAGGACCATGGGGCAGACGGAAGGGCCGGCCCCACAATGGTTTTGTGTTCAAGAAAGCGACGGTGTTCCCGTGCCGGACCCATCCGACCCTTAATCACCTGATGTGACTTGAGTCACAGAGGCCGGTATTTGTTGACCCTGTGTACCGGCGGGGCAGCAGGCTGTGATTCAGTGGCCGGGATACCGCAACAAGTACGCCAATCAGAAGCCAGGAGTTTTGCTGTCGGAGTCTCGGGGAGAGCGAGCGATGGAGACCGAGTCGGAGCCCTACGTCCGTCTTGCGACCCTGCGGCAGCTGCACCAGGTGGTCGCGGACCTCAACACCGCCCGCAGCCTGGCCGACACCCTGCAGACCGTCGCCGACGGCGTCGTCGCCGGACTCGGGTACGAGCTGGCGTGCGTCAATCTCGTACGCCCCGACGGTGACCTCGTCGTCGCCGCCTTCGCCGGCAGCGCCGCCGCCGAGGCCCTGATCACCGGCCGCGTCGGCTCCCGCGAGTCCTGGGAGCGGCGGCTGTCGATGGGCGAGATGTGGGGCGAGCTCCGCTTCATCCCGCACACCGAGGGCTGGATCCTCATCGAGGACGACGTCCCCCAGTGGCACACCGAGGGCCCCGAGCCCCGCTTCGAGGACGAGTGGCACCCCCACGACCGGCTCTACGCGCCCATGTACGCGTCGGGTGGCGGGCGCGAGCTGCTCGGCGTGATCTCCGTGGACCGCCCGCGCAACGGACGCCGGCCCGGCCCCTGGGGCCAGGAAGCCCTCCAGATGTACGCGTCGCAGGCCGCGATCGCGATCAGCAACGCCCGGCTGCGCGCCAACATGCAGCGTGCCCTGGTCCGCCTGGAGCGCGAGCAGCAGGCGCTGCGGGCCAGCGAGGAATCCTTCCGGCAGGCGTTCGAGTACGCGCCGAGCGGGATGGCCATCGCCGAGATGGGCGGCGATCAGCACGGACGGCTGCTGCGGACCAACGACGCCCTGTGCCGGCTGCTCGGACGGCCCGCCTCCGCGATGCGGCGCTACTCGTTCGCGGACCTCGTCCACCCCGAGGACGTCGGGACTCTGCTGCGGACCTCCGCCGAGGGCGGGCGCGCCGAGATCAGGCTGGGGCGCAGGGACGGCACGTATGTATGGGTGTCGCTGCGCAACTCGGTGGTCGCCGACACCGCCGACGGGCCGCGTTTCCTGCTCACCCACGTCGAGGACATCGAGGACCGCAAGCGCCATGAGCTCCAGCTCGCGCACCGGGCCTCGCACGACGCGCTCACCGGGCTGCCGAACAGTGCCGAGCTGCGGGCGCGCCTGAGCGCCCGGCTGTGCGAGCGACCGCACGCGGCGTACGCGAGCGACATCGAGTCACTGGACGCCGCGTACGAGGGCGACGGCGGTTTCGGCGCGGACGGCTTCGACTTCGGCGCGGTCGCCGGCCGGCCGTACGACCACCATGTGCACACCGCCGCCCCGGACGGCGAGATCGACGACGGCACGAAGGGCCTCGCGGTGCTCTTCTGCGACCTGGACGGCTTCAAGTCGATCAACGACCGGTTCGGTCACCAGACCGGGGACGCGGTGCTGGTCGAGGTGGCCCGCCGCCTCACCACCGGCGTACGGGACGGGGACACGGTCGCCCGGCTCGGCGGCGACGAGTTCGTCGTCCTCGCCGACGGCCTCGGCGCGGCGGACGCCGCGGATCTCGCCGTACGGCTGCGGAACGCGATCATCCTGCCGATCAGGGTCGGCGGTCGCGGGGTGCGGGTCGGGGCGAGCTTCGGAATCGGCTGGGCGAGCTGCGGGATGTCCGTGGAGGAGGTCCTGCAGTCCGCCGATCAGCGGATGTACGTCGAGAAGCGTTCCCGGGCCAAGGTGCACCGCCGGGCCGGATGAGGCGCACACCACCCTTTGGGGCCACCGCGACCGGGTAGGCTCGCCGCGTCGGCGATGTGCTGACGAGATGGTGAGGAGTGACCGGTATGACGGCCGCGAACAACGGCGCGAGCACGCCCGAGGACGACGACCCGTTCGGCTACCTGTACGAAGACGGGCAGGCCGCGGGCGCCACCCCGCCCGGGCAGGGTCGCGGCTACGGCTACCCCGGTCCCGCCCCCCAGCCCGGTGTCCCGCGGACCTCGTACAACCAGGTCCGCACGGTGGGCGAGCGCCGTCAGTACGCCCAGCCCCCCGCCCAGCCGTTCCCGCAGCAGCAGGGCTACGGCCAGCAGCAGGGTTACGGCCAGCAGCCGACCGCCGCGTACGCCGCGCCCGAGACGTACCCGGGCGGTGCGCAGACCCGGCAGACGCCGGCGGCGCCCGCGCAGGGCCGCGGCCGCGGCGGCGGTCCCAACACCAGGGGGCTGCTGATCGGCGCGATCGCGGTCGTCGCCGTCGTGGTGATCGGCATCGGGGCGGCGCTGCTGACGAGCGGCGACGAGAAAGACAACGCGGGCGGTGACCCCGGCGCGGGCACGAGCCCGACGGCGGCGGACTCGGTCAAGCCGAGCGGTGAGCCCTCGGACAAGCCCGACGAGCCGGTCGAGCTGCCCAAGCAGGACGCGGCGACGCTGAAGCTGGGCGGCCCGGCGACGGCGGCGAACACGGTGCCCGGCGCCAAGGGCACCGGCGGCGGCTATGTGATGTTCAACGGCGAGGGCGGCTCGGCGAGCTGGTCCGTCGAGGTGCCCGAGGCGGGCGCGTACACGATGTACATCACCTACAGCGTGCCGGGCAAGGACGCCAAGACGTCGCTGACGATCAACGGCGGCCAGCCGCGCGAGATCAACATGGCGAACTTCGCGAAGGCCGAGGAGGGCAACTGGGAGAAGGGCTGGACCAACACCTACTCCTACGTGAACCTCGAAAAGGGCAAGAACGACCTGAAGATCTCCTGCGAGCCGGGCAACCAGTGCGAGGCGTACCTCGACCAGGTCTGGCTGGAGGCCGGTCAGAAGCAGGGCTGAGCCCGCCAGGTCCGTCGTCCCGGTCGTCGCCCCGCGACGGCCGGGACGAGATGTTTCCGGGTGCCGCCGCGGGGCGTGGTCACGGCGTGGCGGGGTGCTGCGTCACCGTGATCTGCGGCAGGAGTTTCTCGTACGCGGCGGCGTCGTACTCCCCTGCCGCGGGGGCCAGCACCGTCGCCGCCGACAGGGCGACCGCGCAGGCCAGGCGCTCGGGCCACGGGAGTCCTTCGACCAGGCCCGACAGCAGGCCGGCCACGGCCGAGTCGCCCGCGCCGGTCGGGTTGCCCCGGACGGCCGTGGGCGGGGTCGCCTGCCAGGTGCCCTCGGGCGTGGCCGCGACCAGTCCGTCGGGGCCGAGCGAGCCGACGACCGCGTGCGCGCCGCGGCGGCGGGCGTCGCGGG
Organism: Streptomyces sp. NPDC015127; assembly: GCF_043080095.1. NCBI lineage: Bacteria > Bacillati > Actinomycetota > Actinomycetes > Kitasatosporales > Streptomycetaceae > Streptomyces > Streptomyces sp. NPDC015127. The sequence continues at coordinate 107,172 of NZ_JBIBVE010000012.1, forward strand.
TGGCCCGCAGCGGTTCGCGGGAGCCGGTGAGCCGGGCGAGCTCGTCGGCGTTCGGCTTGATCAGGTCGGGTCGGGCGGCGATGCCCCGGCGCAGCGGTTCGCCGCTGGTGTCGAGGAGCACGGGCACACCGGCGGCACGGGCGCGGCGGACCAGTTCGGCGTAGGCGCCGACGTGGATGCCGGGCGGCAGGCTGCCGCAGAGCGCGACCGCGTCGGCCTCCGCGAGGAGGGAGTCGTACGCGGCCTGGAAGGCGGACCATTCCTCGGGCGTGACGGTGGGGCCCGGCTCGTTGAGCTGCGTGGTGTCGCCGCTCGCGTCGTCGACGACGGCGATGGTGCGGCGGGTGGCGCCCGCGACGGTGACGAGCGCGTCGTGCGGGGCGAGGGGCGCGAGCATCTCGCGCAGTACGGCCCCGGTGGGCCCGCCGGCGAAGCCGGTGACGACGGTCTCGTGGCCGAGGGCGCCGAGCACGCGGGCGACGTTGACGCCCTTGCCGCCGGGGCGTTCACGGACCTCGCCGACGCGGTGGGTGGCGTGCGGGGTGAGAGCGGCGACCTTGTACGTGATGTCGAGGGCGGCGTTGAGTGTGACCGTAAGGATCACCCGTCTGCACCCCCGGATAGCGCGCCTGCCGTACTCGTACGGGTCCTGATCATGCCAAACGGAAGGCGGTTGGCCCAAGACCTGGTGCCAACCGCGTCAGGCCGGGGGTGTCCCTGGCCGGCCAAGAGCGCCGCCAGGTGGCCAACCCCGTGATCAGCCCTCGCCGGGCAGCAACCGCCAACGGCCCCTGCCCAGAGCCACCACGGCCGGGCTCAAGGCCGTCGACGGCCCCTGCCGTGGCCGGCCACGACCGGGCTGCGCACCCAATCGCCACGGCGCATCACGCCCTTGAGCGTGAAGTGCTCGTCGAGGACGACCAGGTCCGCGTACTTGCCCGGCTCCAGGGAGCCGACCTCGTCGTACACGCCGAGCAGCTTGGCCGGGTTGGCCGAGATGGCGGTCACGACGTCCGCGACCGGGATGCGGTCGACGGTGACGGCCCGGCGGAAGGCGGTGTCCAGGGTCAGCGTGGACCCGGCGATCGAGTCGCCCTCCACGAGCCGCGCGACGCCGTCCTTGACCTCGACCTCCAGCGGGCCGAGCTGGTAGCGGCCGTCGCCGAAGCCCGCCGCGTCCATCGCGTCGGTGATGAACGCGACCCGGCCGGCGCCCGCGCTGCGGAAGGCGAGCTCCAGGGCCGCGGGGTGCAGGTGCGTGCCGTCGTTGATGAGCTCGACGGTGACCCGCTCGTCCTCCAGCAGCGCGGCGATCGGTCCGGGCGCCCGGTGGCCGAGCGGGGGCATGGCGTTGAACAGGTGCGTGGCGACGGTGGCGCCGGCGTCGACGGCCTCGCGGGTCTGCTCGTACGTCGCGTCCGTGTGTCCGACCGCCGCGATGACGCCGTGCTCGGCCAGCAGCCGTACGGAGTCGATGCCGCCGGGCAGTTCGGTGGCGAGCGTCATCATCTTCGCGGTGCCGCGCGCGGCGTCGACGAGCTTGCGGACCTCGGCCGGGTCCGGGTGGCGCAGCAGCGATTCGCTGTGGGCGCCCTTGCGGCAGGGCGAGATGAACGGGCCCTCGAAGTGGATGCCCGCGAGGTCGCCCTGCTCGACGAGCTCCGACAGGAAACCGGCGCGGTGCGCGAGGAAGTCCAGGTCGCCGGTGACGGTGGAGGCGACCAGAGTGGTCGTGCCGTGCTCGCGGTGGGTCCGCACGCCCCGGAGCACCTCGTCGGCGGTGCCGGAAGTGAAGGAGGCGCCGCCGCCGCCGTGGTTGTGGAGGTCGACGAAGCCGGGGACGATCCAGTGCCCGGAGAGGTCGAGCGCGGGGGCGTCGCCGGGTGCGGACGCGGCGATGCGGGTGCCCTCGACGGCGATCCGGCCGTTCTCCACGGTCCCGGTCGGCAGCACCACACGGGCTCCGGCGAGAACGGTGCTCGTGGTGCTTCCGGTGCTGGCGGCCATCAGGCGGTTACCTCCGTGGCGAGTAGATCCCAGGCGAGCAGTCCTGCGCCCAGGCATCCGGCGGTGTCCCCGAGGGCCGCCGGGACGATGTCGGGCAGCTGCTGGAACGTGACGCGTTCCTCGACGGCCGCCCGCAGCGGTGTGAACAAGGTTTCCCCTGCCTCGGCGAGTCCGCCACCGATGATGAGTGTGCGGGGGTCGAGCAGGGTGAGCGCGGTGACGAGCCCGTCGGCGAGCGCGTCCACCGCGTCCTGCCAGACCCGGCGGGCCGCCGGGTCGCCCGATTCGACGGCCTTGGCGCAGTCGGCGGCATCGGCTGCGGGGTCCCCGGAGGCTGCGGCCCAGGCGCGGCTGACGGCGGAGGCGGAGGCGAGGGTCTCCAGGCAGCCGCGGCGGCCGCAGCCGCACTCGGGGCCCTCGGGTCGTACGACGACGTGGCCGATCTCGCCGGCGCAGCCGTGTGCGCCGGCCTCGATGGTGCCGTCGATGCCGATGGCGCCCGCGATGCCCGTGCCGAGGGGGACGAACAGGAACCGGTCGGCGCCGCGGCCCGCCCCGATCCGGCCCTCGGCGAGGCCGCCGGTGCGGACGTCGTGGCCGAGGGCGACGGGCACGCCGCCGAGCCGCTCGGTGAGCAGGGCGCGGAGGGGGACGTCGCGCCAGCCGAGGTTGGCGGCGTAGACGGCGATGCCGCCTTCGGCGTCGACGATGCCGGGCACGGCGAGTCCGGCGGCCTCGGCCGGGCGGCCGAGGTGCGCCTGCCCGTGGGCGCGGAGGTCCGCAGCGAAGTCGAGGATGGACGCGACGACGGCGTCGGCCCCCCGGTCCCGGCCGGTGGCGCGCCGTGCCTCGTACAGCAGTGACCCGTCCGCCCCGACCAGGGCGGCCTTCATGCCGGTGCCGCCCACATCGAGGGCGATGACGTGTCTCACGGAGACAGTGTGGCGCGTGGACCCCAACAGGTCTAGTCCAGTAGGAGGGATTGTTGTCACGCCATACAAAACAGCCCTCCCGCCGGAGGTGCGGGCGGGGGCGTTGCGAAAGCGAGACCGACAGTGGTGTAGACCTTATGAACGAACGTGGAAGAATCGATGCTCGTCTCGCAGGACGTCACGGGGGACCGAACGGGGCATATCGACAATTGACAGCAGAGGGTGGGGGAGTGCCGTGCAGCGGCCCTTCAAAGGTCTGACCGCGGCAGTCGCCGCACTCGGCATGACGGTCGCGCTGAGCGGCTGCGGCACAGGTTCCGACGAGGTCACCCTCAAGCTGGTGGCCGCCGACTACGACGTCGCCGGCGGTGAGAGCAGCAAGAACTACTGGGCCGAGCTCACGGCCGCGTTCGAGGCCGAGAACCCCGGCATCAAGGTCGACGTCCGGATCGAGTCCTGGAACGACGTCGACCGCACGGTCGCCGAGATGGTCGAGGCCGGCGAGGCCCCCGACATCGCGCAGATCGGCGCCTACGCCGACTACGCGGCCGCCGACAAGCTCTACTCCGCGGACCAGCTGCTCTCCATACCCGTGCAGTCCAACTTCCTCGGCCCGCTGACCGAGGCGGGCGAGCAGAAGCGCACCCAGTACGGGCTGCCCTTCGTCGCCTCGACCCGCCTGCTCTTCTACAACAAGAAGCTGTTCGCCGAGGCCGGCATCGACGACGAGCCGAAGACCTGGGCCGACCTCGCGGAGGACGCCAGGAAGCTGAAGGCCGGCACCGACGCCGCATACCCCTTCGCCCTGCCGCTCGGCCCCGAGGAGGCCCAGGCCGAGACGATGATGTGGCTGCTCAGCGGCGGTGACGGCTACACGGACTCGGTCGACAAGTACACGATCGACTCGCAGCGCAACATCGACACCTTCGCGTGGCTGAAGGACAACCTTGTCGAGGAGGGCCTGACCGGACCGGTCGCGCCCGGCAAGCTCAACCGCAAGGACGCCTTCGCGGCCTTCACGCGCGGCGAGGTCGGCATGCTCAACGGGCACCCCTCCCTCATGCAGGCCGCCGAGAAGCAGGGCATCGAGGTCGGCAAGGTCGCGCTGCCGGGCCGGGACGGCGAGGCCCAGGCGTCGATGGGCGTGGCCGACTGGATCATGGGCTTCAAGGAGAACGGGCACCGCAAGGAGATCGGGAAGTTCCTCGACTTCGTCTTCACCGACAAGAACGTCCTGGACTTCGCCGACCAGAACGACCTGCTCCCCGTGACCGTCTCCGCCTCCGAGGCGATGGAACAGGACCCGGCGCACGCGAAGCTGAAGGCGTTCCTCCAGGAGCTCCCGGGCTCGGTGCTCCCGCCGGTCGGCAAGACGTCGTGGGCGGCGGTCAGCGAGAGCATCAAGAAGAACATCGGCAGGGCCGTCGAGCCGGGCGGCAGCCCGGCCGCCACGCTCGGCCGCATCGCCCGTGAGGCCGCCGCGGCGGAAGCGGCGGAGTAGCCGGCCCGGCCGGGGCGAGTGGGGACCGGATGTCCCCGCGCACCGCCGTGCGGCGATAGGTTGGATCGTATGACCGACGAGCCCACGCTGTCCGAGCGTGAGCGCGCCGTCCTAGGGGTGGAGCGACGGTCCTGGGCCGGGCCCGGGGCCAAGGAGCGGGCGATCAGGGAGCAGCTGGGGATGTCCCCGGTGCGCTACTACCAGCTCCTCAACGCCCTCCTCGACGACCCGCGCGCCCTCGCCCACGACCCCGTCACCGTCAACCGGCTTCGCCGTGTGAGGGACGCCAGGAGAAGTCGCCGATAAGGTCGGATGCATGGGCAGCTCCCCGTACGCACACACCCTGCCGACGCCGTCCACCCCCGCAGGCCGCGACGGTCTCGCGGCTCTGCTCGACCGGCCCGCAGGAGCCGTCGTGGCCCTCGACTTCGACGGCACGCTCGCCGAGATCGTGCCCGACCCCGAACAGGCCCGCGCCCACCCCCGCGCCGTTCCCGCACTCGCCGCGCTCGCCCCGAGGATCGCGTCCGTCGCGGTGATCACCGGCCGGCCCGCCGGGGTCGCCGTGCGCTACGGCGGCTTCGCGGGCGTCGAGGGCCTCGACCACCTGGTGGTCCTCGGGCACTACGGCGCCGAGCGCTGGGACGCCGTCACCGGGACCGTGAACGCGCCCGCGCCGCACCCCGGTGTCGCCGCCGCCCGCGCCGAGCTGCCCGGTTTCCTCCATGGCCAGGGCGCCTGGCGGGGCACGTGGATCGAGGAGAAGGGCCGGGCCGTCGCCGTGCACACGCGCCGCGCGGAGGACCCACAGGGCGCCTTCGACGCCCTGCGCGAACCGCTCGCCGCGCTCGCCTCCCGCCACGGTCTGATCCTGGAGCCGGGCCGCATGGTCCTGGAACTGCGCCCGCCGGGCATGGACAAGGGCGTGGCGCTGGCTGAGTACGTCCGCGAGGTGGGCGCCACGGCCGTGCTCTACGCCGGGGACGACCTGGGCGACCTGCCCGCGTACGGCGCGGTCGACAAGCTGCGCTCGGACGGGGTGCCGGGGCTGCTGGTGTGCAGCGGGAACGAGGTGCCGGAGCTGGCGGAACGCGCGGACCTGGTGGTGCCGGGGCCGGGCGCGGTGGCCGACTTGCTGGCGGCGCTGGCGGAGCGGGTGTAGCGGGGGCGGGCCCTGCGGGCGGCGTTTCCCCACCCCGCCCCTTCCCGAACCGGGGGCTCCGCCCCCGGGCCCCCGCGCCTCAATCGCCGGCGGGGCTGGAAGTTGCCCTGCGGGCAACTCCAGCCCGTCTGGGGGCACCTCCCACGGCCGCCAGGCCGTAGGGGGAGTTTGAGGACACCGCGCGAAGCGCGGTAACGGTCCGGGCGGAGCCCGGTTTCGGGAAGGGGCGGGGTGGGGAAACGGCCCCGCGCAGCGGCTACCCCCGCAGCGCCTCAAGCTGGTCCAGGAACCAGCGGCGCGGTGGCAGGGACGTGGACGCCGCCGCGAGCCGCTTCGTGCGCTCCGCGCGCTCGTCGTCCGGCATCGACAGGGCGCGGTGCAGCGCCTCCGCCGTGCCGCTCACGTCGTACGGGTTGACGACGATCGCGTCCTCGCCCAGGTCCCAGTACGCCCCCGCCTCCCGCGACAGCACCAGCGCGCAGCCCGTGTCGGAGACGACCGGGACCTCCTTGGCGACGAGGTTCATGCCGTCCCGGATGGGGTTGACGAGGGCGACGTCGGCCAGGCGGTAGGCCGCAAGGGAGCGGGCGAAGTCGTCCTTGACGTGGATGACGACCGGGGTCCAGCCGGGGGTCCCGTATCGCTCGTTGATCTCGGTGGCGAGCCGGAAGACCTCTGCCGTGTAGTCCCGGTACACGGCGAGGTCCTGCCGTGACGGGTACGCGAGCGCGATGTGCACGACCCGCTCGCGCCACTCGGGGCGGGTCTCCAGCAGCTCCTCGTAGGCCAGCAGACCGCGCACGATGTTCTTGGACAGCTCGGTCCGGTCGACGCGCACGATCGTCCTGCGGTCCGCCCCGACGGCCTCGCGGAGTTCGGCGAGGCGCTCCTCGACGTCCGGCCGCCGCGCCCGCTCGCGCAGGAAGTCCCCGTCGGCGCCGAGCCCGTGGACCCCGATCTCGGTCGTGCCGGTGCCGCCGACGGCCCGCTCGCAGCAGGCGGCGAACGCGTCCGCCCACCGCCGCGTCAGGAACCCAAGGCGGTCCGCGCCCAGCATCCCCCGCAGCAGCTCCTCGGCGATGTCGTCCGGCAGCAGCCCGAAGTAGTCGGCCGGCGCCCACGGCGTGTGCGAGAAGTGCCCGATCCGCAGGTCAGGCCGCAGCTCCCGCAGCATCCCCGGCACCAGCGCGAGGTGGTAGTCCTGCACGAGCACCGCGGCGCCCTCGGCCGCGTCGGCGGCCAGCGCCTCGGCGAAGGCGCGGTTGTAGGACCGGTAGGCGTCCCACTGCCGCCGGAACTCCCGGCCGAAGACCGGCTCCAGCGGGGTCTGGTAGAGCATGTGGTGCACGAACCACAGCACCGAGTTCGCGATGCCGTTGTACGCGTCGGCGTGGACGGCCGCGTCGATGTCGAGCATCCGGACGCCCGGCTCGCTCACGCCGCGCCGCACGGCCTCGCGGTCGCCCTCGCCGAGGGCGGCGCACACCCACAGCGTCTGCGCGTCGGAGCCGATCGCGGAGAGGCCGGAGACGAGGCCGCCCCCGCCGCGGCGGGCGTCGAGCCCGCCGCTCCCGTCCAGCGAGTAGGAGACCGGGCCGCGGTTGGAGGCGACGAGGATCTGAGCAGCGTCGGTGACCATGTGGCGAACCTAGCCCGTCCCGCATTCCCTCAAACGTGCGTACGGCCGCGCCGCGGGTCAGTGGTCACGGTTCCGGCCACGGACCGCCGCGACGGCGATCACGCCCGCCGCGGTGAGACTGAGCGCGACCCCGCCGAGCAGCCACAGCTGCTCGGCCGTGGAACCGGTGCGGGCCAGCTCACCGGTGTGCCGGGGTACCTCGGCGGCCAGGGCCGGCGCCGTGCCCTGGATCCCGTGCATGACGTCCATCAGATCCATGAGGTCCATAAATAGGAAAGGTAGACAAAATGGGCGCCGGTTCCGGCTTATGCCGCGCGACGCGCCGCGTACTCACCGATCTCGCGCATCGGCGGCCGCTCCTCGGTGTCCACCGGGTGGGTCCTGGGGACGAATCCGTGCTGCCCGCGCTCGAACTGGGTGAGCGCCGGCCGCACCAAATGGCCGCGCGCAAGCCGCAGTTGCGCGGTGCGGTAGATCGTCGCGGCCATCCGGCCCAGCGCCTGCCCGTCCTGATGGCGGTGCCTGCGCGTGCCCACGTCGACCTGTGCCAGGGCGTCGAGGCCCACCAGGTTGAGGGCGTCCACCAGCAGGGCCAACTCCACTCCGTAACCGACCGGGAACGGCAGTTGCTCCAGCAGGGAGCGCCGGGCCGCGTACTCGCCGCCCAGCGGCTGGACGAAACCGGCCAGTTGCGGCCAGTGCAGATTCAGCAGGGGCCGCGCCACCAGTTCGGTCACCCGGCCGCCCTGACCGGCGGCGCCACCGAGCGGACGGTCGTACATCGCCTTGACGAAATGCACCTCGGGATCGGTCAGCAGCGGCCCCACGATGCCGGAGACGAAGTCCGGGGAGAACGCGCGCAGATCGGCGTCCACGAAGCACACGATGTCACCACTGGTCACCATCAGTGACCGCCACAGCACCTCGCCCTTGCCCGGCACCGCCGGTATGCGCGGCAGGACGGCGTCCCGGTGGACCACCCGCGCGCCCGCCGCGGCGGCCACCTCGGCCGTGCGGTCGCTCGACGCCGAGTCGATCACCACCAGCTCGTCGACCAGCGGAACGGGCCCGGACATCAGCGTGCCGCGTATCGCGGAGACGATCTCCCCGACCGTCTCCTGCTCGTTCAGGGCCGGGAGCACGACGCTGACCGTGGTGTTCTTCTTGGCGGCCAGCAGCCGGCCGAGTGGGCGGTCGGCCACCGACCAGGACCGCCGGGAGAGCCAGCGCTCCACCTCATCCAGCACGTGATCTCCATCTCGCGGATCGGACGACCATCTCAAGCGTCCGGGGGTTCGGTTACAGTCTTGAACAACGCGCAGGACCCTCGCATGTCGGGGGGCCGCGCCGACAACCGAATACCGCTCATCCAGAGGGGCAGAGGGATACGGCCCGTTGAAGCCCCGGCAACCCTCCAGCCGATCTCTGCGCTCATCGCGCGAGGCTCACGGCTAGGGAAGGTGCCAATTCCGTCTCGCGGCGAGATGCGCCGCGGGGAAGATGAGGAGAAAGGGCCTCGCCTCCATGGCTGTGCAGACTGTTGCCACCACCAACGACTCCGCCGGTTCCGCCGGATCCGTCGACCTGGGCCCCGCCTCCGGGCTCTCCTGCCGCGAGTGCGGCGAGCGGTTCGACCTCGGCCCGATCTTCGCGTGCGAGGCGTGTTTCGGGCCGCTCGAAGTCGCGTACGACGTGCCGAGCGGCGACCCCGAAGCCCTGCGCAAGCGGATCGAGTCCGGGCCCGAGAACATCTGGCGCTACGCCCCGCTGCTGCCCGTCCCGGCCGACGTCGCGGACAAGCCCAACCTGAACCCGGGCTGGACCAAGCTCGTCAAGGCCGACAACCTCGCGCGTGAGCTGGGCTTCGAGGCCGGCAAGCTGTTCGTCAAGGACGACTCGGGCAACCCCACGCACTCCTTCAAGGACCGTGTCGTCGCCCAGGCCCTGGAGGCCGCCCGCGCCTTCGGCTTCACGACCCTGTCCTGCTCCTCCACCGGCAACCTCGCGGGCGCGGTCGGCGCCGCGGCGGCCCGCGCGGGCTTCCGCTCCTGCGTGTTCATCCCGCACGACCTGGAGCAGGGCAAGATCGTCATGGCCGCGGTCTACGGCGGTGAACTGGTCGGCATCGAGGGCAACTACGACGACGTCAACCGCTTCTGCTCCGAGCTCATCGGCGACCCGGCCGGCGAGGGCTGGGGCTTCGTGAACGTCAACCTGCGGCCGTACTACGCCGAGGGCTCCAAGACGCTCGCGTACGAGATCTGCGAGCAGCTCGGCTGGCAGCTGCCCGACCAGATCGTCATCCCGATCGCCTCCGGCTCCCAGCTCACCAAGATCGACAAGGGTCTGCAGGAGCTGATCAAGCTCGGCCTGGTCGAGGACAAGCCGTACAAGATCTTCGGCGCCCAGGCCGAGGGCTGCTCCCCGGTGTCCGTCGCCTTCAAGGCGGGCCACGACGTGGTCAGGCCGCAGAAGCCCGACACCATCGCCAAGTCCCTGGCGATCGGCAACCCGGCGGACGGCCCGTACGTCCTGGACATCTGCCGCCGCACCGGCGGCGCGGTCGAGGACGTCACGGACGAGCAGATCGTGGACGCGATCAAGCTGCTGGCCCGTACGGAGGGCATCTTCACGGAGACCGCCGGCGGCACGACCCTCGGTGTGGCGAAGAAGCTGATCGAGGCCGGTGCCATCGACCCGACCCTCACCACGGTCGTCGTCAACACGGGTGACGGCCTCAAGACCCTCGACGCGGTGGCGCCCACGACGGGTATGACCGCAGTCATCCGACCCAACCTGGACTCTTTCCGAGAGGCTGGCCTCGCATGAGCGTCAACGTCCGTATCCCCACCATCCTCCGCACGTACACGGGCGGCCGGGCCGAGGTTGCCGCCGAGGGCGCGACCCTGGCCGAGGTCATCGCCGACCTGGAGAAGAACCACACCGGCATCGCGGCCCGCGTCCTGGACGACCAGGGCAAGCTGCGCCGCTTCGTCAACGTGTACGTGAACGACGACGACGTCCGCTTCGAGCAGGGCCTCGAGACGGCGACGCCGGACGGTGCGGGCGTCTCGATCATCCCCGCCGTCGCCGGCGGCTGATCTCCACCGCGTTACCCCGCGTTACCGATATTGCCCCCTCCGCCGGAGAAGCGGAGGGGGCAATTCTGCATGGTTGAGCGCGGTAGAGTCTGGGAAGCCCCCTCCGCCGGCCGCTCGGCAATGCGTTACCGCCCCGCCTGAGGGCACAAGAATGCGGTCAAAGTAAGCGATCGAATTGCGTCGAAAGTGGCGCTTTGCCGGGCCCGACTTGCCCCGGAATTCAATGAATTCGCATGGATCGGCCGATCGGTCCTGCCCAGATTTCTCGTCCGATTGACCTGTTGCAGAGGGCAGTTGGGCAGATACATTCAGCCGCGGTCGACGCGTTCCGGCGCACACCCCTCCTGCTGGGGTGAGGTCTGACCCGGGTCCGCGAAGTGCGGTCCTGTGCAAGGGCCAGTAATAGGGGAGTTAGGCATGGCTCAGGGCACCGTCAAGTGGTTCAACGCGGAGAAGGGGTACGGCTTCATCGCGGTCGACGGTGGTGCGGATGTTTTCGTCCACTACAGCGCGATCCAGATGGACGGATACCGCACCCTTGAAGAGGGTCAGCGAGTCGAGTTCGAGATCTCGCAGGGCCAGAAGGGTCCGCAGGCGGACATGGTCAAGCTCGCCGTCTGATCCAACTGATCGAAGGCGCGATCGGCCACCGACGCACTCACGCACGAGGGGTCCGCATCCCACAGACCGGGATGCGGGCCCCTCGTGCGTGTCCGCGCCACCGCGATCCACCGGATCCGCTTGCACTCTCCTATGGCGAGTGCTAATCATTGGCGTTAGCACTCTCCGAGTGAGAGTGACAGAACTTGGATCGGGTCGGTGAGGTCCGCAGGCCGGGTGGGGCAAGGAACCACGCGGCACGCAGACCGTCCGTCGCGGGCGCAGGCGCGATCCGAAGGCAATCCTCCCCCGCAGCTTTGCGCGGGGGGACCCCCATGTCCGGGAGGACACTTCACATGGCCAAGATCATCGCGTTCGACGAGGAGGCACGGCGCGGTCTCGAGCGCGGGATGAACCAGCTCGCCGACGCCGTCAAGGTCACCCTTGGTCCCAAGGGTCGCAACGTCGTCCTCGAGAAGAAGTGGGGCGCCCCCACGATCACCAACGATGGTGTGTCCATCGCCAAGGAGATCGAGCTCGAGGACCCGTACGAGAAGATCGGCGCCGAGCTGGTCAAGGAAGTCGCCAAGAAGACGGACGACGTCGCCGGTGACGGTACGACCACCGCGACCGTTCTCGCCCAGGCGCTCGTCCGCGAGGGCCTGCGCAACGTGGCCGCCGGCGCCAACCCGATGGCCCTCAAGCGTGGCATCGAGAGGGCCGTCGAGGCCGTCTCCGGCGCGCTGCTCGAGCAGGCGAAGGATGTCGAGACCAAGGAGCAGATCGCTTCCACGGCCTCCATCTCCGCCGCCGACACCCAGATCGGTGAGCTCATCGCCGAGGCCATGGACAAGGTCGGCAAGGAAGGCGTCATCACCGTCGAGGAGTCCCAGACCTTCGGTCTGGAGCTGGAGCTCACCGAGGGTATGCGCTTCGACAAGGGCTACATCTCGGCGTACTTCGCCACCGACATGGAGCGTATGGAGGCGTCCCTGGACGACCCGTACATCCTGATCGTCAACTCCAAGGTCGGCAACGTGAAGGACCTCCTTCCGCTGCTGGAGAAGGTCATGCAGTCCGGCAAGCCGCTGCTGATCATCGCCGAGGACGTCGAGGGCGAGGCCCTGTCCACGCTCGTCGTGAACAAGATCCGCGGCACCTTCAAGTCCGTCGCCGTCAAGGCCCCGGGCTTCGGCGACCGCCGCAAGGCCATGCTGAACGACATCGCCATCCTCACGGGCGGCACGGTCATCTCCGAGGAGGTCGGCCTCAAGCTCGAGAACGCCGGCCTGGACCTGCTGGGCCGCGCCCGCAAGGTCGTCATCACCAAGGACGAGACCACGATCGTCGACGGTGCCGGTGAGAGCGACCAGGTCGCCGGCCGGGTCAACCAGATCCGCGCCGAGATCGAGAACAGCGACTCGGACTACGACCGCGAGAAGCTCCAGGAGCGCCTCGCGAAGCTGGCCGGCGGCGTGGCCGTCATCAAGGCCGGTGCCGCGACCGAGGTCGAGCTCAAGGAGCGCAAGCACCGCATCGAGGACGCCGTTCGCAACGCGAAGGCGGCCGTCGAGGAGGGCATCGTCGCCGGTGGTGGCGTGGCGCTGCTCCAGGCCTCCTCGGTCTTCGAGAAGCTCGAGCTCCAGGGCGACGAGGCGACCGGCGCCAACGCCGTGAAGCTCGCGCTGGAGGCCCCGCTGAAGCAGATCGCCGTCAACGGTGGTCTCGAGGGTGGCGTCATCGTCGAGAAGGTGCGCAACCTGCCCGTCGGCCACGGCCTGAACGCCGCGACCGGCGAGTACGTCGACATGATCGCCGAGGGCATCATCGACCCCGCGAAGGTCACCCGTTCCGCTCTGCAGAACGCGGCCTCCATCGCGGCGCTGTTCCTCACCACCGAGGCCGTCATCGCCGACAAGCCGGAGAAGGCCGCCGCGCCTGCCGGTGGCGGCATGCCGGGCGGTGACATGGACTTCTGATCCGTTCCCGGATCGGATCCGTCCGTCAGGACCGAGGGCGGCACCCCACTCCCAGGGGTGCCGCCCTCGGGCGTTCCCGGTGGCCGCCCGCGGCCGTCCGCCTCAGCGCTCGTAGTGGTACCGGCAGACGGCGACGCGGATTTCGTCGTCGACGACCTTGTGGACGAGACGGTGTTCGTCGGTGATGCGGCGGAACCAGTAGCCCTGGAAGCCGTGCTTCAGGGGTTCGGGCTTGCCGATGCCCTCGTTGCCGTTGCGGGCGATGTCCTGGAGCAGGGTGTTGAGCCGCTGGAGGACCCTGCGGTCCTGGGCCTGCCACCAGACGTAGTCCGCCCAACTGGACTCGTCCCACACGAACTTCATTCGACAGGCTCCCGGACCGTGCCGCCGCCGTTCTCCAGGCGGTCGATGGACGCCAGCAGTCGGCGGGCGTTCTCGGGGCTGCGCAGCAGGTAGGCCGTCTCCTTCAGGGACTCGTACTCCGCGAGGGCCACGATCACCCTGTAGGTCATGGTGCGCATCGTCGACTCCCTCTGCTGTAGAAAATCCTGTACGTACAGAAAACTGCACGCGCGAAGTGAGGGGTGCGGCAAGCGAGGATCACCGGCCGCCGGCTGCCGGTGTGCGCCGCAGCCGTGCCAGCACCCATTTCCGGTGGGCGACCGCCTTGGCGATCCCGAGCAGCCCGGTGCCCCATACGACCACTCCGGCTCCCATGCCCAGCACGGCGTCGTAGATCGTGCGCGCCTCGGCCGCGGTCCCGAAGGACACCCAGAGGCCGAGCCCGCACGGCACGAAGGACAGCAGCAGCCAGGTCAGGCTGAAACCAGGTGCGCGCAGGCGGGCATCGAGGCCGGCGTCGCGGTCCAGCTCCAGCCACAGGTCCATCAGGTCGCGCACCTCCCGGTCACGTCGGACGCCGCGCACCATCACGAAGACAGCGGGCACCAGCGCCCCGAGGCCCAGGGGTACGAGCAACGGTGCCGCGATCAGCATCATGCGGTCGCCGTTCGGGCCAAGTCCCTGTAGTGGCAGGGTGAACGAGATCCAGCCCACGAGTCCCAGTGTCCCCACGAGCCAGAGCAGGGCCAGCCGCCCAAGCCCCAAACTGCGCTTCCGCAGCGCGTCGAGCGCGATCCGCCGGTCGGCGAGCAGGGCGGTCCGGTTGGGCCACGTGCTCATGTGTGGCGGGGGAAAGGGCGGGTGGGGCACAGGGATCCTCGAATGGGAGTGCTTGGCGTCAGGCCCAACGCTAACGCGTCGCCGGCGGACCCCGAGTCCGGGCGGACCGATCCTCGCCTGTCGACCGTTGCCCACGGGCGAGCAGAAGTGACTGTTCCAGGTGTTGTTAGGGTGACACAAGCGACCAGTGGTGCTTGACAGTTGACCGATATGCACGGGGGACGAATGGAGCAGCCCAGGCTCAAGGCGAAGCATGACAAGCTCACCGCCCTGGCCGACGACCTCGACGACATGCAGGCGTACCTCGACAAGCAGGTCAAGCGCATGGACGAGATTGTCGACAGCGTCGAGGCCGGCTGGCGCGGCCCGTCCGCCAAGGCGTACCGGGCGCTGCACCGGGGTGCAGCCGAGGACGCCGTGCGGATCCGGATGGTCATGCAGCGGCTCGAGCAGGCCGTCCGCCTCAGCCGGGACGGCTTCTCGCAGCAGGACCTCGACATCATGGAGCGCCTGCGGGCGGTCCAGGCCGGGGTGGACGTGGCCGCCGAGGCGCGCGAGCTCTCCACGCCGAACCCGGACGTTCCTGACGCGGCGCGCAGCAGGATCGCCGACTTCTGAGTACGGGGGAAACATGTCGGACGACGAGCACATAACCGTCAACTTCGCTACCCTGCAGCGACTTTCGGGTGACCTCGAGGACATCCTCAAGAAGCTGAACGAAAGGTTGGACCTGCTCTACGGCCGGGTCGAGAAGCTCGTCCTGACCTGGGAGGGCGAGGCCCGTGAGGTCTTCGTCGACGAGCTCGACAAGTGGGACCGGTCGGCGCAGGACCTGCAGGCCGCCCAGGCCTGGCTGCACGAGGTCGTCACCAAGGGCCACATCAACTATGCGGCGGCGCACCAGGCGGTGCTGCGGGGCTGGGGCGCCCGCTGATGGCCGGTCCGCAGCCGGGCGCACAGGGACCCGGCCAGAACGGCACCATCGACGTCAAGCCCTCAGACCTGTACCGGGTTTCCGGCGGAGTGGCGGCCCAACAGTCACCCATGGACAAGGGCGCCAAGGAGCTCCTCGACAAGCTGCGGGAGTACCCGGATGCCGGTGGCTACGGCACCGCTCCGCAGGCCTTCGCGACCTCGTACGTCAAGGTGGGCAACCGCTTCCTCGACGTGTGGGCGAAGAGCGTCGTCAGCATCGGCGGCGCCGCGGTCGGCTTCACCGCTACGGCCAACAGCTACGCCAAGGCGGAGGCGGCCAACGACCCGTCGGGCAAGACGAAGGCCGTCACCCAGCCACTACCCGTGGTCATCGAGAAGGCACCGGACTACGGGTCCGTACCGAACCTCAAGTGGGGCGACGACGACGGCGGCGACGACGTCATCCGAACCCTCCTCGAGTGGGTGCCTGAGCCCGTGCGGGAGGTCCTGCGCCCCATCGTGAAGCACGCTTTCCGGATGGGGAAGGTCGCCGAGGTCTACCCGTATCCCCAGCAGCACTACCTCAACTCGCTGTCCAAGGCCTGGATGGCGATGACCGCGACCCTCTCCACGGCCGAGATCGCGCTGACCGGGAACGTCAGCAGCATCACCCAGCAGAGCAACAGCGAATGGCACAACGCCATGCGCCACTTCTGCAGTTCGCTGTGGGGCACGACGGCATGGGGCAAGAACACCGCGGGCTACCAGTGGAAGCACGATTCGGCCTCCTCGCAGACCGCCACGCACCCGGTGATGACGGTCCTCTTCGACACCGCGCAGAAGGTCAGCGACCTCCTTTACCAGTTCGCCGAGGCGGCCGTCTACATCAACCACGAGGTGTGGGAGGTCTACAAGGACGCGATTCGCGAGGCGATCCCCAAGGTCGAGTTGAACCTCAAGGACGGCGTCGGAATGGACGACCTCAAGGGGCTCGTCAAGGGCGTGGTGAAGGGCGTGGCCAAGGGAGCGAGCCAGCTCGGCGCGGGCATCGTCCTCAACATCGACACCGCGAAGCTGAACGCGATCGTCACCGAGTACAACCGGCGTGTCAATGCGCTGGTGCCTCGGATGGACGCACTCATGGGGCCGTTGGACGAGGCCCACCGCAGCGCCCCGAAGTTCGAGGCGCAGGAGGCGCGGGCGGAGGCCTTCGGCAGGCGGGCGCTCAACGAGTTCAAGAAGGAACACCAGTGGACCAACTCTGAGGACGCCAAGAACGGCATCTACAAGGTCGACCTGGCCAGTTCGGAATGGATGGCCAACGGCCACACGCTGGACAAGCACGTCGGCAAGTCCCCGGAGCAGCTCGCCCAGCGCCTGCGCGACCAGGGCGATCCCCCCACCGCGAACTGGCCGCACGGCAAGCCCACCGTCGGCGCGGCCTCCAGCTTCGCCGACCTGCAGAGCGCCCAGCGGTACACGCAGTACAACATCGACCAGCACTCCACCGAGATCAAGCAGTGGCTGGAAGGCCCGCCCCCGCCCGCCGAGGGCGATGTCAGGAAGTTCGTCGGCGCGGGGCCCAATGGGGAGGTCACGGGAACGAGCGTCACCAAGCAGCCGTACGACCCGAGCGACCCGATGACCGGGTTCAAGCAGGGCGGTATGGAGGCCAAGCCCATCGACGTGAAGAACGTCGACACGCGGCTGAAGTACGATTCCAGCCTCGATCCCCCCTTCGTCGTCATCACTTCCATGCCGGCGCGCTGACCGAGAGCGGAATGCGAATGGACCATGTGAATCAGGCCGCATGGGAAGCTGCTGCCCTGCGCCTCCTCGACGATGTCTACGCGTTCGCGGCGACCGGCCCCAGGGCGCACTCCGACTGGCGGGACGACGTCTTGGCCGTGATGAACCGTGAGGTGAGCGACCCGCGCGGCTGGGCCACGCTCGACTGGGACAGGGACAAGGAGGAGCGAGCGGCGAACGGCCCGTCCTTCCCCTTCGTCTCACCCTCCCGCGAGGCCCTGGCAGAGAAGCTGTTCCTCATCGTGCCCGATGCGGCCGTGCAACTGCTGGTGACGATGACGTACGAGTGGGGTCCGGTCCCGTCGGCGGAGGCACCGGACTCGTTCGCAGACGCCCGGACCGTGCTGGGCCGGTACGGGGAGCATTTCTCCTGCTACAGCAACATCACCCAGGCCCGCAATGGTCCGTCGCCGGACCTCAGCTCCGGAGTCACGGGCTGGGTGCCACTCACCCCGTACGACGGCGACTTCGGGTTCGTCGTCGTCTCGCCCGATGAGGTCGGCGTCTTCTGGTCGTTCAACCCCATCTGACGGAGACCAGCACCGTGCGTACTCGTAGTTCCACCTACCCCGATCGCGAAACCGCCCAATGGGCCACTCAGGAGGTCGTCACCCGCAACGAGCAGGCCATCCACCGGTGGCTTGCCCAGGGCACCCGGCCGCGCCTGGCGATCGAGGCCGCGTGGCCGTCCCGGGACGAGCCGGTCGGCCGTGTACTGCTGCAGGCGATGATGCTCGCCGGGCGCGAGCCCGTGGACGTACGGGCCGCGCGGGTCGTGCTGCGGCGCGAGCCGATGAGTCCACACGGCTTCGTCGTGCACGCCACCTTCCCCGTCTACCTCTAGGAAAGCGCCGCCGTGTCCATGAAGCCTCTCGAATTCGACCGTCGCTACGGCGAGTTGGACCAGGTGATCAGCGCCTACGTCGGCCGGTCGGCAGACGACGCGGAGGACGAGCCGAGTGAGGCGCTCCAGGCCTACCTGCGCCACACTTGGCACACTCGCCCCTGGGCCCTGGGCGTCGCCGAGCAGCAGGTCCGCGAGTACGCCCGCAACCCGCCCGGCCGCCTCCGGATGCGCCTCGGCGAGTTCTACCCGGTGCCGGACGTCGGACTGTCCGAGTCGGAGATCCAGGACTGGCTCTTCCGTATCGCCGACCACATCAAACGGTCCATCGAGGAAGGCGAAGTCCCGCAGCCGGACGCACCCCGCACCCACTGGGAGTGGCGCACCCGCTTCCACGAACTCGCCCAGTTCCTCGGCGGCTGGTTCTCCCAGGACATGCCGGACGAGTTCCCCGACCACGATGCGGCGGTGCGTGACTACTCCGAGTCCACGGACCCGCAGCTCGTGGCCCGTCTCGTCGGCGAGCTGAACGAACTCCTCGCCCTCGACCTGGATGACGCCGACTACGCTCTGGCGTTGGCGGAGCTGGGCATGGAGGTCGATCCACCGGCGCCCTACGCCCCGAGTGCCTGGCTCGCTCTGGTCGCCGACCGCCTCGCCGTCCCGCGGGCGGACTACGGGCCTCCGGCGAACGCCGAGCATTGAGATCGTCGAACATCGCTGCAGCCGGGCCGAGCGCCTCGCCTTGGGCGCGGCCGCGCGGGGTGGGGCTTCAGCCGGCGTAGTCCTTGAGCTTCTCGGTGTCGAGGGTGATGTTCACGGGGTGCGGGAGCTCGGCCGTCTCGCCGTACCCGTAGGTCCGCACGAGGTGGTAGAAGCCCTCCTTGGGCTCACTGTGGACGACGACGGTATGCGAGTCGCGGTCGACCAGCAGGTAGACGGGGATCTCGGCCCGTGCGTAGCCGTCGCGCTTCTCGACCCGGTCGCGTCGCTCGGTGTCGTAGTCGTGCGAGGTGATGTCGGCGGTCATGAGCACGCCCTCTGTGCCTGACCACTCGCCGTGCCCGGCGAAGTGGGCTGACGGCGCGAGCGTGCCGTCCGGGCGGCAGCGACCCTTGCGGTAGCCCTCGATCATGAGTCCACGTTCGGGGTAGAGGCGCAGGTCCGGTCGGTGCTGCATGCACTGTTCCAGCAGCCACATGAAGATCTCTCCGTGGTCACCGTCGGGCACAGGCTTGACCCTCAGCTTTCCGTTGATGAGTTCGAGCGTCACCGTCTCGGGGGCATTGCGGGCGAGGTCCTCGAAGTCCTGGACGGACATCTCGGGGTTGTCGGCGCTGATGTGGGTCATGGCTTCGCCTCCTCCCCACCATCCTGCCCCGCTTATGGGGTGGGTGAGCTGCAATGTCATGAAGGTGTCCTCTCGGGTGGGCGGGACGCCGCAGCGCGGGCCTCGGCCGCGAGGGCGCGGACGCGGGTGGGTGGGAGTGTCGGGGGTGGGGCCGACCGGGTCCCTCGGCAGTGGGCGCACGTGCCGGACCGCAGGCCATCCGCCCCGGTCGGGCGGCCGCATTCGCCGCACTCGAGGATGCGGACCGGGCGGGGCTTCGGAGGAGGCGCGGGCGGGAGCTTGTCGATCAGGCGGCGGCGGGCGAGGGCGGCCGGGTGGTGGACCGGGACCGGGAGCCCGGTCGTGAGGGCGTGCAGCACCTGCCACTCGGTGGCCTCCCGCGCGAACCACTCGTCCACCAGCGGCGAGAGCGCCGCGCAGTCCGCGTGCGACAGGGACATCACCGGGTTCTCGCGCCCCAGCGCGGCCAGCAGGATGTACGCCCGTGAGCGGGTGGGCCTGCGCGTCTCCACCGGTACGTCGCCGCGCTGGTACGCCGCCCACCACGCGTCGTCCCGCGCCGTACGCGACCACCAGGTGCGCGTCACCCACAGCGTGCTGCCGGACTCGGAGTTGACGGCTTCGAGCCCGCGCCGCAGATGCCCGGCCCGGATCAGGTGGTTGAGGGCCTTGCCGATGGCCGTCTGGCCGTACGGGGTGTGCTTGGCCAGCGTCTTCACGGAGATGTCGCTGTTGTCGGCGAGCCGGTCGATGTACGCGGCGACGGCGGCCTCGCGAGCCGGGAGGTGCGTGAAGTCATCGGCGGTACGGGGAAGTTGGTCGGAGACCGTCCGTTTGCCGTAGCCGGGGTTGGCGAGGGGATGCGGGGCAGCACTAAAGTGGCCGTCAGCCATGGGATCTCCCTTGAAGATCTCGATGGTCAGGCCCCCGCAGGTGTTGGTAGCACCTGGTGGGGGCCGTTCGTTTATCGGAACGGTAGGGCCCGATGACGCTGCGTGGCAAGTCGGTCGCGAAAAGTCAGCGTGCATGCCAACGGGCAGGGTGGGAGGGTGGGTTGAGGCCCATCCACCCCATCCTTGTCGAGAGCGCTCGAATCTCGGAGCCCGAGACTCGGGACGTCGGGTCAGGCGCGCTTGAGGTCCGTGACGAAGGCGGACCACGCGGCGGACCGGAAGGCGAGCTTCGGGCCGTCGGGGTTCTTGGAGTCGCGGACGGGGACGACGCCGGGGTGACCGTCGGCGACTTCGAGGCAGTTGCCGCCTTCGCCACCGCTGTAGCTGGACTTGTGCCAGACGGCCGTCGTCAGGTCGTACGGCGGGGCGGCTGCCGTAGCGGTCAGGAATGGTGCCGGCGCTCGGCCGGTTGGGACGGCTCCGACTCCTGCGAGGGGGCCGGGCGGGTGGGGCGGCCCAGTGCGCAGCCCACCCACAGGTACGGCAGCGCCAGCAGCGCGAACACCGCGCCGTGCGATGCGCCGCGCGTGGACAGCGCCGCGTAGGCGCCGTAGGCCAGCAGGGACGTCAGGCCGGTGCCCAGGCCGGACAGCGAGGTGACCGTCGCGCGGCTCGGGCCGGTGATCGCCGCCTGGAGGCGTACGTCGGCGAGCACGTCCGCCAGCTGGAAGACGAGGAACGCGGCGCCGACCAGCGCGAAACCGGAGGGTGTGCCGGAGAGGGCACCCGCCGCGAGCGCGCACGCAGCGGCGGCGACCAGTGTGCCGAGCGCACGCGCGGAGAGCCGTTCGCCGGCCGTCACCAGCAGCGAGCCGAGCGTCACGCCGACCCACACCACCAGGACCAGCAGCGGCACCGTCTCGGTCGCCACGCCCGTCGACGCGGCCAGCAGCGGTACGTACTCGTCCAGCGCGCCCCACAGCGAGGTGATCACGACGCCGAGCACCATCGCGCGCCGGACAGGCCGGCTGCCGCGCACCTCGGACAGGCCGGCCCGCAGCGTCGCCAGATAGCCGGGGGCCTCCACCCCCTTGGAGCGGGCGGCGTCCCGGTCCCGGTGCTCGGGCAGCGTCGCGCCGACCGCCGCGCACAGCACGCAGGCGCCGATGCTCGCCCCCCACAGCAGCGCGTGGCCGCCGAAGACGAGGGCGGGGGCGGCGGCCGCGGTCGCGGCGGCCGTCGCGACCATGCTCACGGCGGCTGCCCTGCCCATGACCCGGCCGTAGCGGTCGGCGGCGCCGAGGCGTTCGAGTTCGTCGTGGACGAGGGCCTCCATGGCCCCCGAGCGCAGGGAGCCGCCGATGCCCCAGAGCGCGAAACCGGCGGCGTAGGCGGCGTACGACGGTGTCACGGCCCACAGCGCGAAGCCGGCGGCCGACAGCAGCGGGCCGGCGACCATCATGGCCCGGCGCGAGACGACGTCGGCCCAGACGCCCGACGGCACCTCCACCAGCAGGCCGACGACGCTCCAGACGGCGAAGAGGGACGAGATCTCGGCGGTGGTCAGGCCGTTCTCGGCGAACAGCAGCGCGTACACCGGGTAGAGCAGGACGAAGTCCTCAAGGCCCGCGTAGGCGTAGAGCTTTCGCGTCAGGGTGCGGACGCGCGCGGCGGACGGGCACGGCGAAGCGGTGAGCATGGTGTGTGGTCCTTCTGCGGAACGGACGGGGACGCCGGGTGCTCACCCGCGCGGCGGCCCGCGACAGCCCGTTCCTGGACCTGCTGCCGTGGATCAATGTCGTCGTCGGCTCATACGGTCGAGGGTACGCCGGTGCGTGCCCGACGGCTCCCCGTTTTCGCGCCCTGCCGCATCTGCCGTGATTCCGCCGGAAGTTGACTCTCTCCCGGTATCCAGCATGATCGTCCCCCGGCACACTCACCGCAGGGAGGAATCCGGCGTGACCTTCGGGGGACAGAACCCTTACGGCCCGACGCGGCAGCCGAACGGGGGCCCGCCACCGCCGCCGCCCGGTGTGCCACCGCACCCCCATGTGCCGCCGCCGTACGTCCCGCCGCCCTCGCCGTACGTGCCGCCGCCGTACCGGCCGCCCGCCACCACGCTGTGGCAGCGGTTCCGCGAGGACGAGTGGCCGCCGCTGCGGGAGGTGATGAGCCGGGTTCCGGTTCCGGGCTGTGCGTGGGTCGCGATCCTCTTCTGCGTCTGGCCGGTGCTCTTCCTGGTGATCTGCTACCCGGTCGCCCGCTCGGCCCGGCGGAAGGCCCGCTCGGTCTTCCCCGCGCACAGCCACCGCCGACTCCTGGACCCGGACGTCCTGCGGGTGCAGAAGATCCGCGCCTGGATCGCGCTCGCGGCCTCCTGCGCGATCCTGGTGGCGTACGGCACCGAGGCGGACTGGTCACAGGCGCAGGACCAGGCCCTCTTCCGGCTCGCGGTCACGCCCTGGCTGCTGCTGCTCACGGCGCCCGTCGTGATCGCCGTCCTGTTCCGCCTCGCGCCCGCGCATGCGCGGGCGGCGATGCGGGCGCGGGTGCGCCCCGCGGTCCGCCTGGCGCTGCGGTACTTCGGCGCCTTCACGGCGGTGCCGGTCCTGTTCGCGGGCGTGATGTTCCTCAGCCGGGCCCTGCCCGACGGCGTACTCGGCACGCTGCTCACCTTCGCGCTGCTCGTGCCGGTCCTGTGGGTGCTGTTCTTCGTCGTCTTCGCGTCGTCGACGGTCGTACGGGGCGCGTTCGACACGGCCGAGATCCATGCCGCGCTCCCCGCACTGCTGACGGGTGTGCTGGTGTGGGAGCTCGCGGCGATCAACCTGGTGACGGCCGGGATGCCGCCCGGGCCGCCGCTCGTCCAGATCTGCGCCCTGTTCGGTGGCCCGGCGTCGGTGTCGGCGGTGGCGTGGTGGGAGATCGACCGCCTGCGCACGCGGTACGGAGTGACGCTGCGGGGCCGGGGCGCGTGAGGCGGGACGACTTTCGTGAGGCGCGATGACTTTCGAACAGTCCGGCAGTCTCTTCTGCCGTAACCACCGCAGTGATGAAGAGGAGCAAGTCCCGTGCGTATCGTGATCACCGAGTTCATGAGTCTGGACGGCGTCGTGCAGGCGCCCGGCGGCCCCGGCGAGGACACCGACGGCGGCTTCGCGCACGGTGGTTGGACGCATCCGTTCTTCGACCCGGAGGTCGTGGGCGGCACCTTCGACGACGCGCTGTCCAAGGCCGAGGCCCTGCTGTTCGGACGCCGCACCTGGCAGGCGATGGCCACGGCGTGGCCCGAGCGCGCCGGTGATCCGTTCGCCGACCGGCTGAACTCCCTGCCGAAGTACGTCGTCTCGCGCACGCTCGGCGACGACGAGCTGACGTGGGCCAACACCACCCGCATACCCGGCGACGAGGCCGTGGCCCACATCCGGAAGCTGCGTGAGGCCGACGGTGGCGACCTGCTGGTCATGGGGAGCTCGGCCCTGGCACGCATGCTCCTGGCAGAGGGACTGGCGGACGAGCTCCGGCTCATGATCATGCCGGTGCTCGTCGGCGGCGGGAAGAAGATCTTCCCCGACGACGGGGGGCTGCGGACGCTGGAGCTGGTCTCCACGGTCACCAGCGGTACGGGCGTGAACGTGTGCACGTACCGGCCGGTGGCCGAGGCGTAGTCCGGGCGGGCCCGGTCGCGGGTGAAGGGGCCCGGCCTCACTCGCGGGTGAAGGTGCCCAGGCCGTTCTGGTCGAGGCTTTCCACCCTCACCCGCGACGCCTGTCCGTCGCCGCCGACGGTGAACGTGACGCCCGTGCGGCCGACCGCGTTCTCGCCCACCGTCTCGAAGCTGAACGTGTCACCGCTGTAGTGGGTGAGCGCGAACCGCAGGGGCTTCGGCCCCAGGTGCACTGACAGCGCGCCGTTGTCGGCGGTGACCGTCAGCGGACCGTAGTAGTCGTTGCGGTACGTCCCGGTGTACGCGTCGTCGGCCTTGGCGTCGGCCGCGCCGGACGGGGGTTTCGTGTAGTCGGTGGGGGAGCGGTCGGCGTTGAACTCCTGCTCGTAGATCCGGGCGATCAGGGGGAGCCAGTCCTGCGTCGGCCCGCCCTGCTGTGCCGTGTCGAAGAAGTTCAGGGCGACGGAGTCGGCGAGACCCACCGGCTTGCCGTTGGTGAGCACGACGATGCCGAGCTGCTCGGCCGGCACCATCGTCACGTTGGTGTTCGCGCCGAGCTCGAACCCGCCGGAGTGGCTCAGGCGCAGGCGGCCCTGGTCGTTGTAACTGACGTTCCAGCCGAGGCCGTAGAAGCCGGCCCTGTTCGCCGGGGGCGCGGGCGGCTGGGAGACGATCTCCGGAAGGTGGGTGCGCTGCAGCTGCTCGGCGGGGACGATCTGGTCGCCCGCGAGCTTGCCGTTCGCGAGTTGCAGGCGCAGCCACCGCGCCATGTCACGGGCCGTGGAGCTGACCCCGCCGGCCGGCGACTGGGCGTCGGCGTCGCGTACGAACTTCGCCTCCCAATCGCCCTGTGCGTTCTGCACGTGGGTGACCGCCTTGTTCGCGGCCTTCTCGTAGTCGGCGAAGGACGAGCTGGTCGAGTCCATGCGGGCCGGCCCGTACAGCGAGTCCTCGGACAGCTTCGCCCACGTCGTGTCCTTCGCGTCGGCGACCGCCTCGGCAGCGGCGGTGAATCCGAAGTTGGTGTACGCGTAGCTTGCGCGGAACGGCGACAGGGGCTCGAACCGGAGGTGCCCGAGGATGTACTGCTGGTCGTAGCCGAGGTCTTCGAGCAGGTCACCCGCGTGGTCGGGCAGTCCGCTGCGGTGGGACAGCAGGTCGGCGACCGTCACGTGCCGCGTCACCCACGGCTCCTTGAGCGTGAAGTCGGGCAGATGCCGGGTCACGGGGGTGCCCCAGTCAATGGCCTTGTCGCCGACCGCGTCGGCGACGACGGTCGAGGCGATCGGCTTCGACACGCTGGCGAGCTGGAACACCGTGTCCGGGGACACGGCGCCCGCCTTGCCGACCTCACGTTCGCCGAAGCCCTTCATGTACACGACCTTGTCCTTGTGGACAACAGCCACGGCGACACCCGGTACGCCGGTCTTCTCCATGCCCGCCCGGATCTGCTCGTCGAGCTTCGCGACCGCGTCGGCCACCTGCTTGTCGGTGAGCAGCGGGGCGGTGCGGGGCGCGGGATGCGCGGTGAGCGCTGTGGACCGGGGCGGGGGTTCGGCCGCCGCCGCCGTCGCGTACGTCGCCACCAGCACAGAGGCCAGACCTGCCGCGGCATACGCGCGGGCCCTGCCCCTGCGGTGCCTTCTGACTCGTCGGACACCCATGCGTTCCATTCAACGCCCGGCGGCCGCCTCTGTCGCGTGGAGCGGATCCGCCGCGAGCGGGGGGCGCGGAGCGGGGCGGCGGGCCCACAGCAGCGCTCCCGCGCACAGGACCGCGCCGCCCAGGAGCCACGCGGGCGGGCCGGCCGGCAGGGCGCCCGCGACCACGCCCGCCAGCGCGCCGACCGACTGCAGCGCGAGGGACCGCACGGACAGGGCCGTGGCGCGGACGGTGCTGTCGACGCGGTGGTGCAGCAGGTCGGTCTCGTTGGGGCCCGCCGCGCCGAGGCCCAGGTAGATCAGGCTGTAACCGAGAGCAGCGAGCGCGAGGGCCACCCGGCCGTCCGACGCGGCGGTCACACCGAGCAGGACCAGACCGGCGGCGCTCAGCCCGATGCTCGCGAGCACCGCGTGCTCGCCGCTGCCCGTCACCCGGGCCGCAAGGGGCGCGAAGTGGCTGCCGATCGCGGTGCAGACGAACCCCGCGCAGGCGAGCGCGGCGAACAGCACCGCGCCCGTCTCGGGCGCCCCGGTCAGGTCCGCGGCGCGGCCCGGGGTGAGCAGTTCGACGGTGGCCAGGCCGGCGCCCACCGCACCCGACGTCAGCAGGAGCCGCCGGATCAGGCCGTCCCCCGCCCCCAGGCGCAGCCCGCCCAGCACGGTGGCGGGTACGCCGCGGAGCACCGCGCTCAGGGTGGTGCGCGGGCGGGGCGGCTCGGGGAGGGCGATCAGGACGTACACGACGTAGCCGGCGCCGACGGCCGCGCCGAGCAGGGCCGGGACGGAGAGCGGCAGCACCACGCCGCCGGTGGCCGCGCCGATGTCGGGGCCGAGGCCCAGGAGGAGCGGCAGCCCTCCGCCGACGAGGGTCCCGGCGGCGAGGGCGACGGCGCAGGCGGTGCCCGCGCGGGCGAGCCCGGTGCGCAGTTCGGCCCCGGGCCCCGAGTGGGCCTGGACCGTGTCGACGTACCAGGCCTCCGCCGGTCCGCTGGACAGGGCGCGGCCGGAGCCCATCAGGAGCATGGCAGCGGCCAGCGCCCAGACGGTGGTGCCGAGCGCGAGCACGGTGAGGGCGGCGAGGTTGAGCAGCCCGGCGGCGGCGAGGACGGGCCGGCGGCCGACGACGTCGGCGAGGCCGCCGGTGGGCAGCTCCATGGCGGAGACCGTGAGCGAGTGGACGGCGAACAGGGCCGCGACAACGGCGAGGCTCATGCCGCGCTCGGTCATGAGCAGGACCTGGGAAGGGATGTAGAGGCCGACCGGGAGCCAGAAGAGGCCGGTGACGGCGACAAAGCGGCGGCGCGCGGAACGGGGATCGAGGCGGCGCCCTGTGCCCGCCCGGAGGTGCCGTGAGGTGCTCATCGTGCCCAGGATGCGGTCGGGCATGTCCCTGACGCACCTCGATATCGGCGACGAGACCCTGGAGACGGCCACACGTCCGGGGCGCAGGACAAGGAGCGCCCCCGTGGTGAAGGTGCTGGAGGGAACACTCATCCCTCTCTCATCCGGCCCTTAACCCGCCATCACACCCCGCCCTTAGCTTCGCGCCATGTTCTTCACCTACCTCCGGCGCGAGTTGCGCCGTCGCAGGAGAGCGGCGCTCGTCGTCGCCTCGGGGCTCGCCCTCGGGATCGCGCTGGTCATCGTCGTCAACTCCGTCTCGTCCGGCATGAACCGCGCCCAGGACAAGGTCCTGGAGTCGCTCTACGGACTCGGTACCGACATGACCGTCACCAAGGCCGCCGAACCGCCCGAGGAGGGCGGGACCGTGCGGCGGCCGAGGTTCCGGTTCGACGCCGAGGACGACGGGGAGGGCGGCGAGCAGAGCCAGGACATCGTCATGGTCCAGGGCTTCGAGACCCTCGCCGCCTCCACGGTCGGCAAGGTCGCCGGCCAGGACGGCGTCGCCGAAGCCGTGGGCGGCCTCAACGTACGCGTGATGAAGGTCGACGGGCAGTTCACGCGCGGTGAGGTGCAGCAGCAGCCCGGTCAGGGCGGCCCCGGCGGCGGGCCCGGTGGCGGCGCCGTCCGCGGCGGCGGCGCGGACTTCGGCGTCGCCTCGTACACCGCGTACGGAACGGACGTCACGCAGCAGGGACTTGGCCCGCTGACCTCCTCGAAGATCACCGCCGGCCGGACGTTCACGGCGAATGAGACCGACGCGAAGGTCGCCGTCCTCGACAGCGCCTACGCCAAGGAGAACGCGCTCACCGTCGGCAAGACGCTCACCGTCTCCGGAACGGCGTACGAGGTCATCGGCATCGCCACGGCCGACAGCGGCGACGCGGCCGCCGACGTCTACCTGCCGCTCGCGCAGGCGCAGACCCTCGCCGACGCGAAGGACAAGGTCACGACCGTCTACGTCAGGACCTCCGACTCGCAGCGGATCGACGGCGTCAAGGCGGCCGTCCAGAAGAACATCCCCGGTACGACGGTGACCACGTCGGCCGACCTCGCCGACACGGTCTCCGGCTCCCTGTCCACCGCCTCCGGCCTTGCCTCGGGCGTCGGCAAGTGGCTCTCCGTTCTCGTGCTGGCCGCGGCCTTCCTCGTCGCCGGGCTGCTGACGTCCTCCGCTGTGAGCCGGCGCGTACGGGAGTTCGGCACGCTCAAGGCCCTCGGCTGGAAGAGCGGGCGCGTCACCCGCCAGGTCGCCGGCGAGGCGCTCGTCAACGGGCTCGTCGGCGGTGCGCTCGGCATCGCGGTCGGGGTGGGCGGGGCATGGCTCATCACCACGTTCAGCCCCACGTTGACGGCGGAGTTGGGCGCGGGGGCCGGGCAAGGCGCGGGCGCCGGCGGCGGGGCACGGCTGATCGGGCCCGGCGGCGGAGCGGGCGGCGGGGCGGGCGGTGGCTCCCGCACGCTCGACATCGCCCTCACCGCGCCCGTCTCGCTCACCACCATCGCGCTCGCCGTCGCCCTGGCGGTGGCCGGCGGGCTCGTCGCGGGCGGCTTCGGCGGCTGGCGCGCGTCCCGGCTGCGGCCCGCCGACGCGCTGCGCCGCGTCGAGTGACCCGCTTTTCTTCCACGGACAACAGGAGTTGACGATGTACCAGCTCAGTGGCGTCACCAAGCGCTACCGGCGAGGCAAGGACACGGTGAACGCCCTCGACGGCGTCGACCTGACCATCGAGGACGGCGGCCGCCTGGTCGTCCAGGGACCGACCGGCGGCGGCAAGTCCACGCTGCTGCAGATGCTGGGCGGCCTGGACCGGCCGACCGAGGGCAGCGTGGTCCTGGACGGGACGGACCTGGCGAGCCTGCCGGAGGCGCGGCTCACGAAGGTGCGCGCGGAGAAGATCGGCTTCGTCTTCCAGAGCTTCAACCTGATCCCGACGCTCACGGCCCAGGAGAACGTGGAAACGGCCCTGGTCCCGCTCGGCCTGCGCGCCGCCGAGCGAAGAGAACGCGCGGGCGAGGCGCTGGCGTCGGTCGGGCTCGGGGAGCGGCTGCGGCACCTGCCCGGTGAGCTGTCCGGCGGCCAGCAGCAGCGGGTGGCGATCGCGCGGGCCCTGGTCAAGCGGCCGGCGGTGCTGCTGGCGGACGAACCGACCGGAAATCTGGACGAGTCGATGCGGGACGAGGTGATGGAGGTGCTGGAGGGGTTGTGGCAGGAGCACGCCTTCACGTTCGTGATGGTGACGCATGACTCGGCGCTGGCGCGGAGGGCGGTGAGGGTGGCGACGATTCGCCGGGGGCGGGTGAGTGTGTCGAGCCCGTCGGGCGTGTGAGTGCCGCTTGTGGGCGCTGAGGGCACGGGGTGGGCCCGGTTGCGGGGCTCTGCCCCGGACCCCGCTCCTCAAACGCCGGAGGGGCTGAATACGGCCCCGCTCCTCAAAGGCCGGAGGGGCTGAAACGCCCCCGCTCCTTTGGCGCCGCAGGGGCGGGGAGTGGCCCCGCCCTCACGCCTCAGGAGCCGGAAGCGCCCCCCTCACGCCCCCTCGGGGGTGTGCGAGGCCAGCGCCGCGCGGAGGTGGCCGTTCGTGGTCGTCAGCAAGGCGGACGCCGTAGCCGCGTCGACTCCCCCCAGGATCATCAGGATCGCGTTCTTCACCTCTCCCCCCGTCGCCTCCAGCGCCGCCTCGATCTCCTCGTCCGCCGCGCCCGTCGCCAGCAGCACGATCCGCCGCGACCTCGCCCGGAGCTTGTCGTTCGACGCGCGCACGTCCACCATCAGGTTCCCGTACGTCTTGCCGAGGCGGATCATCGTGATCGTCGAGATCATGTTGAGGACCAGCTTCTGTGCCGTGCCCGCCTTCAACCGCGTCGATCCGGTGAGCAGTTCGGGGCCGACCACGACCTCGATGCCGTGGTCCGCCGCCGCGCCCAGCGCGCTCCCCGCGTTGCACGACAGGCCGATCGTCAGCGCGCCCAGCGACCTCGCGTGCTCCACCGCGCCGATCGCGTACGGCGTGCGGCCCGACGCCGAGATGCCGACCACCGTGTCGTCCTCGGTCGGCTTCAGCGCGTCCAGGTCGCCCGCGGCCAGCTCCTTGCTGTCCTCCGCGCCCTCGACCGCCGTGAACATCGCCGTCGGGCCGCCCGCGATCAGGCCCGTGACCTCCGACGGGTCCGTGTTGAACGTCGGCGGGCACTCGCTGGCGTCCAGGACGCCGAGGCGGCCCGCCGTGCCCGCGCCCGCGTAGATCAGGCGGCCGCCGCGGGCCATGCGCTCGGCCGTGGCGTCGATCGCGGCGGCGATGACGGGCAGTCGGGCGGCGACCGCGGCGGGGACGGTCTCGTCCTCGTCGTTCATGATGCGCGCGATCTCCAGTGTGGGCAGCCGGTCGATGTCGGCGAGCTCGGGACGGAACGCCTCGGTCGTGAGCGTGTCCAGCTGGGCGCGGAGTTCACCGTAGGTGGAGGTCATGAGGAGCGGCTCTGCTTTCTCGGGACGTACGGCGGTGGGGGGTTCAGCGCGTGCGTGGGCTGTGGCGGTGTGCGAGGGCCTCGTACGAGGCGGCGAGGGCAGGGGCCGCCGACTCGTACGTACGCTGCGCCACGCCGATGAACAGGCAGTCGACGACCAGGAGTTGGCTGGTGCGCGAGGACATCGCGGCGGGCCGCAGCTCGCTCTCGCGTGCCGTGGAGGTCGTCAGGATGTGGTCGGCGTACTGCGACACCGGGCCGTCCGGGCGGCCGGTGATCGCGATCGTCGTCGCGCCCCGGTCGAACGCCACCCGCAGCGGCTCGATCACGTCCCCCGTCGAGCCCGAGTGCGTGATGGCGACGGCGACGTCGCCGGAGCGCAGCTGCACGGCGTTGGTCACGGCGAGGTGCGGGTCGCTGTGCGCGTGCGCGATCAGGCCGATGCGCAGCAGCTTCTGTGCGAGGTCCATGCCGACGAGGGCGGAGGCGCCGACGCCGTAGATGTCGATGCGGCGGGCCGTGGACGCGGCGGCCACGGCCGCGCCGAGCTGCACGGTGTCGAGGCCGGCCGCGGTGTCGGCGAGCGTCTGCTGCTCGTCGTAGGCGAGCTTGGCGACGACGTCCCCGATCGGGTCGTCGACGGCGATGTCGGTGGTGAGGGCGGGCGCGCGGCCCGACTCCTGGTGGGCGGCGAGACCGGCGAGCGCCAGGCGCAGGTCGCGGTAGCCGGGGTAGCCGAGGAGGCGGGCGGTGCGGACGACGGTCGCCTCGCTCGTGCCCGTGAGCTCGGCGAGTCCGGTGACCGTGAGGGCGGCGCAGCCGGCCGGATCGTCGGCGACGGCTTCGGCGACCCGCTGCATGGAGCGGGTCATGGACGGCGACAGCGTGCGCACCTTCGCCGCGAGGGCGGCGGGAGGGGGGACCTCGCGCGCGCCGGGCGCGGCGCGGGAGGGCAGTGCCTCACCGTTGAAAATTTCCTTCACTGGATTGGTCACCTCTGAAAGATATTTTCGAATTTCGGGTGCCGTCAAGACCCGGGGACAATGGGGGCATGGACCGGACGAACCCGCTGGAGCAGGCACTGCACGCTGCCCGCGCGCTGGTGCTCGCCGACCTCGCCGCCCGTGACGTGGCCGACGCCGGTGTCGTCTCGATGGTCGAGGAGGCGGTGGCACACCGCCGGTGGTGGGCCGAGCAGTGGCCCGAGGGCATCGCCTACGTCGCCGGGCTCGTCGCCCAGGACGTCCAGGACGCCCTGCTGGAGCGGCACGGCCGCTGGCCCCTGTGCCCGGTCTGCGACGCCGGCGACCCGCACGCGCTGGAGATCGAACCCGAACTGGGGCCGGACCCGCACTGGGTGTGCGGCAAGGCCCGGGTCGTGGTGGCGCCGGTGGGCGGCCTGAGGTGACGGTCTACATCGACCCGCCGAGCTGGCCGGGCCACGGGCGCATGTGGTCGCACATGGTCAGCGACGTGTCCTTCGACGAACTGCACGCCTTCGCCGAGTCGATCGGCTGCCCGCGCCGCGCGTTCGAACGCGACCACTACGACGTGCCCTCGCACCGGTACGCGGACGCGGTGGCGTCGGGCGCGGTCGAGATCGGCTCCAAGGAGCTCGTACGCCGCCTCACGGAGGCGGGCCTGCGCAGGCCCAAGAACCGGCCCCTGGGGTAGGGGCCCCTCGGGTGGGGCCCTCCCCGTCAGGCGCCGCCCGTCCGGTCAGACGTCCTGACGGGGTCTGCGCCCGGTCACGCGTGCTCCGCCACGTCCGCCGCCGCGCCGCGCGGGTCCGCCGCCGAGCCCGTCACCAGGCGCGACCTGCTGTGCAGCCGCAGCGACACGGCGACGAGCGCGATGGCCACGACGGTCATCGCCGCGCCCGCCCAGGCCGTCGACGCGAAGCCGAGGTCCGCGTCGATGACCGTGCCGCCGAGCCACGGGCCGCCCGTGTTGCCCAGGTTGAACGCGGCGGTCGTCGTCGCGCCCGCGAGCGTGGGCGCGGCACCGGCGACGTTGAACATCCGGGCGTTGAGCGCCGGGGCCGTGTAGAAGGCCGAGACGCCGAGCAGGAACGACAGCGCGATCACGGCGACAGGGCTGCCCGCGAACAGCGCGAGCGCCGCGAGCAGCACGGTCGACGCGGCGATCCCGCTGAGCAGCACGCCGAACAGGTGCGCGTCGGCGACCCGGCCGCCGATCGTGGTGCCGATCAGCGCCCCGATGCCGAAGAGTGCGAGCACGGTCGGCACCCAGCCGTCCGCCAGCCCCGCCACGTCCGTCAGCAGCGGCGCGAGATACGAGAACGCGCAGAAGACGCCGCCCGCCGCCAGTGCCGTGATCGCGATGGACAGCCACACCTGGCGGTCGCGGTAGATGGACAGTTCCCGCTTGAGCCGCGGTCGCCGCTCGGGCAGCGGGATCCGCGGGATCAGCGTCACCACGCCGACGAGGGCGACGGCGGACGCGGCGCCGACGGCCCAGAACGCCGACCGCCAGCCCAGGTGCTCCCCGAGGAACGCGCCCGCGGGGACGCCGAGGACGTTGGCGATCGACAGCCCGCCGATCATGACGGCCATCGCCCGGGCCCGCGAGGTCATGGGCACCATGGCGATCGCGACCGCCGCGCCGACGGCCCAGAACCCGGCGCAGGCCAGCGCGCTCACCACGCGGGAGGCGAAGAGGATCTCGTACGAGGGAGCCAGCGCACCGGCGGCCTGTCCGAGGCCGAACACCGAGATCAACGCGATCAGCGTCGTCTTGCGCGGCAGCCGCAGCGTCGCCACCGCGAGCAGCGGCGCGCCGACGACCATGCCGATCGCGAAGGCGGAGATCAGCAGCCCGGCCCGGGGGATCGAGACGTTCATGTCGTCGGCGATGGGCGGCAGCAGCCCGGAGAGCATGAACTCGCTCGTGCCGAGGGCGAAGACGGACAGGCCGAGCATGTAGACGGCGAGCGGCATACGGGCGCCGGCGTGCCGTTCGGTAGGGGCGGGCATGACAGGTGCCAACAGGAGGTTGGTCCCTGTCATTCCCCGGCGGGCCGGCGTCTCACGATGCGGCCAGCAGCTCCAGCTCCACCGTCAGGTTGTGGCGGGCCGGCTCCTCCCACTCGCGCGCGCCGTGGGGCGTGTGGAAAAGGCGCGGCAGCCGCAGCAATTGGCGCAGCACCGCCGCCCTCCCGTCGCGGAACGCCTCCTCGGGCACGAAGGCGTACTCCTCGCGCACCGCCGCCGCGTATGCCGCGTACGCCTCCGGGGCCGCGGCCAGGATCGCCAGGTCGGCGTCGCACAGGACCTGGCCGTTGCTGTCGTCGTCGGCCGGGTCGTGCGTGACGGTGAGGCGGACGAGGCGGGCGACCTCGGCGGTGGTCTCTGTGCTCAGCCCGGCCTCGGGCAGGGCGCGCTCGGCGAGCCGGGCGGAGCGCTCCTCGTTCTCGGACCGGTCCGGCAGGTACACGGCGTCGTGGAACCAGGCCGCGAGCCGCACGAGGTCGGGGTCGGCGGCGTGACCGGCCAGGGTGTCGACATGGTCCAGCACCGCGATCAGGTGCGCCGTGGTGTGGTAGCGCCGCTGCGGCTCGGCCCAGCGGGCGAGGAGGTTGTCGGCGTACGGCCCCGGGTCGGGCCCGTCCGCCCCCGCCCGGGCGGCGACGAGGGTCCGGGTCCAGCGGGCGCGGAGGTCGGCGACGACGGCATCGGTCATGTGCCGACTCTAGAGTCGTGCTCGCGGGAGCGGGCCGGGCGGTGGGTGAAGCCGGGGTCGGCCGAGTGGCTCTTTTGCGAGCACAGATGCCCTCGGCCGCAGTGATCTCGCTGCGGCCGAGGGCATGTGGCCGTGGTGGGCCGGGTGTCAGCCGGCGGCCTTGAAGCCGCGCAGGCGCAGCGAGTTGCCGACGACGAACACTGACGAGAAGGCCATCGCGGCTCCGGCGATCATCGGGTTGAGGAGGCCGGCGGCGGCGAGGGGGAGGGCCGCGACGTTGTAGGCGAAGGCCCAGAACAGGTTGGACTTGATGGTGCCGAGCGTCCTGCGGGAGAGGCGGATGGCGTCGGCGGCGGCGTTGAGGTCGCCCCGGACGAGGGTGAGGTCGCCGGCCTCGATGGCCGCGTCGGTGCCGGTGCCCATGGCGAGTCCGAGGTCTGCCTTGGCGAGGGCTGCGGCGTCGTTGACGCCGTCGCCGACCATGGCGACGCTGCGTCCCCCGGCCTGGAGCCGCCTGACGACGTCGACCTTGTCCTCGGGCATGACCTCCGCGATCACCTCGTCGATGCCGACCTCGGCGGCGACGGTCTCGGCGACGGCCTGGTTGTCGCCGGTGAGCAGGATCGGGGTGAGGCCGAGGGCGCGCAGCCGGCGGATCGCTTCCGGGCTGGTGTCCTTGACGGCGTCGGCGACCTCCAGGACCGCGCGGGCCTGGCCGTCCCAGGCGACGGCGATCGCGGTGCGGCCGGCGGCTTCGGCCTCGGCCTTGGCGCGCTCCAGCGTGAGGGGGAGGTGGATCTCCCATTCCTGGAGCAGCTTTTGCCGGCCGACGAGGACGGCGTGGCCCTCGACGACGCCCTGGACGCCGAGGCCGGGGACGTTGGCGAAGTCCTCGGGCGTGGGCAGGGCCCCGACCTTCTCGGCGGCGCCGGCGGCGACGGCCTGGGCGACGGGGTGCTCCGAGGCGTGCTCCAGCGCACCCGCGAGCCGCAGGACGTCGGTCTCGGTGCTGCCCTCATGGGTGTGGACGGCGAGCAGGGTCATCTTCCCGGTGGTGACGGTGCCGGTCTTGTCGAGGACGATCGTGTCGACCTTGCGGGTGGTCTCCAGGACCTCGGGCCCCTTGATCAGGATGCCGAGCTGGGCGCCGCGGCCGGTGCCGACCATGAGCGCGGTCGGCGTGGCCAGCCCCAGGGCGCAGGGGCAGGCGATGATCAGGACGGCGACGGCGGCGGTGAACGCGGCGGTCCAGCCGGAGCCGTTGCCGAGCCAGAACCCGAGCGTGGCGAGGGCGAGGCCGATGACGACGGGGACGAAGACGGCGGAGATCCGGTCGGCGAGCCGCTGGGCGGCGGCCTTGCCGTTCTGCGCGTCCTCCACGAGCTTGGCCATGCGGGCCAGCTGGGTGTCGGCGCCGACGCGGGTGGCCTCGACGACCAGGCGGCCGCCGGCGTTGAGGGTGGCGCCGGTGACGCTGTCGCCGGTGGCGACCTCCACCGGCACGGACTCGCCGGTGAGCATCGAGGCGTCCACGGCGGAGGTGCCCTCGACCACGGTGCCGTCCGTGGCGATCTTCTCGCCCGGGCGGACCAGGAACCGGTCGCCGACCCGGAGTTCGGGGGTCGGGACGGTGTGCTCGCGCCCGTCGCGCAGGACCGTGACCTCCTTGGCGCCCAGCTCCAGCAGCGCCTTCAGCGCCGCGCCCGCCTTGCGCTTGGAGCGGGCCTCGAAGTACCGCCCGGCCAGGATGAACGCGGTCACCCCGGCGGCCGCCTCCAGGTAGATGTTCCCCGCGCCGTCGCTGCGGCCGATCGTGAGCTCGAAGGGGTGCGTCATGCCGGGCGTGCCGGCGGTCCCGAAGAACAGGGCCCACAGCGACCACAGGAACGCCGCCGAGGTGCCGACCGAGATCAGCGTGTCCATGGTGGCCGCGCCGTGGCGTGCGTTGGTGAACGCGGCACGGTGGAAGGGCCAGGCGGCGTAGGTGACCACGGGGGCGGCGAGGGTGAGGCTGAGCCACTGCCAGTACTCGATCTGGAGGGCCGGGACCATGGCCATCGCGACGACCGGGACGGAGAGCACCACGGCTGTGATCAGCCGCTGGCGCAGGGGCGCGAGCTCGTCGGTCTCCGGTGGTTCGTCCGCCGGGTCGGCGCTCCGGGGCGGGGCGGGCTCGTGGGCGGTGTAGCCGGTGGCCTCGACGGTGGCGATGAGATCCGCGACCTCGGTCCCGTCGGCGAAGGTGACCTTCGCCTTCTCGGTCGCGTAGTTCACGGTCGCCTCGACGCCGTCCATGCGGTTCAGCTTCTTCTCGATACGGGCCGCGCAGGAGGCGCAGGTCATGCCGCCGATGGCGAGCTCGACCTCGCGTGCTGAGGTGGTGGCCGGGTGGGCGGCGGCTGTGGTCGGCATTCCTGCTCCCAGGTGAGTCCAATACCCCTAGGGGGTATCTACGCTTCCCTCTTGTATACCCCCTCCCCGTAGTTCCGGGCAAGGGGTTGCGAGGGGCGCTGCCGGGAACCCGTCGTGTCCGAGTGCCGTGCGCGGCTGCGGTGGGGGCGTGCGGGGCATTAGGCTGGACATTGGACTAGACCTCTCGGCCCGCAGGGGGCCGAGTGCCGCCGCAGCCGTCTCTCCTGGAGGAATGGGCCCATGAGCAACCGTGCACTCCTGGAGGTGATCGCTCTCGACGCGGAGGACGCGATCGCCGCCCGGTCCGGAGGGGCCGACCGGCTGGAGCTGGTCGCCGACATGGCGGCCGACGGTCTGACCCCGACGAGAGAGACCTTCGCCCGCGTGCGCGCGGCCGTGGACCTCCCGGTGCGCGTCATGCTCCGCCTCGCGGACGGCTTCTCGGCCGGCGGGCCGGAGGGCGTCGAGGCCCTGGTGCGGGCGGCGGAGGGGCTGCGGGCGGAGGGCGCGGACGAGTTCGTGTTCGGCTTCCTCGACGACCACGGCCACCCCGACCTCGTGACCGTGGAACGGCTGGTGGCGGTACTGGACGGCTGCCGCTGGACGTTCCACCGGGCGATCGACCGCGCGGCGGACCGCGACGCGCTGCGCAAGCAGCTGGCGGACGTGCCGGGCCTGGACACGTACCTGACGGCGGGCTCGCCGGAGGGCGTCGACACGGGCCTGCCGACGCTGCTCGCGGAGGCGGCGCGGCAGGGTGAACCGGGCTACGAGCCGGCGCTCCTCGTCGGGGGCGGCCTGCGCCTCACCCACGTCCCGGCCCTGCGGGCCGCGGGAGTGCGGGGCTTCCACATCGGCGGCGCGTCCCGCCCGGCGGGCTGGTCGTCACCGGTCGCCCCGTCCGCGGTCCGCGAGTGGCGCGAGGCGCTGGACGCGTAGACGCCGCTGGGGCGTGGCGCCCCCGGGGTCATGGCCCTGGGGCGCCGGCGGTCGCCGCCCGGTCCGGCCCGGCACGAGAAGTCGGACGCTCCCGGGGCGGTGTCGAACGCACACGCCCGGACCGGCCCGGCACGAGAGCGCCGCACACGTCACGCCAACTGCACCGGCAGCGCCTCCCTGTGCAGCACCGTCAAACCCGACACCGCCCTCGTCAGGGCCACGTACAGGCGGCGCAGGCCCGTGCGTTCGTCCGGCTCGGCCGACACCACCGCGGCCGGCTCGTCCAGCACCACGTAGTCGTACTCCAGGCCCTTCGCCAGCGACGCCGGAACCAGCGTCAGGCGGGACTCGTGCGTCGTCTCCTCACCGGGGGACAGGAACGGCAGGCCGGCCGACGCCAGGGCCGCCGACAGCGCCGGGATGCGCGCGTCCGCCGCGATCAGGCCGATGGAGCCCTCATGGCGCAGGGACTCGATGCACGCCGACACGACGGACGCGTCCAGGTCCGGCACCCGGCGCACCGAGAGGGCGCCCGGGTTCTCGCGGACCGAGGACACCGGGGCCAGGCCCGGGGACATGTGCGGGAGGAGGCGGGAGGCGTACGCGATCACCTCGCGCGGCACACGGAAGCCCGCCGTCAGCTCCTCGACCGCCGCGTCCGGCTTGCCGAGGTGGGACAGGGCCTCCGCCCACGACGCCGTCGCCCACGGCGTCGTGCCCTGGGCCAGGTCGCCCAGTACCGTCGCCGAGCCCGTCGAGCAGCGGCGGCCCACCGCCCGGTACTGCATCGGCGACAGGTCCTGCGCCTCGTCGAGCACGACGTGCCCGAGCGACTGCGTGCGCTGCACCAGGTCCGTCGCCTCGTCGATCAGCACCGCGTCGGCGGGGGACCACCGCGCGGACCGAGGGCTGCGGGGCGGTTTCGGAAGCAGGATCGTGGCCTGCTCCTCGGCGGTGAGGACCCCGTCGGCGTGTGCGGCGAGGAAGTCCGCGTCGGACAGCAGCCGCAGGACGAGCTTCGCCGGATCCACCGGCGGCCAGATCGCCTTGACCGCTGCCTTGACCGCCGCGTTGCGCGCCACGGCGTCCTGGACTCGGTCGTCCGGGGCCTCGCCCGCCTGCTCCATGCGGACGAGCACCGCGTGGGCGATCCGCTGGGGCAGCGCGTCGCGCGCAGCGCCGTACCGGACGTTCCGGTCCAGCAACTCGCGGACGATCTCCTCCAGTTCGTACGCCGGGATCCGCCAGCGCCGCGATCCGCGCACCACCATCAGCGGCTCGGTAGGCAGCGTGACGTGCGAGCGGACCGCGCGGCGCAGCACCTCGGCCATCCGCGCGTCCCCCTTGACGACCGCCGCCGCGGCCGTGTCCTCGCCGCGCACCTCGACATGGGCGACGAGGTCGTCGACGGTGGACTGCCTGACCTCCAACTCGCCGAGCGCGGGCAGCACCTGCTCGATGTAGTGGAGGAAGGAGCGGTTCGGCCCGATGACGAGTGTGCCGGTGCGGGCGAGGCGTTCCCGGTGGGCGTACAGGAGGTAGGCGACACGGTGCAGGCCCACGGCCGTCTTGCCGGTGCCGGGCCCGCCCTGGACGCACACCGTGCCGGACAGGCCGCTGCGGACGATCTCGTCCTGCTCGGGCTGGATCGTCGCCACGATGTCCCGCATCGGGCCCACGCGCGGCCGCTCGATCTCCGCCTGGAGCAGCCGGGAGGTCTGTTCGGCCTCCGAAGGGTCGGTGAGGTGCTCGTCCTCGTACGCGGTGAGATCGCCGCCCGTGTAGCCGAAGCGCCGCCGCAGGCCCACGTCCTGCGGATCCTTGCGCGAGGCGCGGTAGAACGGCTGGGAGACGGGCGCGCGCCAGTCGATGACCATCGGGTCGCCCGCGGCGTCGTGCACATGCCGGCGGCCGATGTAGAAGCTCTGCCCCTCCTGCGTGGTGTGCAGGTAGTCGAGGCGGCCGAAGAAGAGCGGGGTGTGCGACAGGTCGGCGAGCGCCTTGATGCGCTGCTCGATCTGCGCTTCCAGGACGGCCGCGTTGACCCAGTTCGCGGTGACGTCCTTGATGTCGAGGGACTCGACGTCCTCGCGCATCGCGCGCAACGCGGCGCGCGAGGCGGCCAGATGGGACCGCTCGCGGCCGAGCGGATCGCCGTCGGTCGTGGGTGCTGTCGCCGTGGCGGGAGAGACGTCGGGTACGGGTGCGTGCGCGGGCACGGGTGGCCTCCGGGCTGATGCTGCGTGATCACGACATGGCAGACCGGCCGGTTTCCGTCCGGGCGGTGGCGCTCCTCGAAGGAGGCGGGAGGGGGCCCCGAGCGTGTCGGGGCAAGCCCGCGATTTTAGTCAGGGCCAGGGAGCGGGGCGAACGGTTTTTCCGTCCCGTCCTCCCCGTACGGGCCGTCCCGTCCTCCCCGTAGGGGACGCCGTCTGTCTGGAGGAGGACGCGCCCGCGTGCGCGGTTCAGCCCGCGGGGCGATGCTCCGTACGGGTGAGGAGGACCACCATGGAGACATGAGCACAGCGACTTTCGCCCCAGGCACCACGCCCCATGGCGGCGCCACCGCCACGGGTGCCGTCCACCACTCACCCCACCGCGTCGGCAACGCCCTGCGCGCGATCAAGGTCTTCGCCGAGGCGCTGTTCTCGGTGACCGTCCTCGGCGAGTACGCGGAGGAGGCCGGGGTCCGCCGCTGAGATCAGCGGTGGACGCCCCGCCCCTGCGCGGACCGGATCCGCAAGAGCGGCGGACGCCCCCTCAGCGGACCGAGGTCCTCAGTGGACCGGGTCCGCAGGGCCCTCCGGTTCGCCCGCCAGCAGCTCGTCCGCGTCGACGATCCGGTACGCGTAGCCCTGCTCGGCCAGGAACCGCTGACGGTGCGCCGCGAAGTCCTGGTCGATCGTGTCCCGCGCCACCACCGAGTAGAAGTGCGCCTGGTGTCCGTCGGCCTTCGGCCGCAGCACCCGGCCCAGGCGCTGCGCCTCCTCCTGCCGCGACCCGAAGGTGCCGGACACCTGGATCGCGACCGTCGCCTCCGGCAGGTCGATCGAGAAGTTCGCGACCTTGGACACCACCAGCACGCTGATCTCGCCGTTCCGGAACGCGTCGAAGAGCTTCTCGCGCTGCGTGTTCGACGTCTCGCCCTTGATGACCGGCGCGTCCAGGTGCTCGCCCAGCTCGTCCAGCTGGTCGATGTACTGGCCGATGACGAGGATCTGCTGTCCGGCGAACTTCCTCACCAGCGCCTCGGTCACCTTCCGCTTCGTCGCCGTCGTCGCGCAGAAGCGGTACTTCTCCTCCGTCTCGGCGGTCGCATAGGCGAGCCGCTCCGCGTCGGTGAGGTTGACCCGCACCTCCACGCAGTCGGCCGGCGCGATGTAGCCCTGCGCCTCGATCTCCTTCCAGGGGGCGTCGAACCGCTTCGGGCCGATGAGGGAGAAGACGTCGGACTCGCGGCCGTCCTCGCGGACGAGGGTGGCCGTGAGCCCGAGGCGGCGGCGGGCCTGGAGGTCGGCGGTGAACTTGAAGACCGGTGCGGGCAGCAGGTGCACCTCGTCGTAGAGGATCAGACCCCAGTCCCGGGAGTCGAACAGCTCCAGGTGCGGGTAGATGCCCTTCCGCTTGGTCGT
Source organism: Streptomyces sp. NPDC015127 (assembly GCF_043080095.1). Classification (NCBI taxonomy): domain Bacteria; kingdom Bacillati; phylum Actinomycetota; class Actinomycetes; order Kitasatosporales; family Streptomycetaceae; genus Streptomyces; species Streptomyces sp. NPDC015127. Next base: position 147,969 of record NZ_JBIBVE010000012.1, read on the forward strand.
CAGCACCTGGTAGGTGGCGATCGTGACCGGGCGGATCTCCTTCCTCGTGCCGCTGTACTCGCCGATCTCGTCCTCGGTCAGCGACGTGCGCCGCACCAGCTCGTGCTTCCACTGCCGGGCGGAGACGGTGTTGGTGACGAGGATCAGCGTCGTGGCCTTGGCCTGCGCCATCGCGCCCGCCCCGACCAGCGTCTTCCCCGCGCCGCAGGGCAGGACGATGACACCGGAACCGCCGTGCCAGAAGCCCTCGACGGCCTGCCTCTGGTACGGGCGCAGCGCCCAGTCCGTCTCGTCGAGGTCGATGCGGTGCGCCTCGCCGTCGACGTAGCCCGCGAGGTCCTCCGCCGGCCAGCCCAGCTTCAGCAGCGTCTGCTTGATCTGCCCGCGCTCGGAAGGGTGCACGGCGACCGTGTCCGGGTCGATCCGGGCGCCGACGAGCGGCTGGACCTTCTTGGACCGCAGGATCTCCTCCAGCACCGGCCGGTCGGTGGAGGTCAGGACGAGTCCGTGGGTGGGGTGCTTGCTGAGGGTGAGCCGGCCGTAGCGGGCCATCGTCTCGGCGACGTCGACGAGCAGGGCGTGCGGGACCGGGTAGCGGGAGAACTCGACCAGCGCGTCGACGACCTGCTCGGCGTCGTGGCCCGCGGCGCGCGCGTTCCACAGGCCGAGCGGGGTTACCCGGTAGGTGTGGATGTGCTCGGGTGCCCGCTCCAGCTCCGCGAACGGCGCGATGGCACGACGGCAGGCGTCCGCCAGCTCGTGGTCGACTTCGAGAAGGAGGGTCTTGTCGCTCTGGACGATGAGGGGACCGTTCACACCTGCGCCCTTTCGGTGAGGCTCGGGGCCGGAGGCCGGTGAGGCCAAACCTCAAGTGTGCCGCATGGCGGCGGACACGGGCTCAGGTCGAGTCGTCGGCCAGTTCCGCCACGCCCGTGATGCGGTGCAGCGGGTACGTGCGCACCTCGTCCGCCGTGTGGTCGTACGCCGTCACGAAGCCGCCCTCCACCCGGACCGGGGCGATCACACGCTGGCTCGCCGCGCCGTCCGCGTTGACGTAGCCGATCCACACCGCCGAGCCGGTCAGGGCGGCCGCCTGCACGGTGGCCAGGGTCTCGGCGGGGGTGGTGCGGGGCAGTTCGCCGTGGGGGACGGGCACGGCCGCCTCGGCGACCGGCTTGCGCTCCACCGTGGCCGCGAGGTCGCCCGCCCGGATCGCCTTCACGGCCGCGCCGAGCAGTGTGCCGTCGGGCACGGGCGGCCCGTCCGGGACCGGCGCCGGGGCCGTGCGCGGCGGGGTGCGGCGGGCGTGGGCCCGGGTGATCAGGACGTCGCCCTCGGCGGACTCGGCGGCCGGCGCGTACCCCATCGTCCGCAACCCTTCGAGCAGCGCCGCCGGATCCGCCTGGGCGGCCAGGACGCTGGGCGCGAGGCGGCGCAGACGCAGGTTCTGGGAGCGCTTGTCCGCCAGGATCTCGCCGAGGAGCGCGTCGTCGTCGCAGCGCACGTAGGCGGAGGCGGCGCCGACGCGCAGGTGGCCGTGGCGGCGGGCGACGTCGTCGATGAGGTACGCCAGCGGCTGCGGCACGGGCGTGCGGGAGTGCGTGGCGAGGAACGTGTGCAGGTCGGCCGCGGCCCGTCCGGCGTCGAGCGCGCGGCGTACGGAGGCGGGCGTGAAGCGGTAGACGGTGGCGCCGCCCTTGGACTCGACGTCGGCGAGTACGGCGAGCGTCTCGGCCAGCGGGCGCTCCAGCGGCCCCGGCGCGACGGCCGTCAGATCGGCCTGGAGGAGGACGTGGTCCAGCGGCTCGGGCAGCAGCGGCGCCAGCAGCGAGACGGCGCGGGCGCGGCGGTCGGCGGCCGAGCCGTCGGGTCCGGCGGCCGCGGCACGGTAGGCGACGGGCCCGGGGCGCGGCACGGCGGGCGTGGCCGCCCCCTCGGGCCGGGCCGGGTCCGGCAGGTCCAGCAGCGCGCGGGCGTGGGAGGCCAGCGCACCCCGGCCCGTCACGCCCAGCAGCTCCGCCTCCGCGAGCGTCCAGGTCGCCAGGCGCGCCCGCAGGTCCGGCCCGCCCGCCGCCGAGTCGGCGCGCAACGGCCGCTCCCACCGCAGCCGGTCCAGCAGCGTCTCCGGTTCCGGGACGGCGCCCGCCGGCAGGGACGCCATCAGCTCCAGCACCCGCCGCCGCACCTCCAGCGCGGCCGAGCGGTCCAGGTCGGGGCCGAGCGCCGAGAGCGTACGGCCCTTGGAGTCCTGGGTGCCGACGAGCCCCGGGACACGGGTCGCCGTCAACCACGCGTCCGCGAGCTCCGCCCACCGCTGCGCCGGGGGCAGCTCCAGCCACTCGTCGTACGCGGGTGTCGGTGCGTACCGCTCGTCCGCCTCGCCGTCCGACGCCAACAGGCCGGCGGTGTAAGCCAGTTCGAGCCAGAACGCGGCGAGCTGCTCGGTCGTGTCCAGCGCGGCGGCCGTGCGCTTGAGGTCGCGTACGGACAGGCCGCCCGCGCGCAGCACCGGCGGACCGCCCTCGTGCCAGTCCTTCAGCAGGTCCTCGACCGTCGTCAGAGCCGTGTACGCCTGCCCGGCCGCCGCACTGTCCACAACCTGTGGACGACGCTCGGCCGCCTGCCCCACCGACGGCGGCACCGGCTCCGGCACCCGGTGCGCCCGGCCCGCCCGCAGGTGCAGCGCCGCCTCCCTCGGCAGCACCACCGTCCGCGGCGACGCGGGCAGCAGCAGCCCGCGGTCCCGCAGCCACTGCACGGGCGGAGCGGGGGAGGACGTCACCTCCCCGTACGGCGGGCCCCACACCAGCCGGTCCAGCACCGCCAGCGCCTGCGGCGGAGCCGTGTCCAGCAGCAGCGCCATCCGGCGCCGGTCGGTAAACAGCTCCGTCAGCGCCGCCACCGCGGACACCGGGTCGTGCGTGGGCGGCAGCCCGGCCGCCGTCAGGATCTCCTGCAGCCGGCCCGGCGACATGCCCGCCGTCGCCTCGGCGACCGACGGGCCGAGACCGGTGGGCGAGGGACGCGTCGGGGAGGGCGCGAGCAGTTCGCGCGCGGTGCGCACCAGCCGCAGCCGGTCGTCACCGCCCCACACCAGGGCCTGCCCGCGCAGGACCTCCAGCGCGGCGGGCAGCGCGGCCTCGACCTCCGGTTCGCCCTCGTCGCCGGCCATCAGCGCGAGCAGCGTCGCGTACGGGGCGGGGTCCGGCGCCACGGCCAGCGCCTCGGCGGTCTGCAGCGCGAACCGGTCCAGCCGCTCCAGGGCACGGACGACGGAGGCGCGGGTACCGGCACGGGTGGCGAGCTGAGTGACATCGGTGGGCACCGGGCTCAGCAGATCGGGACGGGCACGCAGCAGTGCGGCCAGTTCCTCGTCGGTGCGGGCGCGCAGCGCTTCCGCGAGCGTGCGCGGGGCGGCGCCGCCGCTTGGTTCGGGCTTGGTCCCCATCCGCCCCACGTTAGCCCCTGGAGCGCTACCGTCGGGGACAGGGCGGGCCCGGGGAAGGGGCCGTGATTCGTGGGACAGGCCGGGAGCGCAGGGGAACGTCCGTGGGGATCGAGAGCGATCAGCTCGTCTACGACTATCTGAGCCGGGTCGGCGACCTGGCCCAGCAGGCCCAGCTGCCGTCGGGCACCCGGATGCGGCTCGTGACGTCGCTGCGGGGCGAGATCGACAAGCAGCGGTCGCGGTTCGGCGGGGACAGCCCGGCGGCGGTACGCCGGATCCTCGGGCGCCTCGGCGCGCCGGAGGCGGTGGTGGCCGCGGCGGCCCAGGCGCCCGCCCCGGCGCCGCCCGCGCCCGCGCCCGAGGACGCCGGCCGGCGGCCGAAGATGCCGCGGCAGCGGGGACGGCGCCGCATCCCGCGCCCGCGCACGGACCCCGCGCCCCAGGAGACGGCGGCGTCACCGCCGCACCTGGCCGGGACCGACGAACTCGGCCCCTCCGGCTCCGAGCCGGACTGGTGGCGGATCGAACCGGGCCCGTTCGGCGCGGGGGAACGCGTGGCCGGGTTCGTGGGAGGCGTGGAGGTCCCCGAGATACTGAAGCCGCCGCCCGACGAGGAGGAGGAGCCCGACGAGCCGGAGCCCGGGCCCGACCTCGACGAGGAGGTGGCGGAGGAGGCCGTTCCGACGCGGCGGCGGTGGCTGCCGCGCCGCGGGCCGGGCGGGCGTGCCGACCTGGTCCTGCTGCTGGCCGCCGCGCTGCTGCTGGCCGGTGCGGCCCTCGGCTCACTGCTGGCCCTGGCGGGCGGCTGGCTCCTCGCGTACGGCTCACGCCGCCTGTCCGCCGGCCAGTCGAAACTGGCGGTCGTCGGCCTCCCGGGAGCGGCCGCGGCGGCCGGAGCCGTCTGGCTGTGGGGCCGCATCAACGGCAACTGGGGCCCGCCGATCCCGGACGACGGAATGCGGGACGCGCTGACGGGGACGTGGCCGTGGGTGCTGAGGGGGGCGGCGGTGGGGTCGGCGCTGTACCTGGTGTGGCGCGCGAGGAGGGGGCGGGGGTAGGCCCTGCGGGCGGCCTCTCCCCTCCGCCTTCCCGTAACCGGGGGCGGAGCCCCCGGTTACCCCCCGTCACCTCACTTCGTCAGGTCCGCCTGCAGCTCGTCCAGGATCTTGGACGCCGCCGTGTACCCGATCCCCTGGATCCACAGCTCGTCCTCGACCGCGAACACCTTGTCGTTCTTCACCGCCGACATCCCCTTCCACAGCGCACCCTCCAGGGTCTGCGTCTGCTTCGCCTTCTTCGGGTCGCCGTACGTCGAGTGGAAGACCACGTCCGCGTCCGCCAGGTCGATCTTCTCCGGGCTCACGTCGTGCGAGAAGCCGTCCTTGGCCTTGTCCGTGACGGCCGGGCGGCCGAGGCCGACGTCCGCGAGGATCGTGGAGATGTAGTTCTGCTTGCCGTAGATGCGGATGTCGGCGCCCTCGACGAAGCGGACGACGTTGACCTCGGTCGCCGCCGCCTTCTCCTTGCCGCCGAGCGCGTCGGTGACCTTCTTCGTGTGGGCCTCGTAGTCCGCGACGACCTTCCCCGCCTCCGCCTTCTTGCCGAGCGCGTCGGCGTGGAGCTGGAAGTTCTCCTTCCAGGGGTAGCCGGTCGTCTCCGTCATCACCGTCGGCGCGATCTTCTTCAGCTCCGCGTACTTCGCGCCGTGCCGGATCTTGGACGTGAGGATCAGGTCGGGCTTCAGCGCCGCGATCGCCTCGAGGTTCGGCGTCATCATCTCGCCGACGTCCTTGATGCCCGCGACCTTGTCCTTCGGCAGGTAGGGCAGGAAGCCGGAATCGGTGTCGGCGTGCGTCGCACCGACCGGCTCGACGCCCAGGGTGATCGCCGAGTCCAGCTCGGCGGTGTCGAGCACGACGACGCGCTTCGGGGCGTCGGGGACCTCGACGTCGCCCATGGCCGTCTTGACCGTGTGCGTACCGCTGTCCGCGGACGGGTCCGCGGAGCCGGACTTGGAGGACGAGTCCGACGAGCCGCACGCGGTCAGCGTCAGCGCGGCGGCCAGCGCGAGCGAACCGGCGGCCAGGCCGTGGCGGCGGAGCAACGTGGTCATGAGGAGGAGACCCTTTCGGTCGGGGCGGTGGGTGTCTGCGGGGGGCTGTAGGGCGCGGCGGGCACGACGAGCGGGGAGCCGGTCACCGGGTCGGGGACGACCACGGACTCCATCCCGAAGACCTCGCGGACGAGTTCGGCGGTGACGACATCCCCCGGGCGGCCCTCGGCGACGATCCGCCCCGCCTTCATGGCGACGAGGTGGTCCGCGTAACGGGCGGCCTGGTTGAGGTCGTGCAGGACGGCGACGACCGTGCGGCCGCGCTCGTGGTTCAACTGGCGTACGAGATCGAGCACCTCGACCTGGTGGGCGATGTCGAGGTACGTCGTCGGCTCGTCCAGCAGCAGCAGATCGGTCTCCTGCGCGAGCGCCATCGCGATCCACACGCGCTGGCGCTGGCCGCCGGAGAGCTCGTCGACCGGGCGGTCGGCCAGGGCGGTGACGTCGGTGCGGTCCATCGCGTCGGTGACCGCGCGCTCGTCCTCGTCGGACCACTGCTTCCACCACGCCTGGTGCGGCTGGCGGCCGCGCGAGACGAGGTCGGCGACGGTGATGGCCTCCGGGGCGACCGGGGACTGCGGCAGCAGCCCGATCGACTGCGCGATCCGCTTCGTCGGGATCCTCGCGAGCTCCTGGCCGTCGAGCAGCACCGCGCCGCCCTTCGGCTTCAGCAGCCGTCCCAGGGCCCGCAGCGTCGTCGACTTGCCGCAGGCGTTGGGGCCGACGATGACGGTGACCTGCCCGTCGGGCACGGCGAGGTCGAGCTCGTGCACGACCGTGCGGTCCTCGTAGGCGAGCGTCAGCTCGCGCGCCGTCAGCCTGCTCACGAATTGCCTCCAGCGGTCCGGCCGGTGTGGCTGCGGATGATCAGCCAGATCAGATACGGGGCACCGACGGCGGCCGTGAGCACGCCCACGGGAAGCTCGGTCGGCGAGAACATCCGCCGCGCCAGCAGGTCGGCGACGACGACGATCACCGCGCCCGTCAGGGCGGAGCCGAGCAGCGGGATCTGCGCGGTGCGGGTCATGCGGCGGGCGATCTGCGGCGCGAGCAGGGCGACGAAGTCGACGGGCCCGGCGGCGCCGGTCGCGACGGACGCGAGCACGACGCCGAGGAGCACGAGCCCGAGCCGCACGCGCCCGAGCGGCACGCCCAGCGCGGTCGCGGTGTCGTCGTCCATCGAGACGGTGCGCTGGGCGCGGGCCGCCCACAGCACGGCCGGAAGCAGGACCAGCAGCGTCCAGCCGAGCGGCGCGACCTCGTCCCAGCCGCGGCCGTTGAGGGAGCCGGTCATCCAGATCTGGGCCTGCTGCGCGACCAGGTAGTCGCCCTTGGTCATGACCAGGGTGGTGACGGAGCGGAGCGCGATCGCGAAGCCGATGCCGATGAGGACGAAGCGGGTGGCGTGCAGACCGCCGCGCCAGGCGAAGACGTACACGAGCGCGGCGGCGAGGATGCCGCCGGTGACGGACACATACGGCAGCGCGGTGTACGAGGTGACGCCGAAGGTCATCGCGGCGACGGTGAGCGCGCTCGCGCCCTGGCTGATGCCGATGATGTCCGGGCTGGCGAGCGGATTGCGCGCGACGGTCTGGATGAGCGCCCCGGCGACCCCGAACGCGGCGCCGACGAGCAGCCCGGCGACGAGCCGGGGCAGCCGCAGGGTGCCGACGACGAGCTCGTCGGGGGACGGCTGCCCGAGGACCACCTTCAGCACCTCGGCGGGCGCGACGAAGCTCTCGCCGACGCTGAGGTAGGCGACGCAGGCCACGGCGAGCGCGACGGTGAGCCCGGCGGCGGTGAACGCGGCGCGCCGGTGCAGCAGGAAGCTGGCCCGGCCGGCGCGGGCGAGGGAGTATCCGGCGGGCCGGACGCGGGTGGCGGTCTCAGCGGTCATGCGAGGCCCTTCCGTGTGTGCGCGCCGGGGGCGCTGCCCCCGGACCCCCGCGCCTCAAACGCCGGCGGGGCTGGATTTTCCAGCCCGTCCGGCGTTTGAGGACTCCGCGCGAAGCGCGGTACGAGGTCCGGGGCTTGCCCCGGTTTCGGGAAGGGGCGGGTAGGGGAATACCTCACGCCGGCACCGCCTTCCGGCGCACCAGCGCCACCAGGAACGGCACCCCGATCAGCGCCGTCATCACGCCCGCCGGGACCTCGCTCGGCGGGAACACCACGCGGCCCAGCACGTCCGAGACGAGCAGCATCACGGGGCCGATCAGCGCCGCCATCGGCAGCATCCAGCGGTGATCGGACCCCACGATCGCGCGGGCGATGTGCGGGACGGCCAGGCCGATGAAGGCGATCGGGCCCGCGGCCGCCACGCCCACGCCCGTCAGCACCGTCGCGCCGACGCCGCCCACGATCCGTACCGTCGCCACGTTCTGGCCGAGGCCCTTCGCGACGTCCTCGCCCAGCGCCAGCGCGTCCAGGCCGCGGGCCACCGCGACCACCAGCACCGTGCCGACCAGCAGGAAAGGCCAGACCTGGCTGACGATCTCCGCGTCGCGTCCGGCGACCGAGCCGACCTGCCAGAAGCGGAACTCGTCCAGCGCCGCGGCCTTCGTCGTCAGGACGCCCATCGTCACCGACACCAGCAGCGCGTTGATCGCCGCGCCGCCCAGCGCCAGTTTCACCGGCGTCGCGCCGCCGCGGCCGCTGGAGGCGATCGCGTACACCGCGAACGACGCGAGGGCCGCGCCGGCGAACGCGAACCACACGTACCCCGTCAGCGTGTGGATCCCGGCGAACGCGATCGCCAGCACCACGCCCACCGACGCGCCCTGGCTGATGCCGAGGATGCCCGGGTCGGCGATCGGGTTGCGGGTGATGCCCTGCAGCGCCGTGCCCGCGAGCGCCAGCGCCGTGCCGACCATCACGCCGATGAGGGTGCGCGGTACGCGCAGTTCGCGGACGACTTCGGCGTCCGGGCCGGCGCCGCCGTTCAGCAGGGCGTCGAGCACCGCGGTGGGCGCGACCGGGCGCGCCCCGACCGCGAGGCTGAGCAGGACCGCCAGCAGCAGAGCCGCCACGGCCGCCGCCGTCCACCCGATACGGCGGACGGCCTGAGCGCGTCTGGCTGACATGAAGACCTATCGCAGAGAGGGACCCAGGATTGGTAAGGCTTGGCTAAGTCTATGCGGCCGGATTCAGCGCTTCCGAGGGGCCCGGGCGCCCCGGGCAGCACAATGGCTGCCATGGCCATCCAGACCGCACCGCAGCCGCCCACCGTCGGGTTCGACCTCGACATGACCCTCATCGACTCGCGCCCCGGCATCCACGCCGCCTACCGGGCGCTGTCCGCCGAGACCGGGGTGTGGATCGATGCCGACCTGGCGATCACCCGACTCGGACCGCCGCTGGAGCAGGAGCTGGCGCACTGGTTCCCGGACGAGCTGATCCAGGAGATGGGCGACCGCTACCGGGAGATCTACCCGGACCACGCGATAGCGCCGACCCTCGCGATGCCCGGCGCCCGTGAGGCCATCGAGGCGGTCCAGGCGCTCGGCGGACGCGCGATCGTCGTCACCGCCAAGCACGAACCCAACGCCAAACTGCACCTCGCGCACCTCGGCATCGCCCCGGACGAGGTCGTCGGCTGGCTGTGGGCGGAGGCCAAGGCGGAGGCCCTGCGCGAGCACGGCGCGAGCGTGTACGTCGGTGACCACATCGGCGACGTACGCGGCGCCCAGGTCGCCGGCGCGTTCTCGGTGGCCGTGCCGACCGGGCCCTGCGACGCGGACGAACTGCGCGGGGCGGGCGCGGACGTGATCCTGGACGACCTCACCGCGTTCCCGGACTGGCTGCGGGGCTACGGCCGGTCCTGACACCGCCCCCGCGTCACCCGGTCCGCATATCCGAATCCCGTTGCGGTCGTTAGCGCGACCGAGCGGATTTGGCCTGACGCCGCTGCGCCGCGACCGACCGCAGCACCCCGGTCGCGGCGACCAGGAATCCGACGCCCATCAGCATGCTCACGGCGTACGCGACCGTCGGGAACGGCTCGGTGCCCAGGAACAACGGGGCAACGGTGACCAGAGTGGCGACGGCACCGATGGCGAAGACGATGCCGCCGGCGCGCACCAGTCCGTCACCCGGGGCGGGAGCGGTGGCCGGAGGAGTAGCAGTCATTCGGCCAGGGTAGTTCCCTTGCGCGTAGGAACCGATCGGGGACGTCTTGTCACCAGCCTCTGGACCATTAGCCTTGGGGGTGGCGGGTCAGGCGACCCGCTGTAGTGCTATCCAGAGCCGTTTTTCGGCGCCCGACCTGCGGTGCCCCCAGCGCCCGACGAGTACGAGGACGAGGACAGACGTGCCCACCGGCAAAGTCAAGTGGTTCAACAGCGAGAAGGGCTTCGGCTTTCTCTCACGCGATGACGGCGGCGACGTCTTCGTGCACTCCTCCGTGCTCCCCTCCGGCGTGGACGTTCTCAAGCCGGGACAGCGCGTCGAGTTCGGCGTGGTGGCGGGGCAGCGCGGCGACCAGGCGTTGTCGGTGACGCTGCTCGACCCGACCCCCTCGGTCGCGGCGGCCCAGCGCCGCAAGCCCGACGAGCTGGCGTCCATCGTGCAGGACCTGACGACCCTGCTGGAGAACATCACGCCGATGCTGGAGCGCGGCCGCTACCCCGACAAGGTGCACGGCAAGAAGATCGCCGGCCTGCTGCGGGCGGTGGCGGACCAGCTGGACGTGTGACGCCCGGCGCGTCGCTGAGGCGACCGCGTCAGACGAACGACAGCGCATCCCGGCCGAGGGGCGGTACGAGCCCCTCGGCCGCCGCGCGTGTCAGCAGACCGCGCACGGCCGCGTAGCCGTCGTCGCCGAGGTTGTACGTGAACTCGTTCACGTACAGCCCGATGTGCTGGTCGGCGACCGCCGGGTCCATCTCCTGGGCGTGCTCCAGGACGTACGGCCGTGACGCGTCCGGGTCGTCCCAGGCCATGCGGACGGACGTGCGTGCCGCATCGGCCAGCCTGCGCAGCATGTCGGGGCCCAGAGAGCGCTTGGCGATGATCGCGCCGAGCGGGATCGGCAGCCCGGTCGTCCGCTCCCAGTGCTCGCCCATGTCCGCGAGCGCGTGGAGCCCGTACTGCTGATAGGTGAAACGGGCCTCGTGGATGACGAGCCCGGCGTCCACCTTGCCGTCGCGCACGGCGGGCATGATCTCGTGGAACGGCATCACGACCACGTCGCCGACCCCGGCCGGGACGACATCGGCGGCCCAGAGCCGGAACAGCAGGTAGGCGGTCGAGCGTTCGCTCGGCACCGCGATCGTCCTGCCCTCCAGGTCGGCGCCCGGTTCGCGGGTCAGTACGAGCGGGCCGCAGCCGCGGCCGAGCGCGCCGCCGCAGGGCAGCAGCGTGTACTCGTCGAGGACCCACGGCAGCACCGCGTACGACACCTTCAGTACGTCGAACTCCTCCCCTCGCTTCTCCCCCAGACTCCGTCCGGGAGGTGCCCCCAGGGAGGCCCCACTCCGCTCGGCCCATGCGTTCGTGACGTCGATGTCCGCGAACGTCACGTCCAGCTCGGGCGCGCCCGGCACACGGCCGTGCGCCCAGGCGTCGAAGACGAAGGTGTCGTTCGGACAGGGCGAGTAGGCGATCTTCAGGGTCACGGTTGCTCCTGGAGGACGGGGGCGAGCTGCCGGAACGCCTGTCGCAGCGCGCCGAGCGCCTCGCCGATGCGCCAGGCGTCGCGGTCGCGGGGCCCCACGGCGTTGGATACGGCGCGGATCTCGACCACCGGCACGCCGTGGGCGGCGGCCGCCTCGGCGACCCCGAAGCCCTCCATGGCCTCGGCGGCGGCGCGGGGGTGACGTGCGGCCAGCTCCTCGGCGCGGGCGGCGGTGCCGGTGACCGTGGAGACGGTGAGGACGGGCGCGTGCACCGCGCCGACCGCCTTCGCGATGCGGGCGGACAGCCCGGCGGGCGGCAGGTGGACCGTGCGGCCGAAGCCGAGGGCGTCGACGGGGAGATAGCCGTCGGGGGTCTCGGCGCCGAGGTCGGCGGCGACGATCGCGTCGGAGACGACGAGGGAGCCGACCGGACAGTGCACGGCGAAGCCGCCGCCGATGCCGGCGGAGACGACGAGACCGTACGGCTCGGGCGCGGACGTCAGCGCGGTGGCGGTGGCGGCGGCCGCGGCGGCCGGTCCCACACCGGCGACGAGGACGTCGAGCGAGGGCGTACGGGTGAGGGCGTAGCCGCCGGGGAGGACACCGGGGTCCCCCGTGGCGACGGCTTCGGCCTCCGCCGCCACGGCGGTCACGACAAGGACGCGCACGAGGGTGCCCTCCGGGTCAGGAGTCCTGGCTCAGGACTCCTTCTCGAACTGGAAGCGGTAGATGCCGATGACCTTCTTGCCCTTCGTCTCCATGATGTTGACGTCGGCCTTGGTGGTCGGCTCACCGGTCTGCGAGGAGAAGAAGGCGTTGCCCGGGATGGTCCGGTACGACTTCTTGTAGGGCTCCTGCTCGACGGGCTGCACGCCGAAGAGGAGCGTCCAGCCGTTCTCGGCGATCTCCGGGTCGACGCCCATGCGGACCTTGTCGTCGACAGCGAACTTGATCTTGGTGGGGGTGCCCTTGGTGAGGCACTTCTGGACCTCGGACTCCTTGAGCGCCTCGCCGTCGTTGTAGCAGGTCGCTTCGGTGTGGACCGAGTCCGATCCGACCGTCACGGTCGCGAGCGGGGTCGGCTTGTCGCCACAGGCGGAGAGAACGAGGAGCCCGGCCGAGACAGCGCCGAGAGCGGCGGCGGTCCGGCGGCGCTTGCCGGAGAAGAACGCAACGGTCATGGCCCGAAGGCTATCGGGCCCGCGGCGCGGGGCGGCGCGGGGGTGCGACGCGCGTGTCTCCGACGCAGGTCGGGGGGCGTTCATTTCCAGCCCGTCCGCCGCTTGAGGACACGGCCGCAGGCCGTGCCGTGTCACCGGGCGGTGGTCGGGTCCGATGCCTCGGCCGGGTCGCCGGGGCGCTGCCCCGGACCCCGCGCCTCAATCTCCCCCTATGGCCTGGCGGCCGTGGGAGGTGCCCCCAGCGGGGCTGGTTGTGACCCGGAGCGCATTTCAGCCCGTCCGGCGCTTGAGGACACGGCCGCAGGCCGTGCCGTGGCACCGGGCGGTGGTCGGGTCCGATGCCTCGGCCGGGTCGCCGGGGGGCGGCCCCCCCCCCCCCCCCCCCCCCCCCCGCGGGGGCGCGTTTGGCCCGGCCCCGGCACGCGCCGCGGGCGCGCGGGGGGGGGGGGGGGCGCGCTCTCGTGGGGCTCGTACCCCCGGGCCCCCCCCCCCCCCCCGCCCCCCCCCCCCCCCCACGGCCGCAGGCCGTGCCGTGGCACCGGGCGGTGGTCGGGTCCGATGCCTCGGCCGGGTCGCCGGGGCGCTGCCCCGGACCCCGCGCCTCAATTGCCGGCGGGGCCGATTTTGCCGCGGACGCTTCAGGCGACGCGGGCGCGAGGGGTGTCGCCGCGGCGGGACGCCGAGAGCAGGCCCCGGCCCGCCGACACCGCCCCCACCGCCACGATCGCCGCCGCCACCGACATGCCCAGCGAGCCGTTCAGCGGCAGCGAGATGCCGATCGCCCCGCCCACCACCCACGACATCTGCAGCAGCGTCTCCGAGCGCGCGAACGCCGACGTACGCACCTGTTCCGGCACGTCCCGCTGGATCAGCGCGTCCAGAGACAGCTTCGACAGCGCCTGCGTGAACCCCGCCGCCGCGCCCAGCACCGCCACCATGCCCGCGCTGAAGAACACCGCCGCCAGGATCCCCGCGGACAGCACCAGCGCCAGCATCGTGGCGATGATCAGCTCCGGGCCGCGCGCCTTCAGCCACGCACCCACCGCCGTGCCGAGCGCGTTGCCCACGCCCGCCGCCACGCCCACCATCCCGAGCGACACCGCGGCCGACTGGCCGCCCAGCGGATGCTCGCGGAGCAGGAACGCCAGGAAGAAGATCAGGAACCCGGACAGCGCGCGGTGCGACGCGTTCGCCTGGAGGCCGTGGAGCACCGAGGGGCCCACCGTCCGCAGGCTCGGCTTCTGCTCGCCGTGCGTCAGCATGTGCGCCTTGCGCTCACCCTTCGCCGAGTCCACCTTGTGCGGCATCGTGAAGGCCCAGTACGTGCCCAGCAGGAACAGCGCGCACGCCCCGTACAGCGGCCACTGCGGCCCGATCTGCTGGAGCCCCACTCCTGCGGGCGCGGCGATCCCGGTCGCGAGCAGGCTCGCGAGCGTGACCCGCGAGTTCGCCTTCACCAGTGAGAACTTCGGCGGCAGCAGCCGTGGCACGACGGCGCTGCGCACGACGCCGTACGCCTTGGACGAGACGAGTACGCCCAGCGCCGCCGGGTACAGCTCCAGGCTTCCCGACACGACCGCGCCCGAAATCAGCACGGCCAGCAGCGCGCGGGCGAGCATCGCGCCCGCCATCGCCGCACGCCGCCCGTGCGGGATGTGGTCGAGCAGCGGGCCGATGACGGGGGCGAGCAGCGTGAAGGGCGCCATCGTGACGGCGAGGTAGAGCGCGACGCGGCCGCGGGCCTCGTCCGTCGGTACGGAGAAGAACACCGTGGAGGCGAGCGCCACAGTGATCATGACGTCACCGGCGCCGTTGACCGCGTGCAGTTCGATCAGCTTTCCGAGGCCGGACTCGCCCGCGCCGTGCGCGTGCGTGGCCTTGCGGATGCCGCGCGCCGTGCCGGTGAACGGCAGGTGCAGGGCACGCCCGAACTTCCGGCCCGCTCGTCGGAGCGGCCCGGACGTCTCGGACGACCTCGCGGCTGCCACCTCGTCATAGTGCCCCAACCCCTCTCGGCACGAACCGTGATCCGCGCCGACGGACCGCGTGTTGGACGTCGAACGCGTCCGCGATGCGGACAGTGGGGCTTGTCGGTTCGTCCCGTGTTGGGACGGGCAGGTGGGCGGGGAGCTGCGAAGGGGGTAGCGTGCGTAGCGCGCCACCGGCGGTTGTTCTCGGCCGCGCGCCTCTTCGGCATCCCGCAGAATGGATGACGTCAGGTGTGCCCGAAAACGGATCGGTCCGGGCGTGGACGTCGATGCGGCCCTCTGGTCCGCTCCGCCCGCGGCCCCGTACCTGCCGGCCCGGAAGGCGCACCCGTGAGACGGCGTAGGAGAGAAGCGAGACCTGTGAGTGCGACGACGCGAAGCCGTACCCCCGACCGTCTGTGCGCCGAGGCGGTAGACCTCGCCCGGGAGGCGGCCGAGGAGGCCGCGGCACCCGGAGTGGTCGGCGAGCATGTGTCCCTCGTCTCCGAGGGGGACCGGGTCGTCACCCACTTCTTCGAGTGCAAGGAACCGGGCTACCGGGGCTGGCGCTGGGCCGTGACGGTCGCGCGGGCCTCCCGCGCCAAGGTCGTCACGCTCGACGAAGCCGTCCTGCTGCCCGGCCCCGACGCGCTCCTCGCACCGGAGTGGGTGCCGTGGAGCGAGCGCCTGCGCCCGGGCGACATGGGGCCGGGGGACCTGCTGCCGACCGAGGCGGACGACCTGCGGCTGGAGCCGGGCTACACCGGCGAGGACGAGCCCCCGCCGAACTCGGTGCTCGCGGAGCACCCGCCCTCGCACGACCTGGCCGAACGGGTCGACGCCGAGGACGCGGAGCTCACGGACCGCAGACCGGCGATCGAGGCGACCGACAACAACGGGCGGGGCCAGATCGCGGCGCTCGCCGAGGAGCTCGGCATGCGCCGGGCCAGGGTGCTGTCCCGGTACGGGCTGCACACGGCGGCGGACCGCTGGGACGAGTCCTACGGCCCCAAGACCGCGATGGCGCAGGCGGCTCCGGCGGCGTGCGTGACGTGCGCCTTCCTGGTGCCGATCGCCGGGTCGCTGCGGCAGGCGTTCGGCATCTGCGCGAACGAGTTCTCGCCGGCGGACGGGCACGTGGTGTCCCTGGCGTACGGCTGCGGCGGGCACTCGGAGGCGGCTGTGATGCCGAAGCCACCGGTGCCGCCGCCGCCGGTGCTGGACTCGATGGCGGCGGACGAGTTCCCGCTGCGGCCGGCGCGGGACAGTGGGTCGGTGTCGCCGGAAACGGACGCGGAGTCGGAGGACCTGGGCCACTCCTAGGGTCTTTCGTTTGGATCATGCCGGATCAGTGAGCGGGGTCTGGTGCGTGCGATCGCAAGGCGGAGGAGGGAGCAATGGCGGAGCCATGGCGACCGACGACAACGCGGCGAGCGTGCGTGCCAGGGCCCGCGAGCCCGGCATGATCCAAACGAGAGGCCCTAGCCTCTCCGTCCGGCAGGCCCGCCCCTACGGGACCATGTCCCGGCCCGGCGACGCGTCGCCTGGGCCCGCCGGCGTCCGAGTGGCCGCTGTGCCGGACCCGGCTGCCGCCCGGTGGTCGCAGCACGCCCTGCGGGCGTGTCCTCGAACGCCCGCCGCCGGACGGCTGGAGAGGCGCGCCGACAGCGTCCGGACGGGCTGAAAGCAGGACGGCCGCTACGTTACGGAACTCCCGTACGCGGTACCTTCGGCCCCAGCAGCAACACACAGGCCGCCGCATGCACACGCATGCGGCACCGGCAGGGCGGAGTCACAGCGTGAGCGTCAGGACGACCGAGTGGGCCGACCCGTTCGGGACGGCGCGGCTGCGGCGCGGTGTGCTCGACGCGTGGGGGGCCAGCCCCGCCCGCTTCCGTGAGGACGCCAACGCCGAGGAGGACCTCGCGCTCGGCGGCTACCGGGACCGGCTCGTCGTCGAGCTGGCGCAGAACGCCGCCGACGCCGCCGCCCGCGCCCACGTGCCCGGGCGGCTGCGCCTCACACTGCGGCCGGGTACGGGCGGCGAGCCCAGCGTGCTGGCCGCCGCGAACACCGGCGCGCCGCTCGACGCGACCGGCGTCGAGTCGCTGAGCACCCTGCGTGCCTCCGCCAAGCGCGAGGGCCACGAGACGTCCGTAGGCCGCTTCGGCGTCGGCTTCGCCGCCGTCCTCGCGGTCAGTGACGAGCCCGCCGTCGTCGGCCGCCACGGCGGCGTGCGCTGGTCCCTCGCCGAGGCGCGGGAGCTCGCCTGGCAGGCGGCCAAGGCCAGTCCGGGACTCGGCGACGAGCTGCGCCGCCGTGACGGACACGTACCGCTGCTGCGGCTGCCGCTGCCCGCCGAGGGCAGCGCGCCCGAGGGGTACGACACCGTCGTGGTGCTGCCGCTGCGGGACGGCGCAGCGGTCGACCTGGTCGAGCGGCTGCTCGCCGGGATCGACGACGCGCTCCTGCTGACGCTCCCCGGCCTGGCCGAGATCGTCGTCGAAACGCCGGACGGCGTACGGGAGTTGCGACGCTCGGAGGACGGCGCGTACGTCCGCGTGGACGACAGCGAGCGCGGCGTACGGCGCTGGCGCGTGGTCAGCCACGCGGGCGCGATCGAGCCCACGCTGCTCGCGGACCGGCCCGTCGAGGAGCGGCTGCGCCCGCACTGGGCCGTGACCTGGGCCGTGCCCGTCGATGGGGAGGGCGCGCCCGCCCGCCCGGGCACCGCGCCCGTCGTCCACGCGCCGACCCCCACCGACGAACCCCTGGGCGTGCCCGCGCTGCTGATCGCCTCCCTGCCGCTGGACACGACGCGTCGGCACCCGGCGCCCGGCCCGCTGACGGACTTCCTGGTGGAGCGCGCGGCCGACGCGTACGCCGAACTCCTGGGCGGCTGGCAGCCGGTGAGCACCGGCACGATCGACCTGGTGCCCGGGCCGCTCGGCAAGGGCGAGCTGGACGGGGCGCTGCGGGCGGCGATCCTCACGCGGCTGCCGCGTACGGCGTTCCTGGAGGCCGCCGCGCCGCGGGAGCACGAGGAGGACGACTCCGGCCTGCCCGGCCGCGAGGCACCCCGGGGCCTGCGGCCCATCGAGGCGGAGGTCCTGGAGGGCGCGGGCGCGGAGACCGTACGCGTCCTGGCCGAGGTGCTGCCGAGTCTTCTGCCCGCCGGTCTGGAGCGCCGGGTCGAGCTGCGCACGCTCGGCGTCGCGCGGGTCCCGCTGACCGAGGCGATCGACCGGCTCGCCGGTCTGGAACGCGAACCGGGCTGGTGGCGACGGCTCTACGACAGCCTCGCGGGCGTCGACCCGGACTGGCTGTCGGGCCTGCCCGTGCCGCTCGCGGACAACCGGACGACCATCGGCCCGCGCCAGACCCTGCTCCCTCTCGCGGACACCCCGCCCCACCTGGCCCGCCTCGGGCTGAAGGTCGTCCACCCCGACGCCGCGCACCCGCTGCTGGAGAAGCTCGGCGCGCTGCCCGCCACGCCGCGCGCCGTGCTGACGACCCCGCAGGTGCGGACGGCGGTAGCGGCCTCGCTGGACGAGGGCGAGGTCTGGTACGACGGAGTCGGGGAGGGAGCGGTCGAGGCCCTCGACGCCGAGGAGCTGGCGGAGACGGTCCTCGCGCTCGTGCGGGACGCGGAGCTGGAGCCCGGTGACGAGCCCTGGCTGGGCGCGCTGGCGCTGACGGACGAGGACGGTGAACTCGCACCCGCGGGCGAACTCGTCCTGCCCGGGAGCCCGTTCGCCTCGGTCATGCGCGAGGGCGAACTGGCCCTGTGCGACGCGGAACTGGCCGAACGCTGGGGCGAGCAGCCGCTCGCCGCATGCGGGGTGCTGGCCAACTTCACCCTGGTGCGGGCCACGGACATCGTCCTCGACCCCGATGAACTGGAGCCGCGCGAGGGCGACTTCGCCGAGCCCGACGACGCGGGGCTGCTCGACGCGGTCGACGTGTGGTGCGAGGACGTGCTCGACCGGCTGCCGGACACCCCGGTGCCTCCGGTCGCCACGGAGATCGTCGCGGTGCGCGACCTGGACCTGGTGGACGACGACTGCTGGCCGCAGGCCCTGACACTGCTGGCGCAGCCGCCGCTGCGGGACGCGCTGACCCAGCCCGTACGCATCCTGCTGCCGGACGGTACGACGGAGACGGTGCGGCCGTACACGGCGTGGTGGCTGCGCGACCACCCGGTGCTCGACGGCCGCCGCCCCGCCGGCCTGCGCGCGGCAGGCGCGGACCCCCTGCTGGAGGGCCTGTACGAGTCGGCCGACACGACGGGCTTCGAGGACACCCAGGTGCTCCACGCCCTCGGCGTACGCACCTCCGTCGCCGCGCTGCTCGACGAGCCGGGCGGCGCGGCCGAGCTCCTGGCCCGCCTCGCCGACCCCGGCCGCCGGGTGCGCGCGGACCGGCTGCACGCCCTGTACACGGCGCTGGCCGACCTCGACCCGGAGCAGGTCACGCTCCCCGACGAGCTGCGGGCCGTGGTGGACGGTGAGGTGGTGGTCGTTGACGCGGCGGAGGCAGTCGTGGCGGACACCCCCGACCTGCTGCCGCTCACCTCCGGGCTCCCCCTGCTCCCGGTGGCACCCTCGCGTGCGGCGGACCTGGCCGAACTGTTCCAGGTGCGCCGCCTGAGCGAGGCGGTCACGGCGGAGGTCACGACCGAGGGCGAGGTCCACGAGGTCCCCGAGTCCGTACGGGTCCTGCTCGGCCCCTCGACGCCGGCGACATACGCCGAGCACGAGGAGCTGATCGCGGGCGGCGTCGAACTCGACTGGCGCCGCACCCCGGACGGCGTGCTCCACGCCGCGACGCTGGAGGGCGTGGCGGCGGCCCTGGCCTGGGCGACGGCCCAGTGGCCGCGCCGCTTCGAGGTGGCGGCGCTGCTGGAGGACGCGTCGCGGACGGCGGAACTGGAGAGGGCGCGCTGGTTCGACGCGTGAGCCCCGCGCTGGGGCAGGATGCGCCGATGGACGACCTCATACGCGCCTGGGAACGCATCGAGACCTGGCTGCGAGAGCGCCAGTGCACCAGAGCTGTCTCCGCGCTGCACCCGCCGGCTTCCGAAGAGGCCATCCAGTCCCTCCAGGCTGCCATCCCGTACCCGCTCCATCCGCATCTCGTGCAGTGGCTCCGAATCCACGACGGCGCCCCCGGATGTGACGCCCTCATCTGGCCGGGCGGCTACGTCCCGTACGGCACCGAAGGGCTCAAGGCCGGGCCGGAGTACATGAAGGAAGGGCTCGAAGAGTTCCTCGACCAGTTCCCCG
Source organism: Streptomyces sp. NPDC015127 (assembly GCF_043080095.1). Taxonomy (NCBI): domain Bacteria; kingdom Bacillati; phylum Actinomycetota; class Actinomycetes; order Kitasatosporales; family Streptomycetaceae; genus Streptomyces; species Streptomyces sp. NPDC015127. The sequence goes on from NZ_JBIBVE010000012.1 coordinate 167,575, forward strand.
AGTATCGGGACGATCCCGAGGACTGTCCTGCGGTTCCGTGGGCGGATCCGCTGTGGCTCCCCATTGCCGGGACGAACACGGGTGAGAGCCTCCTCATCGACCACCGGCCCGGCGACACCTACGGCAACATCATCGAGGTCGACTATGAGAGCAACGAGGTCACCGCGGTTCGCTGGAAGGATCTGGGAGAGATGATCGGGCTGATGGCCGAGTCCCTGGAGTCCGGATCCCCTATGCCATATTCGCGCCAGAATTCGCGCGTTCCTCAACTGGACGAAGGCCCACCCAGGTACCTCAACTGGAAGTTGGAGAAAATCCAGGACTAGGACGCGAGAAGACCCCTCCCGTAGACCCGCAGGAGTGGGCGAGCGAGCCGGTGATGCACGGGCGGGTGTCGGGGACGCTGAAGGTGAAGCCGCGGGCGACGCCTGTCTCGTACACCTCCACCGGCGCACGCGGGTAGCCGAGCCGATCATTTGGCCGAGACAAACTCGCGTCTGCCCGGTCGTCAGGGCCAGGTGCGCTCGAGGCGGTCCCGCCGTACGGCATACGCGGCGGGACCGCCCTTCTCGACGGCCCGGTAGATCGCGTCCCGGCGCGCGTCGAGCCGTTCGGCCATGTCGATACTGCGGAGCTGCTGATTGTCGAGGTAGAAGAGCACTGCACTACGGTCCAGAACAGGCTGGATCTCAAGGTCCCTGGTCTTGATGCGGCCGTCCTTCGACAGCGGGACCCAGGACTGGTCCAGGCCGTGGGCAATCCACTGCTCGTCCGGGATGTCCTGTGCGTCTGTCGGGAAGACATCGCCGATGCAGTGAACCGCCCAGCCGCGAGACCTCAGTTCCTCCGCGACGCGGCGCCCAAGGTTGCGGTCGAGGAAGAACTCAGGCGGCAAGGCGCACCACTGCGTGGCACAGAGCGTCGACCTGCTCTGGGCTCATGTCGAACTCGTAGGCGATCTCCTCGACGGTTTCGCCGGCCTCCCAAAGGTCGGTGACGGCCTTGACCGGGACGCGATTGGTCGCGATGACCGGCAGACCGCGGCCGAAGCGTGGGTCGATCACGACCGGGACGGACTCCGGGTACTGCCTCAAGCGCAGACTCGAAGGGAAGTCGTCGTCCGCGTCCCAGGTCAGGTAGCGGAGGTAGTCGGACACCACCTCGTGGATCGGGGCTTGCCCGTCCCTGGCTCTGCGCAGATCACCGAACCCGTGCTCGACGAAGATGTCCACGCCATCCGTCGCGATCCGCTTCGAGACGAGGCCGTAGGGGGTGTCGAAGGCGTTGCGTACCGCGGCGGCCGCTTCCCTGATCTCGCTCATGCGCAGGCCCAGCGAGCGCAATGACCTCAGGACATGGGCTTCGGCCACGGCGATGAACGGCACCGAGGGCTGGTTCTTGCGCACGGGTTCCACTTGGTGGACCAGGGGGGCTCCCGCCGCTGTGCCCTTGAGCCAGGAGGTGAGGGTCGACGACGGAATCTCCAGGTAGGAGGACGTTTCCGCAGGAGTGAGAAGCCCGTCCGTAAACCTGTCGACCATGATCCACCTCCTGCTGCTGTCAGGTCCGGCACCATTGCAGCACCAGGTTCCCACGACGGGAGCGGCGGCACACGAATTGCTCAGCACGCCGCCGCCAGGCCGGCGCCCGGTGGGCAGTCGCGGCAGCGGCCCGGTTCCGCCGCGCGGAAGGCGCGTTTGCAGCCGCCGTCGCAGGTCTGCCAGGGCAGGACGGCCGGGGGCGAGGACTGGGCCGGGGCGGGGGCGGGCAACTCGCGGAGGCGGTAGGCCAGGATGCGGGCGGGGCGGGCGCGCAGCGGTTCCGGGAGCCTGATAGTGAGGTGCTCGGTGATCTCCTCGGGGCTGATGCCCAGTGTGAGCCACTCGGTCACCGCCGGGGCGAGGCGGTCGACCTCCCCCCGGGACAGGATCAGCCTGCGGTCGACAAGGCGCAGCGAGGCCAGGACGACGGCGGCCCGCGGGTCGGGCTCGGCGACCCGCACCGGGGCAGGGGCGTCGGGCCGGGCGACCGGTACGGGTACCGGGGGAGCGGCGTCCGGGACGGGCACAGGCTCCTGCCGGGGCGGCCTGGGCCTGCCCGGCCGCGGCGGCACCGGCGGTTCCGGCGGCGTGGGGTCGCCTTCCTGCGGCGGCACGTCGTGGAAGAACGTCCGCGTACGGATCAGGCCGCCCGGTCCGCGTTCGACACGGCGCTCCAGGTAGCCGTCCGCCTCCAGCTCCCGCAGGGCTCGCGAGATCAGGGTCTCGCCCTCGGTGAAGTGCTCGCACAGGGCGTCGATGCGTACCGGTTCGCCGTCCGGCAGGGACAGGATGTAGGCCGCGACACCGACCGTGACCGCGCTCCCGCGGCGCTGGGCAAGGGCGTTGGCGATCACGGTGAAGTCCGCGGCCAGGCGGGTGCGGACGTGGATCACGCCGGAGGTCGGTGCTCCGGCGGGGGCGCGCAGGAGCGCGTTAGACTGCGACTCAGCCATCGGGAAGGTACTGCTTCCTGATCGGTGAGGCCCTCGATCGGGATGCCAGTCCCGGCCGGGGGCCGTCATATGCCAGTTGGTGCGGCGAACGTAACGGCCCGCCATCCCGCCCTGCAAGCCGGTCACCCGTCCGGGTGACGCCGGGGAGGGTGGGAGGGGGGAAGGTTCTTTCCCCCGGGTTCTTTAAAGGAGTTGGCGGCCCACCGCCCCCCGACGAGCCGGGGCGCGGAGAGGGTCGCGGAGACGGCCGGACACCGGTCCCCCGACCGGCCGGGAGCGGTCGGCTGAGGAGCCGGGGCCCGTTCTCGGCCCGCTGATGAACACGGCTCAGCGGGACGCGCCCGAACTCCCTTCCGCGCACGCCTCGTTCGACCCCGACCCCGACCCCGCCCGCAGCAGTGACGCGCCCATCGGCGTGAGGGTGTGCAGCACCGTCGTGCCGTCGCGGACGCTGGTGAGGAGTCCCGCATCGCGCAGCGCGGTGGCATGTCTGCTGGCGGAGGACGCGGAGACGCCGGCGGCGCGGGCGATCTCGCCGGTCGTGGCGCCGGCCGCCGCGGCGCGCAGGGCCGTTGCCCTGGCGCGGCCGAGCAGCGCGGTCAGTGGTTCACCGGGAGGGCTGTGCGTGGCCGCCGGCTCGTGGGGCAGCGGGTACCAGAGGACGGGTGGCAGGTCCGGGTCGGCCAGGCTGACCGGGGCTTCCCGGGCGAAGTACGAGGGGACCAGTGTCAGCCCGCGGCCGTTCAGGTGCAGGTCCCGGTCCTTGGCGGGGTAGGTGACCTCCAGGACGGGACGGCGCCAGTGCATCGTCGGCCCGAGGCTCGCCAGCATGCCTTCGACACCGCCGTCCAGCAGCCCGCGGCAGCGCGCCGTCCGTTCGGCCTCCACACGCGCGTGGATACGTTCCCCGTATGGGGCGACCACCGCCTCGTAGTACCTGCGCAGCAGCCGGACGAATTCCTTCCGTGTCGGCAGTTCGGCCATGCGCGGCGCCCACGAAGGGGCCCCGACGATCCGGTCGAGGACGGACATCTCCGAAAGGACGCGGCGCGGAGACGCGGCCAGGATCGATTCCATTCCGTCGTCGAGGTCGGCCGTGTTCCCCGGAGTCAGAAAGTCCGGAAAGTACGCGGCTCTTGGGAACAAGGGCAGGACGACGCTGCGCAGGGCGCGCTCCAGTCCCTTCTCCCGCAGGGTGTGCCGCGCCGTCCGGTGCCAGTCCGCGTGGGCCCACCGGCCCTTGCGCGTCTGGAGGCGGTGCAGGCTGGCCGTCGTCTCCCACAACGGGTCCGGGACGGTCGCCAACCTCGTTCTGGCCAGGTCTGATTCGCTGAAGTGGATGCGGAGCATCTCGTTCCCCCCGGTTGAGCGCTGCCATTGCGTTCAGCCGCAACAGCATGGTCCGGCCCCCGGGACCTGAGCAAAGGTTTGTCGTGCAGGGCGAGTCGCGGTTCCTGAAATCCTGACCCGAACGCTCAGCCGCCGCCCCGGCTGACGCACGGCACACCCAGCGCGCTCCGTGGCTCCCGGACACGGCGGACCCCGGAGCGCGCCGCGGTGCGCTCACCCCGGCATCCGCCGCCCCACCACCCGCCACGCCGTCTCCAGCAGCGCCGCGCTGCCCGCCGCGATCGCCACCGCCGTCCACGGCATCGTCACGCCGACCAGCTTGAGCGCGAAGAAGTCCTGGAGCCAGGGAACGATCAGCACCACCAGGAAGCCCGCACCCATCGTCGCCACCAGGCCGATCCGCCACCAGGTGTAGGGGCGCGCGATGATCGCCAGGACCCACATCGCGACCAGGAACAGCGTCAGCGTCGCCGCGCTCGTCTCCGCGTCCAGCGCGCCCGGGCCGCGGTAGTGGGCGCGCGCCAGCAGGTACGTGCCGAACGTCGCCGCCGCCGCGATCGCGCCCGCCGGGATCGCGTAGCGCATCACCCGCCGTACGAAGTGGGGCTTCGCCCGCTCCTTGTTGGGCGCCAGAGCCAGGAAGAAGGCCGGGACACCGATGGTGAGGGTGGACAGCAGGGTCAGGTGCCGGGGGAGGAACGGGTACTCCACCTGGGAGCACACCACCAGGATGGCGAGGAGGACGGAGTACACCGTCTTCGTCAGGAACAGCGTGGCGACGCGCGTGATGTTGCCGATCACCCGGCGGCCCTCGGCCACTACGGACGGCAGCGTCGCGAAACTGTTGTTGAGCAGGACGATCTGTGCGACGGCGCGCGTGGCCTCCGAGCCGGAGCCCATGCTCACCCCGATGTCCGCGTCCTTCAGCGCCAGGACGTCGTTGACGCCGTCGCCGGTCATCGCGACCGTGTGGCCGCGGGACTGGAGCGCGCCCACCATGTCGCGTTTCTGCTGCGGGCTCACCCGGCCGAACACCGCGTGCGCGTCGATCTCCGCGCCCATCGCGGACCGCTCGGCCGGCAGCCGGCGGGCATCGACCGTGCGGCCCGCGCCCGGCAGTCCCAGTTTGCCCGCGACCGCGCCGACCGCGACCGCGTTGTCCCCGGAGATGACCTTGGCCGCGACGTTCTGGTCGGCGAAGTAGCGCAGGGTCTCCGAGGCGTCGGGGCGCAGCCGTTGTTCGAGGACGACCAGCGCCGCAGGTTTCGCGCCGTCGGCCGGGGCCGGCGCGTCCAGCTCCTCGGCCGCCCGCGCGAGCAGCAGCACCCGCAGGCCCTGCTGGTTGAGGGCGTCGATCTCGGCGAGGGCCGGGTCGCCGTCCGGCAGCAGGACGTCCGGCGCGCCCAGCAGCCAGGTGGACGTCTCCCCGTTGCCCTCGCTGAAGCTGGCCCCGCTGTACTTGCGCGCCGAGGAGAACGGCAGCGACTCCGTGCACCGCCACTCCTCGCTGTCCGGGTACGCCTCGATGATTGCCTGGAGCGAGGCGTTCGGCCGGGGATCGGACTCCCCGAGCGCGCCGAGCACCTGCCGTACGTACCCCTCGTCCGTCCCGCCCAGCGGCCGCAGCTCCGTGACGTCCATCCCGCCCTCGGTGAGGGTGCCCGTCTTGTCGAGGCAGACGACGTCGACGCGGGCCAGGCCCTCGATCGCGGGAAGCTCCTGCACGAGGCACTGCTTGCGGCCGAGGCGGATCACGCCGATCGCGAAGGCGACGGACGTCAGCAGGACGAGCCCCTCGGGGATCATCGGCACGATGCCGCCGACGGTGCGGGCGACCGAGTCCCTGACGTTGGCGTCCTTGACGACGAGCTGGCTGATGATCAGGCCGATCGCGGTCGGGACCATCATCCACGTCACGTACTTGAGGATCGTGGAGATGCCGGAGCGCAGCTCGGAGTGGACGAGGGTGAAGCGCGACGCCTCCTCCGCGAGCTGGGCCGCGTACGCCTCGCGTCCCACCTTCGTCGCGGTGAACGCGCCGCCGCCCGCGACCACGAAGCTCCCGGACATCACCTGGTCGCCGGGCTGCTTGAGGACGGGGTCGGCCTCGCCGGTCAGCAGCGACTCGTCGACCTCCAGGTTGTCGGCCTCCGCGATCTCGCCGTCGACGACGACCTTGTCCCCCGGCCCGAGTTCGACGAGGTCGCCGAGGACGATGTCGGACGTGGAGACCGAGGCGGTGACCCCGTCGCGCCGTACGCGCGGCTTCGCCTCGCCGATGAGGGCGAGCGAGTCGAGGGTCTTCTTGGCGCGCAGCTCCTGGACGATGCCGATGCCGGTGTTGGCGAGGATCACGAAGCCGAAGAGGCTGTCCTGGATCGGCGCAACCGCGAGCATGATCACCCACAGCACGCCGATGATCGCGTTGAAGCGGGTGAAGACGTTGCCGCGGACGATGTCGACGGCCGAGCGCGAGCTGCGCACGGGCACGTCGTTGACCTCGCCGCGGGCCACCCGCTCGGCGACCTGGTCGGCGGTCAGCCCGGTCGCGGGCGCGGCCGGCACCTTGGGGCGCGGTGGCTGCCGGGGGTGTACGGGGTCGAGTCCGGCACCCGCGTCGACAGCGGGTCCGCGGGGCTCCTGGCCGTCCATGTCGATCTCCGCCCGCTGCGTCATGGTTCCGACGGTACGGCGGGCGGGCCGGCTTCACCCCCCGGGCGGGCGGAAGATCGGACCGGGGGAGGACCCGAATGGTCCCGTGGGACTACGGACCGGGCGGCGGGGCGGGGTCGTGTCGTGTTCGGGCGGACGCGGTCGGCGCCGCCGGTTCCGGTGGGTGCGCTGCGGGCTCGGCCGGCCGCGCCGGGCCCGGGTCGGGTCGGTGCCGTCCCGGCGGACGCCGGTCGGCCCCGCCGCGGGGCGGGGTGGGACGCTGCCGCTCCGCGCCGGCCCGGGCGTCAGGCCCTCGCGCGTCAGGCCTTCGGGCCTGCTTCCGGCGCCTCGGCCGCTTCGGCGGCCCGGCGCTTGATCGCCGCGTCCCGGCTGCGGACGTACCAGATGCCGATCAGGCCGAGGCCGCCGCCGGCCAGACAGGTCCACACCCACCAGGTCAGGTCGCGGTCGGCGAACCAGCCGTAGAAAGGGACCTGGACGAGGAACATGACGAACCACAGGATCGTGCCGCCGGTGATGGTGGCGACGATCGGCCCCTCAAGGGGCTCGGGTGCCTCGTGCCTGGGGGTCCATTTCGCCATGCGCACAGTGTAGGTCCGGGACCGGAGGCATCCGCCGGGGCAGTCCCGGCAGGGGTCTACGCGCGGAGATACCGATCTTCCACCTTATATGTTCATACTGAACGAGTTTGCGTCCGACCGGTTTCGTTCGTATGAACCTCCGTACACATCCCCCACGAAACCGGGTGAGAAAGGTCCTGCATGTCCCCCACGGCCACCGCCGAGGTCGCTTCTTCCGGCCTGCCGCCCACGCCCCAGCAGCCCGTCGGCGGTCTGGACCGCTTCTTCAAGATCTCGGAGCGCGGCTCCACGGTCGCGCGCGAGGTCCGGGGCGGTTTCGCCACCTTCTTCGCGATGGCCTACATCCTCGTGCTGAACCCGATCATCCTCGGCAGCGCCAAGGACATGTACGGTCACCAGCTCGACGGCGGCCAGCTGGTCACCGCCACCGTCGTCACGGCGGCCTTCTCCACGCTCCTGATGGGCGTCATCGGCAACGTCCCGATCGCGCTCGCCGCCGGTCTCGGCGTGAACACCGTCGTCGCCCTCCAGCTCGCGCCCCAGATGGCGTGGGCGGACGCGATGGGCATGGTGGTGCTCGCCGGCTTCGTGGTGATGCTGCTGGTGGCCACCGGGCTGCGCGAACGCGTGATGAACGCGGTGCCGCTCGGACTCCGCAAGGCGATCGCCATCGGCATCGGCCTGTTCATCATGCTCATCGGCCTCGTGGACTCCGGGTTCGTCACCCGAATCCCCGACGCCGCCCACACCACCGTGCCGCTCCAGCTGGGCACCGGCGGTCACCTGCTGGGCTGGCCGGTCCTGGTCTTCGCCCTCGGCACCCTGCTCACGCTCGCGCTGATCATCCGCAAGGTGCCGGGCGCGATCCTCATCTCGATCGTCGTGATGACCGTCCTCGCGGTGGTCATCAACGCCGTGGCGGACGTCGCCTCCTGGGGTCTGACCACGCCCGAGTGGCCCGGCAACCCGCTCTCGACACCGGACTTCGGCCTGATCGGCCAGGTCAGCCTGTTCGGCGGCTTCGAGAAGGTCGGCCTGCTGACCGGTGTCCTGTTCGTCTTCACCGTGCTGCTGTCGTGCTTCTTCGACGCGATGGGCACGATCCTCGCCGTCGGCGACGAGGCAGGGCTCATGGACAAGGACGGCCACTACCCCGGCATCAACAAGGTGCTGGTCGTCGACGGCCTCGCCGTCGCCGCGGGCGGCGCCACCTCCTGCTCCGCCAACACCTGCTTCGTGGAGTCCACGGCCGGTGTCGGCGAGGGGGCCCGTACGGGTCTCGCGTCCGTCGTGTCGGGTCTGCTGTTCTCGCTCGCGCTGTTCCTCACGCCGCTCGCGACGATGGTCCCCTCCCAGGCGGCGACGCCCGCGCTGGTGGCGGTCGGCTTCCTGATCCTGGCGGGTTCGGTCAAGGACATCGACTGGAGCGACTTCACGATCGCCGCGCCCGCGTTCCTGGCGATGGTGATGATGCCGTTCACCTACTCGATCACGCACGGCATCGGCATCGGCTTCATCGCGTTCAGCGCGCTGCGGCTGGCGACGGGGCGCGGGCGCGAGGTGCCCGCCGCGATGTACGCGGTGTCGGCCGTGTTCGTCTTCTTCTACGCGATGCCGGCGCTGGGCCTGACCTGATCCGCCGGAGCGGGGGCCGTCAGGTCCTCCCGTAGAACTTCTCCGTCTCGTCGACGGCCGCCTTGAAGCGTTCGTCGAAGTCGTCGCGAATGAGCGTCCGGACCACATAGTCCTGGACGCTCATTTGTCTTTTGGCGGCGTGCTGCCGGAGCCGGTCGAGCAGCTCACCGTCTATCCGCAGGCTGAGCACTGTCGATCCCATGCCCGCCAGGGTCGCCGGACCGCCGCCGCCCGTGCGTCACTTTCGGACTCGGTCTCACTCGTATGGGTGATACATCGATCGAACCCGTGACGCATGCGGTAAGGGACTGGTCTTTAGCTAGGGTAATGAGTTATGCTAATGACATGTCTGACCTGGCCCACGGTACTGACGCAGATGTCGCCGCCGTGAACTCCCTGCGCTCGGCCGTCATGCGGCTGGGCCGGCGCCTGAAGCACCAGCGCGTCGACGAATCGCTGAGCCCGACCGAGATGTCCGTGCTCGGCACCCTGGCCCGCTGCGGCTCGGCCACCCCCGGCGAGCTGGCCCGCAAGGAGTACGTCCAGCCGCCGTCGATGACCCGCATCGTCGCGCTCCTGGAGGCCAAGGGCCTCGTCCGTCTGGAGCCGCACCCCGAGGACCGCCGGCAGAAGGTCGTCAGCCCCACCGAGCAGGCCGAGGCCATGCTCGAAGAAAGCCGCCGCAAGCGGAACGCCTGGCTGGCCGCCCTCGCCGAGGGCCTCGACGAGGACGAGTGGGCCAAGCTGCGCGCCGCCGCCCCCGTCCTGGAGAAGCTCGCACACCTGCAGTAACCGCCGACGCCGAGGAGGCGAACCCTTTTGAGTACGGGATCCGGAGCAGACTCCGCCCCCGCACCGACCGCCACCGACTCCACGACCGACCGCAAGCAGACCATGTTCAGCTCGCTGAGGATCCGTAACTACCGGCTCTTCGCGACCGGACAGGTGGTCTCCAACACCGGCACCTGGATGCAGCGCATCGCCCAGGACTGGCTGGTACTGAGCCTGACCGGATCCGCCTCCGCCGTCGGCATCACCATCGCGCTGCAGTTCCTCCCCATGCTCCTGTTCGGCCTGTACGGCGGAGTGATCGCGGACCGGATGCCCAAGCGGCGGCTGCTCCTCGTCACCCAGGCCGCGATGGGCCTGACCGGCCTGGCGCTCGCCGTGCTCACGCTCAGCGGCCACGTCCAGGTCTGGCACGTCTACCTCACGGCGTTCCTGCTCGGCCTCGTCACCGTCGTCGACAACCCGGCACGGCAGTCGTTCGTCGCCGAGATGGTCGGCCCCGACCAGCTGCGCAACGCCGTCTCGCTGAACTCCGCGAACTTCCAGTCCGCGCGGCTGGTGGGCCCCGCGGTCGCCGGTGTGCTGATCACCGCCGTCGGCAGCGGCTACGCCTTCCTGCTCAACGGACTGTCCTTCCTCGCGCCCGTCGCGGGCCTGCTCATGATGCGGCCCTCGGAGCTGCACAAGGTGGAGCGCGCGCCACGCGGCAAGGGTCAGCTGCGCGAGGGCCTGCGCTACGTCGCGGGCCGGCCCGAGCTGATCTGGCCGATCGTGCTCGTCGGCTTCATCGGCACGTTCGGCTTCAACTTCCCGATCTGGCTCTCGGCCTTCGTCGACGACGTCTACCACTCCGGAGCCGGTACGTACGGCCTGCTCAACACCCTGATGGCGGCCGGATCCCTGGCGGGCGCCCTCCTCGCCGCCCGGCGCGGCACGTCCCGGCTGCGGATGCTCGTGGGCGCGGCGGTGGTGTTCGGCCTGCTGGAGGTCGTGACGGCCTTCGCCCCTGCCTTCTGGATCTTCGCGGCGCTGATGGTCCCGATCGGCATGTTCGGCCTGACGGTCAACGTCACGGCGAACTCCAGCATCCAGATGGCGACGGACCCGCTGATGCGGGGCCGCGTGATGAGCCTGTTCATGATGGTGTTCACGGGCGGTACGCCGGTCGGCGCGCCGCTGGTGGGCTGGGTCACCGACACGTACGGCGCGCGGATCGGCTTCGCGACGGGCGGCGCGGTGGCCGCGCTCGCGGCGGCGGGTGTCGGTGTGATGCTGGCGAGGGTCGGCGGCCTGCGGCTCTCGGTGGGCTGGCACGGGGGGCACCCGTCGGTGCGCTTCGTGGAACGCGAGCGCCTGACGACAGCGGCGTAGGCCGCGCGAAGCGCGGCGCGAGGGCGGTGCGGGGGGTGCGCTGCGGGTGGGGGGCGCTGCGGGTGGGGGGCGCTGCGCGGGCTCTTCCCCACCCCGCCCCTCCCCGTAACCGGGGGCTCCGCCCCCGGACCCCCGCGCCTCAAACGCCGGCGAGGCTGCATTTGCAGCCCGTCCGGCGATTGAGGACACCGCGCGAAGCGCGGTACGGGGCCCGGGGCTTGCCCCGGTTACGGGAAGGGGCGGGGTGGGGAAAGGCACACTGGGCGCATGAGACTCTTCGCCGCCGTCATCCCGCCCGACCCCGTCGTCGACGAACTCGCTCTCGCCGTCGACCGGTTGACCGCCATGCCCGGGGCCGAGCGGCTGCGGTGGACCGGGCGGGCCGGGTGGCACTTCACGCTCGCCTTCATGGGGGAGGTCGGCGACGACCTCGTGCCCGAGCTGCGGGAGCGCCTCGCGCGTGCCGCGCACCGGACCGAGAGCTTTCCGCTGCGGCTGCACCAGGGAGGACGGTTCGGGCGAAGGGCCCTGTGGGCCGGGGCCGCCGGCGGGCTCGACACGATGCGGCTGCTCGCCGAGCGCGCCGACGCGGCCGCCCGCCGTTCCGGGATCGACATGCACGAGCACCGCAGCTACCACGCGCACCTGACCATCGCCCGCGCCCGTGAGGACACGGACCTGCGTCCGTACGTCGAGGCGCTCGACGACTTCGAGGGCTCCCCCTGGCGCGTGGAGGACCTGGCGCTGGTTCGCAGCAACCTGCCGGGCGGCGGGGTGCCGGGCGCCGGCCCCCGCTACGAGGTGGTCGATTCCTGGCCGCTGAAGGCCGCGGGTTAACCTCGACGGGTGAATCCCAAGACCCGCAACCAGATCATGGCCGCCGTTCTGGTGCTGATGTTCGTGATCGTCGCCGTGGCGGCCGTGGCAGGCCGGTAGCCCGCACGGCCGCCGTCAGCGCGGCGAGCGCGTCACCAGGCGAACGCCTCCGGCGACGGCCCGGGCCCCGGGAAGATCTCGTCCAGGGACGTGAGCACCTCCTCGGACAGCTCCAGCTCGACCGCCCGCAGCGCGGACTCCAGCTGTCCGGCCGTGCGCGGGCCGACGATCGGGCCGGTCACACCGGGTCGCGTCAGCAGCCATGCAAGCGCAACCTCGCCCGGCTCCAGGCCGTGCTTGTCCAGCAGGTTCTCGTACGCCTGCACCTTCTCCCGTACGGCGGTGTTCGCGAGCGCGTCGGCCGAGCGACCGGTCGTGCGCCGGTGCCCGTCGGTCTCCTTCTTGATCACGCCGCCGAGCAGTCCGCCGTGCAGCGGTGACCAGGGGATGACCCCGAGGCCGTACTCCTGCGCGGCCGGGATGACCTCCATCTCGGCGCGGCGCTCCGCCAGGTTGTACAGGCACTGCTCGCTGACCAGCCCGTACGAGCCGAGCCGGCGTGCGGTCTCGTTGGTCTGGGCGATCTTCCAGCCGGGGAAGTTGGAGGAGCCGACGTAGAGGATCTTGCCCTGCTGGATCAGGACGTCGATCGCCTGCCAGATCTCCTCGACCGGGGTGCGGCGGTCGATGTGGTGGAACTGGTAGAGGTCGATGTAGTCGGTCCGCAGGCGCTTGAGCGATGCGTCCACGGCGCGGCGGATGTTGAGGGCGGAGAGCCGGTCGTGGTTGGGCCACGGGTCGCCGTCGCCCGCCATGTTGCCGTAGACCTTGGTCGCGAGGACGACCTTGTCGCGGCGGTCGCCGCCCTTGTCGAACCAGGTCCCGATGATCTCCTCGGTGCGGCCCTTGTTCTCGCCCCAGCCGTAGACGTTGGCGGTGTCGAAGAAGTTCAGGCCCGCGTCGAGCGCGGCGTCCATGATGCTGTGGCTGGTGGGCTCGTCTGTCTGGGGCCCGAAGTTCATCGTCCCCAGGACGAGTCGGCTGACCTTGAGTCCGGTGCGTCCGAGCTGCGTGTACTCCATGACGCCCTAGCCAACGCCTTCGAGCGCGCTCCAGGCAAGGGCGCGGGCTCGTTCAGTGGTGACGGCGGCCGGTGTCCGCGTCCGCGCAGTGGAGTCCGGCCCATCTGCCGTCCTCGGTCACCGACCGGAACAGCACCCGGTCGGTGCCGAGCGGGACCGGGGTGCCGCGCCACAAGTTGGTGGGCACCACCCACCGGACCTCGCCGTCGCGGACACCGGCGACCGCACCGTCGCCGCCGACGAACGCGTGCTCCGGTCCGGCGGCCAGTACGGACGGCTCCCGCAGCGTCCGGCCGTCGGGGGCGGTGAGACCGACAGGCTGCATGAGGTGACGGCCGCCGTTCGTCCCGTTCGTCCCGGCCTGGTACAGCCGCCTGCGCCAGGTGAGGGCGTAGAGCCGGTCGCCCGCGCACACCGCCCGCTCGGAGAGGGAGGTGAAGCGCCACCAGCCCAGGGACGGGCTCGCCAGGGGTTCGGCCCGGTCCCGTCCGGCGTACGCGTAGAGCCGGATCCGGCGCTTCAAAGGGGCGGAGAACAGGGCGCGTTCGCCGTCGACGAGCGCGGGATCGTAGGTGAGGCGCTCCACGGTCCGCCGCGGGAACCGGGTGCGGGAGATCTCCTCGCCCGTGCCCGTGGCGCGTACGGAGAGGACCGCGTGGGAGCTCCAGCAGTGGAAGACCACGGAGTCGCTCGGGGCCTCGGGCCGGAGCAGGGCGCCGAATCCCGCGGACTCCTGGGTCCACAGCTCCTCGCCGGTGCGGGCGTCGAGGGCGCGCAGGTCGCCGACGTCCAGGACGACGCGGGGCCCGCAGACCAGCAGGTCCCATATCCGGCTGAACTCGTCCTCCCACAGGGTCTCGCCGGTCCGCGCGTCGACGCCGGCGATCCGGCCCCGGTCCTCCCCGGCCTCGCCCCAGAGGACCACGGTGGGGCCGGCGGCCGCGAGCCGTACCAGGGGGCTCTTGCGACGCTCCCACAGCACCTCTCCGCTCGCGGGGTCCAACGCCGTGAACCCGCACCGCTCGGCGTCACGCCGGACGGGCACCACGACGGCGCCGTCCGCGCGCGCCAGGGCCTGGGGGTCGGGATCGGTGAGCGGCCGGCTGCACCACAGGAGGCCGCCGCTGTGCGCGTCGAGGGCGACGATGCGGCCCTCGGCCAGGGGCACGTGGACGCTGCCGCCGGCGACAACGGGCCCGAACATCGTCCCGGCCGGCGCCCGCAGGGTCCACAGGCGACTGCCCTCGTGCGCCCTGACGGTCAACTGCGGTATGTCATCGGCCATATGGCGCCCCCCCGGGCATACGCGGACCCTCAGCGGGATGGTAGCGCCGACCGCCGCGCGGCCCTACGCCTGTGACTCGCGGGGGAAGTCGCCGGTGGTGAGGGTGAGGCCGACGGGGGTGCCGGTGAGGTCGACGTCCGTGCCGAAGGCGACGGTGGTCTCGGTGGAGTAGTCGCCGTCCTTGGGGTCGGTGTAGACGTGAACCTTGCCCTGATAGGGGTCGGCGATCAGGAGGACGGGGACCTCCGCCACGGCGTACGCCGTCTTCTTGGGGCCGTAGTCGTTGTGGCCGGTGCCCTTGGAGATCACCTCTGCGACGAACTCGACGTCCTGATACCGCCAGCGGCCTTCATCGGTCTTCTTCGCGCTCTCCGCCATGACCGTCACGTCGCTGGCGAACCCGTTGAGGTGGCCCGGGTAGTCGACTCGTACGTCGGACTTCACGCGCTTGCGGGGGTATTTGGTCCGCAGTTGCTCGACGATGTCGAGGATGATTTCCCAGTGGTTGTCCCGCTGCGGCGACATGAAAACGGCCCCCTCGACGATCTCGACCTTGAATCCCTCGGGGGCGGATTCGAGCCACTGGAACATCTCGTCCAGGGTGCGTTCGTCGCTGTTCTCGGCCATCTCGATCCTGCGCTCGTCCAAGGCGGTCATCGTGGCGCTCCTCCCCGGCTGCCGCTCGAACGCGTGCAGCCGCGCGGTACAACGATACGCACGGTGACCGGTCACGTCCTCGATTGCGTCACGCGCCGCCCAGCCATCCCGCCGCGTCGAGGCGGAAGGTCTCCGGGCCGGTCACCGTTCGCAGGGCGTCCTCGAGGTCGCGCAGGCGGTCGGTGCCCATCGACGCCGCCCATTCCGCGCGCAGTTCGTCGAAGATCGCGGCGGAGCGGGCCAGGGCGTCCAGGCCGTGGGGGGTGAGGCGGACGAGTTTGCGGCGGGCGTCGGCAAGGTCGTCGGCGCGTTGCGCGTAGCCGAGGGCGACCAGGCGGTCGACCGTCTTGCCGGCTGCCTGCTTGGTCACGCCGAGCCGGCGCCCGAGGTCGCTCGCGCTCGCGCCCGCAGGGCCGATCGCCTGCATGGCGAAGCCGTACGCGGGTCGGACGTCGGGGTGGCCCTGGTCGGCCAGTTCGGCGTGCAGCCTGTCGATCAGTGAGCGGAAGCCCGCGAAGAGCAGCAGGGGCAGCTCGTAGCCGGGCCGGTCGGTATCCGCCTTGCGCGTATCGACAACCTGGTTTACGTTTTCGGCATCAGAATCGTCAACCATGTTGTCCATTGTAGGAGCCGGCCATGTTCCCCGAGCACACCCTCGACACCGCGCCGCCCACCTCCCGCCCGGCCATGCGGGCCGCCGCCGAGCGTCTCGGCCACCTGCCGCCCGCCGTCGCGAGACTCGCCACGTCCCCCCACCTCCTCGACGGCTTCCTGGAGCTCAGCGCCGCCTTCGAGCGGACCACGCTCGATCCGCTCGCCCGCGAGACCGTCGTGATGACCGTCGCCGTACGCAACGACTGCCGGGTCTGCGTCGCCCTGCACACCGGCAAGCTGCGCACGCTCGGCGCGGACGGCGAACTGATCGCGGCACTGCGCGAGGCGAGGGCGCTGGACGACGAACGCCTGGAGGCGGTACGGACGTTCACGCTGGAGGTCCTGCGCACCGCCGGCGCGGTCGGCGACGACGAACTCGGCGCCTTCCTCTCCCACGGGTTCACCCCGCAGAACGCGCTGGAGGTCGTCATGGGCATCGGCACGTACACGATGTCGACGCTCGCCAACCGGCTGGTGCGGGCATAGCGGGGGAGCCGGGGGCGTGCCCCGCGACGGCCCGCGCCCTCCACCGGACGGGGGCGGATTTCGGCCGTTGTGCACGGGGCAGAGCGTGTGACCCTTCCCTTCTCCGGGACGTCGTGCCGCAATGACGACCGCCAGCCCGTGACCCCCACACGAAGGCGGGATCCCCCCATGAAGTTCTCCGAGCACCGCATCCTGCTCCTCGCCGCGACGCTTGCCGCAGGCACGCTCGCCGTGGCGCCCTCCGCCCAGGCGGCCCCCCAAGTGACGCCCGAGACAGCGACGTTGTCGTTCGACTGCGGCTCGTACGGCTCCGGCACGGCGACGCTCAAGGCCGCGCAGGACGGCACGGCCGCGACGATCGAGGTCTCGACGGACGCCATCAAGGCCCCCGTTCCCATCGGGGCCAACTCCGCCGAGTCCACCCTCACCCTCACGAAGAACGGCTCCGGCACGACGACGTTCACCGGCCGCTCCAACCCGGCCATTCCGGCCGGTGGCTCGGTCTCGACGGGGCCGCTCAGCGGCACGGTCGCGTCGGGCGACAGCCTGGAGGCACAGTCCCTGACGGTCAAGGTCTTCGGCGTCACCGCCGAGTGCAAGGCGACGTCCCCGCAGGACCCGGGGCCGTTCGTCTTCTGACGGCCCGGTGTGACGCGTTCCCGGCGGTGCCGCCCCTGAACGGGGGCGGCACCGGCTTCGAACGGGCGGCGGCGACGCCTGCGACGTCGCCCGTTCGGCGGCCGGGCCCGTGCACGCCCTCGCCACCTCTGCGCACCGTGGGGGAGTGACCCTCCCCCTCATGAGCGCCTCATGAACGCCGCCAAGCCCCTCGCCCCGGCCCTGCTCTGCACCCTCCTCGCCACCGCCTGCGGCGGGTCGAGCGCCGCCGGGGAGACGTCCCCGCTGGAGGACATGGCGGCCCGGCTGCACACCCACGTCGCCAAGGTCTGGCCGCACACCGGACGGATCTGGCCCGGCGCCGACTACAGCCGCAACGTGCTGCTGATCACCGACGGCAGGGCCGCGTACGCCGTCGACACGGCCGGCCACCGCGAGGTCCCGCTCGCCGACCTGACGGCGAGCGGCATCGAGGTGCCGGCGTACGAGCGCGGCTTCGACGCGATCACGTGGAAGGGCCGCCGCGGCATCGTCGTGCGGCCCCAGATGACGGTGAAGGCCGATGCCGAGGACCCCACCGGCTTCGACTCCGGCGACGCGGCGCTGCGCACCTTCGGGCTGGCCACGCACGAGCAGTTCCACAGCTACGTCCAGCAGGACGCGAAGGGCGACCCGGCGTGGGCGTCCCTCCCGGCGCTGGCCGACCGGGCCGGCGGCGTTGACGACCGTGCCCAGCACTACCCGACCGAGGTCGAGCCGCGCAGCTACCGCACGATGGTCTACAACAGCCTGCTCGCCGCGTACCAGGACCCGCAGCGGCGCCGGGACCACCTGGCCGCCGCCGCGTACTGGCAGCAGACGTGGGCCCGGACGTATCCGAACGAGGCGAAGTCCCAGCCGCTCCTGGACACGATGGAGGGCTCGGCCCGCTACGTCGAGTCCATGGCCGTGGCCATGGCCACCGTCGAGGACCCCCGCGACAGGGAGCAGATCAGGACCCGCCTGACCGGAACGCTCAGGCCCCTGAAGTCCGTGAACAAGGGCTTCGAGCCGTACGCGATCGGCGCGACGGCCCTGTTCACGGCGGACGCCATGTCCCTCGACGCCCGGAAGCGGATCACAGAGGAACCGGTCACCCCCCAGCAGGTCGTTCTACGGGGCGTGAAACCCGTGCGACAGACCCTGCCGGCGGACGTCCGCCGCGCCCTGACGGCGAACGCCGCACGCGCGGACAAGAAGATCGCCCCGGACATCGAGCCGTTCGTTGCCGGGATGCGGGACAAGAAGAAGTGGGTGCTGCTCGTCCCGCAGAGCGCGGCGAAGGGCACGCTGGGCGGCACCGGCTTCTACACGACGGACCAACTGCCGCTCACGATCATCGCGAAGGCCCGGCTGAGCTTCGCGCTGGACGGCGGCGGCAGCCTGTCCGTGAACGGCCGGACGGTGGCGGAGGTGCCGCTGGAAGGCGAGCTGTACTACGGCACCCCGCTGGACCCGGCCGACCCGGACGTCTCCCTGAAGGGTGACCGGCTGGTGCTGAAGTCACCTGAGCTGAAAGGCGAGTTCACGGTCAGGTCGGAGACGGACGACGGCCAGCGGGTCCTGTACGCGCGGACGCCGTGAGCGGGGCCGGCGCGGGGCGGGTTTCGGCGGGGCCCGGCGCTGTCCCGGACAGGTACGGGCCTCTGACCTGCGGCCCTACACCGTGTCCGGGACGGCGGCCCGGTGCGCGTATGGAAGGAACGTCGTCCAGGTGGCGAGGGAGAGAGTGAGGGAGGGGCGGGTGGTGTCCTTGGAGTCGCGGACGTGGACGGTGGCGGGGGTGACGGCGACTTCGACGCATTCGCCTTCGCCGCTGCTGTAGCTCGACTTGGCCGCCGGCGGGCGTACGGGCGCTGACGCGGCGGCGTACGTGGGGGTGCCCGCGCTCGACGGGCTCACGTGGCCCCTGGACTGGAGGTCACGACCCACATTCGAAGTTCCGTTCGTAGCGCCCCAGTTGTTGCACAAGACCGTGGCATGTGCTGTACGGTGACGCTGACATCACGCTCCGTATAAACGGGGCGGTCCTCGGCGGTGCGCCAACACCATCCGAGGACCTTCACCACGAGTGGAAGATAGGGTCCACCGGGATGCTTCGGCATGCTATCGCGCCGTCTCGGCGCTTCGTTAAGGCTTCGCACGACATCGTCCGCCACCGCGGGCTCAACAGCGACGCCAAGATTCTGATCCTGCTGGTGCAGGGACTCCCCGAAGGCCCCGCCGTCGAGCGGGCGCTCGGCCGCCACGCGGAAGACATGGGCTTCACGCCCCGCCAGTATCAGAAGGCCAAGAAGCTGCTCGTGCAGCACGGGTTCCTGCACGAGTGGCAGTGGCAGAACGACCGTGGGCGGTGGAACACCGACCAGTTGATGTCGAACGTGAGCCTGACGGGTGAGGAGGCGGACCGGGTCCGGGAGGGCGCCCCTCCGAGTGAGCCGGAACCGGTCGTCGGTGAAGCGGAGCCCCGGGGTCTCGGCGACTCCCCACCAGTGGAGAAGAACGAGGAGAAGAACCCTCCCCACCCACCCACCGAAGCCCAGCCTCGCGAAGTCGTTGCCGCCGAACGCGTGTTGCTGTCGCTGCGGCACACGCACCGGGAGCTGCTGCTCGGCGTCCGCGAGGCGCACAGCCTTGCCGAGTCCGCGGCGGAGTGGCTGCGGCGGGGCGTCTCTGCCGCCGAGCTACGGCAGGCTCTGACGGCTGGGCTGCCGAAGGGCGGCGTCCGGTCGGCGGTGGGGTTCCTGCGGCACCGGCTGGTGGAGAAGCTCCCGGCACCGGTCACGGCGGCGGTCCCGGCCGTGCCATCGCCAGGTCTCGTGGCCTGCGAAGGGCCAGGCGAGGAGCACCTGTTCCGCCCAGTCGGTGACGAGACCCACTGCGGGCGCTGCCGCACAGCCGCGGCGGCTACCCAGGCGCGGCCACGCCCGGAGCGCGTCTCGTGGCAGACCCGTGTCGCGGAGGCGATGGCGGATGGGTAGGGCGTCCTACGCTGCTGTCGTAGCACAGTGTGAGGTCCACGAGAGGAGCGGCGGCATGGCGGCCTGGGGCGATTTTCTGGAGGAGGCCCGACAGGACCTCGGCTTCACCGGTCAGGTGGTGCCGCGCACCGTCGAGGGAGTCCGTGCGGCGTTGCTGCCCGGTCGTCTCCCGGAATTCGGCGCCGAATTGGGCACGCTGTCCGAGGGCGTCGAGTTCGAGGCGTTCCTCAACCACTGGTGGACGCAGGCCATGGCGGACAGCGTCCAGGATGAAGAGGGCAAGGAGTCGGCGATCGAGTTCGCAGATCTGGCCGTCGCCCTGCGGGCGAGAGCTGCGGGCGGCCCCGAGTACAGCCACGACGATGTGGAGAAGATGCTCAAGGACGTGGCCTCATGAGGTTCACGATCATCTGGGAGGCGACGGCTGCCGAGGGCCTGCGCAAGCTCAAGGCCCGGGACGGTGAGGGCGTGAAGCCTCTTGTGAAGGCAGTCAACGCCTTGGCGTTCGATCCGGAGCCGTCTGCGAGCAGCAAGCTCGGGGGGACGGGCCTCCGCCGGTTACGGGTGGGTGCGTATCGCGTCACGTACGACGTCGATGGGGCCCGTGTGGCGATCAAGGTCCTTACGGTGGGCAGCACCCCGGTCCGAGGCAGAGACCGTCTCCGGCGTCAGCCGGGCGCAGCAGAACCCCCGCCGCGTACAGAATGTGCGCTGCCCGCGCGAGCCGCGTCAGTGGATGGCGTCGAAGACGTTCTTCTGCAGGCCGTTGGCGTACGCCTCGTGCTCGACGAGCCTCAGCTTCTGGGTGTCCTTGTCGGTGTCGCTGAACAGACGCTTGCCCGCGCCGAGCAGGAGCGGGAAGACGAGCAGGTGGTAGCGGTCGATCAGGCCGGCATCCGAGAGGTTCCGGTTGAGGGTGGCGCTGCCGTGGACGATGATCGGGCCGCCCTCGGCCTCCTTCAGCGCGGCGACCTCGTCGAGCGAGCGCAGGATCGTGGTCTCGCCCCAGTTCGCGACCAGGTCGTCCTCGGCCAGGGTGCTGGAGACGACGTACTTCGGCATCGCGTTGTAGGTGGCGAACTCCTCCATGCCGGGCCAGACCGGGCTGAACGCCTCGTAGCTGACCCGGCCCAGCAGCATCGCGGTGGCTTCCTGCTGCTCCCGGTCCTTGATGTCGAATGCCTCCGGGAGGAACTCGACGTCCTTGAAGGTCCACCCCGAGTTCCGGTAACCGGGCTCGCCGCCCGGGGCCTCCACGACGCCGTCGAGCGAGACGAAGGCGGTGCTGATCAGGGTGCGCATCTGAAGGTCTCCTGGTGTTTCGTGGCCGGTACTCAGCAGGTCGGTCGGTGCCCGCTTCGGCCGACGCGCGGCTGAAGTACACCAACTGTCACTGATGACTGCGGATCGAGGAGAGACTCATCGCGGGAGCTGGAGATCCGTGCAGCCGTGCTGCTTCGCCGAGCGCTCGGCGAAGGCCGTGAGTGCGGATCGGGCGAAGTCCTCGACGTCCTCGTGCACGTATTCCGTGGTGGAGATCGTGAAGAGCGCGCGGGCGCTGGTTCCAGGACACTTGGCGGTGGCCCAGAAGAAGTCGCCGAATCGGCCCGCGTCCCGCGTGGACTCGTACTCCGGGTACTGGGCCTGAGCGAAGGGGCCGAAGAAGGCACGGACCTGGAACAACTCCTCCGCCCGGGCCTTCGTCTCGCCCAGCACGCAGGTCTCCAGCAGGGAAGTCTCCGCCGCCGGTGTTTCCTTGAGCCAGTGGACGATGTCCATGTCGTGCATCGGGATGCCCGCGCACGTCCCCTTTGCGTCGAAGCGGGACTTCTCTTCCGGCTCCGCGGGGACGGGCGGTATCGGGCCGCCCGCCTCGGCCTCGCAGTCCCAGTGCTCGGCCGCCCTGACCGCGGTGGCCGTGACGAGCTCGGCGGTGGTGCGGCCCGCCACCGTGTCTCCGCTGCCGGACGCGCTCACGACGACGGAGGCATCCTGGTTGCGGCATTCCAGCACGGCGGCGGTGCTTGCGAGGTTGGTGTAGCCGCGCCAGCCACCACCCAGCGTCATCGGCAGCGTGCCCCTCTCCCCTGGACGCAGATCGTCGAACACACCCCGCGGGCCGTCGTCGTCCCGGGCCGATTCGGGGATCCGGGCGATGGTGAGCAGGCTCCGGCCGACCTTGCAGAACTGGTGGTCCGCGCCGCGATCCCAGTCGTTCGGCAGGCCCTTCTCCGTGTCGTAGCCGGTGAAGACAGCCGACTCCTTCGGCGGGATCAGCCCCTCGCAGTACGAGGCCAACGCGTCCTCGTAGCGCCAGCGCTTTCCGGTGTCGCTCAGCTGGTACCAGCCGTAGCCCGCGACGGCGACGAGCGCCAGCGGCAGTGCGGCGTACAGCGCCAGGCGGCGTATGACGGTCATCTGCGTGCCCTCCCGGTTCGGCGTCCCCCGCCGCAACGTACCCCTCAGGCGGCGGCCCGGTACGGGCGGCCCAGGCCCCAGGCCTGGTGCATCGCGTCTGCGAACGCGGCCGCCAGTTTGTGCTCGCCGCTCGGGCCCGGGTGGGTGCCGTCGTAGGTGTCGCGGTGGATGTCGTACGACAGCGGGCGCGAGGCCAGCAGGATCGGGGACGCCGGCGTGTCCAGGTCCGCGACCGCCTTCGCGAGGAGCACGTTGAAGCGGTCGCACTCCGCGGCGAACGGGGCGTCGGACTCGGCGCGGACGTTGGGGATGACCGGGAGGAGGACCATGCGCACGTGCGGGTCGGCCTCGCGGGCCCGGGTGACGAACTCCCGTACGTTCGCGGCCGTCTGGTCGCTGTTGGTGTAGAAGCCGAGGTCTATCAGGCCGAGGGAGACCAGCAGGACGTCCGGCTTCTCGGCGGCGATCGTGTCCCCGATGACGGGGGCCATGTGCAGCCAGCCCTCGCCCCAGCCCGCCAGGTGGCGGCGGGCCTCCGCGGGGAAGGCCGGGTCGGCGTAGGCCGTCGAGACGGGTGCGTTCGCCTCGGTGTCGTACAGCGTGGTGCGCGGGCCGACGATCTCGTACGGCTCGCCGAGGGACGCGAGGTGCTGCCACATCCGGTAGCGCCAGCTGTAGTCGCCGGCGCGTCCGATGGTCATGGAGTCGCCGACGAACAGAAAACGCATGGGCGTCATCATCGCCGAACTCGCCGGTAATCTGCGATGTGAGGCTGGACACGGGCCCGGCGGGCGGGGGCACGGGCCGGTCGCGTCAGCGGCGGGTCAGTACCGCCACCAGCCGGTCCATCTGCTCGCGCGGGTCCGGCGCGCCGGGCCACGTGGTCATCAGCAGGTGGTGGACCGTGCCCACCAGGGCGAGGGCCGCTGCGGACGTGTCGAGGTCCTCGGGGACGCGGCCCAGAGACCTCTCGGCGTCCAGGTACCGGGTGACGGACTCCTGGATCGCGGCGAAGCCCGGCGCCCCGGACGCCATCGCGTCGCGGAAGCGTTCGGCGGCGCCGGGGCGGGTGAGGGCGAGGCCCGAGACGTCCGGGCCGGTGGCGGTGAGCAGGGCGGACGCGACACCGGAGAGGTTGGCGGCGACCGTGTCCGTGCCCGCGCGGGCGGGCAGGTCCGCCGCGAGGGCGGCCGTACGGGCGAAGCGGTCGAGGACCAGTTCCGCGACGAACTCGTCGAGCCCGCCCGCGAAGTGCGCGTGCAGCAGGCCCTTGGAGCAGCCCGCCTCGTCCGTGATGGCCCTGCTGGTCAGGGCGCCGGGGCCGGCCGCGGCGACGACGCGTTCGGCGGCGGCGAACAGCCGCTCGCGGGCGTTGGGTACGGCGACTCCGCGTGGGGACATCCATATTCCTTCCAGGGGGCATGGACAGTATGGGCGCGTGCCCATACTGTTTGGGCATACGCCCATACTAGTCGGGAGGCACTGCCGTGCAGAACATCGTCAACACCGAGCAGGAACAGGCGTGGAACGGGTACGAAGGCGTCCACTGGGCCCGCCACCAGGACCGCTGGGACGCCGTCAACGAGGGCTTCAACGAGCCCCTGCTCACCGCCGCCGCGATCGGCGCCCGGGACAGCGTCCTCGACATCGGCTGCGGCGCGGGTGCCACCACCCGGCTCGCCGCACGGCGTGCGGTGGAAGGCCGGGCCATGGGCCTCGACCTGTCGGCCCCCATGCTGGAGCGCGCCCGTGCCTCCGCACGCGCCGAGAACCTCGGCAACGTGGTCTTCGAGCGGGGCGACGCCCAGGTGTACCCGCTGGAGGGCCGGGCCTTCGACGTGGCCATCAGCCGCTTCGGCGTCATGTTCTTCGCCGACCCCGTCGCCGCCTTCGCCAACATCCTCGGTGGCCTGCGCCCCGGCGGCCGCGCGGCGTTCGTCGTCGCGGCGGACGGCGGGGGCAACGAGTGGCTCCAGGCGCTCGCCGGGCTGCGCGGCCTGCTGCCCATGGGCGGGTTCGGGGCGACCGGCGGGCCGGGCATGTTCTCGCTCGCCGACCACGACCGCACGCACGAGGTGCTGTCCGCGGCCGGGTTCGGCGAGATCGCGACCGAGCGGGTGGAGGCGTACGGGAGGTGGGGGAGCGACGCCGAGGACGCCACCGCGTTCCTGCTGGGCTCGGGTCCCGGGCAGCATCTGCTCGGGCAGGTCGACGAGGCCACGGGGGAGCGGGCCCGGCGCGCGCTCGAGGACATCCTGCGCGCGTACGAGAAGGACGGCGCGGTCCGGATGCGCAGCACGGCGTGGCTGGTCACCGCCGTGCGCCCATAGGGGCTTCCCGGCGGAGGTGGCAGGCTGGGGGCATGCGTTCGCTTCCGTACGTCACCGGCCTCGCCGCCGCGCTCGTCCTCGCCGCCGCCGTGCCCGCGGGGGCGGCGGACGACGACGGCGGGTTCACCATCGAGGACCCGCGGATCACCGAGTCCAGCGGGCTCGCGGCGAGCCGGGCGCACCCCGGGATCTACTGGACGCACAACGACCAGGACGAGCCCCGGGTCTTCGCCGTCGACTCGGCGACCGGCGAGACGGTGGCGACGGTCACCCTGCAGGGCGTGGGCACGCCGCGGGACATGGAGGCGATCTCCGTCGGAGCGGACGGGAACGTCTACGTCGGCGACATCGGCGACAACCTCGACGGCAGCTGGGACCACGTGTGGATCTACCGCTTCCCCGAGCCGTCCCGGCTGCGCGACCAGACGGTGCGCGCCACGCAGTTCGTCGTGAAGTACGCCGACGGGCCGCGCAACGCCGAGGCGCTGATGGTGCATCCGAAGACCGGCCGCGTGTACATCGCCTCGAAGAACGAGGACGGGGGCGGGCTGTACGAGGGCCCGGCCAGGCTCAGCCCGTCGGGGACCAACACCTTCCGGCGGATCGGCGAGGTGCCGTGGGTGACCGACGGCGCCTTCTCCCCGGACGGTGGGGAGCTGGTGCTGCGTTCGTACTTCAGTGCCCGCGGCTACGTCTGGCAGGACGGCCGCCTCGGCGCCGACCACCGGGTGCGCGCCCCGATCCAGGGGCAGGCGGAGTCGGTGACGTACACGCTCGACGGCAAGGCGCTGATGTTCGGCACGGAGGGCGAGCGGAGCACCGTCGAGCGGGTGGAGGTGCCGTCGCGGGACGGCGGGTCCGGCGGCGGCGCCACGGCGCGGCCCGGTGGCGGCGACCGGGCCGGGGCCGGCGGCGGGGAGACCGGCATGACGACGTACGGCCTGATCGTGCTGGGTGGCGGGGCGCTGCTGGTGCTGGCCCTGCGTCGGCGGCGCCGTTAGGGAGTGTCCGGCGGATCGGGGGCGGACACCGGTCAGGCGGTGGCCGCCCGTTGCCGTACCAACGCCTCGAAGCCGTCGACCAGTCGCTCCAGGCCGAAGGCGAAGTGGTCGAACTGCGAGGAGAACGCGTCGTCGGAGAGGCCCGCCAGGGTCGGGTAGTCGCCGCTGAGCATGGCCTTCGCGAGGAAGGGCTCCTGGCTCCGCCAGAAGTCCTCCTCGCTCTGGCCGGTCTGCTGCGCGGCCTCCTCGGTCTCCACCTCGATGCGCACGATGCCGGCGACGAAGCACTGCACGGCGATGATCACCGAGATCAGCTCCGGGTCGCGCAGTCCCATGCCCTGGAGCGCGGACAGTGAGGTGTCCAGGCCGCGTACGGCGCTGGGTCCGAGGACCGTACGGGACTGATTGACCTTCAGCAGCCAGGGGTGCGCGCGGTAGAGGTCCCGGTAGCCGCGGGCCATGGCGCGTACGGCGTCCTGCCAGGCGGGGGACTCGGGGGCGTAGGCGTCGTTGTCCAGGGGCTCGCCCGTGACCCGGTCGAGCATCAGGTCGAGCAGTTCGGCCTTGCCGGGGACGTACCGGTACAGCGACATGGTGCCGGTGCCCAGCTCGGTGGACAGGCGGCGCATCGAGACGGCGGCCATCCCCTCGGCGTCGGCGAGTGCGACGGCGGCCGTGACGATCCGGTCGAGGGTGAGGGCCGGTTTGGGGCCGCGCGAGGGGCGCTCGCCGGTGCCCCACAGCAGTTCGAGGCTGCGCGAGACGTCGCCGCTGCCGCTCGTTTCGGTCGTCGTCATGGCTTCACCCTAATCCCGTCGCGCAAAACTGGGTACGGTGTACTCTCATATGAGTACGCCGTACCCAGTTTTAGTTCGTGAGATTTCGTGAGGGGTGGAGAGGCCGTGGACCAGTACGCCGTGATGGCCGAGGGCATCGAGAAGAGATACGGGGACAAGAAGGCGCTCGCGGGGTTCGACCTCGCCGTGCGCAAAGGCACCGTGCACGGGCTGCTCGGGCCGAACGGCGCGGGCAAGACCACCGCCGTCCGCGTCCTCGCGACCCTGCTGCGGTTCGACGGCGGGCGGGCCGAGGTCGCCGGCGTGGACGTGGCCCGCCACCCGCGCCGGGTGCGCCGCCGGATCGGGCTCACCGGCCAGTACGCCGCCGTCGACGAGGTGCTGACGGGCCGCCAGAACCTGGAGATGTTCGGGCGCCTGTTCCACCTCGGCGGCCGACGCGCCCGGCTGCGGGCGGACGAACTGCTGGCACAGTTCGACCTGGTGGACGCCGGGGACAAGGGCGTCGGCACGTACAGCGGCGGCATGCGGCGCCGGCTCGACCTCGCCGCGTCCATGATCCTCGCGCCGCGCGTGCTGTTCCTGGACGAGCCGACCACCGGCCTCGACCCGCGCTCGCGCGGAGAGGTCTGGGAGGCGGTACGGCGGCTGGTCGCGGGCGGCACCACCGTCCTGCTCACCACGCAGTACCTGGAGGAGGCCGACAGGCTCGCCTCCCGGATCACCGTCATCGACCACGGCCGGGCCATCGCCGACGACACCCCCGACGGGCTGAAGAACCGCGTCGGTGGCGACCGCATCGAGGTCGTCGCCCGCGACGCGGCCGACCTGCCGGCCGTCGCCAAGACCGTCGCCCGGGTCAGCGACACCGAGCCGTCGACCGACGGCGTGGAGCGGCGCGTGCACGCACCGGTGACCGACCGGGTCGCGGCCCTGACCGAGGTGGCCCGCACCCTTCAGGACGAGGGCATCGCGGTGGAGGACATCGGACTGCGCAGGCCGAGCCTCGACGACGTGTTCCTGCGCCTGACCGGGCACGGCACGGACGACGGAACCGAGGAGGCGGCGGCGTGAGCGCGCTCGACACGGTGGACCTGGAGACACACGACGCGCACGGCCGCGCCTACTGGGTGGTCGCCGACTGCTGGAACGTCGTACGCCGCGGACTGACCCACTACCAGCGCCAGCCGGTCCTCATCGCCTGGCAGCTCGGCTTCCCCATCATCTCCGTGCTGCTCTACGGCTACGTCTTCGGCGGCGCGATGAAGTCCCCCGACGGCGGGAGCGTCCGCGACTTCCTCATGCCGGGCATGTTCGCGATGACCATGGCCTTCGGCTTCATGAACACCGCGCTCGCGGTCGTCACCGACGCCACCAAAGGCGTCATCGACCGCTTCCGGTCCATGCCGATGGCCCCCTCCGCCGTGGTCACCGGACGCGGCGTCAACGACCTCATCGTCGCCTGCGCGGAGCTGACCATCCTCGCGGCGACCGCCTTCGCGATGGGCTGGCGCTCGGACGCGGGCCCGGGCGCGGTGCTGGCGGCGTTCGCGCTGCTGCTGCTCCTGCGGTTCTGCCTGATCTGGGTCGGCATCCTGCTCGGGCTGCTCGTTCCGACACCGGAGGCCGCCGGCGGCCTCTACGCCGTCGCGTTCCCGCTCACCATGATCTCCAGCGTGTTCGTCCCGCCGTCGACGATGCCGGACTGGCTCGGCGCGATCGCCGCATGGAACCCGATCTCGTCCACCGCGGCCGCGGCCCGCGAACTGTTCGGCAACCCGGTCGCGAGCGACGGCAGCTGGATCCAGGAACACGCGCTGCTGATGGCGGTGGTGTGGCCGCTCGCGATCACGGCGGTGTTCCTGCCGCTCGCCGTCCGGCGCTTCCAGCGCCTGAGCCGCTGACGCGCCGAGGCGCCGAGTCGCTTCCCGCGCTTGAGTCGCTGCCCCCGCCCGAGTCGCTTTCCGCGCCTGAGCCCCTGACCTGCGGATCTCCTCCCGTCTCGACCCCGCTCACCAGCCGGTCGAGACTGGAAGGAGACCGGAGGGCCGCCACCCCGACGGCCCCGGCCGTGGAGGCAGTCATGACGGCGACCACACGTGAGGACACCCCGGTTGCAGTCGAGGGCGGCGGTGTCGAGGTGCGGATCAAGGAGGCCGGCGGCGACATGTCCGTCGCCTTCCTTCACCTCCCCAAGGGCACGGACATGGCGCCCGCGCTCAAGGGGATGCCCGGGGACCTGTGCCAGTGCCCCCACTGGGGCTACCTTTTCAAGGGACGCATCAGGATGCGGACCGCTTCGGGCGAGGAGACCTACGAGGCCGGGCAGGCGTACTACTGGGGGCCCGGCCATGCTCCCGAGGCACTGGAGGACACCGACGCGGTGGAGTTCTCGCCGACCGCGGAGTTCACCGAGGTGATCGACCACGTCAAGGCGCAGATGGGATGAGGGCCCGCGGGGGTGCGGGGAACGCGAAGGGCCCGGCGGTGTACGGCCGCCGGGCCCTTCGCCGTGCTGTCCGGTGCTACAGCTTCTCGATCACGTAGTCGATGCACGCCGTCAGCGCCTCGACGTCCGCCGGGTCGACCGCCGGGAACATCGCGATGCGCAGCTGGTTGCGGCCCAGCTTGCGGTACGGCTCGGTGTCCACGATGCCGTTCGCGCGCAGCGCCTTCGCGACCGCCGCCGCGTCGATCTCGTCCGCGAAGTCGATCGTGCCGATGACCTGCGAGCGCTTCGCCGGGTCCACGACGAACGGGGTCGCGTACTTCGACGCCTCGGCCCAGCCGTAGAGGGTGCGCGACGACGTGGCCGTGCGGCGCACCGACCAGTCGAGGCCGCCCTGGCCGTTGATCCACTTCAGCTGCTCGTTCAGCAGGAAGAGGGTCGCGAGCGCCGGGGTGTTGTACGTCTGGTTCTTGCGGGAGTTGTCGATCGCCGTCGGCAGGCTGAAGAACTCCGGGACGTGGCGGCCGGACGCGTGGACCCGCTCGGCGCGCTCGAGCGCGGCCGGGGAGAACACTGCGAGCCACAGTCCGCCGTCGGCGGCGAAGGACTTCTGCGGGGCGAAGTAGTAGACGTCCGACTCGGCGATGTCGACGGGCAGGCCGCCCGCGCCCGAGGTGGCGTCCACCAGGACCAGCGCGCCCTCGTCGGCGCCCGCGACCCGCTTGACCGGGGCCGCGACACCGGTCGAGGTCTCGTTGTGGGTGAGGGCGTAGACGTCGACGCCCGCCTCGGCCTGCGGCTCCGGGTGGGTGCCGGGGTCGGAGGAGATCACCGTCGGCTCGGCCAGCCACGGCGCCAGCTTCGCGGCCTTGGCGAACTTGGAGGAGAACTCGCCGAAGGACAGGTGCTGGGACTTGTTCTCGATCAGCCCGTGCGTCGCGATGTCCCAGAAGGCGGTGGAGCCGCCGTTGCCGAGGACCACCTCGTAGCCCTCGGGCAGGGAGAACAGCTCGCGCACACCGTCGCGTACCTCGCCGACCAGGTTCTTGACCGGAGCCTGGCGGTGGGAGGTGCCGAGCAGAGAGCTACCGGTGGCGGCCAGGGCGTCCAGCGCCTCCGTACGCACCTTGGAGGGGCCCGCGCCGAAACGGCCGTCGGCGGGCTTGATGTCAGCGGGAATCTGGATATCAGCCACGAGCCGGAGCGTATCGCCTCCGGCGGCCGGGCGCCGACCCGGTCCGGACCATGAGACGGCCCGCACGGCCCTGAGCTGCGGGATCAGCCGACGCGCTCCTGAAGGTGCTTGATCAGGGCGATCAGGACGAACTTGCTGGACGAGTGGTCCCGGGCGTCGAACTCGACGAGCGGCACGCCCGGCCCGAGCGTCAGCTCCCCCCGGATCTCGTCCTCCGATCGGAAAGGACCGCCGAAGTCGTTGACGGCGACGATGAACGGCGTGTCGTGGCCCTCCAGGCAGTCGATCGCGTACCGGGCGCTGTCGAGCGCCCGGGTGTCGACCAGGACGACGGCGCCGTTCGTCCCGTCCAGGAGCGGGTCCCACAGGAAACGGAACCGGTCCTGCCCGGGCATGCCGAAGAGGTGGAGCACCGTGCGCTCGTCGAGGGTGAGGCGGCCGAAGTCGAGGGCGACCGTCGTCACCGTCCGGCCGGGCACGGCGGAGGGCACGCTGATCGGCTCCTCCGTGTGCAGCGGGCGGATCTCGCTGACGGACCGCACCATCGTCGTGCTTCCGGTGCCGGACCCGCCGGCCACGACGATCTTCATCGCGCCGAGGTGTGCCGCGGCGCGGGTCATCGTTTCTCGTCGGTGCCGGTCATCGGGCGATGCCTTCCGAGGATGCGGTGGGGGATGTCTGAGCCGCTGCCTGCTGATCAAGTGGAGGTCACTATAGGAGAGTTGGCGATCACTTGGGCAAGGTCCTGGCGTCTCTCCTTCTGTTCTCATCTGCACACCGTGCGCAACGGGGACCGCACTCCCCGGCGATGACGCAGGTGTGAGCCGTGCCGAGCGGGTCATCCTGGGAGACATGACAGGGGATACGCACGACGTGGCACGGGCACTCGGAGCCGCCGTGCGCGGCGACGTCGACTTCGGCGTCGCGGCACGGGCCCTGATGACCATGGACGCCTCGAACTACCGGCGCGTCCCCGACGGTGTGGTCGCGCCGCGCGACGCGGACGACGTGGCGGCGGCGCTGACGGTGTGCCGGAAGCACGGGGTGCCCGTGGTGCCGCGCGGCGCCGGTACGTCGATCGCCGGCCAGGCCACGGGCGTCGGCGTCGTCCTGGACTTCACGCGCCACATGAACGCGATCGTCTCCGTCGACCCCGCGGCCCGCACGGCCGTGGTGCAGCCCGGAGCGGTGCTGGACACGCTCCAGGCGGCGGTGCGGGGACACGGCCTCGCGTTCGGCCCCGACCCCTCCACGCACAGCCGGTGCACGATCGGCGGAATGGTGGGGAACAACTCGTGCGGCGCCCACTCCGTGCGCTGGGGCACCACGGCGGACAACGTCCGCGGACTCAAGGCCGTCACCGCGGCGGGCGCCCCCGTCACCCTCGGCCGGGGCACCGGCTCCACCGGCGTCCCGCCCGGCCTCGACGACCTCGTCCGCGCCAACCTGGCCCTCCTGCGCACCGGTTACCCCGATGGCCTGCCGCGGCGTATCTCCGGCTACGCCCTCGACGCCCTCCTCCCCGAGCAGGGCACCGACCTCGCCCGCGCCCTCTGCGGCAGCGAGGGCACCCTCGCCGTCCTGACCGAGGTGACCGTCGGCCTGGTCGAGACCCCCGCCGCCCGCGCCCTCGCCGTCCTCGGCTACCCCGACGAGAGCGCCGCCGCCGAGGCCGCCCCCGGCCTCCTGCCCCACCGGCCGCTGACCGTCGAGGGCATGGCCGACGACCTCGTACCGGATGCGGCGGGCCTGCCGCGCGGCGCGGCCTGGCTGTTCGTCGAGACCGGCGGCGCCACCGCCGCCGAGGCCCGCGCCCGCGCGGCGGAGATCGTACGGGCCGCCGACGCGCTCGACGGCACGGTCGTCGACGACCCGGCCGGCATGCGGGCGCTGTGGCGCGTTCGCGAGGACGCGGCCGGCACCGCGACCCGGACGCCCGGCGGCGGCGAGGCGTGGCCGGGCTGGGAGGACTGCGCCGTCCCGCCGGCCCGGCTCGGGCCGTACCTGCGCGACTTCCGCGCCCTGCTCGCCGAGCACGGACTGCACGGCACCCCCTACGGCCACTTCGGCGACGGCTGCATCCATGTGCGCATCGACTTCGACCTGATGAGCCGCGCGGGGGTCGGGCGCTTCCGGGCCTTCTCCGAGCAGGTGGCGGACCTCGTCGTCGCGCACGGCGGCTCGCTGTCCGGCGAGCACGGCGACGGCCGCGCCCGCGCGGAGCTGCTGCCGAAGATGTACGGGCCCGAACTCGTCGGCCTCTTCGGCGCCGTCAAGGACCTGTGGGACCCCGACGGCCTGCTCAACCCGGGCATGCTCGTCCGCCCCGATCCGCTCGACACGGGCCTGCGCTTCGACGTGCTGCCCAGGCGGCCGGTCGACGTCGCGTTCGGCTATCCGCACGACGGCGGCGACTTCGCGGGCGCGGTGCGGCGCTGCGTCGGCGTCGCCAAGTGCCGTACGGAGCACGCCGCCGCGGGCGGCGACGTCATGTGCCCCTCGTACCGGGCGACCGGCGAGGAGCAGCACTCGACGCGGGGGCGGGCCCGGCTGCTGCACGAGATGCTGGCGGGCGAGATTGTCACGGACGGGTGGCGTTCGACGGAGGTCCGGGACGCGCTCGACCTGTGCCTGGCGTGCAAGGGCTGCCGCAGCGACTGCCCCGTGGGCGTGGACATGGCCACGTACAAGGCGGAGTTCCTGCACCACCACTACGCGGGCCGGCGCAGGCCCGCCGCGCACTACGCGATGGGCCGGCTGCCCGAGTGGCTGCGGCTCGCCGCGCCGTTCGCGCCCGTCGTCAACGCGCTCGCCCGCTTCGGCCCGGCGGCGGCGCTCGCCAAACGGGTCTGCGGGATCGCGCCGGAGCGGCGGCTGCCGGTCCTGGCACCGAGACCGCTGAGCCGCCTGCTCCGGGACCGGCTGCGCGACCGCACGGAGGTCCTCGCGAAGAGCCGTACGGCGGTGCTGTGGCCCGACACGTTCACCGACCGGCTCGTGCCGTCCGTGGGCCTGGCGGCGGCCGAGGTCCTCCAGGCGGCGGGCGTCGGGATCGTGCTGCCGCCCGGCCGGGTCTGCTGCGGGCTGACGTACGTCTCCACGGGCCAGCTGGACCGGGCACGCGCGGTCATGCGGCGCACGCTCGACACGGTGGAGCCGCTGCTCGAACTGGACGTCCCCGTCACCGTGCTGGAGCCGAGCTGCGCCGCGACGCTGAAGACGGACCTGCCGGAGCTGATGGGCGACGATCCGCGGGCGGCCCGGCTCGCGGCCTCGGTCCGCACGTTCGCCCAGACCCTCCAGCAGTGCGCCCCCGACTGGAGCCCGCCGCGCCTGGACCGCCCGGTGGCGGGCCAGACGCACTGCCACCAGCATGCGGTGCTGGGCGACGCGGCTGAACGGGCCCTGCGGGAGAAGGCCGGCCTGAGCGGCGAACTGAGCGGCGGCTGCTGCGGCCTGGCGGGCAACTTCGGCTTCGAGGCGGGCCATTACGAGGTGTCCGTGGCGTGCGCGGAGGAGCAGCTGCTGCCGGCGGTGCGGGCGGCGTCGCCGGACACGGTGCTGCTGGCGGACGGCTTCTCGTGCCGCACCCAGCTCGACCAGCTGGCGGGGCGCCGGGCACGGCACCTGGCGGAGGTGTTGGCGGAGGGGCTGGTGCGGGGTGCGGGGTGAGGGGGCCTTTCCCCTACCCGCCCCTTCCCGAAACCGGGGGCAGGCCCCCGGACACCCGGGGCCTGCGGCCTGACGGCCGCGGGCGCCGGGCTTCGCCCGAGCGTCCAGGACCGCCCTGCGGGTGGGAGCCGCCTTGTGCCCTGGCGGGCGCTGCGTCGGCGGCTTCGCCGACGCGGCCGCCCCCCCGTGGTGCCCGGCGGGCCGGGCAGGGTGTGGGCCCATTTCGCCGCGAGGCGTCGGCGGCTGCGCCCGCACGGAGGCGCCCTCCCGGGGCCTCCGGGGGCCGGCCCTCGCTCTGACGGGCGAAGCCCCGGGGCTTCGCCCGAGCGTCGGGACCGCTCTGGTGCCCTGGCGGGCAGGATGTCGGGGCTTCGCCCGACGCGGAACCGCCCTGCGGGCCTGGGTGCGGCCTTGTGCCCTCGCCGGCGAGGCGTCGGCGGCTGCGCCCCACGCGGGCGTCCCGCGAGGGGCCCCGCCGGCCGGGCAGGCGCGCCGGACCGCCCTGCCTGTGGATGGGTCGGCGGGGCCCGGTCGGCGGTTGGGCTGAGGGCCGACCAGTGGCTCGCGCCGCGTCCGCTGCTGGAAGCCGTACGCGGCGAGCAGCCCGCGGTTCTGCTGATCGACGAGGTCGACCGGGCGGACGAAGCCCTGGAGGCGGTCCTCCTGGAGTGCCTGGCCGAGTACCAGGTGTCCGTGCCGGAGAATGCGCCTCGTGCCCTGGCGGGCGCGGCGTCGGCGGCGGCGCCCGCACGCGGAAGGCTCTATGGGTGGTCCCCGACGGGGCCGGGCAGCGGCTGCGTGGGCGGTCAGCGGATGGGCCCTGTGTCCCGGCGGGGTCGTCAGTGGGCGCCGGAGGACACCTCGCGGGCAAGGTTCACCAGGTGGGGGATCGCGGGGTGCGGGGACGTGGCGCGCCAGGCGAGGAGGACCGGGACCGGTGGGGCGTCGGTCAGCAGGCGGTAGGCGACGCCCGGGGTGGTGTGCAGCTCGGCGGTCGACGCGGCGGAGACGCCCACACCGCGGCCCGCGGCGATCGCCGTCAGCCAGTCGTCCGTGTTGCCGACCGTGAGTGTGTCCGCGGGCCGGACCTCGGGCGGCCACAGGTCGGGCGTCGTCATGCCGGAGACCGTGTTCAGCACCACCGGCTCCGTGGCCAGATCGGCCAGCGTGAGCGTGGCGCGGGCCGCGAGCGGCCCGTCCGCCGTCACCGCGGCGACGCGTGCCTCGGTGAACAGCAGCGCCGTGACCAGCCCCGGCGTGTCCACGGGCCCGCGCAGCACGGCGGCGTCCACCCGGCCGCCGGTCAGTCCCGCCGTACGGTCGTCGACGCGCAGTAGTTCGAGCGGTGTCCCCGGGTATTCGCGGCCCCAGCGCCGCAGCAGCGGCGTGGTGTACGGGCCGAGCGCCGCCCAGGCGTGGCCGAGCCGCAGCGGCGTACGCAGCAGCCGGCCCGCGTCGAGGGCCTCGTCGAACGCCGTGACGGCGGCGGCCGCCTTGTCGCGGAACGCCCGCCCTTCGGCGGTGAGGGCGAGGTGGTGCGTGGAGCGGTCGACGAGCCGGGTACCGAGGTGCTTCTCCAGCGCCGCGAGCGAGCGGGAGACGCTGGGCTGGGTGACGTTGAGCCGGGCGGCCGCCCTCGTCACGCTGGACTCCTCGGCGATGGCGAGGAAGCAGCGGAGATGACGCAGCTCGATGCTCATACGTCCCGAGCATAACCGCAGCGAGACCGACATTTCACGGGCGCCGCGCGGGTCCGTAGCGTGGAGGGGGTGAGGACCGGCCGAGGAGAACAGGGAGACCAGGCGGTGAACGATTCGCGGTCGACGCGGGGACGCGCGCCCACGCGGACGGGCCCGGCCGTCGGGTCCGTCGTCGTGCTTCCGGAGGGCGCCGGTCCGGCGAGCGGCGGGGGAGGCACGGCCCCTGCACGCCGCCGGTCCCTCGGACCGGTGTCGCTGGTCGTGGCGGGAGCGCTGTCCGTGCAGTTCGGCGCGGCCGTCGCCGTGATGCTGATGCCGCGTACGGGCCCGCTGGGCGTGGTCACGCTGCGGCTCGTGCTCGCCGCGCTCGTACTGCTCGCCGTGTGCCGGCCGCGGCTGCGCGGGCACTCGCGCGCCGACTGGGGCACGGTCGTCGCCTTCGGCGCCGCGATGGCCGCGATGAACGTGCTCTTCTACCAGGCCGCCCACCGCATCCCGTTGGGCGCCGCCGTCACCCTGGAAGTGCTCGGCCCGCTCGTCATGTCCGTGATCGCCTCGCGCAGGCTCGTCAACCTGCTGTGGGCGGGGCTGGCACTCGGCGGCGTGGCCCTGCTGAGCGGCGGCGGTTTCGACCGGCTCGATCCCGTGGGCGCGCTGTTCGCGCTGGGCGCGGGCGCCATGTGGGCGGCGTACATCGTTTTCAGCGCCCGCACCGGACGGCGTTTCCCGCAGGCGGACGGGCTGGCGCTGGCGATGGGCGTGGGCGCGCTGCTCAGTCTGCCGCTGGGCCTGATGGAGGCCGGGTCGCGGCTGCTGGTGCCGACCACGCTGGGGCTCGGGCTCGCGGTGGCGCTGATGTCGTCGGTGCTGCCGTACACGCTCGAACTGCTGGCGCTGCGCACACTGCCCGCGGCGACGTTCGCGGTCCTGATGAGCCTGGAACCGGCGATCGCGGCGACGGCCGGATTCCTCGTACTCGGCCAGGCCCTGGCGCCGACCGAGGCGGCGGCGATCGGCCTGGTGGTGGCGGCGAGCATCGGTGCCGTCCGGTGCAGCCAGGTCCGTCCCTGACCAGGGCGGGGGCCGTTGGTGGTTGTGGGCGGTGGGCGCTGCAGTCCTGGTGGGTGTGGGGCACCCAGGTCCGTTCCTGACCAGGGCGGGGGCCGTTGGTGGTTGTGGGCGGTGGGCGCTGCAGTCCTGGTGGGTGTGGGCAGCCAGGTCCGTTCCTGACAGGACCCCGCGCAGCCCGCCGGTCCCCCCGGCGGGCTGCTTCGGGCGGGTCACCGCCCGGTCAGTGCTTCGTCTTCGTGTTCCAGAGGGGCGCGCCCTCCTTGTCGTAGATCACCACGTTCCCGTCGGACTGGACCGCGAGGAACGCTCCCGGGTGGCCGTCGGTCACCGAGGCCCAGACCGGCTGGTTGTCCGGCGTGTAGATCACGAGGTTGCCGTCCTCCTGGAAGACGGCGCGGGCACCCTTCGTGGCCGGGTTCTTCGAGACCCAGCGGGGGCTCTCCTTCTCGTCGAAGACCACGAGCCTGCCGTCGTCCTGGAGCACCAGCTTCGCCTTGCCCGCGTCGACCTCGTCGCCGATGTCGAAGGTGGAGACGGCGGAGATCTCGTGGTTGCCGTTCTCCGTGACCCGGACCTTGATCTTCGGGGCGTTGTCCGCCAGCTTGCCGTCGGCCAGGCGGTCGAGGGTCGACAGCGACGGCGCGAACGCGTACACCGCGCCCTCCGTCCTTACGAACTGCTCGAAGCGCACCTGCTTGCCCACGAAGGAGACATCCGTCGTGACACCGATCATCGGGTCCGTACCGACCTTGGGATCGCGCTGCGGGAAGTTCGGGTCGTTCACCCAGTCCTTCTGGATGAACTCGAACTGCCTGACCAGGTCGGCCTGGTAGCTGACGAAGACCAGACCGCGCGCCGCGTCGGGACCGTTGCCGCCCGCCCCCGCCGGGTCGAAGGGCCGGCCGTACGGGATGCCGCGCCGCATGATGCGCCGGCCGTCGAGCCCGCCCTTCTCGAGGACGGGCTTGTCGCCCTTCTTGAGGGCGAGGCCGTCACGGGGGTTGGTCTTGCGCAGGTGGGAGAAGAGCGGGGTGATCTCCCCCTCCAGGTCGTTCGCGAAGCTGATGTCGTTGTCGCTCGCGCTCTCCGGGTCGAACGGCACGTCCGCGTGCGGACACTTCGCCACGGGCGTGCCCGAGCGCCAGCGCCCGACCATCCGGGCGGCCAGCCATTCCGTGGTGGCCTCCGGCGGCACGGCCTTCGCGTTCTTCAGCTCCTTCAGCCGCGCCCCGATCTGCGCCCACCAGCCCGGCACGTCCTGGCCGAGCCGGCGCACCACGTGGAAGGAGCCGTTCTTCGCCCAGTCCGGCAGATCGGACGGCTTGCCGCTGACCGTCTCCTCACCGATGACGAACTCGCCGGCCGGGATGATCCGGGTGCCCGGGCTGCCCTTCTTCCACTC
Source organism: Streptomyces sp. NPDC015127 (assembly GCF_043080095.1). Classification (NCBI taxonomy): domain Bacteria; kingdom Bacillati; phylum Actinomycetota; class Actinomycetes; order Kitasatosporales; family Streptomycetaceae; genus Streptomyces; species Streptomyces sp. NPDC015127. Next base: position 205,181 of record NZ_JBIBVE010000012.1, read on the forward strand.
GGGGTGCTGAGGGTCCGGCGGGTCGAACCCCTTGACGGCCGGCTCGCTGACACCGTCCTTGAATCCGAAGTGCTCCTTGCCCCGACGGTCGCCCTCCAGGGTGCCGCCGTCCTGCTCGAAGACGATCACCACCTTGTGGACGGAGGCTTCCTGCCGCTCGTGGGCGAGGGCCGCCCGCAGCTCCCCGACCTTGTCGGCCGCGATGGTGAGCACGGCGTGGACGGGCTGCGAGACGCTGTCGCCGAAGAGCCAGTTCTCCGGGGAGTTGTCGCCGGTGTCCCCGAGGATTCCGGCCCGCACGGCCGAGCCCTGCTTGAACGCGTGCTGGGTCGTGCCCTCGGCGGTACTGGGGAAGGGGTCCTTGCCCGTCAGTGTCCTCAGACCGCCGTAGGTGAAACTGACGGTGCGCCATACGGCGGTGAGCGCCTTGGGGTCGTCGCCGCCGGTGTTGCGGCGCGCCGCGCTGAAGGCCGCGTTGAACGCCGCGACCTGCCGCGTCGTGGCGATACGCGGCTTCAGGCGCCGCAGCCAGGTGCGCGCCCTCGTCGCGTCGTCGAACTTCAGGAACAGCAGCTGTACATGGTCCTTCTTGAAGCCTGCGAGCACATCGCCCTGGATTTCCGTGCTCTCCCGCAGTGCCAGATCCGTCACTGTCGTCCTCCGGTTCCTCGGTGTGGGTTTCCTGTGTCGAACTCGGGCCGGTGCGTCACCTGGCGGCGGGCGGACCGAAGGACACGAACTTGGCCGTGCTGGGCACGCCGTCCTCGTTGAGGAGGAAGAGCATGTAGTAGCCGGGCGGCGCGGCCTGGGCCGAGGGCGGCGCCTGCAACTGGAGGGAGCCGTCGCCGCGGCTCCTGATCCGGACGTCGAGATGGCGCTGGCTGAAGTTCACCGAGTGGGTGGCCGTGGTGGGGGCCAGCAGGACGGCCCGCCTGACCTGCTCCGCGTCCGGGGTGAGCACCGTGAACCGGTCGTCGTAGCCGATCCTGCTCCGGGGCACGGCGGCCAGGTCGGGGCGGTCGCCGTTGTGCAGGTAGGCGGGCTCGTAGATCTCGATGCTGCCGTCCATGTCGTCGTTGATGTCCGGGTCGTTGGCGATCTGCTGGGCCTCGTCGCCGGTGACCATGATCCGGCCGTCGGGCAGGACGACGGCGTTGGAGTGGTAGCCGCGCGGGAGCCGCTGGGCGGGCCCGAGCTTCCAGTTGCCGTCCGCGTCCCGCATCTCGGTCTGCCGGTACTTGAGGTCGGCGTTGGGGTTGTAGGGCCCGTTGCCGTAGTCGCGGATGTCGAAGGCGCCGTTGACGGTGAACAGGGTGCCGTCGGGCAGGATCAGCGTGTCGTCCTGGGTACGGCCGAAGGCGCGGGCGTCCTTCGTCTTCCACTGGCCGCCGACGAGCTGGTAGGTGTTCGGGTCGTCCCGGCTGCCGCCGAGGACGAGGACGGAGTCGGGGCCGCGGAAGCCGGCGGGCAGAGGCACCGCGGAGCCGTAGTTGCGCATAAACGCGTCGGGCCGGTTCGGCAGGCTCGTGCGGGTCTCGGCGACCGGGTCGAAGAGCCACTGCTGGTCGTGATCGCGGCCGAGGCCGTAGATCTTGCCGTCCCGCAGCGAGAACAGATGCGGGTAGTCGTGCTTGAACGGGGCGTCCGCCTTGAAGATGTCCACCGGGACGTCCCTGGGCACGTCGTTCCTGGTGGTGGGGACGGGGTGGCCGAGGGCCGGGAAGCGTTCGACGACGGGTGTGGGAGTCGCCCAGCCGAGCTCGGACTGGCCGGACATGATGAGAATCCGCCCGTCGGCGCCCGTCACGGCGCTCGGGTACCAACGTCCTACCGACATCTCCTTGTTGAGCGACCAGTTCTCGGTCCACGGGTCGAAGACGAGGGAGAGTTTGGCGCCGGAGCCGTGGTTGCCGCCGAGGTTGCCGCCGAAGACGCCGAGCATGCCGTTGGGCAGGAAGGCGTGGCCGGCACAGAAGAACGGCGCGGGCCGCGGTTCGTTCTTCCCGTCCGGCATCATGACCGTGGGCGGCGTGACCTTCTTGAACGCGTCGTTGCCGCTGCCCTTCGAGGGATCCCAGAGGTAGGCCCGGCCCGCGTTGGCCTTGCCGATGATCTGGGTGGGCGCCGTCTCCTTCGTCGGGTTCGTCTCGATCCTCTCGAACGAGAACATCAGAACCTTGCCCGTGGGCAGTTGTGCCACGTGGACGCCGAAGTCGGGCGACGGGAAGTACTCCTTGAAGGCCCCGTACTCCCGGGCGCTGAACGTGCCGTTGTGCGCGGACTGGGACTTGGCGAGCGACTCCAGGCGTGCCGTGCGCGTCGTCTGCGGGTAGTCGCCGAGGTCCTCGGCCCGCATCCGGGCCCTGGCGTGCGTCTCGGCGTGCTCCTGGCCGAGCACGGCGGCCTCGCCCTTGTCCACCGGAACCTTGCCGCCGGCGCGGGTGCCGGCGCCGGCGCCGGGGGCGGGTTGGGCCTCCGTCCCCCGGGAGGCGGACTGCGAGGTGGACTCGCTGTCGTGGGCCACCGCCGGGAACGCGGTGGCGAAGGGAGCGGTGAGTGCGGAGATGACGGCGCAGGCCGACATCAGTGCGGACAGTCTTGGTCGTGACAAAGGAACTCCTCATGGCCTCTCGGCCTCCGCGTGCAGGCACGCCTCACCGAGGCGAGGCGCAGTGAATATGCAGGCGGAATAGCCCTGATGTAACTGACTGTGGCATATGAACACGGAGAGTGACCGTCCGCGACGCGCGGAATCCGCGTGTCGGCGAACGGGGGCGAGCCGCGGATGCGGCGGGAAGGGGTGGGTCGGTGATCAAGGTAGAGGTGATGTCGGTGGGGCCCGCAAGAGCCGCATCACCGAACCACTCGTGCGGTTCAAAGAGAATCAATTCTGCGCCGGCAGGCCGTTTGACCTGGGCCGGGAGCGGATTCCGGCCCTGAGTGGCCGGAAATATCAAAGCAAGCACGCTTGCTTGTTTTATGGAGGGCTGCCATGCTCCGGGGCACGAACCGTCGTGCCCACAGGGGAGCGTCACGTGTCCGAACCAGCCGCCGTGCTCGACGACTTGCGCAGCGAAAGCGATGAACTCGACCGGCTGGTCGCCGGTCTGGCCCCCCGGGCGTGGGCCGCCGCGACACCCGCCGCCGGCTGGAGCGTCGCGCACCAGATCGCCCACCTCGTCTGGACCGACCGGGCCGCGCTGACGGCCGTCACCGACCCGGACGCCTTCGCCGCGGAGATCGACAAGGCACTCGCCGCGCCCGACTCGTTCGTCGACGACGGGGCGGCCGAGGGCGCGGCCCTGCCCCCCGCCGACCTGCTGGACCGGTGGCGCGAGGGCCGTGAACGGCTGCTGACCGCCCTGCGCGAGGCCCCGCCCGGCGCCCGGTTCCCCTGGTACGGGCCCCCGATGAGTGCCCCGACGATGGCGACCGCGCGGCTGATGGAGACGTGGGCGCACGGCCAGGACGTCGCCGACGCGCTCGGCGTCGTACGGAAGCCGACGGCGCGGCTAGCGCAGATCGTGCGCATCGGAGTGCGGACGCGGGACTTCGCGTACGGGGTGCACGGGCTGACCCCGCCCGCCGAGCCGTTCCGCGTCGAACTGACCGGACCCGGCGGCGAACTGTGGACCCACGGCCCGAAGGACGCGGCGCAGAGGGTGACCGGCCCGGCGCTGGACTTCTGCCTCCTGGTCACGCAACGGGCGCACCGCGCGGATCTGTCGCTGCACGCGACGGGCCCGGACGCGGACCGCTGGCTCGACATCGCCCAGGCCTTCGCGGGGCCGCCCGGCAAGGGCCGCGAGCCGGGGGTCCGCCGACCCGGCGGGGACGGCGGTGGGCGCGGATGAGCCGCCCCGCGGCCGGACCGGCCCTCCCGGGCCGCCGCGCGCCGCTGCGCGTCGGGAACGCCTCCGGGTTCTACGGCGACCGCTTCGACGCCGTGCGCGAGATGCTCACCGGCGGGCCGCTCGACGTGCTCACCGGGGACTACCTGGCCGAGCTGACCATGCTCATCCTCGGGCGCGACCGCCTGAAGGACCCGCGCCTGGGCTACGCCAAGACGTTCCTGAGGCAGTTGGAGGACACCCTCGGGCTCGCCCGGGAACGCGGTGTCCGCATCGTCACCAACGCGGGCGGCCTCAACCCCGCCGGGCTCGCCGACGCCGTCCGCGCCCTCGCCGCACGCATCGGCGTCCCCGTCCGCGTCGCCCACGTCGAGGGCGACGACCTCTCCGCCCGGTTCCCCGACGCGCTGACCGCCAACGCCTATCTCGGCGGCGCGGGCATCACCGCCTGCTTGCGCGCAGGCGCCGATGTCGTCGTCACCGGCCGCGTCACCGACGCCGCGCTCGTCACCGGTCCGGCAGCGGCGCACTTCGGCTGGGGGCCGGAGGAGTACGACAAGCTCGCGGGCGCGGTCGTCGCCGGACACGTCCTGGAGTGCGGCACGCAGGCCACCGGCGGCAACTACGCGTTCTTCACCGGCCACGACGTCCGCCGCCCCGGCTTCCCCCTCGCCGAAATCCACGCCGACGGCAGCTGCGTTATCACCAAGCACGACGGCACCGGCGGCCTCGTCGACATCGGCACCGTCACCGCGCAACTGCTGTACGAGACGGGCGGCGCCCGGTACGCGGGCCCGGATGTGACCGCCCGGCTCGACACCGTACGGCTGGCGGAGGACGGCCCGGACCGGGTGCGGATCTCCGGCGTGCGCGGCGAGGCCCCGCCGGCCGACCTCAAGGTCGGGCGGGCCCGCATCGGCGGCTGGCGCAACGAGGTGGTGTTCGTGCTGACCGGCCTCGACGTCGAGGCCAAGGCCCGGCTCGTACGGGACCAGTTGGAGGACGCGCTCGGCAAGCAGCGGCCCGCCGAGGTGCGCTGGGAGCTGGCCCGCACGGACGCGGCCGACGCCGACACGCAGGAGCGCGCCAGCGCGTACCTCCGGCTCGTCGTGCGCGACCCGGACGCCGGGCGCGTGGGGCGCGCGGTGAGCAGCGCAGCGATCGAGCTCGCGCTCGGCAGCTACCCCGGCTTCCATGTGACGTCCCCACCGGGCAAGGGGGCGCCGTACGGGGTGTTCGAGGCGGTGTACGTACGGGCGGACACGGTCCCGCACTGGGCGGTCCTGCCGGACGGCCGGACCGTCGACATCCCACCGGCCGCCGGCCGGGCGGCCACAACGGCCGGGACCCGCGGCGCAGTAGTTTTCGCCGCCGAGCCCGACGCCACCGCCGCTTCCGGCCCGGCACGCGGTGGCCCCGCCCCCGACGCCACCGCCGCTCCCGGCCCGGCACGCGGGCCCGGTGGCCCCGCTGCCGTGGCGGCGGCGGACGGCGACGTGCCGCCCGGAGCACAGCCCTCCCTCGACGTGCTTCCCGCCGACGGCGGGCCCGCGCTGCCCGAACCCCTGCCGCCCGGCCCGACCCGTCGCGCCCCCCTCGGTCTCGTCCTGGGTGCCCGTAGTGGTGACAAGGGCGGCGACGCCAACATCGGTGTCTGGGCCCGTACCGATGACGCCTGGCGCTGGGTCGCCCACGAGCTGACCGCCGAGCGGCTGCGCGTCCTGCTCCCGGAGACCGCGAGGCTGCCCGTCACCCGGCACGTGCTGCCCAACCTGCGCGCCCTCAACTTCGTCGTCGAGGGGATCCTCGGCGAAGGCGTCGCCGCGCAGGCCCGTTTCGACCCGCAGGCCAAGGCGCTGGGCGAGTGGCTGCGCGCCCGCTGCGTCGACATCCCGGAGGCTTTGTTGTGACCGTTCTCGGCTCGGCCGTCGATGTGACGGGCCCCGAATACGCCGCCCACCGCGAGGCGATGCTCGCCCGCATCGCCGATCTGGAGGCGGAGCACGCCAAGGCGCTCGCGGGCGGCGGCGAGAAGTACGTCGCCCGGCACCGGGGGCGCGGGAAGCTGCTCGCGCGCGAGCGGATCGAGCTGCTGCTCGACCCCGACACCCCCTTCCTGGAGTTGTCGCCGCTCGCCGCCTGGGGCAGCGACCATCCCGTGGGCGCGTCGATCGTCACCGGTATCGGCGTCGTCGAGGGCGTCGAGTGCCTGATCACCGCCAACGACCCGACGGTGCGTGGCGGCGCGTCCAACCCGTGGACGCTGAAGAAGGCCCTGCGCGCCAACGAGATCGCGTACGCCAACCGGCTGCCGTGCATCTCGCTCGTCGAGTCGGGCGGCGCGGACCTGCCGTCCCAGAAGGAGATCTTCATCCCCGGCGGGGCGCTGTTCCGCGACATCACCCGGCTCTCGGCGGCCGGGATCCCCACGATCGCGGTCGTGTTCGGCAACTCCACCGCCGGCGGGGCCTACGTCCCCGGCATGTCCGACCACACCGTCATGATCAAGGAGCGGTCGAAGGTCTTCCTCGGCGGGCCGCCGCTGGTGAAGATGGCGACCGGCGAGGAGAGCGACGACGAGTCGCTCGGCGGGGCCGAGATGCACGCCCGCACCTCCGGCCTCGCCGACCACTTCGCGCTCGACGAGCAGGACGCGCTGCGCCAGGCACGCCGTATCGTCGCCCGCCTCAACTGGCGCAAGGCGCACCCCGATCCGGCCGGTCCCGCGCAGGAGCCGAAATACGCGGCCGACGAGCTGCTCGGCATCGTGCCGGAGGACCTGAAGACGCCGTTCGACCCGCGCGAGGTCATCGCCCGGATCGTGGACGGCTCGGACTTCGACGAGTTCAAGCCGCTGTACGGGCCCAGTCTGGCGACCGGGTGGGCGAGGCTGCACGGCTACCCGGTGGGGATCCTCGCCAACGCGCAGGGGGTGCTGTTCAGCGCCGAGTCGCAGAAGGCGGCCCAGTTCATCCAGCTCGCCAACCAGCGCGACATCCCCCTGGTCTTCCTGCACAACACCACCGGCTACATGGTCGGCAAGGAGTACGAGCAGGGCGGCATCATCAAGCACGGCGCGATGATGATCAACGCGGTGTCCAACTCCCGTGTCCCGCACCTGTCGGTGCTGATGGGCGCCTCCTACGGGGCCGGGCACTACGGCATGTGCGGGCGGGCGTACGACCCGAGGTTCCTGTTCGCCTGGCCGAGCGCCAAATCGGCGGTGATGGGCCCGCAGCAGCTGGCCGGCGTGCTGTCGATCGTCGCCCGCGCCTCGGCGGCGGCGAAGGGGCAGCCCTACGACGACAAGGCTGCCGAGGCCGACGCGGGGCTGCGCGCGATGGTCGAGCAGCAGATCGAGGCCGAGTCGCTGCCCGTGTTCCTGTCGGGGCGGCTCTACGACGACGGGGTCATCGACCCCCGTGACACGCGGACGGTGCTCGGCCTGTGCCTGTCCGCGATCCACACGGCACCGGTCGAGGGCGCCCGCGGCGGCTTCGGCGTCTTCCGGATGTGAGGACTCTTCCGTGATTGCTTCTGTCCTGGTCGCGAACCGCGGCGAGATCGCCTGTCGCGTCTTCCGCACCTGCCGTGACCTCGGGATCGCGACGGTCGCGGTCCACTCCGACCCCGACGCCTCGGCCCTGCACGTACGGGAGGCGGACGCGGCGGTACGGCTGCCGGGCGCCGCGCCCGCGGAGACGTACCTGCGCGGCGACCTGATCGTGAAGGCGGCGCTGGCGGCCGGCGCGGACGCGGTGCACCCGGGGTACGGATTCCTGTCCGAGAACGCGGACTTCGCCCGCGCCGTGCTGGACGCCGGGCTGATCTGGGTCGGCCCGCGTCCCGAGGCCATCGAGGCGATGGCGTCGAAGACCCGGGCCAAGGAGCTGATGGGCCTCGCGCCGCTGACCGACGTCACCGAGGCGGACCTGCCGGTCCTGGTCAAGGCGGCGGCGGGCGGCGGCGGCCGCGGGGTGCGGGTGGTCCGCTCCCTGGCGGTGCTGCCCGGCGCACTCGAGGCGGCGAGCTCCGAGGCGGCCTCCGCCTTCGGTGACGGAGAGGTGTTCGTCGAGCCGTACGTGGAGGACGGCCGCCATGTGGAGGTCCAGATCCTCGCCGACACGCACGGGACGGTGTGGGCGCTCGGCACACGGGACTGCTCGCTCCAGCGCCGCCACCAGAAGGTGATCGAGGAGTCCCCGGCGCCGGGACTGCCGCAGGGGCTCGTCGACGCGCTGCACACACAGGCCGTGCGCGCGGCCCGGGCCGTGGGGTACACGGGCGCGGGCACGGTGGAGTTCCTGGTCGGCGCCGACGGCCGGGCGCACTTCCTGGAGATGAACACCCGCCTCCAGGTGGAGCACCCGGTCACCGAGGCCGTCTTCGGCATCGACCTGGTCGCGCTCCAGCTGGCCGTCGCCGAGGGCGCCGCCCTGCCGCCGGACCCGCCGCCGGCCGCGGGCCACGCGGTGGAGGCCCGCCTGTACGCGGAGGACCCGGCCTCGGGCTGGACCCCGCAGACGGGCGTGCTGCACGCCTTCGACGTACCGGGCCGCGCTCCCGGCATCCGCGTCGACTCCGGGTACGCGGCCGGCGACACCATCGGCGTGCACTACGACCCCATGCTCGCCAAGGTCGTCGCCTGGGCGCCCACCCGCGCCGAGGCCGTTCGCAGGCTCGCGCACGCCCTGCGGCGGGCCCGGGTGCACGGGCCGGTCACCAACCGGGACCTGCTCGTACGGTCGCTGGAGCACCCCGACTTCGCCGCGGCGCGCCTCGACACCGGGTTCTACGACCGCCATCTCGGCGCGCTCACCGCCCCCGCACCCGGCGAGGCGCACGCCGCCGTGGCCGCCGCGCTCGCCGACGCGGCCGCGCGCGGGGGCCGGTTCGGCGGGGCCTGGCGCAACCTCGCCTCCCAGGACCAGATCAAGACGTACAACGGCCACGAGGTCCGCTACCGGCCCGCCCGCGACGGCGGCTACGTGCTCCCCGGCAGCCCCGGCGTGCGCGCCGTCGAGGCGACCCCGTCCCGCGTGCGGTTGGAGACCGACGGGGTCGTACGGGCCTACGACGTCGGCGTCCACGGCGACACCGTGTACGTCGACAGCCCCGCCGGCGCCCACATCCTCACCGCGGCCCCCCGGTTCACCGACCGCGCCGGCCGGGCCGAGCCCGGGTCGCTCCTCGCGCCCATGCCCGGGACCGTCGTGCGCGTCGGGGACGGCGTCCACGAGGGCGCCCGGGTCGTCCAGGGACAGCCGCTCGTGTGGCTGGAGGCCATGAAGATGGAGCACAGGATCGTCGCTCCCGCCTCCGGCACGCTCACCGCACTCCACGCCCGCCCCGGCCGCCAGGTCGAGGTCGGCGCCCTGCTCGCCGTCGTACAGGACATACCGGAAGCCCAGGAGGACATCGCGTCATGACCGTCATGGAGAGCCGGGACCACCAGGACCTGCGCGCCGCCGTCGCCGCCCTCGGCAGGCGGCACGGCCAGGACTACGACCGCGCCAGGCTGTGGGCCGAGGCCGGGAAGCTGGGCTACCTCGGCGTGAACCTCCCCGAGGAGTACGGCGGCGGAGGCGGCGGCATCAGCGAACTGTCCATCGTACTGGAGGAGTCCGGCGCGGCGGGCTGCCCCCTGCTGATGATGATCGTGTCGCCGGCGATCTGCGCCACCGTCATCGCCCGGTTCGGCACCGAGGAGCAGAAGCGCACCTGGCTGCCCGGGCTCGCCGACGGCAGCCTGAGCATGGCGTTCGGCATCACCGAGCCCGACGCGGGATCCAACTCGCACCGGATCACGACCACGGCCCGTCGGACCGGCGACGGCTGGTCGCTGACCGGCCGCAAGGTCTTCGTCTCGGGCGTCGACATCGCGGACGCCACGCTGATCGTCGGACGCACCGAGGACGCCGGTACGGGAAAGCTGAAACCCTGCCTGTTCATCGTCCCCCGCGACGCCGAGGGCTTCCACCGCTCCGCCATCGACATGGAACTCCAGGCCCAGGAGAAGCAGTTCGAGCTCGTGCTCGACGACGTGCGGCTGCCCGCCGACGCGCTCGTCGGCGACGAGGACGCGGGGCTGCTCCAGCTGTTCGCCGGGCTCAACCCCGAGCGCATCATGACCGCCGCCTTCGCCATCGGCATGGGCCGCCACGCCCTCGCCAAGGCCGTGGCGTACGCCAAGGAGCGCCAGGTCTTCCAGGTCCCCATCGGCGCCCACCAGGCCATCGCGCACCCCCTCGCCCAGGCCCACATCGAGCTGGAGCTCGCCCGGCTGATGATGCAGAAGGCCGCCGCCCTGTACGACGCGGGCGACGACGCCGGCGCGGGCGAGGCGGCGAACATGGCCAAGTACGCGGCGGGCGAGGCGTGCGTGAAGGCGGTCGACCAGGCCGTGCACACCCTCGGCGGCAACGGACTCACCCGCGAGTACGGTCTCGCGAAGCTGATCACCGCGGCCCGGGTGGCCCGTATCGCCCCGGTCAGCCGCGAGATGATCCTGAACTACGTGTCCCACCAGTCCCTGGGTCTCCCCAAGTCGTACTGACAGACGACATCCTGGCCGTCCGTACCCACCCGTCGAGGGGGCCGTCATGGTGTTCCGCAGCAGCTACGCAGATGTCCCGGCCGTCGTCGAACCCATCCACGAGGCCGTGCTGGGCCGGGCCGCCGAGTACGGCGACACGGTCGCCCTCGTCGACGGCGCGAACGGCACCACCGTCACCTACCGGCAGCTCGACGCCTCCCACCGGCGGATCGCCGCCGCGCTCGCCGACGCCGGCCTCGTCAAGGGCGACGTGCTCGCCCTGCACAGCCCGAACACGATCGCCTACCCGGCCGTGTTCTACGGGGCGACGCGGGCCGGCGCGGCCGTGACCACCGTTCATCCGCTGGCCACGGCCGAGGAGTTCGCGAAGCAGCTGCGCGACTCATCCGCCCGCTGGATCGTCACTGTCTCGCCGCTGCTGGAGGTCGCCCGCCGGGCGGCCGAGATCGCGGCCGGGATCGAGGAGATCTTCGTCTGCGACCGTGCCGTCGGGCACGTCGGCGTCCCCGACATGCTCGCCTCGACCGCGCCCGAACCCCAGGTGGCGATCGACCCGTCCGAGGACCTCGCGGCCCTGCCGTACTCGTCCGGTACAACCGGCGTGCCCAAGGGCGTGATGCTCACCCACCGGTCCATCGCCACCAACCTGGCGCAGCTGGAGCCCTTCGTCCCGATGGGCCCCGGCGACCGCATCCTGGCGGTGCTGCCGTTCTTCCACATCTACGGGCTGACCGCCTTGATGAACGCCCCGCTGCGGCAGGGCGCCACCGTCGTCGTGCTGTCCCGCTTCGAGCTCGACCCCTTCCTGTCGGCGATCCAGGAACACCGCATCAGCGGCCTGTACGTCGCCCCGCCGATCGTCCTCGCGCTCGCCAAGCACCCGGCCGTCGCGAAGTACGACCTGTCGTCCCTGGAGTACATCGTCAGCGCGGCCGCCCCGCTGGACGCCCGGCTCGGCGAGGCGTGCTCGCGCCGGCTCGGACTCCCGCCGGTGCGGCAGGCGTACGGGATGACCGAACTGTCCCCGGGCACCCATGTCGTGCCGCTCTCGGCACAGAACCCGCCACCGGGCGCCGTGGGGCTGCTGCTGCCGAACACCGAGATGCGCCTCCTCGTCCTCGACGGCTCCGGCGAGGACGTGGGCGCCGGCGAGGAGGGCGAGATCGCCATCCGCGGCCCCCAGGTGATGAAGGGCTACCTCGGCCGACCCGACGCGACCGCGGCGATGATCGACGCCGACGGCTGGGTGCACACCGGGGACGTCGGACGCGTCGACGAGGACGGCTGGCTGTTCGTCGTCGACCGGGTCAAGGAACTCATCAAGTACAAGGGCTTCCAGGTCGCCCCGGCCGAGCTGGAGGCGCTGCTGCTCACCCACGAGTCGGTCGCGGACGCGGCGGTGATCGGCGTCGTGGACGATGACGGCAACGAGGTCCCGAAGGCGTACGTCGTGCGGCAGCCGGGCGCCGAGAAACTGACCGAGGACGACATCACGGCGTTCGTCGCCGAGCGCGTCGCGCCGTACAAGAGGGTGCGACGCGTCGAGTTCACCGGCGGCATCCCGCGCGCCGCGTCGGGGAAGATCCTTCGACGTGAGCTCAGGGACCGCGAGAACCGCAGCGAGGAGTAGAACCGCATGACGATCCGCACCGACCGCGACCGCGGCATCACCACCCTGACGCTGGACGACCCGGACCGCCACAACGTGCTGTCGGCACGGCTCGTCGGCGAGCTGGCCGAGGCGCTGGCCGCATGCGGCGAGGACGAGGCCGTACGGGCCGTGGTGCTCACGCACACCGGCACCACGTTCAGCGCGGGCGCCGACCTGAAGGCGCCGCCGAGCCCGTACGCGTTCGTCGCCCTGCTGCGGCAGATCGTGGCGCTGCCCAAACCGGTCGTGGCGCGCGTGGCGGGCCAGGTGCGGGCCGGCGGGCTCGGTCTCGTCGGGGCGTGCGACATCGCGGTGGCGACGAGCGTGTCGGACTTCGCGTTCACCGAGGTGCGGATCGGGGTGGCGCCTGCGGTGATCTCGCTGCCGCTGCTGCCCCGGATGGACCCCCGGGCCGCCGAGCGGTACTACCTGACCGGGGAACGGTTCGACGCCGCCGAGGCGGCCCGCGCCGGGCTGCTCACCCTCGCCGCCGCCGATGTGGACGAGGCGCTGGCGCCGCTGGTCGAGGGGCTGCGCAGGGCGTCGCCGCAGGGGCTGGCCGCGTCCAAGCAGCTGGTCACGGCTAGGGTGCTGGAAACCTTCGACCGGGACGCGGAGGACCTGGTCCGGCGTTCGGCGTCGCTGTTCGCGTCGCCCGAGGCCCGGGAGGGGATGACGGCCTTTCTCGAACGACGGGATCCCGCATGGGTGTTGTGACGCCGCCCCCGGCGGCGAAGGCGCCGAAGCAGGACCGCAGCCGGGCGACCCGGCAGCGGCTGCTGGAGGCCGCCGTTTCGTGCCTGGCCGAGGTCGGCTGGGCCGGCTCGACGGTGTCGGTGGTCGCCGAGCGCGCCGGGGTCTCCCGCGGCGCGGCGCAGCACCACTTCCCGACACGGGAGGACCTGTTCACGGCGGCGGTCGAATACGTGGCCGAGGAACGCTCGCAGGCGCTGCGGGAGCTGCCCGTCCAGGACCGGGCATCGGTCGTCGCCGCCCTGGTGGACCTGTACACGGGCCCGCTGTTCCGCGCCGCGCTCCAGCTGTGGGTGGCCGCCTCCAACGAGGAGCAGCTGCGTCCTCGCGTGACCGAGCTGGAGGCGAGGGTCGGCCGCGAGACCCACCGCATCGCGGTACGCCTGCTGGACGCCGACGAGTCACGTCCCGGCGTGCGCGAGACGGTCCAGGGCCTGCTGGACATGGCCCGCGGCCTGGGCCTCGCGAACCTCCTCACCGACGACGCGGCCCGTCGCGAGCGGGTGGTGGAGCAGTGGGCGGCGCTGGTGGAGGAGGGGCTGCGGTGAAACGTATCTGCATACCGAGAGTATGCATTCCTGCGGTATGCTGACCGTATGGCTGAGACCACGCGTATCACGGTGACTCTCCCCACGGAGCACGTGGAGGAGCTGAAGAAGCTCACGGACAACGTGTCCGCCTTCGTGGCCGAGGCGGTCGACCGCCGGATACGGCACGTGCTGCTGGGTGAGGAACTGCAGCGTTATCAGGAGGAATTCGGCGCCTTCACCGAGGAGGAGCTGGCCGAGGCGCGCGCGGAGATCGACCAGGCGATGAACCCCGGCAACATCTCGGCCAGGGCAGCGTGAACGACCGCATCAACACCGTCGTCCTCGACTCCGAGGGGTTGTCGGCCTGGATCGCGCAGGACCGCAAGATCACGGCGAAGATCCAGCACTTCTACAACGTGGAAGCGAGGCTCGTCGTCTGCGCCAACACCATCGTCGAGGTGATGTATGACGGAGTGAGCCTTCCCCGGCTTCAGTGGCTGCTGTCGCGGGTGAACGTCGAGCCCGTCACCGAACAGTCCGCCCGCGCGGCCGCCCGCCTCCTCAAGGGCACCGGCCTGCACGGCCACAAGTACGCCATCGACGCCACGGTCGCCGAGATGGCCCTGCGCCAGCCGGGGCCGGTCGTGATGCTCACCTCCGACGTCGACGACATGGCCCGCCTCTGCGACGGCCGGGTCCACCTCATCGGCATCTGAGCACACGGGGTGCGCGGGACCCGTCACGCGCACCCCGTCCGCCGGTGACGGCCGTCAGCCCACGATGTCCTCGTAGCCCGCGATCTCGCGCGGGCTGCGCGCCCCCGGGCCCACGTAGCGCGCCGAGGGGCGCACCAGGCGGCCCGTGCGCTTCTGCTCCAGGATGTGCGCCGACCAGCCCGCCGTACGGGCACAGGTGAACATCGACGTGAACATGTGCGCCGGGACCTCGGCGAAGTCCAGCATGATCGCGGCCCAGAACTCGACGTTCGTCGCCAGCACCCGGTCCGGACGGCGGTTGTGCAGCTCCTCCAGCGCCGCCTTCTCCAGCGCCTCCGCCACCTCGTAGCGCGGCGCACCCAGCTCCTTCGCCGTACGGCGCAGCACGCGGGCCCGCGGGTCCTCGGCGCGGTAGACGCGGTGGCCGAAGCCCATCAGGCGCTCGCCCTTGTCGAGGGCCTGCCGCACGTACGCGGCCGCGTCGCCGGTGCGCTCGATCTCCTCGATCATGCCTAGCACGCGCGAGGGCGCGCCGCCGTGCAGCGGGCCGGACATCGCGCCCACGGCACCGGACAGGGCCGCCGCCACGTCGGCACCGGTGGAGGCGATGACGCGGGCGGTGAACGTCGAGGCGTTCATGCCGTGCTCGGCGGCGGAGGTCCAGTACGCGTCGACGGCCTTGACGTGCTTGGGGTCCGGCTCGCCGCGCCAGCGGATCATGAAGCGCTCGACGACCGACTCGGCCTTGTCGATCTGGCTCTGCGGCACCATCGGCAGGCCCTGTCCGCGAGCCGACTGGGCGACGTACGACAGCGCCATCACGGCCGCGCGGGCCAGGTCGTCACGGGCCTGCGCCTCGTCGATGTCGAGGAGCGGTTTGAGGCCCCACACCGGGGCGAGCATCGCGAGCGCGGACTGCACGTCCACGCGGATGTCACCGGAGTGGACGGGGATCGGGAACGGCTCGGCGGGCGGCAGGCCGGGGTTGAAGGCACCGTCGACGAGCAGGCCCCACACATTGCCGAAGGACACCTGCCCGACCAGGTCTTCGATGTCGACGCCCCGGTAGCGGAGCGAGCCGCCCTCCTTGTCCGGTTCGGCGATCTCCGTCTCGAACGCGACGACTCCTTCGAGTCCAGGTACGAAGTCGGACATCAGGCGGCTCCTCGAGATGTGTACGACAAGGTGTGCACGGACGTGCTGTGCCGTGTGTACGGCGGGGGCGGTCACCCCGGTGATGCCCCGTGCGGTCGGTGGTCACCCAACCGCCGGGAAGGCAGGCACGATATCCCCTGCTGTAGGGAGGGCACAGTGGCCCGACCCAAGATTTTGGCCGGTCCGTCCGATGCGGGGAAGCGTGACATCCGGCACACTGCCCCGATTCCCGCCGGGAGGATTGGCGGCACTCCGTGCCGGGCAAACTGGGGCCTGCGGCAGGATGTCCCCGTGACCGACCATGCCGCCCACGATGCCGCAGGCCCGCGCCGCCACGGGCCGTACGACGCCGCCCCGGACGTGACCGTCTCCGGGCTCCCCGCGCCGGCCCCGTCCGATACCGAGCTCGTCGTCCCGGACCCCGCCGTCATGCGCGAGCAGTACCGCTCAACGCCGCTGGACGAGTCCGCGCTGGCCGGCGGGCCCATGGAGCAGTTCTCCCGCTGGTTCGCCGAGGCCGCGGCCGCGGCGCTGCACGAACCCAACGCCATGGTCGTCTGCACGGCGACACCCGACGGCCGGCCCTCCTCCCGGACCGTGCTGCTCAAGCAGTACGACGAACGCGGCTTCGTGTTCTTCACGAACTACGACTCCCGCAAGGGCCGGGAGATCGACGCCAACCCGTACGTCTCGCTGCTCTTCCCCTGGCACCCGCTGGAGCGCCAGATCGTCGTCACCGGCACCGCCTCCCGCATCGGCCGCGACGAGACCGTCGCGTACTTCCGCACCCGCCCGCACGGCTCGCAGCTCAGCGCCTGGGCGAGCGACCAGTCGTCGGTGATCGGCTCGCGCACCGAACTGCTGCGCCGCTACGAGGAGCTCGCGGCACGCTACCCGGAGGACGCCCAGGTCCCGGCCCCCGCGCACTGGGGCGGCATCCGGGTCGTGCCGGACGCGGTCGAGTTCTGGCAGGGGCACGAGAACCGGCTGCACGACCGGCTGCGGTACGTGCGCACCGACGGCGGCTGGCGCGTGGAACGCCTCGCGCCGTAGAGGTCCCTCCCTAGGGGGTGTCTCGCCGATCTTGCCGGGCTCCCGACGCCTGGCACCGCGCCTCGCCGCGTTGTCGTCGGTCGCCGACGCTCCGCGTCGCCTCCCTCCTCCGCCTTGCGATGCACGGCACCAGACGCCGCTCGCTGATCCGGCCTGATCGACAAGACACCCCCTACAGCCCGCGCGCGACGTCGAGTGACGACTCCACCGCCGCCGGGATGTCCGCCACCGGGAACTGCACGTGCCGCACGGCGCGTTCCCGGTCGACCACCAGCACCGCGCGCTTGAGCCGCAGCGCCTGGCCGGCCCGGAAGGTCGGCAGCCGCAGCGCCGCCGCGAACGCGGCGTCCATGTCGGACAGCAGCGGGAAGGGGATGTCCTCCTCCTCGGCGAACCGGCGCTGCTCGTCCGGGCGCTGCGTGCTGACGCCGCGCACGGCCACGCCCGCCGCGGTGAAGTCGCCGTACGCATCCCGGAACAGGCGGTTCTCCAGGGTGCAGCCGACCGTGCCGGGGATGTCCGACCAGCCGTCGGGCAGCGGGCTCGGGCGCCCGGTCGCCGGGAAGCAGAACAGCACGGTGGCGCGGCTGTCCGGGTCCACCGGGTCCAGGGCCGTGCCGGTGTGCGCGGGCAGGGTCAGGCGCGGCAGGCGGGTGCCGGGCAGCTCGTGCATCCGGTGGGCGTCGGCGCCGTGCTCGTCCGCGGAGGCGGTGAGCGTACCGTCGCCGAGCAGCCAGCGGTCGGCCCAGTCCTGCATCGACACCAGCACGGGCAGCAGCGCGCGCCCGACGGCCGTGAGCCGGTACTCGTACCGCACCGGGCCCTGCTGGTAGGCGACCTTCTCGAGCACACCGCTGTCGACGAGATGCGCAAGGCGCTCGGCGAGCACCTTGCGGGAGATCCCCAGCTCCTGCTGGAGCTCGTCGAAGCGGTGCCGGCCCCGCGCGGTCTCCCGTACGAGCAGCAGGCTCCACCAGTCGCCGACGACGGCCGCCGCCTGCGCGATCGCGCACGCCGCGTCGCGCTCGGGTACCGCTCTGACCATCGTCCGGCTCCTTCCCGGGGGTGCGGACCCATCTTGCGCCATCGAGTGAGTTCCCGATAGAAACTCATTGTAAGTTCCTAAAGGAGACTCACTACGGCCCAGCACCGGCCGAACCCAGGGGGAGGGAAAGTGCCCATCGCACGGGCCACCGCATGGCGCACCTGGCAGATGACCAGACGCGCCTATCCATGGAGCTACGCCGTCGGCACCGTCATGCCCGCCGCGCTCACCATCTCGCTCGCGTACCTCGCCTTCCACGCCATCGGCGGCGGCACCGTGAGCGACGACGCCGGCACCGGCGCCGACACCTACCTCGCCTACATCGCTGTCGGCGCGACCGCCTTCCAGTTCACCGTCCGCCTCATCCTCTGGTCCGCCAAGGCCCTCATCACCGAACAACGCCAGGGCACCCTCGCCGCCCTGCTCATCGCCCCCGCGGGACGCCTGCCCTACCTGCTGGGCCTCACCGCCTTCGCCGTGCTCAGCAGCCTCGTCGAATTCCTCACCCTCGGCGCCCTTTTCGCGATCCTCGGCATCACCGTGCCCGTCGCCTCACCTCTCGGCGCCCTCGCCGGCGCCCTCGCCCTCGTCAGCGCCGTCTTCGCCCTGAGCGTCGGACTCGGCGGCCTCATGATCGCCGCGGGCGAGGCCCACATCTCCCAGAACACCGTCTTCATCGTGCTCGGCCTGCTCTGCGGCTTCACCTTCCCCCGCGACTACCTGCCCGCCCCCGCCCAGTGGCTCGCCGAGACCCTCCCCACCACCGCCGCCATGGACGTCCTGCACGGATCCCTCGCCGGCGGCCACACCCTCACCGAACTCGCCCCCCGCCTCGCGCTCAGCGCCGCCCTCACCGCCGCCTACCTCGCCCTCGGCCTGACATACCTGCCGCACGCCGAGGCCCGCGCCGTCGAAAGGACCCACTGACCATGCAGGGCATAGCCGTCCGCGCACTGCGCAAGGAATTCCCCGTACGCGACAAGGGACTCTTCGGACCCCGCACCACCAAGACCGCCGTCGACGGGCTCGACCTCGACATCCCGCGCGGGCGCGTCACCGGACTCCTCGGCCTCAACGGCGCCGGCAAGACCACCACCATCAAGACCATCGCCACCCTGCTGCGCCCCACCTCCGGCACCGTCACCGTCGACGGACTCGACACCGTCACCGACGCCCGCGCCGTACGCCGCCGCATCAACCTCATCGCCGGCGGCGAACGCATGGTCTACACCCGCATGACCGGCCGCGAGAACCTCTGGTACTTCGGCCGCCTCTACGACGTACCGGGCCCCGCACTGCGCCGCCGCATCCACGAACTCCTCGCCCTCGTCGGCCTCACCGACGCGGCCGACACCATGGTCGAGCGCTACTCCCGCGGCATGACCCAGCGCCTCGCCATCGCCCGCGGACTCATCAACGAACCCGACTACCTCCTCCTCGACGAACCCACCCTCGGCCTCGACGCCCCCATCGCCCGCGACCTGCGCCGCGTCGTCGCCGACCTCGCCGCCGACGGCACCGGCGTCCTCCTCACCTCCCACTACCTCGCCGAGGTCGAGGAGCTCTGCGCCCACGTCCACGTCATCTCCGGCGGCCGCCACCTCGCCGAGGGCAGCCCCGCCGAACTCAAAGCCGCCACCGGCAGCCACCGCACCGTACGCATCACCGTCACCAATCCCGGCGAGCGCGTCGGCGCAGCCGCCGACGCCTTCGGCGCCACCCGCGAAACCCTCCCCGACGGCAGCCAGCTGATCACCCTGCGCCACCCCGACGACATCGCCGGCCCGCTCGCCGCCGCCCTCGTCGAAGCCGGCGGCTCCATCGGCGGACTCACCATCGCCGAAGCCAGCCTGGAGGACGCCATCCTCACCCTCGCCGACCGCACCCCCGAGGCGGCACCCGTATGAAGCGCGCACTCCGACACGCCCTGTGGATCTTCGCCGCCGAGACGCTCAAGCAGCACCGCCGGCTCTTCGGGCAGCCGCTCGTCGTCTTCTCCATGCTGGTGTGGCCCGTCCTCCAGCTCGCCACCACCTACTACACGCTGCGCCCCGTCGCGACCACGTCCCGCGCGGCGGCCAACTGGCCCCTCGCCGCCGACCCCGAACGCCTCCTCGCCTTCCTGGCCACCGGCACCCTCGCGTACGCGTTCTTCTTCTCGCTCGTCCAGTCCGCCTGGCACTTCTCCTTCGAACGCACCACCGGCACGCTCGAACTGCTCTTCCTCTCCCCGGCCGGCCGCCTCACCCTGATGATCGCCAACGGCGCGGGCGCCCTGCTCCAGAACGCCTGGCTGCTCACCTGCTTCACGGTCGCCGCCCTCACCGGCTTCGGCACGCTCTCCGTGTCCGCGTGGTGGATGTACGGGGTGGTCGTCCTGGCGCTGCTCGTCCCGGCGGTGGCGTGGGGGGCGTTCCTCAACAGCCTGCTGGTCTTCTCGCGGGACTCGGCGTTCCTCTACACGATCCTCGACGAACCGCTCTGGTTCGTCTCCGGGGTGCGCCTCCCCCCGTTCGCGCTCCCGACCGCGGTCCAGGCCGTGGGCGCCGTCTTCCCCCTCACCGGCAGCCTGCTCGCGGTCCGCGGCGCCCTCCTGGAGTCCCGCACGGCAACGGACCTGGCCCCGTCCCTCGCCGCCCTCGCCGCCCTGAGCGCGCTGCTGCTGGGAGCGGCGGCGCTGATCCTCCGCGCAGGCGAGTCCCGCGCCCGCCGCACGGGCCGCCTGAGCCTGGCGTGATTGCCCCGGCCCGGGAACGCAGACGACCCGTGGGCCTTGGTCCCTCCGTCCGGACGGAGGGAGCCGGCCGGACTTACCGGCGGCCCACGGGTCGGGTGACTGCTTGGGTTTCGGCAGACGACCTGCCGAGGTGCACAGAGTGCGACGGCAGGCCGTTAGCCCGCAGTCACCTCACGAGTCCGAAAATAAATCATGTTTTCGGATCACCTCCTTTCGCGTGTGCCCACACCCTAAGAAGCGTTGCGGCACGGTTCAAGTGAATTTGGAGACCCACTTTCTCCGGCCCGCGGACGATTTCCGGGAACCGTGTGTGTCCTGGGTCACGTTGAAGTTGAATGGGCTTAGGTGCGTCAGCACACGTGGACACGTCCTGCAGGGGGTCCCGGGATGAGTGCTTCCAGGAGTGAGATCACCGACGCGCTCGGGTCCGGGGAGCCGGAGCCCGGGGACGGGGGCTCCGGGCCGCCCGATGCGGACCTGCTCGCGGCGCTGCTCGACGGGATGGACGCCGCGTTGTGCGCGTTCGACGCCGAGGGGACCGTCACGCACTGGAACCGCGAGGCCGAGCGCATTCTGGGCTGGAGCGCCGAGGAGGCCGTGGGGCGGCGCGGATTCGCCGGGTGGGCGGTGCGCAGGGCCGACGCGGGCGAGGTGCAGGAACGGCTGATGGCCGCGATGGGCGCGCCGGGGCGGCAGGTGCACGAGTTCGCGCTGCTGCGCAAGGACGGGGGCCGGGTGCTGGTGCGCATCCAGTCCGCGCGGGTGCTCGGCGCCGACGGCGAACCGGCCGGGGTGTACTGCGCCTTCAGCGAGGTCCACGCCCAGATCGATCTGGAGCGCTCCATCGCGCTGAGCGAGGCGCTCTTCGACGACGCGTCCTGGGGTGTCGTCCTGGTGGACGTGGATCTGCGTCCGGCCGTGGTCAACGGCGAGGCGGCGAGGGTCCTGGGCGCCGGCCGGTCGACCGTGCTGGGCCGCCCGCTCGGGGAGCTGATCTCCCAGGGCGTCGAGGAGCTGGAGGGCGCGCTCCACCACGTGCTGGCGGAGGGCGCCCCGCGCGGGCTCGTGGACCTGTGGGTGAGCGTCCCGACGCCGGAGGGTGAGCGCAGGCGCTGCTGGCGCAGCGGGTTCCTGCGGCTGGCCTCGCCGCTCGCGGAGGAGCCGGTGCCGCTCGGGGTGGGCTGGGTCTTCCACGACGTGACGGACGTGAAGCTGGCGGAGCAGGACGCGGACCGGCTGCGGTTCCGGTCGGGGCAGTTGCACCGGGCGGGCCGGGCGGCCGCGGAGTGCGAGGACCCGCTGGAGGCCGCGGCCGTACTGCTGGACTTCGCGCTCGCCGGTTTCGCCGACCACGCGCTGCTCGACCTGGCGGAGGACGAGGGGCAGCGTCTGGTGCGGGCGGCGGTCTCGCCGTCGGGCACGTCGGGCCCTTCGGCGCAGACGGGGGGCGGCGGGATCCCGGTGCGGTACGAGCCGGGGCATCCGGTGTTCCAGGCGATCGAGCGCTCGGGGTCGGTGCGGGCGAGCGCGGGTACGGAATCGTCGCCGGGGGAGTGGGCGGAGCGCCGCCAGTGGCCCAGGGACGCGGCGCACGCGCTGTGCACGTCATTGCGGAGCCGGGGCAGGACGGTGGGTGCCCTGACGTTCCTGCGCACCGCGAGCCGCCCGGCGTTCGAGCGCCCGGACGCGGTCTATGCGGAGAGCCTGGCGGCCCTGGTGGCGACCTCACTGGACCTGGCCCGAGTGTCGGAACAGGGCGACACCCCGCGCTGACGCGCGCCGGGGCGTGTGTCCGCCCGCAACCGTCTGCCGCGGTCCGCGATGGCCCCTCCTACGGGCCGGCTGCCTCGCGGCCGACGCCATGCCCCTGCGCCAGGCGCTCGCGCGCCCGACTGCGAGGTTGGACCCGACGCCCGCGCGGCCGCGCGCCGGTACGCACGCGCCGCGCTGACGGGGCGCGGCACGGCACGGTGTACGCCGGCTCCTGCGGCGGCCGGCGGGCGCCCGGTGGGCCCGCGCCGCCGCGCGGCCGGCCCTCGGCCCGCGGCCGATCGTCTGCCGCGGCCCCCGTGCGTCCTCCTGTACCGGCTTCCCCTGCCCGCGCGGCCGGGCGCCGACGCGCCAGCGACCGGCCGGCCCTCGGCCCGCTGCCGGCCCGGGCACCGGCGGCCGCCCCGGCCCTCAGCCGCGCGGCGGTTCCACCGCGTGCGGGCCCCGCGGGCGGCGGCTCAAGCGCCCGGGTGCGGGCGCGCGCCCCCGCCGACCACGTCCCCTCAGTGGCGGAAGAAGATCCGGTCGCGGTACTCCGCCATCACACGGCCGTTCCACTCGTGGCCGCCGTCCACGTTCCCCGAGCGCAACAGCGGGGGTTCGATGCCGCGGGCGGCGAGGTGTTCCGCGGCGGCGGCCATCATGGCCTGCATCAGCGCGCTCGTCACGACCGTCGATGCCGGCGCGAACGGCGCCTCGATGCCCTCGTGCGTCAGTTCCGCGTCGCCGACCGCGATCTTGGAGTCGATGACGATGTCGCAGTGGTCCTTGAGGAATGTCCCGGAGACGTGCCGCGACGTGGTCTCCTCCGCGTACGCGACGGACGTCACGCCGATGACCGTCAGCCCGAGTGCGCGGGCGTTCATCGCCATCTCGACGGGCAGGGCGTTGCGCCCGGACAGGGAGACGATCACGAGGACGTCGCCGGCCGTGGCGGGGCTGGTGTCGAGGACCGCCGCGGCGAGGCCGTCGACGCGCTCCAGCGCGGATCCGAGCGTGGCGGGCATGACGTCGACGCCGACGACGCCGGGCACGGCCAGCAGGTTCATCAGGGCCAGGCCGCCCGCGCGGTAGACGACGTCCTGGGCGGCGAGGGAGGAGTGGCCCGCGCCGAACGCGAACAGCCGGCCGCCCGCGGCGACGGCGTCGGCGAGGGCCGACCCGGCGGACGCGATGTTGGCGGACTCCTCGTCCCGTGCGCGCCGCAGCAGACCGATCGCGGCGTCGAAGAACTGACCGGCCAACTTGCTCTCGCTCATCGCCGAGCCCTTTCCGGAACGTACGAGGTGGGTAGAGGAACGGTACGAGTGCGTGACGGCCCGGGAACATCCGTGCCGCCGATCACGTTGCGGTCTGGACCATTGCGCTGTCAATACGGGCTTCGCCCGCCGCGACACCGGTTGTCGGTGGGATGCGTAAGAATTGAGCCGGGGCCGCAGCGCACGATTTCTTCGAGGGGCACGTATGTCCGGACTGATCGACACGACGGAGATGTATCTCCGCACCATCCTCGAGCTCGAAGAGGAAGGCGTGGTGCCCATGCGGGCCCGTATCGCGGAGCGGCTGGACCAGAGCGGTCCGACGGTCAGCCAGACCGTGGCCCGCATGGAGCGGGACGGTCTGGTGACGGTGGCGGGTGACCGGCACCTGGAGCTGACCGGCGAGGGCAGGCAGCTGGCGACGCGGGTGATGCGCAAGCACCGGCTCGCGGAGTGTCTGCTCGTCGACGTGATCGGCCTGGAGTGGGAGCAGGTCCACGCCGAAGCGTGCCGCTGGGAGCACGTGATGAGCGAGGCGGTGGAGCGGCGGGTGCTGGAGCTGCTGCGCCACCCGACCGAGTCGCCGTACGGGAATCCGATCCCGGGCCTGGAGGAGCTGGGCGAGAAGGCGGAGGCCGACCCGTTCCTGGACGACAGCATGGTCTCGCTGGCCGAGCTCGACCCGGGCACGGACGGCAAGACGGTGGTCGTGCGGCGGATCGGTGAGCCGATCCAGACGGACGCGCAGCTGATGTACACGCTGCGCAGGGCGGGCGTGCAGCCCGGTTCGGTGGTGAGCGTGACCGAGTCGCCGGGCGGTGTGCTGGTGGGCAGCAGCGGGGAGGCGGCGGAGCTGGAGGCGGAGATCGCCTCGCACGTCTTCGTGGCGAAGCGCTGACAGACGCCCGGGTGGCCGGGCGGTGAGCGGTGTCGGGCGGTCCCGGAGCCAGGGTGCTCCGGGGCCGCCCGACGTGTGTCCGCGCCGGGCTTCCGTGGTGGCGAAACCGTTTTCCGTCCGGAATGGCAGCGGCCGGGCGAATCGCGTGCCACTCTGAAGCCGAGGCATATGACCACGGCCCGGGGAGGGGAGCCAGGGTGATGCGCCGCCTGCCGTACGTCCCGCATGTCCTGCGCGTCCTGACATGGA
The DNA here is from genome assembly GCF_043080095.1 of Streptomyces sp. NPDC015127. NCBI lineage: Bacteria > Bacillati > Actinomycetota > Actinomycetes > Kitasatosporales > Streptomycetaceae > Streptomyces > Streptomyces sp. NPDC015127. The sequence goes on from NZ_JBIBVE010000012.1 coordinate 229,404, forward strand.
GGGGTCCCGACGCCCGAGGGCGCCGGGACCTGTCCTCCCCGGTGCTGACCCGGAGCCCCGAGCTCCCAGGGTCAATCCCCTCGGACCGTTTTCCCCGAGCGGCCCGCCTCCCGCAGGAAATCTCCCCTCGGCAGCGCCGTCCAATCCCTGGGCCGGGTCACTCGAACGAGGGGTGTTGCGCGCCAGAGCCGCGTTTTCGAATACAGGTTCGATAGTCTGGCGTCATCTCGACACGAGCCACTCGATCCGGGGGAGACAGGGGGTGCCAGGACAGATGGTGCGGCGCATCGATGTGACCGGAGCCGGCGGTGTGCGCCTGGCTGCCTGGGAGTTCGCGGATCCGCCGAAGGGGCGCGGGGAGCACGAGAGTGCGCCGGGCGTCTTACTGCTCCACGGGCTGATGGGCCGTGCCTCGCACTGGGCACCCACCGCGCGGTGGCTCGCCGAGCGGCATCGCGCGGTCGCCCTCGACCAGCGCGGCCACGGCCGCAGCGAGAAGCCGGTCGACGGCCCGTTCACCCGCGCGGCATACGTGGCGGACGCGGAGGCGGCGGTCGAGCAGCTGGCGCTGGCCCCGGTGACCTTGATCGGCCATTCCATGGGAGCGCTCACGGCCTGGCAGTTGGCGGCCCGGCGCCCGGACCTCGTGCGCGCGCTGGTCATCTGCGACATGCGCGCGTCGGCGCTCGGGGTGGCGAGCCAGCGCGAGTGGGAGGGCTGGTTCCGCTCCTGGCCGGTGCCGTTCGCGACGCTGGCCGATGTGCGCAAGTGGTTCGGTGAGGACGACCCCTGGGTGGAGCGTCCGAATCCGGCGCGGGGCGAGTTCTTCGCCGAGGTGATGGCCGAGCGGGCGGACGGCTGGCGCCCGGTGTTCTCCCGCCGCCAGATGCTGACGTCCCGTGAGACGTGGGTCCTCGACGCGCACTGGGAGGAGCTGGCCCAGGTCCGCTGCCCGACGCTGGTGGTGCGCGGACTCGACGGGGAGTTGGGCCGCGCGGAGGCCCAGGAGATGGTCCGCGTGCTGCCCCTCGGGCAGTACGGGGAGGTGGCCGACGCGGGCCACCTCGTCCACTACGACCACCCGGACGGCTGGCGGGCGGCGATCGAGCCCTTCCTGGACGGAGTCCTGACACCATGACAGCACCGCGTCCCGTGGCGGTCGCACAGGGTGCGTCGCTGCCCGGGTCCGCCGGAGCCGAAGAGGCGGAGGACTGAGGCATATGGCGGACGGGTACGGCGCGTTGCAGATCCACACCGTGGAGCCGGTCGACGCGCGCACCGCCGAGTGCGTCGTGCGGTGCGTGGGCGGCACGGCCCGGCCTGGACAGCGGTACGACGGGGGGCGGCTGCGGCTCGACCGGATCGACCGGTACGGGCGACACGTCGACCTCGTGCACCCGCCGCACAGCGCGAAGGTGCGGCTCTCGGGCGACGGAGTGGCCCGGCTGCGTCTCCGGAGCGTCGTCGCGACCCACGGCCCCCGCCTCTTCGGCTACGTGGGCCCTGCGGACATCCGGCGCGCCGCCGAGGACGCCCCGGCCGGCCGGGTGATCCGTACGCCCGCCGACTTCGCGGCCTGGGCCGAGGCGCAGGCGCCCGGCGACCTGGCCGAGCCGTTCACGTACGTCGTGGACGCCGACGGCTTGCTGCGGCTCGCGCCCCGCCGCAGCGAGCACGTCGCCTGTGCCGGACGTGCCGCCGTCGCCGGTGCCGGGGAGGTCGGCTTCCGCCGGACCGACGGCGGCCGCTGGCAGGCCGGTTACGTCAGCAGCCAGTCCACCGGCTACTGCCCCGACCCCGACTCGTGGCCCGCGGTCGCGGGCGCCCTCGACCGGGCCGGACTGGTCCGGCCCGGTGGGGGGTTCACGCACGAGGTCGTCTTCCGCCACTGCGGCGCCAGCGCCGAGCTCAACGTGGTGCGCGAGGGCGACTTCGTGTGCGTCTTCTGCGACGCGGGCCTGCCGCAGGCGTGACCGCCCTTGCCCTCAGCCCTTGCTCACCGCCGTGAGGATCTCCGGCAGCCGGTCCGCGGTACGGGGCGCGGCCAGGCGCAGGCCCGCCCACAGGAGCAGCGCTCCGTACGCCGTGCCCAAGGGCAGCAGCAGCCACAGCGCGGCCGCCTGCGCGACGTGCAGCCAGATCGTCAGCGCCAGCAACGGTGTGCACAGGAGCGCCGAGAAGAGCATGCCGCCGAAGATGGAGATCCAGGCGATACCGCCCTGCCCCGGCGCGACGTTCTTGTACGCGCTGTCCTGCGGGATCGAGTACGGGAAGTGCGCCGACGCCACCGCGCCCGTCGCCAGCATCGCGCCCAGCAGCGCGAACGACAGGCCCAGCGTCTCCGGCAGGTCCTCCCACCTGCCGAGCACGCCCACAGTGACCGCGGCCACCAGCGTCATGTACGGCACGGTGATCAGGAGCAACGCCAGGGCCCGGGCCCGCAGTTCGGCGTACGCGTCCCGCGCGGAGGAGATCGTCAGCGCGACCATCCAGAAGGCCGACGTGTCCTGGCCGAACTGGTTGTACATCAGCAGGCCGAGCATGCTCGCCGCGAAGCACACGAGATAGATCGAGCCGGTGCCCTGCAGGGCGTTGAAGACCGGCACGATCAGTCCGACGGCCAGTGAGGTCACCCACGCCGCCTTGGTCTTCGGGTCCCGCCACACGTAGCGCAGGCTGCGCTGCATCACCGTGCCCGTACGTCCCTGGGGCAGCAGCCGGTGCAGACCCGTCGACGTCCCCTTGCGGGACGGCTCGGAGGCCGCCGCCAGAGTCGAGCCGTCGGGGGCCGTCATCAGCTTCGTCAGGCTGCTCCGCCACCACCACAGCAGGGCGGCCAGGGCCAGGGCGGCGAGCGCCAGTTGGGCCAGGGCGGTCCCGTAGGCGCCCTCGCCGGCCGAGCCGACCGCGCCGAGCGCGGACGCGGGCGGCACCCAGCGCACGACATCGGCCACCGGGTCCAGCGTGGCCAGTCCGCCCGCCTTGCCGATGCGCTGCGCGCCGAAGTTCACGAGCTGGAAGCCCACCGCGATCACCAGGCCGCTGAGCACCGCCAGGTCGCGGCCCTTGCGCGAGGTCAGCAGCCGGATGTTGGCGGCGGCGACCGCCCGCGCCAGCGCCACGCACACGAGCAGCGTCAGCGGCACGGCGAGCACCGACACCAGGACAGCGCCCGCCCCGTGCGCGAGCGCGATCGCCGAACCGACCGCCAGGCACAGCGTGAACAGCGGCCCGATGCCCACCACCGACGCCCCCAGCAGGGCCGTCACCAGGGGCCTGGGCCGTAGCGGCAGCATCACCAGCCGGGTCGGGTCCAGCGTCTCGTCGCCGCTGGGGAAGAACAGCGGCATCACGGCCCAGCCGAGCGCCAGCACCCCCGCGAGCAGCACGACGAGCGAGGCGGCGTGGGCCTCGCCGCGGAGCAGGACGAGCCCCGCGAGCTGCGCGGCCGCGAACAGCAGGACGCACACGAGCGAGACGATGTACGCGGCCCTGCGGCCGGACGACTGGCGCAGCCCGTTGCGGAGCAGCGACAGTTTCAGTCCGACGAAGACACGGGTCAGCGGTGCGGTGCTCAACGCGCACCGCCGCCGAGCCAGTCCAGCGAGTCCCCGGTGTCCCGGTCCCGGGCGCCCACGAGTTCCAGGAAGGCGCTCTGCAGCGTCGGCGCCTTGCCCCGCACCTCGGCGAGCGGCCCCTGGGCGCGGATACGGCCCGCGGCCATCACCGCGACCCAGTCGCACAGCGACTCCACGAGCTCCATCACGTGGCTGGAGAAGACGACGGTGGCGCCCGAGGCGGTGTAGCGCTCCAGCACGCCCCGGATCGTCTGCGCGGACACCGGGTCGACGCCCTCGAACGGCTCGTCCAGGAAGAGGACTTCGGGGTTGTGCAGCAGCGCGGCCGCGAGCCCGATCTTCTTGCGCATACCGGTCGAGTAGTCGACGACGAGCTTGTGCTGCGCCCCGGCGAGGTCCAGGACGTCGAGCAGCTGCGCCGCGCGCTTGTCGACCTCGTCGCCGGGCAGGCCGCGCAGCCGGCCGTTGTACGCCAGCAGTTCACGGCCCGACAGGCGCTCGAACAGGCGCAGGCCCTCCGGCAGGACGCCGATACGGGCCTTCACCTCGACCGGGTCGCGCCACACGTCGTGGCCGCCGACCTGCACGCGGCCCTGGTCGGGCCGGAGCAGTCCGGTGACCATGGAGAGCGTGGTCGTCTTGCCGGCGCCGTTCGGGCCGACCAGGCCGATGAACCTGCCCGCCGGAAGCGTCAGATCGATCCCCTGGACGGCGATGTGGTCGCCGAACCGTTTCCACAGACCTTCCACCTGGACGGCGGGCGGCGCCGCGGGCGCCCCGCCGCCCACGCCCGCACGACCACTGTCGTCAACTGCCTGCTCCGGCATGGTCACTGCCTTTCGGTGTCCCCGTGTTCCCCGTTGGTACGGACACCAGCCTACGGACGAGCCTCCCTGGGGCGCACGGGTGATCCAGGCAGTATTCGCTGGTCAGCGTTGCCGGGATCGTGCCGCGGCGGCCTCCCTGCCGCAGGCGTAGGCGAGCGGGCTGATCAGCTCGTCCGCGTCCGGCAGCCACCGGTTCGCGGGGGTGGGGCGGCGCGCCCACTGCACCGCGCCCCGGCCGCCGATGCGGGTCGGCGGCGCGGCCACGTAGTGGCCCTCGCCGCGGGCGACGAGATCGAGGGAGGCGGGTGCCCAGCCGAGCTTGCGGATCAGGTCGGGGACCTTCACGGACGCGCCCGGGAGTACGAAGAAGAGCATGCGGCGGTCGGGGGTGCAGGTCACCGGGCCGAGGGGAAGGTCCATCCGCTCCAGCCGGGCCAGCGCCAGGAACCCGGCCGACTCCGGAACGTCGAGGGCGTCGAAGGTACGGCCCGTCGGCAGCAGGATCGACGCCCTGGGCTGCTTGCCCCACAGCCGCCTGGCGGCCGTGGCGCTGCCCGTCGCCTGGTTCGCCCAGTCCGGCCTGGCCGGGTGGGCGCCGGGCGCCGGGCAGTCGGCATCGCCGCAGGAGCAGCGCTCCGCTCCGTCGACGGCCTCCAGCCAGGTGCCGGGGAACACGTCCCAGTGCCGCTCTTCCGCGTACCGCACGGCGTTGTCCAGCAGCTGCTCGCCTCGTTGCTGGGGGATCTGTGCGGATTGACTGACTGACATGGTCTCTTCCACGACACACTCAACTACCGCCGCAACCTCGGGTTACGGGGCCCCTCTCCGCGGCCGGTGGAGCATCGATCCTGCATGCGGGGCGCACGGATGCACGGCCGGGGGCGCGCGGGGGGCCGAGCCCGCAGCGGCGGGTAGCCAGAGCGGGGACACGTACGGGACGGGATCGAACGGGGCCCGTACGACGGCGAAGCGCACGACGGCGAAAAGGAACCAACCCGACCAACTCTGCATTCTCCGTATATCAGCCGGGCAGTGATCAACTCATTGATCATCGCGGCACCAGGGGGTAGTTCATGGCAGCCAGGCCTCTCGTCGCCCGACAGCCGAACGAACGGTTGCAGGCACTCATCCAGGAAGCCGGGTGCTCGAACGCCGGCCTCGCACGGCGCGTCAACATGGTCGGCACCGAACGGGGCCTGGACCTGCGCTACGACAAGACGTCGGTGGCCCGCTGGCTGCGCGGCCAGCAGCCGCGCGGCCGGGCGCCCGGCATCATCGCCGAGGCGCTGGGCCGCAAGCTCGGGCGGACGGTCACGATCGACGAGATCGGCATGGCCAACGGCAAGAACCTGGCGACCGGCGTCGGCCTGCAGTTCTCGCCGACCGTGGTGGGCGCGATCGAGCAGGTCTGCGAGCTGTGGCGGTCCGACGTGGGCCGCCGCGACTTCCTGTCCGGCTCGGCCGTCGCCGCCTCCGCCCTCGTCGAGCCGAGCCGCGACTGGCTGATCACCGGCGCGGACGCCCAGGTGGCGCGCACGGCCGGGGCGCGCGTCGGCGCCTCGGACGTCGAGGCGGTACGGGCCATGACCGCGGCCCTGACCGAGCTGGACCACCGCTTCGGCAGCGGACACGTGCGGCCCGTCCTCGTCCACTACCTCAACAGCGTGGTCTCCGGCCTGCTGTCGGGCGCGTACCGGGAAGCGGTCGGCCGTGAGCTGTTCGCGGCGGTCGCCCGGCTGACCGAGCTCGCCGGATACATGGCCGTGGACACCGGGCAGCCGGGGCTCGCCCAGCGCTACTACATCCAGGCCCTGCGGCTCGCGCAGGCCGCCGGTGACCGCGGCTACGGCGGCTATGTGCTCGCCGCGTCCATGAGCCACCTCGCCGCCGAGCTCGGCAACCCGCGCGAGATCGCGCAGCTGGCCAGGGCCGCGCAGGAGGGGGCGCGCGGGCAGGTCACGCCACGGGTCGAGGCCATGTTCCACGCGGCCGAGGCCCGCGGGCACGCCCTGCTCGGCGACGCCCGCACCTGCCACGAGGCCGCCGCCAGGGCGGTGGCGGCGCTGGAGCGGGCCGAGCCGGACACGGGCGACGACCCGGCGTGGATCACCCACTTCGACGAGGCGTATCTCGCCGACGAGCTGGCGCACTGCCACCGCGACCTCGGCGAGGCGGGGGCGGCCGCCCGCCACGCGGAGGACGCGCTCTGCCGCCACCCGGCCTCACGCGCGCGGCGGCGCGCGATCGGACTGGTGCTGCTGGCGTCGGCCCAGGTGCAGCAGCGGGAGGTGGAGCAGGCCTGCCACACGGCCACGCGCGCGGTCGACCTGCTGGACACGCTGCGCTCGAGCCGGGGCGCGGAGTATCTGGACGACCTCCAGCTGCGGCTGGAGCCGTACGCGGACGAGCCGGCGGTGCGGGAGCTGGCCGCGCGCCTGGAGCTGCGGGCGGCGTGAGGAGCGGGCCGCGGCCGGGTGTGCGGAAGGGCTTTCTGCCATGCCGCGGCAGGCATGAACAGCGTCCTGTGTCCGCATATTGTTACTGCTCCGGCACGTGTGTGCGGAGCGCTCCGGGCACCCGGTAGCGTGAACCGACGATTCCGTAGGTCCACATGTAGGAGTCCCGGTGACGCACAGCGGACAGGGTGACGAGCAGCGGCTGCCGGCCGCGCGGCCCGCGCACGAAGGCGTCGTGCTGCCCGCCGACGGCAGCGAGCCCCTCATACCCGGATCCCCGGGAGCACAGGCGGCCCCTGCGGGCGGTCAGCCGTGGGGCGCGCCGTGGGGGCCGCAGCAGTCGCCGCCGCCGGCGCCTCCGGCGGCGGACGGCTACGGCGCTCCGGCACCGCAGGGCTACGGACACCCGCCCGCGCCCGGCCCGCAGGGCTACGGGGCCCCCAACTCCCCTGGCGCGCCGGGTGCTTCGGCACCACAGCCGGGTTACGGCTACCCGACCGCGCCCGGCCCGCAGGGCCCGCAGGGCTACGGGGCCCCCGACTCGCCTGGCGCGCCGGGTGCTTCGGCACCACAGCCGGGTTACGGCTACCCCGGCGCGCCCGCGCCCCAGGGCCAGCCCGGGGGCTACGGCTACCCGGCCGCTCCCGCGCCGCAGGCCGGTGGCGCCGGTCACCCCGGTGGACCGGGTCAGGCCGGCGCTCCCGCGCAGGGTCAGACGAACGGCTACGGCGCTCCCGCCCCGCAGGCGCAGCCCGGTGGCTACGGCTACCCGGCCGCTCCCGCGCAGCAGGGGCAGCCCGGTGGCTACGGATACCCCGGTGGACCGGGTCAGGCCGGTGCTCCCGTGCCGGGGCAGACGAACGGCTACGGGGCCCCGGCCCCGCAGGGGCCTGCCGCGTCCTCCGCGCCCGTGCCGCTCGCGCAACACGGGATCACGTCGCAGCCGTTGCCGCCGCAGGACGCTTCGCAGGAGGAGCGGACCCAGATGCTGCCGCCCCAGGGCGGCCAGGGCGGCCAGGGCGGCCAGGGCGGCCAGGGCGGCCAGGGCGGCCAGGGCGGCCCCGTCGGGGACGCCGACGCCACGCAGTACATCCAGCCCGTCGGCGGCGGCTCCGTCGCGCCGCCCGGGGCTCTGCCGCCCGAGATGCCCTCCGAATCGACGACGTTCCTCGGGACCGCCCGCGCCGGCGGGAGCGACTCCGAGGCCACGCAGTACATCGCTCCCGTGCCGCCCGCCCCCACCGCCGCGCCGTTCGGCATCCGGCCCGGCGCGCCGGGGGACCGGCAGCCGCCCGCCGAGTTCGACAGCCTGTTCCGTTCGGACGCGCCCCGGGCGCAGCCCGCCGACTCCACCCAGCACATGCCCCGGTTCGACGCCCGGCAGGGCGGTGCGCAGCCGTCCGGGCCCCGTTACGACGACGAGCCCGTGGCGCGGGGAAGGCGGTCCATCGTGCCCGTCGTCGCCGCGCTCGTGATCGGCTGCGCCGTGCTCGGCCTCGGTGTCGGGGCCGTGATGTCGGGCGGTGACGACGAGAAGGACCCGGCGCCGGACGCGAACGTCGCCGCCAGTACCCCCGCGCCGAGCCAGAGCGCGTCCACCCAGGCCGCCGACCCCGCCGAGCCGCAGGCGAAGGAGCTCGACAAGCTGCTTGCGGACAGCAACAACAGCCGGGCCGCGGTGATCCGTTCGGTCGAGAACATCAAGGTCTGCAAGAACCTCGACCAGGCCGTCACGGACCTGAAGGGCGCGGCCGCCCAGCGGCGCAGTCTGGTGACCCGCCTCGGCGGCCTGACGGTCGACAAGCTCCCGAACCACGCCGCGCTGACCTCCGCGCTGACCAGGGCCTGGCAGGCGTCGGCGTCGGCCGACGACCATTACGCGGCCTGGGCGCAGCAGGTCAAGGCCAAGAAGGGGTGCAAGGACGGCAAGGCCCGCGTCACGTCGCGGACCGCCCAGGGCAACCGGGCCAGTGGTGAGGCGACGAAGGCGAAGAACGAGGCCGCGCCGCTGTGGAACGCGATCGCCCGGAAGTACAGCCTGACCGAGCGGCGCAGCGAACAGCTGTGAGGCCCGGAGAGGGGCGGTGAATCCGGTTCACCGCCCCGCCGCGGCACGGCTCAGGACGCGTCCATCAGCGTCTTGCCCACGTCGACGAACTTCTTGTCCTGGGCCACCAGCCGTCCGTCCCGCACGACCTGGAACGTCACGCTGCGGTTGACGATCCGCGGATAGCCCGGCGCGCCGAGCATGTCCTCGTAGCCCCACCGCAGCGGCGGCGTCAGACCGTCCGTCGACACCTCCAGGCCCTGGTCGAGGGCGTGGGAGATGCGGCCCGGGGTGATCGCGTCGCTGTCGAGCGCGCGGATCACCCGTTCCAGCACCGTGTACGCGATCCAGGTGGTCTGCACGCCCGCGTCGGCCGGGTCGATCCGGTCGTCGCCGAAGGCGTGGTCCATGACGACCTCGCGCATGCCGTCCCAGCGTCCGTCGTTGGCGTCCGGGTACCAGCCGGTGATGTAGGCGCCCTCGAAGGGGCCGTTGCGGCCGCCGGTGCGGTCGACGAGGGGCTGGCCGACGCTGCCGATGACGGACGAGATGCGGATGTGCCGGCCGTCCTCGGGCAGGCGCCGGAAGGAGTCGAAGAAGGTCTCGGTGCGGTCGCCGAGCGCGGCGGTCACGCAGCCGGGCCGGGTGCCGGAGGAGACGGTCTGCGTCCAGGTGGGCTGCGTCGCGCGCCTGCGGGCCTGCGTGGCCTGCTCGGTGTACTCGGTGGCGTCGTCGGGCGCGAGGATGTCGGCCGACGGGATGTCCCGGTTGCCTTCCTCCAGACCCGAGTTGAGCAGCTGGACGAGGTCGTCGCCGTTGATGCTGTCCGGGCGTACGAGGGAGACGCCGGCGCAGTAGTCGGCGAGCTGCCTGCCGTTGCCGGCGACCAGGGCGGGCTGGCCGCCGTTGACCGGGTAGGAGAGGTAGCTGGTGAACTCCTCGCCGGACAGGCCGTATCCGCCGATGAAGGGGATGCCGGCGGCCTCCAGGGGCGCCATGAAGGAGCCGTACTGGCTGTAGGAGCCGACGACCGCCGCCGCGCCCTCCTTGACGGCGCGCCGGGCGCAATGGGCCGCACCCTGGGGGGTGTTCCGCTCGTTGCAGGTGATGACGCGCAGGTCGTGTCCGTCGATGCCGCCGCGTGCGTCGGCCCAGCGTTCGTACGCTTTGGCCATCGCCATCATGCCGGGCATGTTGGTGGCCTTGGTCTCCTCCGGGGCGAACGTCATGACGGTGACGGGCTCCCTGGAACCCCCCGGTTCTCCAGGGAGGACGCCGCAGCCGGTGACGAGGGCCACTCCTGCCGCCACCGCCGTGGTGCAGGCGGCACGTGCGCGACGGGTCGTGGAGGGGCGGGAGGTGGGGGAACGACGCCAACCGGTCATGGCACCGCACGTTTCCTTCCCCCGGGGAACGGCACAGTGAGCGTTGTTCAACGCAAGGTGACCGGAAGGTGAATTACAGGGGCGGGTCCGGGTGATCGAAAAGGGAACGTACGATCGAAGGCGTGCAGCAAGGTTCGGTCAACCCTTCCCGTCGCGCCCGTCGCTCCTCCACCATGGGCGGCATGCCGCTCAATGACATGCCCTGGTGGCGCTGGCGCAGCAACGTGCGCTCGGCGCTGCACATGCTTTCCGATCCCGTCTTCCATCAGGAGTGCTGGCTGGCCGGGCTCGAGGGGTACGGCGACGTCACGGACGCCGTCTACCGCCTGGTCGAGGACACCTGGCTGGACAACTGGTCGGCCGAGAAGTACGTCGGCACGATCTTCCGCGACTCGGGCGAGGCCGCCCTGGTGGACGTCGCCGTGCTGCGGGTGCTGCGCATCATGCACCAGGTCGGCGCGGACGCCCCGGTCTCGGCGTACATGGAGCACCACGGCTGGCCCGAGGCCGTGCGCGCCGCCCGCGACGCACACGTGCGCCTCGCGTCGAACGACGGCGAGGACCCGGACGCGCCGCCGCGCTCGCTGGACGTGCTGCGGATCATGACCCGGTCGGTGTGAGCGGATGAGCCGGCTGTACACGACCACGTCCGCTTGACGGACGCTGTCCGGGCCCGCCGCCCGTTTGTGGCAGGCTACAAGGATGACTGACCAGTACGTCCTCACGCTTTCCTGCCCGGACAAACAGGGCATCGTGCACGCCGTGTCGAGCTACCTGTTCATCACCGGCTGCAACATCGAGGACAGCCAGCAGTTCGGAGACCGGGACACGGGCCTGTTCTTCATGCGGGTGCACTTCTCCGCCGAGGCCCCGGTGACCGTGGACAAGCTGCGTGCCGGCTTCGCCGCCGTCGGCGACGCCTTCGAGATGGGCTGGCAGATCCACCAGGCCGACGAGCGCATGCGGATCATCCTGATGGTCAGCAAGTTCGGCCACTGCCTCAACGACCTCCTCTTCCGTTTCCGCACCGGCGCCCTGCCGGTGGAGATCGCGGCGGTCGTCTCCAACCACACGGACTTCGCCGAGCTGGTCGGCTCGTACGGCATCCCCTTCCACCACATCCCCGTGACGAAGGACACCAAGGCCGAGGCCGAGGCGCGGCTGCTGGACCTCGTGCACGACGAGAAGGTCGAGCTGGTCGTCCTCGCCCGCTACATGCAGGTGCTCTCCGACGACCTGTGCAAGCAGCTCAGCGGCCGGATCATCAACATCCACCACTCCTTCCTCCCGAGCTTCAAGGGCGCCAAGCCCTACCACCAGGCGCACGCCCGGGGCGTGAAGCTGATCGGCGCGACCGCGCACTACGTGACGGCCGACCTCGACGAGGGCCCGATCATCGAGCAGGAGGTCGAACGCGTCGGCCACGAGGTCACGCCCGAGCAGCTGGTGGCCGTCGGCCGCGACGTGGAGTGCCAGGCGCTGGCCCGCGCGGTGAAGTGGCACGCCGAACACCGCATCCTGCTCAACGGGCGCCGCACGGTCGTCTTCGCCTGAGCCGGCGGGAGCCGAGGAGAGCGGGGACGCGTCCCTACGGCTCTCCCGCGTCCGGCGACCCGGCCACCGGGTTGTCGCAGAGGTCGTCCAGGACGAACGCCCCCTCCTTCTCTTCCTCCTTCTCCCGCTGGAGCGCGGTCTCCGCGTCCAGCCGTTCGAGCAGGCGCGTCAGGAGCGCCGGGTCGTCCGGGTCGCCGACGAACTCCAGCACGGCCCGGTAGAACGCGTCGCGCAGCGTCGGCGGCATCGCGTCCGAGGCGTCCAGGCAGATCCGGCCCGCCGAGTCGAACAGCTCCTGCACCGCCCGTGTCCCCGGCGACGGCGCCTTCGAGGCGAACGTGCCGCCGGGGAAGAACGGCCGCTCACCGGGCTTCGCGGCGTCCGCCCAGTCCTTGCGGGCGGGTGCCGAGGTGAGGCGGCCCAGCAGGTCCCAGGCGGCGGCGCTCGGCCGGAAGACCGCCGCCATGTCGCCGGACACCTCGAAGGCGCCGCCGCCGTCCGCATCGGCCGCGCGGGCCCTGTCGAGGTGGCGGGCCGTCGGACTGGGCCGTACGTCGTCGCCGTAGTGCCTGCGGATGAACGAACCCTGGTGCTCGTGCGTGCAGTCGCCGCGGTTCAGCAGCCCGTAGCGGCCGTCGTCGAGCAGCTCGAAGGAGTCGGTCAGCGCGTCGGGCGCGGGGGAGCGGCCGTTCGCCGTGAGCATCCGCGCCCACTCCTCCCACTCCGGACGCGTGCTCGTCCACGAGCTCTCGCCGGTCGCCCACCGCTCGTACGCGTCCGAGCCCCGGCGCTGGAGAATCAGGTCCTCGATCCAGTCCGTGCCCGGCCAGCCGGAGGTGGCGCCCGAGTTCAGGCCGAGGCACCACACGGGCTCGCCCTCCGCCGCGTCCGTACGGCTCCACACCAGCGACTTCAGGTCGACGCGCACCGGCGCCCAGAAGACGTGCGTCCGGGCCGCCCCCTTGCCGGGGACGGTGACCGGAGGCGCCCAGGGCGGTATGGCCGCCCCGGCCACGTTCTCCGGCAGCGGATGGGCGTCGCCGGAGAGCGCGTACTGGGCCAGCTCGCCGGGGCTGTTGAGGATCGCCAGGTCCGGTGGCGCACCGGCCTGGAGCTGGGCGACCAGGGTCTCGCGCAGCGAGCGCGTGCCCTTGTAGACGTAGCGGTGGCCGGTCTTCCTGCCGATGCTCTTCAGCGCCTCCACGAACGGCGTCTCCTCGCCGTCCGTCCACGGGCCGAGGACGACGAGCGTCCGCTCCTCGGGGGCGCTCGCGCAACCGCCCGCCGAGGCGGCGGACACCCCCAGCAGGCAGGCCGCCAGGGCGAGCCTCAAGCGCTTCATGCGTCGCTGTCCTTTCGCCGGGCGACGTGCGGGGGATAGGGCCGTGCGTAGAGGTAGAGCGTGACGCCGCAGGCCAGCGCGCCGAGGCCGGTCGCGGGCATGGCGATGCCCGCGGTCAGCGCCCAGCCGTCCGGGTGCGCCGACCGCATCCGGGCCGCCGCGTCGGTCGCCACGCGCTCGATATCGCGCCCGACCCCGGACACGGCCGTCACGTACTCCAGCTGCGCGACCGCGTGGTGCACGTCCGCCTGCGCGGCGTGCTCCTGGGCGCCGCCGACGGTGAGCAGCGCGGGCGTCAGCAGGACGGGCACCGAGGCAGCGACGATCTGGACGCTCACCAGCCGCAGCCGGTCCCGCAGGAACACCGACGTGCCCACGACCGCGAAGGCGAACGCGACGGCGACCAGCGCCGCCGCGGCCGCCGCGGCCTGGGTGAGCGGGCTCCAGGCGGCCAGGTCGGCGCTCTCGTCGAGGAGTTGCTCCTCCAGGACCTCGATGCGGTCCAGCACGGTGGTGGGTTCCTGCGCGCCGCCGGCGGGCTGCGGGCTGCGCAGCATCCCGGCCGCGTACGCCACTCCCGCCTCGCGCAGCACCCGGCTCGTGCGGTTGCGGTCCGCCCAGGCGATCTTGTCCCCGTACGCGACGACGAGACCGGACACCACCCGCAGCTCCTGCTCCTGCCCCTTGCTCAGGGCCCCGGACTGCGCGACCCGGTTCAGGCTCTGGGTGGCCTCGGTCAGGTGCGAGCGGTACGTCTCGCCGAGTTCGACGAGACCGGCGTGCTCCGCGTTCAGCAGCCGTAACTCCGCCTGGGCCTGGGCGAGCCCGAGGGAGGTCCGCGCCTGGGCGAGGCCCACCAGTGCCGGTACGGACCGGTCCCGCAGTTGCTCGGAGCGCCGGTGCACGTCGTTGTAGGCGGCGGCGCAGAGTGCCAGGGCGATCAGCGCGAGGGCGGGCAGCACGAGCATCCTGCGCCGCAGGAACGCGGCGGTCGGCCGCCCGGGGCCGGGCGACCGGCCGGTGGCCCGGCTCCACAGGGCCGGCGGGACACGTCGCCCGTGCCGCCAGGCACGGCCGCCGAGCCGCCGCAGCGTGGCGGCGAGCGAGGCCCAGCCGCCCCTGCGGCCGCCGCCGTCGTCCTGCCCCGCCGGACGTGAGGGTCCCTCGTCGCGGTGCGCGTTGCCGCCGTCGCGCCCGGCCGTGGTCGCCGGTCCCTCGTCGGGGCGTGGTGCCGTGGCGGGCGACGCGCCCGTGCCGCCCGCCGTCATGCGGACTCCTCCCCGCTCCGGAGCAGGACGCGCCGGGCCCACCCGGGCCAGGACGTCGAGCGGGCGCCGTTCCGGACGTGGCGGACGCCCAGGGGGCGGGTGCGGAACGCCCGGTCCAGCAGGGCCTCCGCCAGCGCCGCGTCCTCGGGGCGGTCCGTGCGGGGGACCTGCTTCGCCAGCCGGCGATAGCTCGCCGACAACTCGTCGCGCAGCTGCCGCTCCGTCCTCGGGACCTGTTTCTCCGAGAAGCCGGCCGCCGCGAGCCGTGCCAGGGGGCCGCCGGAACCCGGCTCCTCGTCCGCCTCCTCGACCAGGCCGAGCAGCATCGACAGCAGCTCCGTCCTGATCCGGTCCTGTGCCGGTCCGTCCGTGAGCCCCTCGTCGTTGGTCAGCCGGTGCAGCGCCGCGTAGGCGTCGGCGGGCGAGCGCCGGTTCACCTGGATGCGCACGACGGCCGTGCGCGCGGCCGTGCGGTGCCGGGAGTCCGGCGGCACGCTCTCCAGGTACGCGCACGCCTTCTGCCACTCGTCCGCCGCGAGATGGATACGGGCGAGCCCGAACGCGGCCGCGCCCATCGCGTGGTTGCGCTGGAGCACCGCCTCGTAGAACTTCTTGGCCTGCGCCACGTTCCCCTCCCGGTCCGCCGGCGGTTGCGGCGGCTGCGCCGACTCCCTCTCCCCGGGCGGTGCGACGGCCAGCTTCTCGTGGCAGTAGCCGAGCGCGAGCTTGGGCGCGTACTCGCCGGGGATCGCCCGGTACACCGCGTCGAAGCCGCGCCAGGCGTCCGCCGTGCGGCCGGACGCGAGGTCGATGAGCCCCTGGTGCCAGTCCAGCCGCCAGTCGTACCGGGACCTGTCGCCCAGCCGCTCCTCGGCCAGCGCCCGTTCCGTCTCGGCCGATGCCCTGTCCCCGAGCTGGAGATGGAGCCGGCAGCGCAGCAGATGGAGTTCCGGTGAGCGCTCCCACTCGCGGCTGAGCTGGAGCAGACCGGCCGGGTCGTCGTACGACGTGCGCTGCAGCTCCTTCCAGTTGGGGTCCTGCACGTCCGGCTTGGGCTTCGGCAGCGCCACCGCCGCCTCGGCCGGGTCCGGGATGCGGGCGCCGAGACGGTCCGGCGGGCGGTCCGTGCGCCAGCGCTCCAGCGGTGGCGCCTTGCCGAGCTGGCCGTCGAGCGCGGCGGCCGGCGGGTCGAACAGGGTCGACGGCTGGTAGGTCTCCTCGCCCAGCCGCAGCGACCGCAGCTCGCGCAGCACCCCGCGCAGCTGGACGGCCATCTCGTCGGCGGAGGCGTACCGCAGCTCCGGCTGCTCGGCCATGGCGCGTCCCAGCGCGCGGTTCAGCGACTCCTCGCCGATGTCGGCGGACGGCTCGGGGTCCCGGGTCAGCAGCTCGCGCAGCACGGCGCCGACCGTGTAGAGGTCACCGGCGGTCGTCATCTCGCCCATCGGGCCCGAGCGCGGCGGCTTGTGGGTGACGGGCCCCGGCTCGCCCGGCTTGCGCACGCCGGCGACGTCGATCAGCTTGATGCCGTCGCCGCAGTGCAGGACGTTCGTGAGCGACAGGTCGCCGTAGACGAGCCCCTCCTTGTGCAGGTGGCTCAGCGCGTCCAGGATCAGCAGCCCGTACGTGACGACGAACTCGCGGACCCGCGGTCCGGCGAACGGCGGTCTCCGCTCGGCGATGCGGTCCGCGACCCACGACAGCGGCGCCCCGTCGGCGAACTCCATCACGATGAACTCGTCCGGCGCCGACGGATGCCGCGCGTAGTTGACCACCCGGATGATGGACGGGTGGTTGAGCCGCACCAGCCGAAGCCGCTCCTGGTGCGCCTGGCGGACCGCGGCCGGGTTGTCGGGGTCGAGGACCCCCTTCAGCGCCACCGGCCGCTTCTCCAGCAGCAGATCGCGGGCCAGATACACCTGTCCGTGGCTGCCCCGGCCGATCGGCCCCACCACCTCGTACTGCTGGTGCAGCAGGTCGCCGGCCGCGAGTTTGGCGCCGGAGCGGGCGGTGACCAGCGCGTCGGGCGCCCCCACGGTGACGACCGGCAGATCCTCCAGCCCGTCGCCCGGCGGCTCGGTGACGAAGTCGGGCGGCCCCGCAGTCCGGTGCAGGATCTCCTCCCTGTTCTCGGCCTCCAGCAGCGCCGTCTCGATGTCGACGGCGACGCGGAACATCGCGTAAGGCAGCGCCTCGCTGTCGTACGACAGGCCGCCGGGGCGCAGTTGGGCGAGCTTCGCCCGCAGCCGCTCGGCATGCGCGTGGCGCTCGGCTGCGTGCTCGGGCCGGTCGGGGTGCTCGCGGATGCGCCGCTCGCACGCGGCGAGACGGTCGAGCCGGGGCCGCAGCCGGCCGGCGCGGCGGTCCGGCCAGTCGGGCTCCATCAGGTCGGCGCGCACCTGGTCGAGCAGGGGCGAGCGGCGGTCGCTGAAGACGAGGAGCAGGCGGGTCCCGCCGCCGGCCCGCAGGGCGCGCAGCAGGTCCATGATCTCGCCGTCGGGCGAGGCGGACCGGTCCACGGCGAGGAAGGCGATGTTCAGGGGCGGGCTCTCGTCGGCGATGCGCCGCAGCAGGGCCTCGTGCGATGCGGGAGCGGCCGGGTCCGCATCCTCGGGGACGTCGAGCCCGATCCGGTCCGCGGCCTGCCGTGCCAGCTCCTCCACCGTGCGGTTCGTCGCGTCCACCGCGATGTCGATGCTGCCCAGCCGCGGCTCACCCGCCGAGGCGGGCATCGCCGACGGCGTCGGCGGGCTCTGTTCCCGGTCGGCCAGCGTCAGCACCGACCGGATCGTGTACCGGAGGTCGTGCTCGCCCACCCCCGCGAAGACCGGCTCCACCGGATCGGTGTCCGGCTCCCCGTCCAGCCAGCGCGTCAACCGCCGCTGGAGCCCCGGCACCCGCCCGGAGACCGTCCGGTCCGGCGCGACCGCGACGTCCCGGGACACGGCCCGCAGTCCGGTGATCTTCAGCCCGAGCCGCTCCAGCCGTTCCCGCCGCAGGTGCCGCAGCACCGTCTCCGTCGGGATCATGTACGCGTGGTCCCGGCGCACTCGTGCCTCCGGCGTGCCGAACTGGTGCACCAGGATGCCGATGACCCGGCGGGAGCGGCTGTGCACGACGCCGCAGCCGCTGTAGCCGTGGCGCACGACGTACGGCGAGTCCTGGGTGTCGAGCTGCACCCACTCCGGTGTCGGCGCCGGCCCGCCGCGGCCCATCAGCCGGGCGTCCAGGTGTTCGCCGCCCGGCAGGTCCTCGGGGTAGCCCGTGAAGTGGACCGGTTCGCCGTAGGCCGGGATCTGCCGGTGCAGCACCGCGGCCGGGATGTCGTGCGGCAGACCGGGCTGGTCGTCCAGTTCGAGCAGGGCGACGTCGCCGCCGAAGTCGGGCGTGGGCTCGATGAAGTACTTGGGGACCACGCGGGCGCGCACCGGCGCGCCCACGCGGCCGGACTGCGCGGGGCGCACCACGTCGACGTACACCGTGTCCAGCCGGGCGCGGGCGCCCGAGTGGTCGGGCGGCGACAGGACCGTATGTGCACAGGTCAGTACCCAGGAACGGGACAGGAGGACTCCGGCGCCCAGCGGGGTGCCGCCGCGGTCCGGTGCGGGCAGCAGGCGTACCCGCCAACTCTCCTCGAACGCCGAGGAGTTGGATGTGCGATACGGATCGCTCATACTGGCCAACGATAACTACGGGAAGCGGGGGGCGCGATGGCCGAGCGTGACGAAACCGCGGTGGCAGGGCTGGCCGAGGTGATCGGTCAGGTCCGCGACGAACTGGAGCGGGCCCAGCGCGCGGGGGCCGGCCGCGATCTGCGGTTCAGCGTGGAGAGCGTGCAGCTGGAGTTCGCCGTGCAGGTCAGGCGGGAGGCCACGGGCAGCGGCGAACTGCGGATCGGCGTGCTGACCGCGGGCGGTGGCGGCACGAAGGGCCATGACCGCACCCACACCATCCAGATCCAGCTCAAGCCGCACGGCAGCGACGGCAACCCGAACATCAGCGTGGGCGGCCTGCGGCCGCGCTAGGGGGTGTCTTGTCGATCAGGCCGGACAGGAGCCAGGGTCGCCCGCGCGTCGAGGGGCTCTCGCGGACGCCGGGCCGCACAGCTTGCGGTGGCCTCACGGCCCGCCGACGTCGCACAGTCCGCGGCGGTCTCACAGCCTGCTGAGCGAGGCCGCCGCGAACAGCACGTCGCGGATCGCCTCCCGGTCCCCGTCCTGGCCTGCCGCGGCCTCCTCCGGTGACACGTGCCCGGCGACGAGCCGGCAGAACTCGACGCCGTCCAGTGCCACTTGGGCCACCGACCGGTCGGGTGAGCCGACGGCGGCCGGGGAGTCCAGGGCGATGTACCAGTTGCCTCCGCCGGACCCCTCGACCTCCAGGTGCAGCGAGCGCCCCGGCGCGCCGGCCGCCACGAGATCACGTGCGGGCCCGGCGAGACCCGCGCGGCGCCGTTCGGCGAGCGCGGCGGGGAGCAGGCGCGCGGCGAGGTCGATCATCCGGTTGAGGTGGGCGCCGCTCGGCGGCGCGTAGGGGTAGTCGACCGCGTCGGCGATGTCGTCGGCGTGGATCCAGCACTCGAAGGCCCGGTCGAGGAGCGAGTCGCGCAGGGGCAGGGCGAACGCCCCGTACGACACGGACAGTTCCGCGACGCCGCGCCCGGCGAACGACACGGTGCGGATGAGGGTGTGGCTCTGGTCGCGCCATGGCTCGCGGATCGTCCGCGTGGCGGCCGGCAGGCCGGCGGTCTTCCAGAACGCCTCCGTCCGCTCGGCGGGCCGTATGGGCGCGGTCCGGCCCAGCGGGTCCTCCAGTCCGAGCGCCCCGGAGACCAGGCCGTCCACGCTCATCAGATGCCCGATGACCCCGGCGACGGTCGTACGCCGGTCGACCTGCCGGTCGCCCTCGAACCACTTCAGCCGCACGGGCGCGTGCCACTCGGAGTCGCCGATGTCGCGCAGCAGCGCGTCGAGCCGGGCGGTCTCGGCGTCGTACGGGTCGGCCCAGTCGGGCACGGGGATGCGGGCGGGCCTGCGGCCCAGGCAGTTCTCCAGGACCCGGAAGCGCAGCAGGGGGTCGAGGTCCAGGTCGCGGTCGGAGTGCAGCAGCCCGACCGCGTCGCGCAGACGCAGCGCCTCGTCGGCACAGGGAGCGCACTCGCCGAGGTGCTCCTCGACGGCGGCGGTCTCCTCCGCGGAACAGGCGGACAGGGCCCATGCGCCGAGGAGCGACTTGAGCACACTGTGCGACGTGGGGCCGCCGGGGGCTGTGCCGCCGGTGACTGTGCCGCCGGGGGCTGTGCCGCCGGCCGGTACGTCGCCCGCGGCGTGCGCGCCCGCCGTACCGGACGCCTCGGGCGTGCCCTCGGAGCCTGGGCCGGTCCCGGCCGAGGGCCCCGGTTCGCGGTCACCGCCGCGGCCGTCGCCGCCGTCGGCCCCGCCCGGGCGCGGCGCAGTCGAGCCGTCACCGGCCTCGGGTCGCGGCGGGCGGTACGCCTCCGGGGACAGGTCGTCCGCGGCCGGCCTCGGTGCCGGTATGCGCGGAACGCCTCGCACCTCGTCCCCTCCCCGGTCCCGCTCGGGCCCGTCGCTGCCGCCGTCGAACGGCCCGCTCACAGCGCGCGTCCGTATCCGGGCGGTGACGACCCCTCCAGTGGGCGCGTGTGCGCGGTGGACAGCAGCTGGAGGCCCAGCCGCAGCCTGCGCCGCGCCTCGTCCTCCGTCACCCCGAGGTCGGCCGCGGTCTGCCGGTAGTCCCGGCGCTGGAAGTACGCCAGCTCCAGCGCCGCCCGCAGCGGCGCGGGCATCGACGTCACGATGTAGTCGGCGCGGGCCGCGACCGCCGCGCGCCGCACCTTCTGCTCAAGCTCCTCCGCGCTGCCCCCGCCGCCACGGGCCAGGGCCGCCGCCTCGCTCTGGCGCAGCCGGTGCACGGCCTGCTTGTTGGTGAGCCGCGCCACCCAGGAGCGCATCGAGCCCTGCTTGGGGTCGTAGGCGTCCGGGTTCTCCCAGATGTAGCCGAAGACCTCGCGGGTGACCTGGTCGGCCGCCTCCTCGTCCTCCAGCACCCGGTGCGCCTGGCTGTGCACGAGCGCGGCGAACCGGTCGTACAGCTCCCCGAGCGCCGCGGCCTCGCCCCGCGCGAGCCGCTGCTGCATCTTGCGGTCCCAGCGCGGTGGTGCGTCCTTCGCCATGCGGCCCCCAGCCGTCTCGCCCTCGCAGTCCCGTGCCTCATTCGAATGTAGTGCGCCGAATGACGTACGCACCCTGCTTTGCGGCAAGTACGCCCGTCGGCGCCGCCCGGGATGGTAGGAGTCCGCCGGGCCGGGCCGGGGCTGTCGGGCGGAGGGCGGAACTCAGGGTGACATCCGTCGCGTTTCAGGGAGAGACGGCAGGGCAGTGGCCAGTGGAAGGACGGCTTCCGGTCTCCGGGCCGGCCGGTTCGACGAGAGGTCCGTACGTGATGATGCTCAAGGTGGCCGTGACCCGGCAGGGCGCGTGGACCGTGCTGCACGTGTGCGGCGAGCTCGACCTCGTGTCCTCGCCCGTGGTCCGCCAGCGGGTGCACGACGCGGTGGCGGCGGGGGACCGGGATGTGGTCCTCGACCTCTCCGAGGTGTTCTTCTGCGATTCCAGCGGCGTGGGCGTGCTCGTCGCCGCCCGCCGGCTGATGCGCTCGTGCCAGGGCAGGCTCCGGCTGATACTCCCCGCGCGCGGCGCGGAGGAGGGCTCCCACGTGAACAGGGTGCTGAGCGCGCTCGGCGTGCGCCGCCTGTTCGAGGTGTACGCGGACGCGGTCTCGGCCACGGACGAAGAGGCGCAGCCCCTCTCGGCGTGAGCGCGCGCGAGGGCGGCGCCGTCGCGTCACCAGCGCGTCTCCCTGACGTCGCCGCCCGGCAATTCACCGGGTGTGTACACGCGTCAGCGCCCGGGGCCTTACGCTGCCCGCCATGGACAGCGCAGAGTACGAGCGGAAGATCGCTTCCCGCTTCGCCGCTTTCGATCAGGACGGCAACGGCTCCATCGACCGCGAGGACTTCAGCAAGGCCGCGGCCTCGGTTCTCGCCGAGTTCTCCGTGACGGCACGCTCCGACAGGGGCCAGGCCCTCTACAGCGGCGCCGAGGCGTTCTGGCAGGGCATGGCCGGGATCGCCGACGTGGACGGGGACCAGCGGGTCAGCCGAGAGGAGTTCGTGACCGGCGCGGTGAAGAGGCTGCGCGACAACCCCGAGCGGTTCGGCGAGATCGCCCGCCCGTTCCTGCACGCCGTCGTGGCCGTCGCCGACGAGGACGGCGCCGGTGTCACCCCGCACGCGGCGGCGCGGGTGCTGCGCGCCCTCGGCGTGGACCCCGAGGTCGCAGCGCAGGCCGCAGCGGCACTGGACCCGGACGGCGACGGCAGGATCTCCGAGAAGGAGATCCTGACGGCCTTTGCCGCGTACTGCGTCACCCCCGAGCAGCCCAGGTAGCAGGCAGGTCCCGGCCGCCCGCGCAGCCCGGGCGGCCCCTCACCCGAACCGCTCCCTGAGCCGGTACTTGAGCACCTTCCGCAGTGCCTCGTTGCGTGGCAGCGCGTCCACCACCTCCAGTTGTTCCGGGAGTTTGTGCACCGCGAGGCCCGACGTCCGAAGATGTGCGCACAGCGCCTGAAGCGTGGGGGCGTCCGTGCCCGGGGCCCGTTCGATCACGGCGCAGACGCGTTCGCCGCGGTCCGTGTCCGGCAGGCCGATCACCGCCGCGTCGCCCACCGCCGGATGCGTGTGCAGCAGGTCCTCGATCTCCTTGGCCGAGATGTTCTCGCCCTTGCGGATGATCACGTCCTTGAGGCGGCCGGTGAGCACGAGGTGGCCGCTGTCGGTGAGGTGGCCGAGGTCTCCCGTCCTCAGGAAGCCCTCGGAGTCGAACGGGCTCTCCGCGGCGCCCAGGTAGCCCTGGCAGACCGCCTCGCCGCGCAGTCGGACCTCGCCGTCGACGATGCGGATCTCCATCCCGGCGGGCGGCCGGCCCTCGGTGCCGGCGAGGTTCTCCGGGGTGTCGTCGGGGGAGCCCATGGTGATCATCGGGACCTCGGTCATGCCGTAGCCGTGGGCGAGCGCGCAGCCCATCTCGCGAATGACGGCGTAGTGGAGCTCCGGCGGCTTGGGCGCGCCGCCGCCCGCGAGCAGTCGCAGGGTGGGGATCAGCTTCTCGCCGGGCCGCTTGCGCTGTTCGGCCAGGAACATCGAGTAGAACGCGGTGGAGCCGCCGGCCGTCGTGACCCCGTGCCTGCGGTACTCGGCCAGCGCGTCGGGCAGCGCGAACGTCTCGAAGAGGACCGCCGGGAATCCGTACAGCAGCAGCATCACGAGGTAGTCGGCGCCGCCGATGTGCGCGAAGGGGAAGGCGATCGAGCCGACGTCGTCGGGGGTGAGGCGCAGCGCGTGGGCGAGGCAGGAGCCGCCCGCGATCAGGGAGCGGTCCGTGTGCAGGACGCCCTTGGGGTCGGAGGTGGTGCCGGAGGTCCAGTAGATCCAGCGCACGTCGGTCCCCGACGGGGGCGGTGGCGGCAGCACCGCGGGGTCGCCGTCGGGCAGCGATCCGTACGCCTCGAAGACGCCGCGCGCCCCGAGCCGCCGTGCCATCGCCGTGTGGTCGAAGCCCCGCCACTCGCCGGGCACGGCGAAGAACTCCGCCCCGGACTCGCGCAGGGCGAACCCGGTCTCGCGCTCCCGGTAGAAGGGGATCACGGGGGACTGCACGGCGCCGAGCCGGGCGAGGGCGACGGTCAGCAGCACGGTCTCGACGCGGGTGGGCAGTTGCCAGGCGACGACCGTGCCGGGTCGCACGCCCATCGCGTACAGCCCGGCCGCGGCGCGCTCGGCGCGCTCCCGCAGTCCGCCGAAGGTCAGGGTGCGCTCCTCCTGGAGGAGTACGGGGTGGTCCGGGGTGAGCGCGGCGCGCCGGACGACGAGCTCCCAGAGGGTGCGCGATGTGCCGAGTGCGTGTGCGGTCTCGTTCATGGCCGGCCCCTCCATAACTGACGGACCGTCAGAGAATAGGTCTCCGTGCCTTGTCGGTCCAGGGGTGCGGGGCTAGCCTGCGAACTGACGACCCGTCAGGAGCGGAGGTCCCATGGAACAGGAACTGCCCCGGATCGTGAGCGTCGACGACCATGTGATCGAGCCCGCGCACCTCTTCGAGACCTGGCTGCCGGCCAGGTACCGCGACCGCGGGCCCCAGCCGCTGACCGCGGGCATCGGCGAGCTCGCCTACGTCGGCGGGAAGTACCGCATCACGATGGACCCGGACGGGCCGCCGGCCGACTGGTGGATCTACGAGGACCTGAAGTTCCCGTACAAGCGCAACATCGCCGCCGTCGGCTTCGACCGCGACGACATGACGCTGGAGGGGATCACCCGCGCGGAGATGCGCCCCGGCTGCTGGGACCCGGCGGAACGGCTCAAGGACATGGACCTGAACCATGTCGAGGCGTCCCTGTGCTTCCCCACCTTCCCCCGCTTCTGCGGACAGACCTTCGCCGAGGCCCACGACAAAGAGGTCGCCCTCGCCTGCGTGCGCGCCTACAACGACTGGATGGTCGAGGAGTGGTGCGGCGACAGCGGCGGCCGGCTGATCCCGCTGTGCATCGTCCCCCTGTGGGACATCGGCCTCGCGGTGGCGGAGATCGAGCGCAACGCCGCGCGGGGCGTGCGGGCGGTGACCTTCTCCGAGATCCCCACCCACCTCGGGCTGCCGTCCATCCACTCCGGGTACTGGGACCCCTTCTTCGCGGCCTGCCAGGACACCGGCACCGTCGTCAACATGCACATCGGGTCCAGCTCCCAGATGCCCGCCGCGTCCCCCGACGCCCCGCCCGCCGTCCAGGCGTCCCTCAGCTTCAACAACGCCATGGCCTCGATGACCGACTTCCTCTTCAGCGGCGTCCTGGTGCGCTTCCCCCGCCTCACCCTCGCCTACAGCGAGGGGCAGATGGGCTGGATCCCGTACGCCCTCGAACGCGCCGACGACGTGTGGGAGGAGCACCGGGCCTGGGGCGGCGTGCGCGACCTGATCCCCGAACCGCCCTCCACCTACTACTACCGGCAGATCTTCTGCTGCTTCTTCCGCGACAAGCACGGCATCGCCTCGATCGACACCGTCGGCCGCGACAACGCCACCTTCGAGACCGACTACCCGCACGTCGACTCGACCTTCCCGCACACCAAGGAGGTCGCCCTCGACCATGTGAAGGACCTCGACGACGAGACCGTGTACAAGCTCATGCGCGGCAACGCCATCCGCATGCTCGGCCTGGACCTCGTCTGATGGACCTGACCCCCACGGCCGAGGAGGCGGAATTCCGGGCCCGGCTGCGCGCCTGGCTCGCCGTCGCCCTCCCGAAGCTGCCGCCGAAGCCGCCGCCGGACGACTGGCCTGCCCGGCGCGCGTACGACACCGCCTGGCAGCGGGCGCTGTACGACGCCGGGTACGGGGACGTGCACACGCACGCCCCGCCGGCCCTCCGGCTGGCCTTCCTGGAGGAGACCGAGCTCGCCGGGGCCCCTTACGTCGGCGCGAACTTCGTCGGACTGCTGCACGCCGGGCCCACCATCGCCGCCGAGGGCACCCCCGAGCAGCGGGAGCGCTGGCTGGAGCCCATCCTGCGCGGCGACGAGGTCTGGTGCCAGGGCTTCAGCGAACCGGACGCCGGCTCCGACCTCGCCTCCCTGCGCACCCGCGCCGTCCGCGACGGCGACGACTACGTCGTGACCGGCGCCAAGATCTGGACCTCGCACGCGGAGGTCGCCGACTGGTGCGAACTCCTCGTCCGCACCGGCCCTGTGGCCCCTGGAACCAACGCCCACCGCGGCATCACCTGGCTCGCCATGCCCATGGACGCCCCCGGCATCACCGTTCGGCCGCTGCGCACGCTCGCCGGAACGGCCGAGTTCGCCGAGGTGTTCCTCGACGAGGTGCGGGTGCCGGCGGCCAACCGGGTGGGCGAGGAGAACGACGGCTGGCGCGTCACCATGGTCACGCTCTCCTTCGAGCGCGGCACCGCCTTCGCCGGGGAGGTCGTCGCCTGCCGCCGCACCCTGTCCTGCCTGGCCCGCGCCGCACGCGACAACGGCCGCTGGGACGACGCCGTGCTGCGCCGCAGACTCGGCCGGCTGCACGCCGAGTTCACCGCGCTGTGGCGGCTCGTCCAGTGGAACGTGAGCGAGGCGGCCGCCACCGGCGGCGCCCCGGGCACCGGCGGCTCCGTCTTCAAGCTCCGCTACTCGCACGCCCGACAGGACCTGTACGACGCGGCCGCCGACGTCCTCGGCCCCGACGCGTTCGACCTCGGCCACGACTGGACGCGCGACCGGCTGTCCACCCTCGCGTACACGATCGCCGCCGGCACCTCCCAGATCCAGCGGAACATCGTTGCCGAGCGGACCCTCGGCCTGCCGAAGGGACGCTGATGGACTTCCGGCTCACCGACGACCAACGGGCCCTGCGGGCCGGGGTGCGCGACCTGCTCGCGGCCCGCTTCGGCCACCAGGCGCTGCGGGCCGCCGTGGCGGAGCCCCGGCTCGACCGCGGGCTGTGGCGGGAGCTGGGCGCGGTCGGATTCTTCTCCCTGCGGCTGCCCGAGGCGGACGGCGGGGCCGGTCTCGGCCTCCCCGAGGCCGTCCTCGCCTTCGAGGAGGCCGGACGGGTCCTGCTGCCGGGACCGCTGGTCGCCACACACCTCGCCGCGGGCCGCGTCCCCGGCGCCGCCTCCGGCGAGAGCGTCGTCACCGCGTCCGACGGCGCGCTCGTGCCCTGGCTGGACGCCGCCGACGCCGTCCTGGGGAAGCTCACCGACCCCGTGCCCGTACGGTCCCTCGACCCGCTGACCCCGCTGCACCGGGACACCGGCGGACGCGGCGGGCCGCCCGACCCCGTCGCCGTGCTGCTCACGGCCGCCGAGCAGCTCGGGTCCGCGGCCCGGACGACGGACATGGCCGCCCGGTACGCCCGCGAGCGCACCCAGTTCGGCCGGCCCATCGGCTCGTTCCAGGCCGTGGCGCACCTGTGCGCGGGGATGTTCGTCCGCACCGGACTCGCCCGCTCGGCCGTCTATGCCGCCGCCGTCACCGCCGATCCCGGCGAGATCGCCGGAGCCAAACTCCTCGCCGACGAGGCGGCCGTGCAGGGGGCCCGGGACTGTCTCCAGGTGTTCGGCGGAATGGGGTTCACCTGGGAGGCAGATGTCCATCTCCACCTCAAGCGCGCCTGGTTGCGGGCCGGGATGTGGCTCACGGCGGCGGAGGCGGAGGAGTTGCAGGCCGAGGCATTGGCCTCAGCGCTATGAAGCGTCACCGAGCGTCGATATCGGGTTGTGTCCTTCGGAGGACTCGTCACGGCCCGGAGTCGTCATGTCGCTCCGGTACGCTCCATGAGATGCAAGTCGCTGCGAGGACGAGGCGTCACGGCGCGGCCGGTCCGGCTGACCCGGTCCTGTCGATGCGCGCTGATCGGCCGGTGCGTGTGCGGTCTGCGAGCCTGTGTTCGACTCCCTGTGAGGTGCGTCGCACAGTATGCACCATGGGTACTCCTTCACGCTGGAATATGCCCGAAGCGCTTGTTGCAGTGACTGTACGTCAACCATGCTGTCCTGCAAGGGAATCACGTTCCGTGATGGCTGTGAGGCGCAAGGCGATGTGTCCGCCGGTTCGGATGGTGTGAGCGGTGCAGGTGCTTCAGGTGCAGTTGGAGGTCGGGCCCGATCCCGCGGAGGTGGGACGGGCGCGCAGATGGGCCCGTTCGCGTCTCCTGAGGTCAGGACTGGGTGACGACGAGCCACTGGCCGAGACGTTGATCCTGCTGATCTCGGAGCTCGTCACCAACGCCGTGGTGCACACCGGCTGTCCGGCGGTGCTGCGGATGCTGTTCGGCGCGGGACCGGCCGAGGCCGGAACCGTGCGGGTCGAGGTCGCGGACAGCAGCGCCTGCCCGCCCCGCCCCCGGCACGCGGAGGGCGACGACACGAACGGCCGCGGGCTCGAACTCGTCGACGGGCTCGCAGACCGCTGGGGCTGGACGCCGGAGGGAACCGGCAAGTCCATCTGGTGCGAGGTGGACCGATGTCCGGGCCCCGTACCGGCGGCGCCGCACACAGCAGGGCCGGTATGCGAGGCGGGGGCGTACGGGAGGGAGCCGTACGGCACGCTGCGCGCGACGGCGCGCGGCGCCTGACGTCCACCACCGATGCCCACGGCCGACGCCCAGGCCCTGTCCGGCCGGTCTTGCCGGCCTGATCGACAAGACACCCCCTAGAGGACGGCCACCGGAGCGACGGGCGTTCCCGTGCCGCCGACGAACGGCTCCGGCATCGCGCACAGCAGGAAGGCGTACCGCCCCTCTTCCCCGCAGGCCGTGGACAGCTCCTCCAGGTTCCAGTTCTGCCCCTGGATCATGCCCATCTCCACGAGGTCGAGCGCGTGCACGGCAAGCCAGAGGTTCTCGATCTCCGGCGGGAAGATCTCGAAGGTGAGCGTGTCGTTCGCCACGGCCGCGACGTCACGGGCGTGGAACCACTCGGGCGTACGGACGGAGAGGCCGGGCGAGGGGTAGCCGTAGCCGTGCCGGTCCCCGCCGAGGAGGAGCCGCATCTGCCCCGTCCGTACGAGGACGACGTCACCGGCCCGGACCGTGACCCCGCCGAACTCCGCCGCCTCGTCCAGGTCCTCGGGTGTGACCGCGTGGTCGCCGGGCAGCCGGTCCACCCCCTTCGCCCGCGCCACGTCCAGCAGGACGCCCCGTGAGACGACCGGCGGGGCCGTGCCGATGCCGCTGAAGCGGGCGCGGCCGTGCGGGGTGATGGAGTCGGCGGGACGGCCGTTGTAGAGCAGGCCCGAGTGCGAGGCGTGGGGGAGCGCGTCCCAGTGCGTCGCGCACTGGAGCCCCATCGTCACGATGTCGTCGCTGGTCGCGACGGTGCCGGGGCCGAAGAGCTCCTGGTTGATCTGCACCATGGCGTGCAGCGGGTTGACACGGCCCGGGATGACCCCGGTCTGGACGCCGTCCTGGTGGAGCGGGAGCGCGAGGGGGACGCGCAGCCCGTGCGTGACCGCGGCGGCGGCGTCCCGCACGGCGTCGCGCGTGATCAGGTTCAGCGTGCCGATCTCGTCGTCGGCGCCCCAGCGCCCCCAGTTGTTGACGCGCTTGGCGATCTCGTGGAACGCGGCGGGCAGGGACATGGCGCCTCCTGGGGCTTGTGCTCGGCTGTCCGTCGGGCCAAGAATCTAACGAACCGTCAGAAACCGCGGGAAGGGGCCGGTGTGGGGAACTTCTTGGCAGGCAAGGTGGTCGCCGTGACCGGCGCGGGACGCGGTATCGGCCGGGCGGTCGCGCTCGCCGCCGCGGCCGAGGGGGCGAAGGTCGTCGTCAACGACTACGGCGTCTCCGTCGCGGGCGGCGAACCGACGAGCGAGATCGCGGCGGGGGTGGTCAAGGAGATCGAGGCGGCGGGCGGCGACGCGGTCGCCGTCGCCGACGACATCTCCGCGATGGCGGGCGGGCAACGCGTCGTCGACGTCGCGCTGGAGCGGTACGGGCGGCTCGACGGGGTCGTGTGCGTGGCCGGGATCCTGCGCGAGCGGATGCTGTTCAACATGACCGAGGAGGAGTGGGACCCGGTCCTCGCCACTCACCTCAAGGGCACGTTCACGGTGTTCCGGGCGGCGTCCGCGGTGATGCGGCGGCAGGGCGCGGGCACGCTGATCGGCTTCACCAGCGGCAACCACCAGGGCTCGGTGTCGCAGGCGAACTACGCGGCGGCCAAGGGCGGCGTGATCTCCCTGGTCCGCAGCGCGGCGCTCGGCCTCCACAAGTACGGCGTCACGGCGAACGCGGTGGCCCCCGTCGCCCGCACCCGCATGTCGGCGCAGGTCCCCACGGAACTCACCGAGATCGGCGACCCGGAGGACGTGGCCGCGCTCGTGGTGTACCTGCTCTCGGACGCCGCGCGGGCGGAGGGCATCACCGGCCAGGTCTACACGGTGGCGGGCCCCAAGATCGCGGTCTGGGCCCAGCCGAGGGAACTGCGCGCCGCGTACGCGGAGGGCGGCGCGTGGACCCCCGCCCGTATCGCGGCGGCGCTCCCCGGCACGGTGGGCACGGACCCGATGCCGCTGCTGTCGCGCCTCGGGGACATGTCCGCAGCGGCGGCGCGCGGCGCCCGCCCGAACGCGTGAGACGGGGAGGAGCGGACATGGACGACGTCTTCGGAGGGCCCTCGGGGGAGCTCGACGCCGCCTTCCGGGACGAGGCCCGGAGCTGGCTGCGGGAGCATCCGCACGGCGGGCACACGCCCCGGTCGTGGGAGCGCGAGCTCGGGCGGGGCGGATGGGTCGGCATCGGATGGGGCACCACCCGGTACGGCAGCCGCAGAGCCGCCGGCCTCCTCCAGCAGGTCGTCTGGGCCGAGGAGTACGCCCGCGCCCGCGCCCCCGGCCGCCTCGGCCACATCGGCGAGCACCTCCTCGCCCCCACGCTCCTCGCCCACGGCAGCCCGGCCCAGCAGGACCGCTACCTGCCCGGCATCGCGCGCGGCGAGGACGTGTGGTGCCAGGGCTACAGCGAGCCGGGCGCCGGCTCCGACCTCGCCGGCGTCAGGACCGCCGCAGTGCGCGAGCGCGACGGCACGTACCGCGTCACCGGGCAGAAGATCTGGACCTCGCACGCCCGCGACGCCGACCACTGCTTCGTGCTCGCCCGCACCGAGCCGGGCTCGCGGCGCCACCACGGACTGTCGTTCCTGCTCGTCCCCATGGACCAGCCGGGACGGATCGAGGTCCGGCCCATCCGGCAGATGACCGGGACCGCGGAGTTCAACGAGGTCTTCTTCGACGGCGCGCACGCCCGCGAGACCGTGGGCGGGGAGGGCGCGGGCTGGCGCGTGGCCATGAGCCTGCTCGCCCGGGAGCGGGGCGTGTCCACGCTCGCCCAGCAGATCGGATTCGCGCAGGAACTGCGCGACGTCGTGCGCGCCGCCGTGGACAGCGGGGCCGTCGACCGGGACCCGGTCCTGCGGCACCGCCTCGTCCGGCAGTGGGCCGAGCTGCGCACCCTGCGCTGGAACGCCCTGCGCACCCTGGGGAGTTCGCCGGCGAAGGACGACGGCGCCCCGAACGTCGCCAAGCTCCTGTGGGCCCGCTGGCACCAGCGGCTCGGCGAGCTCGCCGTCGAGACACGCGGCGCGGCCGCCACCGCCGGCCCCGGTCCATGGTCCCCGGACGCGTACGAACTCCACGACCACCAGCGCCTGTTCCTGTCCACCCGGGCCGACACCATCTACGGCGGTTCGGACGAGATCCAGCGCACCGTCATCGCCGAGCGCGTGCTCGGCCTGCCCAAGGAGCCGAGGCCATGAGAGGCGTGGTGTTCGACGGTACGCAGGCACAGGTCGTCGACGACCTGGAGATACGCGAGCCCGGCCCCGGCGAGGTCCTCGTCGCGATCGCCGCCGCCGGGCTGTGCCACAGCGACCTGTCGGTGATCGACGGAACGATTCCCTTCCCGTCCCCGGTCGTCCTCGGCCACGAAGGCGCCGGGGTCGTCGAGGCGGTCGGCCCTGGCGTCGGCCATGTCGCGCCCGGCGACCACGTCTGCCTGTCCACCCTTGCGAACTGCGGCGCGTGCGCCGACTGCGACCGGGGACGCCCGACCATGTGCCGGCGTGCCATCGGCCGCCCCGGCCGGCCCTTCTCGCGCGGCGGCACGCCGGTGTTCCAGTTCGCCGCCAACTCCGCGTTCGCCGAGCGCACCCTCGTCAAGGCCGTACAGGCGGTGCGGATCCCAGCCGACATCCCCCTCACCTCCGCCGCGCTCATCGGCTGCGCGGTCCTCACGGGCGTCGGTGCCGTGCTGAACCGGGCCGGGACCGGGCGCGGGGACACCGTCGTCGTGATCGGCGCCGGTGGCATCGGCCTCAACGCCGTCCAGGGGGCCCGGCTCGCGGGCGCGTCGGCGATCGTCGCCGTGGACGCCAATCCGGCGAAGGAGGCCCTCGCGCGGCGATTCGGCGCGACGGATTTCCTCACCTCGGCGGCCGGCGTACGGGAGATCCTGCCGACCGGTGCCGACCACGTTTTCGAGTGCGTCGGCAGCCCGGCGCTGGTCCGGCAGGCGATCGACCTCCTCGACCGGCGGGGCCAGGCGGTCCTGCTGGGCATGACCTCGCCCACGGCGGAGGCCGCGTTCCTGCCGGCGTCGCTGTTCCTGGACAAGTCGGTCCTCGGCTGCCGGTACGGGTCGTCCCGGCCGCAGCACGACATCGCGCTCTACGCCGAGCTGTACCGGCGCGGCGAGCTGCTGCTCGACGAACTGGTCACCGAGACCTACCCGGTCGAGGACTTCGCGAAGGCGGCGGACGACGCCCACCACGGGCGGGTGGCCCGCGGCGTGCTCACCTTCTGAGAGGGGGCGCGTCGGGAACGAGACACCCTCGCGCCGTACCGAAGGACGCGTCCTTGGGACCCGCATGCAGTACGGGCCCGTGTCCGGTCGATCACAGAGGTCGTTGTCCAGCCGTATCGCAGCCCCCACTCGAAGCGCAGGGAGACACCATGAGCGTCAACGCCGAGCACAGGCGCCAGTTCGAGGAGATCGACACCGACGGCGACGGCTACATCACCGCGGCCGAGCTGAAGGAGTCCCTCCAGGGCAACGGCAAGGTCAGCGCCGAAAACGTCGCCGTGATCGTCGAGATGGCCGACACGGACGGGGACCGCCGTATCGACCTGGACGAGTACGCGAAGTTCGTGAGGTAGGCAGGCGGAATCCGCAGCGGCCCGGCGATGACGGCCAGGGACCAACGGCTCATCGCCGGGCCGATGCCGCGCGGAACGTGCGGCGGTAGACCGTCGGGGGGACCCCTAGGGGGTGTCCGGCGGATCTTGGCCGGGGCCACGACGCCTGGCACGGCACCTCGCCGCGTTGCCGAAATGCCCCAATAGCTCCGCTATCAGGGCACTCCGGCGCCTTGCGATGCACCGCACCAGACGCCGCGTCCTATCCGGCCCTGATCCACCGGACACCCCCTAGCGCCGACTGCAGGTGCTGACGCATCGACTGGGCCGTGCCGAAGCCCGCATCCCGTGCCACCTGGTCCACCGACAGGTCCGTGGACTCCAGCAGGTGCCGGGCCCGCTCCACGCGCTGCTTGGTGAGCCACTGGCCGGGGCTGACGCCGACCTCCTCGCGGAAGCGCCGGGTGAAGGTCCGTACGGACATCGACTCAGGTGCGGGCCGGCTCGTTGAGTGGGACGCTGCGGGACCACAACTCTTCGGCATGCTCTGCGAATCTCTCGAACATGCCACGCTCGCCGCGCCGCTGGACATGCATCAGAGGCGAGTCATGGCCGACGAGCCGGGCGAGATGCGGCGTGATGAGCGCTTGGTCGTCCATACGGAACACGGACAGGCTCACGTGATTCGATGCATCCTCCGAAGCGCTGTAGCGGGCCTCGATTCCCTCGGTGTCACGCAACTTGGCCAGTTCTTCAAGGGTCATACGGATTCGGGTCGAGACAGTCAGCGCCACGCCTTCGATCTCTTCCCGCCGCTGGGTCACCGCATTCTCGGGGTTGCCGAGGAGGAATCGGACACGGCAGCCGGCCTTGGCCTTGGCGCGCAGTATGTCGGGGAAGGTCGGGACCTGTGTCCATAGAAAGTAGTTGGTGTATCCGGCGAACATCAGATCGTTCGTCGCATCCGTGATGAGCTGTGCCCAGACGGTCGACGGACACGCCGACCGGTACGGGTAGGTGGAGACGATCTCCCGATCGCCTCCGATCTTGATCCGCTCCCGCACCGCTCGTGGCCACAACATGTCCGCTTCAACTCCCAGTGCCTGCGACGCGTCTTCTCTGTTCCTGGCGTGGGGAATCAGCTCTTCGTCGCTGATCCACCTCTCCACGGTCTTCCCTGAAACTCCTACTCGGATGGCGAGCTGCCGTGGGGACAGTCCGGCCGAATCCATAGCAGCACGTAAGGCTCGGTTCAAGGGTCCTCCCCATGACGTCTCGACGTTTTCGACGATAGCTCCCCAACATCTCAACTGTGCCCAGGCAAAGCCGAATTCGCTCCAAATCGCGGCCGATGATGTGCGGGCATGCAGAACCCCGGCGACCGCTGTCACGGTCCCGGGGCTTGGCCAACGCTTATGAGGAGCGTCGACATGAAGCACCATAAGGCTCCGCAGACCGCGGACTCAGATCAGGGCGACTCCAGGCCGGTCGACCTCGTCACGATCCGGAACACCGCCCGGCGCGTGCTGGCACTCGGCGGGGCGCCGCCACTGATCGAGGACCTCGACAAACTGATCGGCGCCCTGCGTGGGTACGTCCAGCTGTTGGTCCCGGAAATCCGAGCACTGATCCGTACGGCGCCTGCCGGCGACATCCCGGCCGCCGTCGCCCAAGTCGGCATCGACGAAGCATGGCGGCGGTTGAACACCGGCAGGGGCTTCGGCCCGGACGCCGACTACCGGCACGCCAAAAAGGTGGCGCTGTCCGTACGGTCCCTCTGCGACCACTACGAGAACCTCAACCCGCGGGCTCGCTGAACCAGCGCGCACCACACTCACGGCGACCGCTTCGGGTCCAGGGCCGCAGCAGAGCACCCGCTCCGGCTGACATCAAGCGAGGTGATCCTCGCGCACCGGCTGCTGGTCGCATCCTTCCGCCGAACAGACGTCTCAACTTCTCGGCACGGCACGGTCAGGCGACCACGTCCCAACCAGCCGCGTGGAATGGCAACCGTGCCATGCCGGAAAAGTCCTGGCGCTCAACAGATGCGCCGATCAGTGCTCCATCACGCCAAACGGATGGGACAGGCTCATGAACAAAGTGCTCGTTACCGGCGGCGCCGGCTTCATCGGATCGCACTTCGTCAAACGTCTCCTGCAGGCCGACGACGTGGCCACGGTGACCGTGCTCGACGCTCTCACGTACGCCGGTCATATGGAGAACCTCGGGGAGGCGTTCTTCTCTCCGAAGCTGACGTTCGTCCAGGGCAACATTCTCGACGCCGAACTCGTGGACGACTTGGCCAGGCAGCACACGGCGATTGTGCACTTCGCGGCCGAGTCGCACGTGGACCGCTCGTTCCTGGAAGCGGGCAGCTTCCTGGCCACGAACGTGTTCGGAACCCAGATCCTCCTGGACGCCGCAATGCGGCATGGCCTCCAGAAGTTCGTCCACGTCTCCACGGACGAGGTGTACGGGCCTCTGCTGTCGGGCTCCGCCACTGAGTTCGACCTGCTGCGGCCCACCGTTCCCTACGCCGCGTCCAAGGCCGCCAGTGACCTTGTGGCGCTGTCGTACTTCCACACCTACGGCGTCCCCGTGTGCGTCACCCGCTCCTCCAACAACTACGGCGCGGGCCAGCACCCCGAGAAGATCATCCCCCTGTTCGTC
Source organism: Streptomyces sp. NPDC015127 (assembly GCF_043080095.1). Lineage (NCBI taxonomy): Bacteria > Bacillati > Actinomycetota > Actinomycetes > Kitasatosporales > Streptomycetaceae > Streptomyces > Streptomyces sp. NPDC015127. The sequence continues at coordinate 264,292 of NZ_JBIBVE010000012.1, forward strand.
ACCCGGCTCCTCAAAGGGCGTGGGGTCACCCTGCACGGGGACGGCGGGCACGTGAGGAACTGGCTCCACGTCGAGGACAACTGTCACGGCGTCGAACGAGTCCTGACCGACGGCACGCCCGGCGAGGTCTACAACATCGGCGGCGGCACGGACCTCACCAACAAGCAACTGACGGAGATCCTCCTCCGGCTGTGCGGCGCCGGTTGGGACTCCGTCGCGTTCGTCGCCGACCGCACAGCCAACGACCGCCGTTACGCCATGGACTGCACGAAGGCCGCCGCCGCTCTCGGCTACCAGCCCACATGGGCGCTGGAGGACGGGCTGGCGCAGACGGTCGACTGGTACCGCAAGAACCCCCACCGCTGGGCTCCGCTCCTGCGGAACCCGCATGCGCAGATGCCGGCGATCAGCCTCAGGACAGCCACACAGACGGGAACGACCCATGCGTGAACGACAGGCGCACCAGTCGGCGATCGAGCCCGCCACTCAGAATGCAAGGCCGTTCCTCCACGGCGCTGAGCTGGAGGCCGTACGTACGGTGCTGGACAGCGGACAGTACGGCCACGGAGAGGTCACCGAACGATTCGAGCAGGCGCTCGCAGCCTTCCTGGGCGTTCCGGATGTGGTCGCCGTCGCGTCCGGCACGGCCGCGCTCCATATCGGCCTCGTCGCGGCCGGTATCGGCCCCGGGGACGAGGTGATCGTCCCTTCCATGACGTTCTGCGCAACTGTGCAGGCGATCGAGGCGACAGGAGCGCGACCGCGCTTTGCCGAGGTCGACCCTGACACGCTGTGCATCACCAGCCAGAACGTGCTGGAGGCGATCACCCCGGCGACCCGTGCGGTGATGCCGGTCCTCTACGGTGGCAGGCCGGTCGATCTGACCGCCATCCACGGCGAGCTGGCCATCCGGAACATCACGATCGTGGAGGACGCCGCACACGCCTTCGGCTCCTTCTGTGGCAGCAGGCGCGTCGGGGCCACCGGCCTGGTGACCTGTTTCAGCTTCGGCCCGATCAAGAACCTGACGTGCGGCCAGGGCGGCGCGATCGTCCCGCGCAGCCTGGAAGAGGCCACGCACGCCCGACGGATGCGCCTGCTGGGCATGGTGGAGCCACCCGCGGAACGCGCCCGCAGTACGTCGTATCGGGTTGAGGGTTTCGGGCTCAGGGCGCAGATGTCGCAGATCAACGCAGCGATCGGTCTGGTGCAGCTCGAGTACTTCCCAACGATGGAGGCCCAGCGCAAGGACCTGTGGCGGGACTACACCAGGGCGTTGAAGAACGTGGACGGGGTGGCCCTGGTAGACGTGGACGTGGAGCAGTCCGTTCCCTCTCTGTGCGCGGTGCGGGTTCCCGGCCGGGACCGCGTCTTCGAGATCATGCGCAGCCGTGACATCGGTGTGGGTGCCCACTACCCTCCCAACCACCTCCAGCCCGCTTTCTCGCGCTGGCATCGGCCGCTGCCGGTCACGGAGCAGATCGGATCCGAGATCATGACGCTCCCGTTCCACCCGGCCATGGGTCCCCACGAGGTGAGCGCGGTCGTTTCGGCGCTGGAAGGGGCATTGAGGTGAGGCGCGCCGCCGTACTGGGCAAGGGGGCGCTGGCGGTCCACGCCTGCGAGACGATTGCGGCGCTGCCTGGCATCGCCCTGGACACGGTGATCCCGAACAGCGTCGAACCGGAATGGGAAATCCGCCTTTCGGACTGTGTGGTGGAGCGCTGGCCCACGACGCGCATCCTTCGCTCCGGTGACTGGCGAGAGCTGGAGCCTGGCCGCTGTGACCTCGTCTTCAGCGTCCTCTACGACAAGATTGTTGGCCCCAGCCTGGTCGACGCGACCGAGACGATCATCAACTGCCACCCCGGCCGGCTCCCCCACTACCGGGGCGCGCGGCCGGTGAACTGGGCGCTGCGCAACGGTGAGAGCATGCACGGCGTCACGATCCACGTCATCGACTCCGGTATCGACTCCGGGCCCGTGCTGGCGGAGGCCTTGTTCTCCATCTGGCCGGACATCGACGAGGTGAGAGATGTTTGGGAGCGGTCCATGCGCCATGCGCAGTTGCTCATCTCCGACACGTTGCCTCGTCTCGGCCGGATCACTCCCCGGCAGCAGGACGAATCCGCGGCGGTGACGCACTACAGGCGAGACAGCGGAGCCCTTGGTGACCGCAGCGACTGGACCAGGGCACTGTCGTCCGACGGCGCCTGATCCCGCAACGTACGGTCAGTGGCGGGCGGCGGCGGAGAGCAACACATCTACCAGGCGCTCCGCCGCGTCCGGCCGGCCATGCGACCGGGCCCGCTCGGCGATGCCCGTGCGGCGCCCCGGGTCCGTGAGCAGCGGACCCACGGCGCTTTGCAGACCCGTCGGCGAGACACCGTCGAGCAGGGCGACCGCGGCACCGGCGTCCTGCAAGTGGCGTGCGTTGTGCATCTGTTCCCCGCCCGCAGACGAGGCGAGCGGAATGAGGACAGCCGCCTTGCCCAGAGCGGTCAGCTCGGCGATCGTCCCGGCTCCGCTGCGTGAGATCACCACATCGGCCAGGGCGAGGACGTCGGGCAGCTCCGGGCCGACGAAGCCGGTCAGGTAGTACCGACCCGCCAGGTCCGTGGGAAGCGTGGCCGCGAACCGGCGCAGTGCGGTGACATTCGCCTCGCCGCACTGGTGGACCACGTTGGCCTGAGCCAGAAGCCACGGCAGGATGCTGCGCACGGTGTCGTTGATCTGTGCCGAGCCTTGGGCGCCACCGGTCACGTAAACGGTGGGCAGAGCCCGGTCGAAGCCCCGAAGCCCCAGCACCTGCACTGCCTTGTCGGCCTGTCCGGTCGATACCTCGGGCCGTACTGGATTGCCGGTGACCACGGCTGCTTCCCGCGTCGACTCGGGAAGCAGCGGCAGGGTGGCTTCGGAGGAAACTGCGACCTTCGTTGCGGCACGGGCGAGTGCCCTGTTGGCGAGGCCGAGCCGCACGGTCTGCTCGTGGACCACCAGCGGCCGGCGACACATCTTGGCGGCCAGTCCCACCGGGACGGCCACGTAGCCGCCCGTGGCGAGCACCACGTCGGGTCGGTAATCGGAGACGATCTTTCGTGCCTGACTGACGCCGCGGGGGACGTTGCTCATGTCCTTCACGTTGGCCGGCGACACCAGCTTGAGCGGGTTCTTGGAGCGGCGGATCTTGCCGGTGGCGACCTCCGCGAACGCAATGCCCTCGGCGGCTGCGACACGGCACTCCAGGCCGTCGGCCGTTCCCACCCACAGGACGTCCAGTGCTCCACCGCCGGCCGCAAGCCTGGCTTGCAATGTGCGCAGTGCGGTGAGCGCAGGATAGGTGTGACCGCCGGTGCCGCCACCCGTGACGATCAGACGGAAGGCGCGATCCGTAGCGTTCGGAGCGCGGCTGACGGTCTCACGGTCCATGAAGAGTCTCCCCATCTGGCTTCGGGCTCGGACCGAGCCTCCCACACGCGCGGTCGCTGAGGGGTGCCCGTCAGCCGTTCCCCGCCCCCGCGCGGAACGTGCGGCGGTAGACCGTCGGGGGGACCCCCAGCGCCGACTGCAGGTGCTGACGCATCGACTGGGCCGTGCCGAAGCCCGCATCCCGTGCCACCTGGTCCACCGACAGGTCCGTGGACTCCAGCAGGTGCCGGGCCCGCTCCACGCGCTGCTGGGTGAGCCACTGGCCGGGGCTGACGCCGACCTCCTCGCGGAAGCGCCGGGTGAAGGTCCGTACGGACATCGACTCCTGCTCCGCCATGTCGCGCAGCTGGATCGGCTCGTGCAGGCGGGCGATCGCCCAGGCGCGGGCCGAGGTCGTGGTCGCCACCTGCGGTTCGGGCAGCGGGCGGTGGATGAACTGGGCCTGGCCGCCGTCCCGGTGCGGCGGGACCACCGTGCGGCGCGCGACCTCGTTGGCGACGGCCGTGCCGTGGTCGCGGCGCACGATGTGCAGGCACAGGTCGAGCCCGGCCGCGACTCCCGCCGACGTGAGCACGTCCCCGTCGTCGATGAACAGGACGTCCGCGTCGACCCGTACGGACGGGAACAGCCGCTGGAAGTGCTCGGCCGCCGACCAGTGCGTGGTGGCGGGCCGGCCGTCGAGCCAGCCGGCCGCGGCCAGGACGTAGCCGCCGGTGCAGATGGAGACCATGCGGGTGCCGGGCCGGATGTACGCGAGTGCGGCGGCCAGGTCGTCGGTGAGGCGCCCCTCCTCGTAGACGGGGCCGAGCTCGTACGAGGCCGGGACGACGACCGTGTCGGCGGTGGCCAGCACCTCGGGCCCGTGCTCGACGGCGACCGAGAAGTCGGCGTCCGTCCGGACCGGGCCCGCGGTGAGGCCGCAGGTGAGGATCTCGTACAGGAAGCGGCCCTCGGCGTCCTTGGCGCGGCCGAAGATGCGGTGCGGAATGCCCAGCTCGAAGGGGAGCAGTCCGGTCAGCGCCAGGACCACTACCCGATGCTTTCTCACCTCGGTCATGGCCCGATCCTAGCGAATGCTGTCCTTCGGGCCACTCGTTGCGCACGGTACGGACGCCGAAGCTGGGTGACGTGACCCAGACAACCGCCCCGCACACCGGCTCCCGCCGGCCGCTCCGCCGTCCTCCCCGTGTCCACCGCGCGTGGTTCGTCGCCGCCGTCACCTTCGTGACGATCATCGGCGCCGCCGCCTTCGCCTCCCTGCCGGGCCTGCTGATCGAGCCGCTGCACGAAAGGTTCGAGTGGTCGCGCGGCACGATCGGCTTCGCCGTCTCGGTCAACCTCGCGCTGTACGGGCTCACCGCGCCGTTCGCCGCGGCGCTGATGGACCGGTTCGGCATCCGCCGGGTCGTCGCGGTCGCCCTCACCGTGATCGCGGCGGGCTCCGTCCTCACGGTGTGGATGACCGAGCCGTGGCAGCTCGTCCTGTACTGGGGCATCCTCGTCGGCCTCGGGTCCGGCTCGATGGCGCTCGCCTTCGCCGCGACCGTCACCAACCGCTGGTTCGTCCGGCGCCGCGGCCTCGTCACCGGCATCCTCACCGCGGCGGGCGCGTCCGGGCAGCTGGTCTTCCTGCCCCTGCTGGCCTGGCTGGTGGAGCACCACGGCTGGCGGCCCGCCGCGGTCACCGTCGCGCTCGCCGCGCTCGCCGTCGTCCCGTTCGTGTGGCTGCTGCTGCGCGACCACCCGGCGGACGTCGGCCTCGCCGCGTACGGCGCCGAGGGCTTCACACCCAAGCCCGACCCCGTGCCGGGCGCGGCCCGCCGCGCGCTCACCGTCCTGTTCAGGGCGGCCCGCACCGGTCCCTTCTGGCTGCTCGCCGGGACCTTCGCGATCTGCGGCGCCTCGACGAACGGCCTGGTCAAGACCCACTTCGTGCCCGCCGCCCACGACCACGGCATGCCGATCACGGCGGCCGCCTCGCTGCTCGCCGTCATCGGTGTCTTCGACATTGTCGGCACCATCGCGTCGGGCTGGTTCACGGACCGCTTCGAGGCGCGCCGGCTGCTCGCGGTCTACTACGCGCTGCGCGGCGTCTCGCTGCTGTTCCTGCCGATGCTGCTGGCGCCCTCCGTGCAGCCACCGATGATCTTCTTCATCGTCTTCTACGGCCTGGACTGGGTGGCCACGGTCCCGCCGACCATCGCCCTGTGCCGCGAGCACTACGGCGACGACAGCGCGATCGTCTTCGGCTGGGTCCTCGCCTCCCACCAGGTGGGCGCCGCGGCGGTGGCGTTCGCCGGCGGTGTGGCGCGCGACGTGTTCGGCTCGTACGACGTGGTCTGGTACGCCTCGGGGGCGCTGTGTGCGGCGGCCGCGCTCATGGCCCTCGTCATCCGCCGGAAGCCGCTGCCGAAGGTCGTGCCGGCGGCCGGCTAGAAAGCGAGTCGCCGCGGGCCCGGTGCGACTACCCGCCGGACCCGGGGTACCTGCTGCGCACGGACACGGGCCGCCCGCTGCCGGAGCAGACCCCGCCGGAGCGGCGCGATCCGCGACCGGCCTGGTGAGGCGGCCGGTCAGCGGCGCCGGATCTCGACCATGAAGCAGCCGAACTCGACGGCGCGCACATGGACGAGCGCCACGTCCGGGTCGGCGAAGACCTCCCGCAGGACGCCGTCGACCTCGGCCGCCCGCTCCTTCGGGAGCTCGACGAGCGTGCCGCCGAGGATGCGCCCGTCGGCACCGTAGGCGCGCAACACCCGGCGCGCGCCGTGGAGTTCGGCCGGATCGCCGGAACCCGGCAGTCGGCCCCCGCACTCCCCGGCGTGCACGAAGACGGGACCGACCTCGTCGTACGGGCCCGGTTCGGCGCCCGTCGCGGCCGCCCAGCGGCGCAGCGGCGCGTACGAGACGAGGACGATGCGCTCCCCGGCCTCGCTGTGCCGCAGGCAGCAGCGCAGCGGAGCGCCGCCCTCGGGGTCGGTGTACGGGCGCGGGACGAGCCCGGCGTCGTCGCGCTCGCGCAACTGCTTCAGTACGACGGGGGCGATGGCGAGAGCCTCATGGCGGATGTCCATGCGCCCAGCATCGGGCCCGCCCCGCCCGCCTGCCGGCGGGATTCAGACGTCGAGGCGCCCGAACCGGCCCCGGTGGAACAGCAGCGGCGCGGCGTCGTCCCGGGCGTCCAGCGCCTCGACCCGGCCGACCACGATCAGATGGTCGCCGCCGGTGTGGACGGCGTGGACGGTGCAGTCGACCCAGGCCGCGACCCCGTCCAGCAGCGGCGCGCCCGTCACCGGCGCCGGACGGTGGTCCACCCCCGCGAACTTGTCCGCGCCGCTCACGGCGAACCCCCGGCACAACGCGCCCTGGTCCTCGGCGAGGACGTTGACGCAGAAGGCCCCGGCGCGGGCGATGCGCGGCCAGGTCGTCGAGGCGCGCCCGACCATGAAGACGACGAGCGGCGGGTCGAGCGAGAGCGAGGCGAAGGACTGGCACGCGAACCCGGCGGGCCCGTCCTCGTCGTGCGCCGTGACGACGGTGACGCCGGTGGCGAAGTGCCCGAGCACCCGCCGGAACGCGCCGCCGTCGACGCCCGCACGCTCGTCCTCCCCGACGGCCCGCAGCCGCGCCCGTCGCGCCCCTTCGTACGCTCCGGGCGAGACGGTCGCGGCTCCGACGGACTGGAGATAGCGAACGGCAGTGGCGGCCATGGCGGCGTGTCCCATCATGGATTCCATTGAACCTGACGGAGCGTCAGATGAGAATGCCCGTGCGCGTCCGCAGGCCGGTGCCCTACCGCCCCTCGAACCCCGCCGGCCGCCGCTCGACGAAGCTCGTCACGCCCTCCGTCGCGTCCCGCGTCGTCATGGTGATCTCCTGGGCCCACGCCTCCGCCGCGAACGACGTCGCCCGGTCCGTGTCCAAAGACGCGTTCACCAGTTGCTTCGTCAGCACCAGCGCCCTCGTCGGGCCCGACGCCAGGCGGTTCGCCCACGTGTGGGCCGTCTTCTCCAGGGCGTCCGCCGGGACCACCCGGTTCACCAGGCCGAGGCGTTCCGCTTCGTGTGCCGGGAGCGCGTCGCCGAAGAACATCAGTTCCTTGGTGCGCTGCGGGCCGATAAGGCGCGGCAGCAGATACGCCCCGCCCCCGTCCGGGACCAGCCCCCGCCGCACGAACACCTCGACGAACCGCGCGTCCTCGGACGCCAGCACCAGATCGCACGCGAACGCCAGATGCGCGCCGATGCCCGCCGCCGTGCCGTTCACCGCCGCGATCACCGGCTTCTCGCAGTCCAGTACCGCCCCGATCAGCCGCTGCGCGCCCAGCCGGATCATCCGGGCGACGTCACCCGGCAGCCGTTCGCCGGCCGTCGTGGCCGGGGAGCCGCGCAGGTCGGCCCCCGCGCAGAAACCCCGCCCCGTCGCCGTCAGCACCACCGCCCGCACGGCCGGGTCCTCGGACGCCGAGCCGAGCAGCCCGATGATCCGCTCCCGCTGCTCCCACGTCACCGCGTTCATCGCCTCGGGCCGGTTCAGCGTGATCCACGAGACGCCGCCGGCGCACGCGTGCAGTACCTCGTCGGCCGTCACCGGCACACCGCCAGCGCGTCCAGCGCCACCGCGCCCTGCCCCCGCGGCAGCACCATCAGCGGGTTGATGTCCAGCTCGGACAGCACCCCGCCCAGTTCGAGCGCCATCCGCTGCACCCGCAGCACCACCTCGACCAGCGCGTCCACGTCCACCGGCGGCCCGCCCCGCACCCCCTCCAGCAGCGCCCGGCCGCGCAGTTCGGCGAGCATCGCGCGCGCCTGGTCCTCGCCGAACGGCGGGACGCGCACGGCCACGTCGTTCAGCACCTCCACCAGCACGCCTCCGAGTCCCGCCGTCACCGTCGGCCCGAACAGCGCGTCCTGGGTGACGCCGACGACCATCTCCACCCCGCGCTCGACCATCTGGCACACCAGCACCCCGTCGAGCTCGATGCCCTCGTAGCGGGCGATGTCGGTCAGCTCGCGATAGGCGTCGCGCACCTGGCTCGCCGAGGTGAGCCCGATCCTGACCAGGCCCAGCTCGGTCTTGTGCGCGAGGCGCGGCGCGGACGCCTTCATCACCACCGGGTAGCCGACCAGACCCGCCGCCCGCACCGCCGCCGCCGCGCTCGTCACCAGCTGCTCGCGCGGCACCCGGATCCCGTACGCCCGCAGCAGCTGCTTCGCCGCGTGCTCGCTCAGCTGCTCGCCCGGCCGCATCAGCGCCTGCGCCTTGCGGAAGGACGGGGAGGGGGTGCGCGGCGCCTCGTCGAACGGCGAGACGTAGCCGTTGGTGAAGCGGTGGTGCGCCAGATGGGCCCGTACGGCCGTGATGCAGTTGGCGAACGTACGGAACGTCGCCACGCGCGAGGACCCCAGCAGCGTCGACCGGTACGCCTCCTCCGTCCCGACCGGCGACCCCCACACCACGCACACCAGCTTGTCCGTGGTCTCGGCGGCATCCACCAGGTCCTGGGCGAGCCGGTCGCTCATCGGCGGGAACGGGCCCGTGATCGGGCAGATCAGCACCCCGATCGCGGGGTCGTCGAGCAGCGCGTCGATGATCTTCCGGCCCCGTTCGTCGCCGACCGGGTGGCCGCCGTTGTCCACCGGGTTCGCCACGTTCAGGTACGCCGGGATCCACTGGTGCAGCTCGGCCTGCCGGGCCTCGGACAGCCTCGGGATGCGCAGGCCCGCGGCCGTCGCCAGGTCCGCGAAGTGCGCGCCCGTGCCACCGGATATCGCGTACACGGCGACCCCGTCGGAGACCGGGGGACGGGCACGGGCCAACAGGGCGGCAGTGTCCTGGAGTTCGTCCAGGCCGTCGACCCGGATCACGCCGTACTGGCGCATCGCCGCGTCCACCACCGTGTCCGTCCCGGTGAGCTTGCCGGTGTGCGTGGCGGCCGTCCGCGCGCCGGTCTCGGTGCGGCCCACCTTGACCGCGACGACCGGCACCTTGCGGCGCGCGGCCCGGTCGGCGGCGAGCAGGAAGGAGCGCCCGTCCCGTAGCCCCTCCAGGTAGCACGCGATGGCCCCGACCTCCGGCTGCTCGGCGAAGTACGCGATGAAGTCCGCGCTCTCCAAGTCCGCCTCGTTCCCGGTCGGCGCCCAGTGCGAGAGGCGTACGCCGAGCTCCTGCAGGGCGAACACCGGCCTGCCCTGGTGTCCGGACTGGGTGACCAGCGCCACGGCGGGGCCTTCCAGGTCGTCGCGGAAGTGCTCGAAGGCGTTGAGGTTGGTGTTGGGTCCGAGCAGCCGGACGCCGGCGCGCTCGGCCGCCGCGGCGAGCCGCGCCTGCGCGGCCGCGCCCTCGGGGCCGGTCTCCGCGTAGCCGGACGCGAAGGCCACGGCGAACCGCGCCTTCGCCTCGGCGAGTTCCTCGACCACGGGCAGCGGGTCGGAGACCAGGAGGACGGCCAGATCGACCGGTGCGGGCAGGTCGCGCACGGACCGTACGCACGCGCGCCCGAAGACGGACGCGCGGGACGGGTGCACGGGGTGCAGCCGGGCCCCGACGCGCTCGGCCCAGGCGACGAGCTGCCGGGTGATGCCGGCGTTCGGGCGGCCCTCGGTGTCGGACGCGCCGACGACGGCGACGGACGAGGGCCGGAAGAACCGGTCGAGGTCCGGCACGGCCGCGTACAACGGCCGTCCGCTGACGTCGGCCTCGCCCGCCGCGTCCGTGACGGCGGCGGTTTCGTGAACGGCGTCCCCGGTCGGCTCGCCGCAGGCGACGACGCGCGCGCGGAGGTCGGAGGTGAGGGTGCCGTGAGTTGATCCGAGCATCGCTGGTCCCCGCTCCCGCTCGACGGTGCGGGCCGACTGGCCCAATAGCTGACGCTCAGTCAGATTAGCGAACTGACTGAGCGTCAGGAACCGCTCGTACGCAAACTGTGCCGATGCGCCGTGCCGGCGCCGGTCCGCCCTGCGCCGGCCCGCCGGGCTGCCGCGCCGGGTCCGCGGCGCCCTGCGTCCTGCCGGTCGGCCCGTGCCGGTCCGCCCTGCGCCGCGCGCTGTGTCGTGTCGGTCCGCCGTACCCGTATTGCGTCGTGCGGTCTGCGGCGCCCTGCGTCGTGCGGATCCGCGGTGCGGTCCGCCGGGCTGCCGCGCCGGGTCCGCGGCGCCCTGCGTCGTGCCGGTCCTCCGGCCGGTCCGCCCGTGGCGGTTCGCCGTGCCCGGCGCCGCCGGTGCGCGACAACGGCCGCGCCGGGCGTCGGTCGTTGATCAGGCCGTGGTCCGGCCCGGGGTGCCCGTCGTCAGGCCGGCGACCGGCCGGGCCCGCCCGGCCCCGGTCAGGCCGTCCGGCGGGCGTGGGCGCGGGACACCGCTCGCGCGATCCGGTTCGCGTCCTTCGCCAGCTCCCGCAGCATCCCGCTGATCGGGTTCGTGAAGCCCGTGAAGTACAGACCCGGCGCCCCCGCCGGGCAGCGGCCGCCCCGCACGAGTGGGCGGCCGGCGGTGTCCAGTACGTCGAGGTGGCCCACCAGGTCCTCAAGACCGCGCCGGTAGCCCGTCGCGGCGATCACCGCGTCCGCCGTCAGCCGGGTGCCGTCCGCGAGGACCACCTTCCGGTCGTCGAACGACTCGACCGCCGCGACCACTTCGACCCGCCCCGAGCGCACCGCGTCTATCAGGCCCGGGTCCTGGACCGGGACCGCGCCCTCCCGTGCGCGCGAGTACAGGCCGGTGTCCGGGCGCGGCAGGCCCTGGGCGGCGAGGTCGGGCACGGTCAGCCGGCACAGCAGCGCGGCCGCCCGGTCCACCAGCCACACCGGCAGGCGGCGTCCGAGGATGCCCGAGCGCTGGGCGGGCCAGCCCGCCGTGGAGCGGCGCACCAGGTGCGGGACGGTGCGGATCGCGAGGCGGATGTGCGCCGCGCCGCCCGCCACGAGGTCGACCGCGATCTCCGCGCCGGTGTTGCCCGCGCCCACGACCAGGACGTCCTTGCCCGCGTAGGGGGTGGCGTCGCGGTAGCGCGAGGCATGGACGAGCCCGTCCCCGTACGCCTCCAGGCCCGGCCAGTCGGGCACGTGAGGGGTGTGGTTGTAGCCGGTGGCCACCACGACCGCGCGGCCGGTCAGTTCACGGCCTCCGCTCGCCCGCAGCAGCCAGTCCGTGCCCGCCCGCTCGATGCGGGACACCTCGACGCCCGTGACGATCTCCAGCTCGTGGTGCTCGGCGTACGTCTCCAGGTAGCGGATCACGTCGTCGCGCGCGACCCAGCGCCCGAACGAGCGCGGCATCGGCAGGCCGGGCAGTCCGGACAGCGTGCGGGTGGTGTGCAGGCGCAGCCGGTCGTAGTGACCGCGCCAGGAGGCACCGACGGAGCCGGACCTCTCCAGCACCACGGCCCGTACGCCCCGTTCCCGCAGCGCGGCCGCGGCGGCGAGTCCGCCGGGGCCGCCGCCGACGACGTAGACGGGCCGGTCGTCCGTGCGGTCGATGCCCTTGATCCTGCCCATATCGTCGGTCATGGACGGTGAGCGTAAATCTTCCGTTTTCTTGATGGGTCTCGGTCAAGACCTCGTTCGGTTGCGAATGGGTCACGCCTGTGGAGGTCTTGCGTCCGTCGGCCCGATCCGCTGAACTGACATACCGTCAGATCTGCTGGCTGGATGGGAAGAGGGGTGGGCGATGCGGACCGTCTGGCTCAGCGGCGCCGAATGGGCCGCCGTACTGCGCATCGGTCTCGGCCTGTGGTGGCTGGAGAGCTGGCGCCACAAGGACAGGAAGGGCTGGTTCGAGCGCGGCACCGGCATCACCTGGGCCGCCGGCATCGCGCGGGAGCACCGCTGGCCCGCCGTGCGCACAGGCTTCGAGAAGGTCGTCGCCCCCCGCCCCCGGCTGATGGCGTACGTCGTCGTGTACGCCGAACTCGCCCTCGGTCTCGGCCTGGTCAGCGGCCTGCTCACCCCGGTCGCCCTCGTCGGCGGGCTGCTCCTCAACCTGTTCTATCTCGTGCTGATGATCCACGACTGGGCGGAGCAGGGGCAGAACGCCATGATGGCGCTGATCTCCCTCGTCGCCCTCTTCGCCATGTCCTGGCAGACCTGGTCCCTCGACCACGCGATCGGACTCTTCCCGTGACGGCCACCCCGGGCATCGACGACTTCACCCGCCCCTTCTGGGACGCGGCTGCGGCCGGTGCCCTGCTGGTGCGCCGCTGCGGCGACTGCGGCAGGGCGCACCACTACCCGCGCGAGTTCTGCCCCCACTGCTGGAGCGAGAACGTCGGCTGGGAGCGGGCGAGCGGCCGGGCCACGCTCTACACGTGGTCCGTCGTGCACCGCAACGACCTCCCGCCGTTCGGCGACCGGGTCCCGTACACGGCCGCCCTCGTCGAGCTCGACGAGGGGCCGCGGATGATGACCGAGGTCGTCGCGTGCCCGGCGGCGGACCTCGCCGTCGGCATGCAGCTCGTCGCGGCGTTCCGTACGGGGGATGACGGCGTCACGGTCCCGGTCTTCCGCCCGGCGTGACGCTCACGGCCAGAGCAGCTCGCGCTCCCAGCCGTCCCCCGTGCGCCGGTACCGCAGCCGTACGTGCCGGCGCCGGGCGTCCCCCTGGAAGAACTCGACCTCGCGCGGCCGGAGCACGTACCGCGTCCAGGTCGGCACGGGCGCGTCCGGCTCCGCCTGGGCCCGCTCCCACGCGGCCTGCGACGCCCGCGCCAGCTCGGCCTGCGAGTCCAGTACCTCGCTCTGGCGGCCGGTGAGCGCGGCGGCGAGGGCCCCCGTCGAGCGGGCGTGCAGATCGGCCTGCCCCTCCGTCGCGGTGGCCGTGTCCACCGGGCCGCGCACCCGCACCTGGCGGGCCTGGGCGGCCCAGTAGAAGCCGAGAGCGGCCTCCGGCCGGGCGGCCAGCTGCCGGCCCTTCGCGCTCGTGGAGTGCGAGGCGAAGTGCCAGCCGCGTGCGTCGGCGTCGTGCAGCATCAGCGTCCGCAGGTCGGGGCGGCCCGCGTCGTCCACGGTCGCGAGCGTCATGGTGTGCGGTTCGCACTGGCCGGCCGCGGCGGCCTCGGCGAACCAGCGGTGGAACAGTTCCAGCGGGGTGGCCGGCGCGGTGTCCGGGTCGAAGGAGGGCAGGGACGGCACGTCCCACACCCGCTGCGCGTGCAGGAGGGCCCGGAACGTCTCCTGGCGGGCGGTCTCGTCGTCGCTCATGGGGATCATTCAACGCCCACCCGATGCCACTACACTTGCAGTGGTCATGGATCGGCGGCGCAAGGAGTACGGATGAGGCAGAACCTGGCCCGGCGCGCGGCGCTCGTGGACGCCGCGATCGAGGTTCTCGCCCGGGACGGGGCGCGCGGTCTGACGTTCCGCGCGGTCGACGCGGAGGCGAAGGTCCCCAAGGGGACGGCCTCCAACTACTTCGCCAACCGTGACGACCTGCTCAACCAGGCCGGAGCCCGCATCTACGAACGCCTGCGCCCGGACGACGCCACGATGCGGGCCATGTCCTCGGGCCCGGCGACCCGCGCCCGCACGGCGCAGCTCGTCCGCGAGGTGGTCGAACGGGTCACCGCCTTCCGCACCGGCTACCTGGCACTGCTCGAACTCCGCCTGGAGGCCACGCGCCGCCCCGAACTGCGCGCGGTGCTCACGGCCCGCGTCGGCGAGGACGTCGCCCGCAACGTCGAGGCCCACCTGGCGTCGGGCCTGCCCGGTGACGCGGCGGCGGTGAAGATGATCTATCTCGCGGCGAACTGGCTGGTGGTGGAGCGCCTGACGCTCCCGGAGGTGTTCCCGCAGGAGGAGGCGGGAGTGCTGATCGAGGACCTGGTGCGGCGGATCCTCCCGGAGGACGGGGCGTAGTCCGGACGGTGGCCTCGGGATCGTACCGGCGTCCGGGGCGGGTCCCGGGTTCGGGAAGGGGCGGGGTGGGCGGACCTCAGTCCCGCCCGAGCACCACCGTTCCCGACGCGCAGAACCAGCCCCCCGTCCCGGACGCCACCGCCAGCCCCGGCAGCCGGCCGGACGCAGGGCGCACCTGGTGCGGTCCCGCCTCGCCGCGCAGCTGCCGCACCGCCTCCACCAGCAGGAACAGCCCCCGCATCCCCGGGTGGCACGCCGAAAGGCCGCCGCCGTCCGTGTTCACCGGCAGGTCCCCGTTCCGCAGCAGCCGCCCGTCCTCCACGAACGCCCCGCCCTCGCCCTTCGCGCAGAAGCCCAGATCCTCCAGCGTCACCAGCGTCATGTACGTGAAGGCGTCGTAGATCTGGGCGATGTCGATCTCGTCGGGCCGCACCCCGGCCCGTTCGAAGGCCAGCCGGCCGCTGACCGCCGCCGGCGAGACGGTGAAGTCGTCCCACTCCGACATCGTGGTGTGCGAGACGTGCTCGCCGGTGCCGAGGATCCACACCGGCGCCTTCGCCGTGTCCGGCACGTACTCCTCCGCGGCCATCAGCACCGCGCACCCCCCGTCGCTGCGGATGCAGCAGTGCAGCTTGGTGAACGGGTCCGCGATCACCGGTCCGGCCAGCACCTCGTCCACGGTGATCGGGTCGCGGAACATGGCGTCCGGGTTCGCGGCGGCGTTCGCGCGGGCCTGGACGGCGACCTCGGCGAGCTGTTCCAGGGTGGTGCCGTACTGGTGCATGTGGCGGCGGGCGGCCATCGCGTACTTGGCGACCAGCGTGTGTCCGTACGGCACCTCGAACTGCAGCGGACCGCGCGTCCCGAACGTGAGGTTGGAGGTGCGGCGCCCCGCCCTGATGTCGGCGCGGGCGGTCGATCCGTAGACGAGGAGGACCGCGTTCGCATGCCCCGCGGCGATCGCGTCGGCCGCGTGCGCGGCCATGACCTCCCAGGTGGCGCCGCCGACCGCAGTGGAGTCCACCCAGGTGGGGCGCAGGCCCAGGTACTCCGCGACGTCGACGGGGGCCAGCGCGCCGAGGCCGGCCGAGCACAGGCCGTCGACGACGGACCGGTCGAGGCCGGAGTCGGCGAGCGCGCGCCGAGCGGCCTGGGCGTGCAGGGTGTAAGGAGTGGGGCCGTCGACGCGACCGCAGTCCGAGAGGGATATGCCGACGACGGCGACCTTGCGCGGTGAGGCAGGCATGAATCTGACGGTACATCAGAAAAGGTGAGGCGTATGGTCTTCAGCAGTTCCGCCGACGTCGACGCCTACCTGGAGGAGGTCGCGGAGCCGGACCGGCTCACGGCGCTCGTCCGCATCCGGGAGCTGTGCCGGATGGAGCTGACCGGCTACGAGGAGGTCATGGCGTACGGCATGCCCGCCTACCGCCGGCCGGGCGCGGAGCCGGAGATCGCCTTCGCCGCCCAGAAGCAGTACCTGTCCCTCTATCTGATGCGTCCCGACGTGCGCGAATCCTTCGGTGCCCGGCTGGCCGGACAGGACATGGGAAAGGGCTGCCTGCGCTTCCGGCGCATGGAACGGATCGACTTCGGTCTCGTGCGCGACCTGCTGCGGGCCGCCGCCGCCGCGCCGCCCGGCCCGGTGTGCTGATCCGTCCGCTCCCCGTCTCTGGGCTTCTGGCATCGCCCCACCTAACATGACGGCCCGTCAGGTCAGGTCTGTGGGAGGAGCCCACCGGATGGACGCCGCCTCTACCGCCTTCACCCCCGCCACCCCCGTCAGCGCCTTTGCCGCCTTCACCGCAGAGCAGGAGGAGATCCGCCGCACCCTGCGCGACCTGCTCGCCAAACGGTCCGCCCCGGAGGACGTCCGGTCCGCAGTGCGCACCGGGGCCGGATACGACACCGAGCTGTGGGGCCGGCTCGCCGGCCGCCTCGGCCTGCCCGGCCTCGCGCTGCCCGCCGCGTACGGGGGCGCGGGCTGCACGCTCACCGAGCTGGCCCTCGCCTGCGAGGAGACGGGCCGGGTTCTGCTGCCGTCGCCACTGATAGCCACTTCGGGCATCGCGGCGCCGCTGATCGACGCGCTCGGCACCCCCGACCAGCGGCGACAGCTACTCCCGCGCATCGCCGACGGCTCCTTGACCTGCACCCTCGCCGTACCCGGCGGCGCCCTCGGCACCTCCCTCGCCCTGACCGCGCCCGAGGTCCCGCCCGACGGCGCGTGGGCCGGGGGAGGGCGCGCCGGAGGAATCCAGGCGCGGCCCGCGGGCGACGGGCGCCGGCTGCTGTACGGGGAGGCCGCCCAGGTCCTCGACGGCCACAGCGCGGGCCTGCTGCTGGTCGCCGCGCACACGGGAGGCTTCGCCCGGAGTCGTACGCTCCTGTTCCTGGTCCGCCCGGAGGCGGCCGGGGTGACCGTGACCCGGCAGACCGCGCTGGACGAGACCCGCCCCCAGGCGCGCGTCGAACTGCGGGACGCCGAGGCCGAGTTGCTCGGCGCGGACGACGCGCCCGCGGTGCGGGCCGCGCTCGCGGCGGCCGGGACGCATGCGGCGGTGCTGCTGGCGGCCGAGGCGGCGGGCGCCGCGGCGAGCGCGCTGGAGCGGACCGTCGAACACGTCACGGTGCGCGAGCAGTTCGGGCGGGCGATCGGTTCGTTCCAGGCGGTCAAGCACCGACTGGCCGACGCGTACGTGCACGTCCAGGCGGCCCGCTCGGCGGCGTACCACGCGGCCTGGGACCGGTCCGCGGGACCGCTGGCCCTCGCGCAGTGCCTCCAGTCGCTGCGTGCGGTCGCGGGCGAGGCCGTGCAGCTGCACGGCGGCATCGGCTTCACGTGGGAGCACGAGGCCCATCTGTACCTCAAGCGGGCGACGGCCGACGAGCTGCTGTTCGGCCCGGTCCACCGGCTGCGCGACGCCGCGGCCGAACGCGCCGGGCTCTTCGCGCCGTGCCCCTCTGGCGGGTGAAGACCGAGGAGGAGGGGGAACGCGCGACGGCGGTCACCTCATGGGTGACCGCCGTCGGCGTGACAGGACTTCGGGTGGTGCTGTGCGACGCTACTTCGTCGGCTTCTTGCCGGTGATGCCCAGGTGCACCAACAGCGCCAGGTTCGGCTTCAGTTCGGCCTGCTTTACTCCCCAGGTGGTGAAGCCCTTCTGGTGCGAGGCCACCGCGGCGAGCATCGCCACCAGCGACCCGGCCATGGCGGCGGGGCTCACGTCCTTGTCGACCTTGCCCTTGGACTGGAGCTCCTGCACCGCCTCGGTAAGGGAGTTGGTGACGGAGTTCAGGATCTTCATGCGGATCTTGTAGAACCGCTTGTCGCCCTCAGCCGCGCCGAGATCGACCACGCGGAGGATCGCGTCGTTGCGGCGCCAGAAGTCGAGGAAGCCCTCGACCAGTTCCTCCGAGGACTGCCAGCCGGCCTTGCCGACCCAGGAGCGCCCGGAGACCAGATCGGTCAACGATGCGCCTTCCTTGGCCATTTCCTCGGCGATCTCGAGGACGGCGCCCTCCACGTCCGGGAAGTACTGATAGAACGTCGCGGGGGAAGTGCCCGCTTTCCGGGCCACGTCGATGACCTTGACGTCCCGGTACGGCGAGGAGCTGAGCATCTCGCTGAGGCAGTCGAGCAGCTTCTGCCGCGTCGCCTGTCCGCGTCGTCCGGCCACCCGGCCGTCGACGGTGCGTACTTGTCCTGTCATGCCGTCAGCTTACCGAGGGGTGATCGGCGCGCGATTCGGCCGACTGCAAATGGGGGCGGGCGTGCGAGCGAATAGTGTTATCAACAGCCTGTGGACAACTTCGGTGGACAACCCACCGAGACGGTTCGTCGCGCAGGGTCACCGGATGCACTCCGTGCCCCACCTTCTGGGTGTTTGTTCGATTTCATTCCGCGCGCTCCGCGTGATGCGACGTTAGCTTGATGTGACGGGCACCACACGGAAGGGGCCACTCCATGGCCGTATTCACAGAGGGCACGCCGTGCTGGGTGGACGCGTCCCTTCCCGACGTCGAGGCGGGCAAGCGCTTCTACGGCGAGCTCTTCGGCTGGACCTTCACGGAGGGCGGCGGCGACCCGCTCCCGGGCGGCCGCTCGCGCGGCCGGTACGCCGACGCCTACAGCGGAGGCCGCCTCGTCGCCGCGCTCACCCCCAAGCGCGACGGCCGCATGCCCACCGTCTGGGGCGTGTATCTAGCCACCCCCGACGCCGCCGCGCTCGCCCGCCGCATCGCCGCGGGCGGCGGCCGGGTGATCAACGACCCGCTGCCCGTCGGCCCGGCCGGCACGGCCGCCGTCGTGGCGGACCCGGGCGGTGCGGTCTTCGGACTGTGGCAGGCGGGTGAGCGTACGGGCTTCGAGAAGCAGGGCGAGCCCGGCTCCTTCTGCTGGACCGAGGTCTACACGCGCGACAAGGAGCGCGTCGACGCCTTCTACGAGGGAGTCCTCGGCTTCCAGGGCACCGACCTGCCCGGCATCACGTCCGAGGACTTCCGCATGTGGTCGCCCGCGGGCACGGAACCGGGCGAGAGCACGGCCGTGGGCGGGCGCAGCGTGATCACCGACTCCCTGCCGGCGGAGATGCCCGGCCACTTCCTCGTCTACTTCTGCGTCGAGGACTGCGACGCGACCGCGGAGACGGTCGTCCGGCTCGGCGGCCGGGTGCGGACGGCGCCTTTCGACATCCCGTACGGGCGTACCGCGGTCCTCACGGACGACCAGGGTGCGACGTTCGCGGTGCTGGCGGAGCCCGCGGCCGCCGGACTGGGGGAGGGCCGGCTGGCCCGGCCGGTCCCTGAGCCGACGGCGGCCCCGGCCCCCCGCCTGGACCCCGAACTCCACCCGGAAACGGAGTCCGGCCGCCCGCCCGCCCCCATGCGGGAGCCGGGCCCTGCCCGGCACGCCCGGTCGGGCGAGGAGGGTGAGGAGGCGGAGCCGGGGACGGCGCCCGCCCCCGCACGGGAGCCGGGGCACGCGCGGCACGCCCGGTCGGGTGAGGAGCCGGAGTCGGGGACGGCGCCGGCTCCTGACGCGGAGGGCGGCCCCGCACGGGAGCCGGAGCCGGGGACGGTGCCGGCTCCTGACGCGGAGGGCGGCCCCGCGCGGGAGCCGGGGCCCGGGCCTGCGCCGGAGGAGGGGCCTGATCGTGACAAGCCGGGGCCCGTCCGTGCGCCGGAGGCGGGGCCCGAGACTCACGAGGAGCCGCGACCCGAGCCCTAGGGGGTGTCTCGCCGATCTTGCCGGGCTCCTCGCTGCGTTGCCGAAGCCCCGAATAGCTCCGCTATCAGGGCACTCCGGCGCATTGCGATGCTTCCCCTCGGCCCTGCGGGCCTGGGGAGACCCCACCCCCTCGGCCCCTGCGGGCCTGGGGAGACCCCACCCCCTCGGCCCCTGCGGGCCTGGGGGAGACCCCATGCACCGGACGCCGCGTCCTGTCCGGTCCTGATCCGCCGGACAGCCCCTGGCCCGGCCGCGCGCCGGAGCCGGGTGCCGACTCCCCGGAGAGGGACGGCACCGCGGGCGCCTGAGCGCCGCGGCGGGTGGGCAGCAGCCGACCGGGTGCGTGACGCCGGTCCGCCACGTCGGCCCGCCCGGGCCGAAGCGCAGCCCCGCCACGTCGGCCCCGGGGGGCAACCCGGAGGCGGCCGGGTGCGTCCCCACGGGGGGCGCGGGCCGGGAGGCATGTCCGAAACGGGGTGAGACACCCCGATCCGCCCCCGGGTTCGCAACCGCCGCCCCGGACAGGAAGAATCAGGGTGCTCACCGCAGAGGGGCTCGATGGTGAGACCCTGCACGGGGCTGTTGATGACGGGCTCCAATTCGACGGAGCCCGTACGGGGAGGTGGCACGCAAGTATGGAGCAGCTGACGCAGCACGACCCGAGACGGATCGGTCCGTTCGAGGTGCTGGGCCGGCTCGGTGCCGGCGGCATGGGACTGGTCTATCTCGCCCGGTCGGCGTCCGGCCGCCGGGTCGCGATCAAGACCGTGCGCACCGAGCTCGCCGAGGACCAGCTGTTCCGCGTCCGCTTCACGCGTGAGGTGGAGGCCGCCCGCGCGGTCAGCGGCTTTTATACGGCCGCCGTCGTCGACGCCGACCCGCGTGCCGCCGTGCCGTGGCTCGCCACCGCCTACGTACCCGCGCCCTCCCTGGAGGAGATCGTCAACGAGTGCGGGCCGCTGCCCGCCCAGGCCGTCCGCTGGCTCGCCGCCGGCATCGCCGAGGCTCTCCAGTCGATCCACGGCGCGGGCCTCGTCCACCGCGACCTCAAGCCGTCCAACGTCCTCGTCGTCGAGGACGGCCCGCGCGTCATCGACTTCGGTATCGCGTCCGGCGTCTCCAACACCCGCCTGACCATGACCAACGTCGCCGTCGGTACGCCCGCCTACATGTCGCCCGAGCAGGCCCGCGACTCGCGCAGCGTCACCGGCGCCAGCGACGTGTTCTCGCTCGGCTCCACCCTGGTCTTCGCCGCCACGGGCCACGCCCCCTTCCATGGCGCGAACCCGGTCGAGACCGTCTTCATGCTGCTGCGCGAAGGGCCCGACCTGGAGGGGCTGCCCGACGAGCTGCGCCCGCTGATCGACTCCTGCATGCAGATGGACGCGGCCCTGCGGCCCACGCCCGAGGACCTCCAGGCCCAGCTCGCCCCGCATCTCTTCTCCTCCGGCGGCGACGACAGCGGCACGGCATCCGCGTGGCTGCCAGGCCGTGCCACCGCCATGATCGAAACCCGCCGCGGCGGCGGCCGCGCCCCAGCTCCGCGCCCGGCCGAGCCCTCCCGGCCCGCACTCCAGGCGCCTCCGCCGCCGCCCGTGCCGCCCGCCCCCGCCCCCACCCCCGCCCCCACCCCCGCTCCCGAGCGCGAGCCGGCCTGGCACGGCGCGGGCGACCCCCGTTCCGGTCAGCCTGCCGCGCACTCGAGCGGCGGACCCGTACGGCTGGCGGGCGCCGCCGTGCCCATCGGGCCCGGGCTGCGCGCGGTCGGCGCCGGGCACGCCCCGGTCGCCGACGCGGGCCCGGCCACCGGCTGGATCCGCCCGCCCGGCGGCCTGAACGGCTCCGATGCCGCGGCCACCAGCGCCGTCCCCGCCCCGGCGCCCCCGCCGCCCCAGCAGGAGACCGGCCCCGGGCACTGGCGCCCGTGGCGTTTCCGCATGTCGAACGATGTGTGGGGGACGCCGGTGGTCGCCGGCGACCTGCTGTACGTCACCTCCTTCGAGGTCCACGCGCTCGACGTCGGCACCGGCCGCCGCCAGTTCAAGACGCGCGACGTCGCCTGGTCCATGGCGGTCGCGGGCGGCCGTATCCACGCCTCCGACGGGCCCACGCTCTACGCACTCGACGCCACGAGCGGCGGCGAGCGCTGGCGGCTGCAGACCGATGCCTGGGTGTACTCACTCAAGGCCGACCGCGGCACCGTCCTCACCGGCACCCGCGGCGGCGGCGTCCAGGCGTGGGAGGCGTCCAACGGCGAGAAGCTGTGGGAGATCACCGGTGCCCAGACGGACTTCGAGACGGCCGAGGCGGGGCCGGCGATCTTCGACGACACCGTCTACGTGTGGAAGGACGCCCGTCTGCGCGCCCTCGACGCCCGCACGGGCGAGGAGCGCTGGTCCTACCCCGTGGGCGACGCCGCCTCCTGCGGCAATGTGCCCGTGCGCGTACAGCCGGCGCCCGACGGCTACGTCTACGTCTCCGCCGGCACGCGCGTCCTCGCTGTCGACATCGCCTCCGGCCTGGTGCGCTGGCACTTCGAGGCGCCCGCCGTCTTCCTCTCGCCGCCCGCCTTCGCGCCGGGCCCCGCGGTGACGGGCGGCGGCGTGTACCTGGCTGACTACCTCGGCACCGTGTACGCGCTGGACGCCACCACCGGCAAGGACCGCTGGCGCATCGCCACCGAGCCCCGCCAGTCCATCGAGCCCGTACTCGTCGCGGCCGGCAACATCCACGTCGGCAGCGGCAGCGCGCTGTACACCCTCGACGCCGTGACCGGCACGCCGATGTGGCGGTTCGCGGCGGGCGGCGAGGTCGTCGGCACGCCGGTCGTCGCGGACGGCCGCGTGCACTTCGGCTCGGCGGACCACGTGCTGTACACCCTCGACGCGAGCGGCGGCCAGCTGCGCTGGAAGCTCGCCACGGGTGGTGAGATCACCGGGTCGCCGGTGGCCCGGAACGGCGTGGTGTACGCGTGCAGCAAGGACCGCTGCGTGTACGCGCTGGACGCGGCGAAGGGCACGGCGACGGGCCGCGGCCCCCGCTGACCCGGGCGCGGGGCGCTGCGCCCGCGGGCAAATCCAGCCCCGCTGGGGGCACTCCCCCTACGCCTGGCGGCGTGGGAGGTACCCCCACCCACGGCCGCCAGGCCGTAGGGGGAGTTTGAGGCGCGGGGTCCGGGGCAGAGCCCCGGCGACCCGGCCGAGGCTTCGGACCCGGCTACCGCCCGGTGGCACGGCACGGCCTGCGGCCGTGTCCTCAAACGCCGGACGGGCTGGAGTCGCCCCGGCTCGGCCCGCCCGTGTGGAGCACGGTCCCGACGGGACTCGGCCGCCGCCCGGTGGCACGGCACGGCCTGCGGCCGTGTCCTCAATCGCGGGTGCCCAGGCCACGCGCGTACGACGCGCCTGGCGGGGTACCCGCGGCGGGCGTAGCGTCAGGACCGAGAGCGGTCATGACCGGAGCGGCTGACTCAAGGAGGCCGGCGATGATCCGTAACGTCATCGGCTCGATCCTCGCTCTCGCCGGAGCGACGGCCGCCGTATGGAGCCCCTTCCGTGACTGGTACGACGGCCGTCACGGGCGCGACTACCGCGTCCAGGACCTCTTCAACGGCATCACCGGCACCGACGGCCCGCTCCTGACGTCGGTCCTGCTGCCGCTCGCCTTCGGCGCGCTGATCACGCTGCTCGGTGTGCTGCTGCGCTCGCGCCTGCTCGTCGCCCTGTCCGGTCTGATCGTGCTCGGCTTCACCGTCCTGTGGATGGTCCGCCAGGGCCAGGCGGCCGGCAGCCTGACCGTCGGCGGTGACGGGGCGGGCCTCGGCACAGGCGTCGCGCTCGTCGCGGGCGGAGGCGTCCTGCTGCTCGTCGCCGCCGTGGTCATGAGCGGCCGTCGGCGCCGCGAGGAGGAGTTCGACGAGGAGACGCACCGCCTGCCGCAGGAGGACTGGGGTCCGTACGGCCCCGACGCCGGCGGACCCGTCCCGTACGACCGGGGCCCCCACCGGTCCGGCCCGTACGACGACGGACACGGACCAGAGGGGCCGCCCACACTTCCCTCGCCCGGACAGCGGGACGAGCGCTGAGGCGTCACCGTGGAACGAGACGGCACGGCAGCGCTGCTAGGGTGACGTGCGCTCGTCAACGAGCCCCATCTGCCGACACTTTCAACGGGGGTTGAAACGTGAAGATCCGTCATGTCCGCGCGCTCGCCGTCTTCGGAATCGCACTTGTCGCCCTGACCGGAGCCCGCGGCTCCGGAGGCGCCGGCTGCGACAACAACAGCAGCTCCAGCAGCAGCGGCGGCAGCAGCCACCGCGACGACGACAGCTCCGGCAGCAGCGGAGGTTCGCTGCCCGGCGGCTCCGGCGCCGACAAGGCCGCGCGTGACATCACCATCGACGAGTGCAAGTACGACACCGCGACCAAGAACCTCACGGCGCGGATCACCGTCACCAACAGTGGCGCGCTGGACTACGACTACGACGTCACCATGAAGTTCATCGGCGCCGCCGGCGGTTCCGCCGTTCCCGCCACCGCGACCAAGACGGCGATCGCCGTCGCCGCGGGCGCGTCCGAGAGCGCGGTGCTCACCACCCCGTACACCGGTTCCGGCGACGGCTCCGAGTACACCAAGTGCGAGGTCTCCCGCGCCTCCCGCAGCTGAACCGGAGCGCCTCAGCGCACCGTGAAGCGGGCTCTGCGCCGACCGCCCCTGCCCCGCCCGCCCGTGAACAACTCGGCCTGCCGCTCCGGCGGCAGGTTCCCGAGCACGACCAGGTGCGGGGCGAGGGCGAGCGCCCCCGCCCGCGCCGACTCCGTCGCCGACCAGACCGCCCGTACGGTGCCCTGTACCGCCTCCGGCGGATACGAGGCGATCACCGCGGCGGCCCGCAGCGCCGCCGCGGCGGCCCCGCCCGGCTCCGTCAGCTCCGAGACCAGACCGGTCTCGTACGCGCGCCGGGCCGACAGCCGCTCCGCGTTCCCCATCAGCGCCGTCCGCGCCACCTCGCCCGGCGGCATCCGCAGCGCCATGTACGCCGACTCGTACGCGCTGACCATCCCGTACGACGTGTGCGGATCGAAGAACGTCGCCTCGCGCGAGGCCACCACGAACTCGCTCTCCCCGAGCAGGTAGAACGCCCCTCCGCAGGCCATGCCCTCCACCGCCGCGACGACCGGCTTCCACAGGTCGTTGGCCTTGGGGCCGATCCGCAGCAGGGGATCGTCCACCGAATACGGGGACGAGGGCTGCGGCACCTCGGCCGCACGGTCGATGCCCGTGCAGAACGCCGCGGTGCCGGCGCCCGTCACGACCGCCGCCCGCACCGTGTCGTCGAAGCGGAACCTCCGCCAGACGGCGGCCAGTTCATCCGCCATGGCGAGGTCGATCGCGTTGTGCTTCGCCGGCCGGTCGAGGGTGACGAGCGCGACGCCCGAGTCCTGGTCCGTCTCCACCCGGATGCTCACGGCCGCTCCGGCAGCCAGCGGGGGAGCCCGTTGCCGTCGAACACCGCCCGCACCGGGGCCCCGATCCGCAGCCGTGCCGGGTCGAGCGAGTCCAGCGGGGCGTCGGGGGAGGTGACGACGTTGCCGACGAGGCGGATGCGGGGGGCGTCGGAGAGTTCGACGACGACGACGTTGTACGGGGCATGGGCGGCGTAGTCGGGCAGCAGCGGCGGGTGGGGGATCGCATACGACCAGATGCGGCCGCGCCCGGACATCAGGCGCCACTCGCTGTCGAAGGACCCGCAGTGCGGGCAGCACGGGCGGGGCGGGAAGCGCGGTTCGCCGCAGGAGGGGCGGGCGCAGGACTGGACGCGGAGCTCACCGCGGGCGGCGTACTCCCAGAAGGGGGCGCCGTCGTCGTCGGTCACCGGTGCGAGCATTTCTCCTCCTCACGTCCGCAGCAGCAGGGCCGATGTGGGCACGCCCTCGCCCGCCGTCACCAGGCATGTGGCCGCCCCCGCCACCTGGGCCGTCGAGGCGCCCCGCAGTTGCTTCACGCCCTCGGTGATCAGGTTGAAGCCGTGCACGTACGCCTCGCTCAGCCCGCCGCCGCCGGTGTTGAGCGGCAGCCGGCCGCCGATCTCCAGGGCCCCGCCCTCCGTGAAGGCGCCCCCCTCGCCCCTCCCGCAGAAGCCGTACCCCTCCAGCGACAGGGGGACGAGCGGCGTGAACGCGTCGTAGATCTGGGCCACGTCGACGTCCTCGGGGCCGAAGTCGGCCTGCTTCCACAGCCGGCGTGCGGCCGTCCAGGCCGGACCGGTGAGCGGGTCGTCGTTCCAGTAGTTGACCATGCCGTGGTGCTGGGCGGGCAGGCCCTGGGCGGCTGAGTGGACGTACACCGGCCGGTGCCGGCAGTCGCGGGCCCGTTCGGCGGAGACGACGACGCAGGCCAGGGCGCCGTCCGTCTCCAGGCAGTTGTCGTACAGGCACAGCGGTTCGCTGATCCACCGGGCCGTCATGTACATCTCGCGGGTCAGCGGCCGGTCGTACATGATGGCGGCGGGATTCTGGTTGGCCCTGTTCCGGCACGCCAGCGCGACGTTGAAGAGGTGGTCGCGGGTCGCGCCGTACTCGTGCATGTAGCGGCGGGCGAGCATGGCGATCTCGTCGACGGGGCGCAGAAGCCCGAAGGGGCGCGTCCACTGGGCGGGCGTCGGCAGCTGCGCGCTCGTGTTCCGCCAGGGCCGGGGGCCGCTGCCGCGCTTGCGCGACCGCCAGGCGACGCCGACGCTCGCCTGACCGGTGGCGATCGCGGCGGCGAGGTGCGCGACGGTGGCGCAGGAGCCCCCGCCGCCGAAGCCCACCCGGGAGAAGAAGGTGACGTCCCCGGCCCCGATCGCCTTCGCCAGCTCGACCTCGTCCGTCTCCTCCATCGTGTACGAGGCGAACGCGTCGACCTCCGAGGGCGCGACGCCCGCGTCGTCGAGGGCGGCGAGCACCGCCCGGCAGGCCAGCGTCTTCTCGGACTCCGGCAGGTGTTTCGCGAAGGCGGTCTGGCCTGTGCCGGCTATCGCCGCCCGGTCCTTGAGGGTCGCCATGCCGGGCAGCGTACAGCTAATCTGACGTACCGTCAGCTACTGAGAGGGGCTTGCGATGCGACGCGGCGACCTGGAGTGGGGCTCCGTCCCGAGGCTGGTGCGGGACGCGGCCGAGCGGTACGGGCGACGGGAGGCCGTCGTCGACGGCCGCACCCGCGTCACCTTCGCCGAGCTCGGCGAACGCGTCGAGCGCGCGGCCGCCGCGTGCGTCGCCGCCGGCGTCGCCAAGGGCGACCGGGTCGCGATCTGGGCGCCCAACTCCCTCGAGTGGATCGTCTCCGCGCTCGGCGCGGTCACGGCGGGCGCCGTCCTCGTCCCCCTCAACACCCGCTTCAAGGGCACCGAGGCCGCCGACGTCCTCCGCCGCTCCCGCGCCCGGCTCCTCTTCGTCACCGGGACCTTCCTCGGCACGTCGTACGTGGCGTCCCTGCGCCGCGCGGACGGAGAACTGCCCGGCCTGGACCAGGTCGTGGTCCTCGCCGACAGCGCGCCCGACGACCCCCGCTACCGCACCTGGAAGGACTTCCTCGCGGGCGGCGACGCGGTGACCGGTGCCGAGGTCCGCGCCCGCTCGGACACCGTCTCCGGCGCCGACCCCTCCGACATCGTCTACACGTCGGGCACCACGGGCCGCCCCAAAGGCGCGGTCATCACCCACGCCCAGACCCTGCGCTGCTACGACCTGTGGAGCGACCTCGCCGGGCTGCGCGAGGGCGACCGCTACCTGATCGTTAACCCGTTCTTCCACACCTTCGGCTACAAGGCGGGCGTCATCGCCTGCCTCACCCGCGGCGCGACGATGGTGCCGCAGCCGGTCTTCAACGTGGACACCGTCCTCGCCAACATCGCCGCCGAACGGATCTCCGTCCTGCCCGGCCCCCCGACCCTGCACCAGTCGCTGCTCGACCATCCCGCCCGGAGCCGGCACGACCTGTCGTCCCTGCGCCTGGTGGTGACCGGCGCCGCGGTCGTCCCCCTCCGCCTCGTCGAACGCCTCCGGGGCGAACTCGGCGTCCCCACCGTCCTCACCGCCTACGGCCTCTCCGAGGCGAGCGGCATCGTCACCATGTGCCGCCGCGGCGACGCCCCGTCGGTGATCGCCGCCACCTCGGGCCGCGCGATCCCCGGCACGGAGGTCCGCGTCGCCGCCGGCCCCGGCGAGCCGGGCGAGGTCCTGGTCCGCGGACACAACGTGATGGCGGGCTACTTCGAGGACCCGGCCGAGACGTCCCGCACCCTCACCCCGGACGGCTGGCTGCACACGGGCGACGTGGGCGTCCTCGACGCGGAGGGCAACCTGCGCATCACGGACCGGATCAAGGACATGTTCATCGTCGGCGGCTTCAACGCCTACCCGGCGGAGATCGAGCAACTGCTCGGCCTGCACCCCGACATCGCGGACGTGGCGGTCATCGGCATCCCGGACCCCCGCCTCGGCGAGACGGGCAAGGCGTACGCGGTCCGCCGCCCGGGCGCGACCCTCACGGCGGACGACCTGATCGCCTGGTCGCGGCGGGAGATGGCGAACTACAAGGTGCCGCGCCAGGTGGAGTTCGTGGACGAACTGCCGCGGAACGCGAGCGGCAAGGTGCTGAAGGGGGAACTGCGGGCGCGGCACGGCGGGTGACCGCGCCCGGACACACCACGGCCGCGGCGGCTCCCCCTCCGCGCCGCCGCGGCCGTTCCCCGTCGTGAGTGGCTCAGTCCTGCGGAGGCGCCGGGATGTGGTTGTCCATCGTCGTGATGGTCCCGTCCTGCGGCGGCGCGGGAATGTGGTTGTCCATCGTGGTGAGGGTCCCGTCCTGCGGCGGTGCAGGGATGTGGTTGTCCATCGTGCTGATGGTGTTGTCCATCGGCGGCGCCGGGATGTGGTTGTCCATCGTGGTGATCTCGTCGCGCTTCTGCTCGCTCGTGCTCACGTCGTCCCCCATGGGGTAGTGCCGATACCTGAAGGGCCTTCCGCCCGGAGACTCCCCCGAGGGCCGCCGGACAGAAGGCCTGTGGACCTGCCCCTCCCCCGAGTGGAAGGTCCGTTGATCCGGTCCGTCTGCCCCCCGAAGCGACGGACCGGATGCCGTTGAGCATGTCGGATGAGCATAAACAAACGCTGAACGCGCAGGAGAGGTCTTTTCTCAGGCAGCCGCGAGAGGCAACAGCAGTACCCGGACCTGCTCCGCCTCGGCCGCACCCAACTGCTCGTACACCGACAGGGCCTCACGCCAACAGGCGCGGGCGCGGTCTGTCTGGCCCAGGGCGTACAGGGCCCTGCCCAGGGTCGTCAGCACATTGCCCCGCATCCGGTCGCCGCCGATGCAGCCGCTCGCGAGGGCCTGTTCGGCGTGCTGAGCCGCCGTCGCCGGCTTGCCGGTGCGCAGGTACGCGTCGGCGATGCGGAAGTGCGTGGTCCCCTCCCAGAGCCGCTGACGGTCCTCGGCGAAGATGTGCAGCGCCTCCGAGAACTGTTCCAACGCCTCGGCATGCCGCCCCGCGTGAGTAAGGGCGACCCCCAGGGCGTACATCCCGTTCGCCAGGCGCACGGTCAGCCCTATGCCGTCGTAGATGGCGATTCCCTGCTGCGCGAGTTCTATGGCGCTCGTGGTGCGCCCCAGCAGCAGGTGGACCCGGGACAGGTTGCACAGTGCGGTCGCGGCTCCGGGGAAGTTCTCGTCGGCGCGGTAGCCGTCGACCGCCTTGAGGAGATGCTGCTCGGCTTCCTCGTACCGCTCCTGCGTGAAGGCGATGATTCCCCGGTCGTTGTCCGACCAGGAGACCGGTGCCGTGTCGTTCGCGTCCACCGCGAGCAGACGGGCGCTGCGCGCCTCCTCGTCCGCCTCGTTGTAGCGTCCCGCCACCAGGTAGGCGTTCGCGAGCGTTGTGCGGGCACGGCCCTCCGCGCGGGTGTCGTCCGCCGCGCGGGCGGCGTCCCTGGCGGTCAGCGCCGTCCACTCGTACTGCTTCGAGTTGGCCCCGGATTCCCCGAGGTCCTTCGCCGCCCACAGCAGGTCCACCGCGCGCCGCAGACCAGGCCCGCCGGTGGCCTGCCGCGCACAGGCCAGCAGGCAGTTCGCCTCCGAGTACAGCCAGTCGAGAGCGGCCTGCCGGTCCTTGAACGACAGCCCCGCGCCCCCCGTGGGCTCCAAGTGGTCCACCAGCCGGTCCCCCGGGCGTTCGATCGCGTAGACCCGCGCCGCCGTCCCCAGGTAGAAGTCCAGCAGCCGCGACAGCGCCGCCTCCCGTTCCCGTGGCGGCTGTTCGTCCCGCTCCGCGCATGCACGCGCGTAGAGCCGCACCAGGTCGTGGTAGCGGTACCTGCCCGGCGCCGCCGACTCCACCAGGGACGTGTCGACCAGGGCCTCCAGCAGGTCCTCCGTCTCGTGGAGGGGGAGGTCCAGCACCGCCGCGGCCGCCGCCAGCGAGATGTCCGGGCCGTCCGCCAGGCCCAGGAGGCGGAAGGCGCGGGCCTGGGCCGGCTCCAGCTGGCCGTAGCCCAGCTCGAACGTCGCCTTCACCGCCAGGTCCCCCGCCTGGAGTTCGTCCAGCCTGCGGCGCTCGTCCGCCAGCTTGGCCGCCAGGACCGAGACCGTCCACGTCCGGCGTGCCGCCAGGCGGGACGCGGCGATACGGATCGCGAGCGGCAGGAACCCGCACGCCGCGACCACGTCCAGCGCCGCCTCCCGCTCCGCACGCACCCGTTCCTCGCCGACGATCCGGGTGAAGAGCTGGAGCGCCTCCTCGGGCGACATCACGTCCAGGTCGACCAGGTGCGCGCCCGCGAGGTCCACCATCCGCACCCGGCTGGTGATCACCGCGGCGCACCCGGCCGTGCCCGGCAGCAGGGGCCGGATCTGGGCCGCGTCGCGCGCGTTGTCCAGCAGGACGAGGACCCGGCGTCCGTCCAGCGTCGAGCGGTACAGCGCGGCCCGCTCGTCCAGCGTGTCCGGGATCGCGGAGTCCGCCGCGCCCAGGGCGCGCAGGAACGCGCCGAGCACCGTCTCCGGTTCCGCGGCCCGGTTGCCCGCGCCCTGGAGGTCCACGTACAGCTGCCCGTCCGGGAAGTGCTTGCGCGCCTGGTGGGCGACGTGCACGGCGAGAGTCGTCTTGCCGACTCCCCCGATGCCCGCGAGGGCGGAGACCGCCATGACCGAGCCATCGGCGGTGGCGAGCCGGTCGCCGAGCTCCCGTACGAAGGAGCTGCGCCCGGTGAAGTCGGGGACAGTGGCTGGCAGTTGGGCGGGGCGTGTGACCTGCGGGGCGGGTGACGGCTCCTCGACCGGCCGTGCCAGCTCCGCGTCGGCCTGCAGGATGCGCTGCTGGAGTCGGGCCAGTTCGGGCCGCGGGTCGACGCCCAGTTCGTCGGCGAGCAGGCGCCGGGTGTCGGCGTACACGGCCAGGGCCTCCGCCTGCCGCCCGCTCCGGTACAGCGCGAGCATCAGCAGCTCCCGCAGCCGCTCGCGCAGCGGATGCGCGGCGGTGAGCGCGGTCAGCTCCGAGACGGCCTCCGCGTGGCAGCCGAGCTCCAGGTCGAGATCCAGGCGCGTCTCCAGCAGTTGCAGACGCCATTCCTCCAG
This sequence comes from Streptomyces sp. NPDC015127, assembly GCF_043080095.1. Lineage (NCBI taxonomy): Bacteria > Bacillati > Actinomycetota > Actinomycetes > Kitasatosporales > Streptomycetaceae > Streptomyces > Streptomyces sp. NPDC015127. The sequence goes on from NZ_JBIBVE010000012.1 coordinate 295,413, forward strand.
CCGGGCGCGCTGGTTCTCCGCGTACGGCCCGGGGACGTTGGCCAGCGGCTCGCCGTCCCACAGGCCCAGCGACTTGTTGATCAGCGCCCGGGCCTGGGAACGGTCCCCGGCGGCGCGCGCCTTGTCCGCCTCCGCGGCGAGATCCTGCGCCACGGCGAGGTCGAGGGCGTCGCGCCCGGTCCGCAGGGCGTAGCCGCCGGACTCGCTCACCAGGGCGTCGGCGGGCAGGGACTTGCGCAGCCGGGAGGCGTACGTGCGGACGGCGGCGAGCGCCTGCGAGGGCGGTTCCTCGCCCCAGATCGCGTCGATCAGCTCCGAGGCCGTCGCGGTCCGCCCGTCGCGCAGCAGCAGCGCGGCGAGCAGGGCGCGTTGCTGCGGTGAGCCGGGCGGCAGGGTCTCCGCGCCGCGCTTGACCCGGACCGGCCCGAGCACGCTGAAGTGGAGCCGGGCCGCGTCGTCCGCGCCGCTGTGCAGCGGAGCGCGCTGATTCGGTACGCGTGGCCCGCTGTCACGGTCCATTGGCTGCCCCCTGCCCGTACTGCCGGAAAACGCCCTCGACAGTCTGCCCTGTAGGGGGCGGCCCCGTCAGCAGCGGGGCACCTCCGTCTCCCGCCTGCCCGTGTGAGCCTCGTCCCAACCCTGATCAGGGGCGATAGACCGTGTTCCGCTGTAGGGGCACCCGGAGCGAGGATTTCTGGGGAGCTCGGGACCGTGACGAAGGTTTGACGTGCTCCGCGACCTAAAGGCCGCGGATTCCTGCCACGGTCTTCCGACCGTCTGGGTGGCTTCCTGCTTCAACGCGCTGCGCCGGGACGTTGGCCCTGGTCTTACCTGCGCTCTGCGAGGCGTTTAGCCTGTCCGCCCGTCCGGCGGCCAGGGTGTTCTTGGATGCGTTGTCGTCTCGATCGTGGAGGGTTCCGCACTCTTTACAGGTCCATTCGCGGACATGCAGGGGTTTGGGGCCGTCCTTGACGCCACAGGCGGAGCACACCTGTGAGGTCGGCTCGAAGCGGCCGATCTTCCCGAAGTACCGGCCGTGCTTGGCGGCCTTGTACTCCAGCATGCTTACGAACGTGGACCACCCCGCGTCGTGTACGGATTTGGCCAGCCGGGTGCGGGCGAGGTCCGCCACCGCAAGGTCTTCCACGTACACCGCTTGGTTGTTGCGGATGATCTGCGTGGATGCCTTGTGGTGCCAGTCCCGGCGCCGGTCGGCCACCCGGGCAAGCTGCCGCCCGACCTTGGTGCGGGCCTTGGCCCGGTTCTTCGATCCCTTGGCCTTACGGCTGAGCTCCTTCTGCAACCGCTTGAGCTTCTTCTCAGCTCGACGCAGAAATTTCGGGGAGGAGATCTTTGTGCCGTCGGACAGAACCGCGAACGTGGACAGGCCGAGGTCGACGCCGACTTCGGTGTCCCGCGTGGGGAGGATGTCCGGTTCGGTGTCCACGACGAAGCTCACGAAGTACCGGCCGGACGAGTCCAGGATCACGGTCAGGGACGTGGGCGTGGCCGGCAGCGGCCGGGACCATTTCACCCTCAGATTGCCGACCTTGGCCACATACACCGTGCCGTCGTCCCGAAGGCAGAAGGCGTTGGTGTTCAGGCGGATCGACTTCCGTGTGTCCTTCTTCGACTTGTACCGGGGCGGGGAGATCTTCGACCCTTTACGCCTGCCCTTGAGTGAGTCGAAGAAGTTCTTGTAGGCGGTGTCCAGATCCCGCAAGGACTGTTGCAGCACGACCGCCGAGACGTCAGCCAGCCAGGCACGTTCCTCGGTGCGCTTGGCCTGGGTGATGCGCAGCCGGGACAGCTCGGCCGACGTCACATAGGGCAACCACGCCGCATGCGCTTGTTCCCGGTCGCGCAGGCAGTCGTTCCACACCACGCGAGCACACCCGAACGCACGGGCCAGCGCCGTGCGCTGAGGTGCGTCCGGGTACACGCGGTAGTTGTAACGTAACTGCATGCAGCCAGGCTGGCTGAAGTGGTTTGTCCGGCGCACTGGAAAACGATGCGGAGCATTCGCCGGCTTGCGTCTCCTTGGCCTCGTAGTGAAGTGCCCGGTGAGGTATGTGGTGGCAGAACTGGCCGTTCCGAACGGCGCGGAACGTGCGAGCACTGTGACATGAAGCTGACGAACCGTCAGATCGGCGCTACCGTGGATTCATGGAGACCTTCCCCAAGATCATCTCGGTGGACGACCACACGGTGGAGCCCCCCAATGTCTGGCGGGACCGGCTCCCGTCGAAGTACCGCGACATCGGCCCGCGCATCGTCCGGGCCCCGCTCAAGGACATGACGTTCCTGGGCGGAAAGTTCTCCCCGGTCATGGGAGCGCCCGGGGACGACGGCCCGATCGGCGACTGGTGGGTGTACGAGGACCTGCACCGGCCCCTCACCCGCCTCGACACCGCGGTGGGCTGTGACCGCGACGAGATCAGGCTGGAGATCATCACCTACGAGCAGATGCGGCCCGGCTCGTACAGCGTCCCCGACCGGCTCGCCGACATGGACGTCAACCACGTCCAGTCGGCGCTCTGCTTCCCGACCTTCCCCCGCTTCTGCGGCCAGACCTTCACCGAGGCCGCCGACCGTGAACTCGGCCTGCTGGGGGTGCGGGCCTACAACGACTGGATGGTCGAGGAGTGGTGCGGCCCCGAGGCCCGCGGCCGGCTGATCCCGCTCACCCTGGTGCCGCTGTGGGACGCCGAACTCGCCGCGGCGGAGGTGCGGCGCAACGCCGCGCGCGGGGTGCGGGCCGTCGCCTTCTCCGAGATACCCCCGCACCTCGGGCTGCCGTCGATCCACACCGACGACTGGGACCCCTTCCTCGCGGCGTGCGACGAGACCGGCACGGTCGTCGCCATGCACATCGGCTCGTCGAGCCGCATGCCCTCCACGTCGGCGGACGCGCCGCCCGCGGTCGGCTCCACGATCACCTTCGCCAACTGCTGCTTCTCGATGGTCGACTGGCTGATGAGCGGCAAGTTCGAACGCTTCCCGAACCTGCGGATCATGTACGCCGAGGGCCAGATCGGCTGGATCCCCTACATCCTGGAGCGGGCCGACGTCGTCTGGGAGGAGAACCGCGCCTGGGGCGGCGTCGCCGACAAGGTCACCCGCCCGCCCTCCGAGCTGTTCGCCGAGCACGTCTACGGCTGCTTCTTCGACGACGCCTTCGGCCTGCGGAGCCTGGACGCGATCGGCGCGGGCAATGTGCTGTACGAGACGGACTATCCGCACTCGGACTCGACCTGGCCGAAGTCGAAGGAGGTCGGCGAGTCCCAGATGGGGCACCTGCCCCCGGACGTGGTGGACCGCATCGTGCGCGGCAACGCGATCGAGCTGCTGGGCCTGACGGAGGAGGGGCTCTGGGCGGGCGCGTGAGGGCGCGGGGGCCGTGTCCGAGGGCGGCCCGCTACCGAGCCGCCTTCGGGGCAAGCGTCTCGGGGCGGCCCGCTACCGAGCCGCCCCCGTTCGCGGGAGCATGCTCGGCATGACGCTCTCCATCGCCGAAGCCGACAAGATCCTCTCCGACAACTTCGCGCCCTGGGTGCTCGACCTCGGGCTGACCGTGCTCGAGGCGGGCGACCTGCACGCGGTGCTGAGGCTGCCCTGGTCCGACCGCCTCGCGCGCGAGGGCGGGGCGCTGTCCGGTCAGGCGCTGATGGCCGCGGCCGACACCGCGACCGTGATCGCGGTGTCGTCGGCGCGAGGTGTGTTCGTCCCGATGACCACGGTCCAGCAGTCCACCACCTTCCAGCGGGCCGTCACGGGCGCGGACGTCCTCGTCGACGCGCGGATCACCAAGCTGGGAAAGCGCATGGCGTTCGCGGAGATCACGATGACGGCGGAGGGCACGGACGCCCCCGCGGCCCGCGCCTCGACGGTGTACGCGCTGCTGGGGTAGGCGGCGCCCGGGGCCTTGCCTGATGGCCCGGCGGGCACGACCATGGGCGGGCCATCGTTTATGACGATCCGTCAGATCCGAGGAGTCCCCCATGGTCGCCTACGGGATGCAGCTCCCGGTCCAGTCCCAGAGCACCCTCTACGCCGAGCCCTGGGAGGTCGAAGCCGGGCCGGAGGCGCTCGTCGAGGTTGCCAGGGCCGCCGACCGGGGCGGCTTCGCGTACATCGCCGTCTGCGACCACGTCGCGATCCCGCGCCGGCTCGCCGACGCCATGTCCACCGTCTGGTACGACCCCGTCGCCACGCTCTCCTTCCTCGCGGCCGCCACCGAGCGGGTCCGGCTCCTCAGCCATGTCGCCGTCGTCGGGCTGCGTCACCCCCTGGTGACTGCCAAGCAGTACGCGACCCTCGACCATCTCTCCGGCGGGCGGCTGGTCCTCGGCGTCGGGGCCGGGCATGTGCGGGAGGAGTTCGACGCGCTCGGCGTCGACTTCGACGCCCGCGGGCCCGTGCTGGACGAGACCCTCGACGCGCTGCGGGCGGCGCTCGGCCCCGAGGAGTACCCGCGGTTCGCGGGGGAGCGGTTCTCGTTCGACGGGCTCGGGCAGCGGCCCCGGCCCGCCCAGGAACGCGTACCGCTCTGGGTCGGCGGCTCCTCGCCCGCCGCCGTGCGCCGTGCCGCGCTCAAGGGCGACGGCTGGCTGCCGCAGGGCGATCCGCGCGACCGGCTGCCCGCGCAGATCGCCCGCATCAGGACGCTGCGCGAGAAGGCCGGTGTCGAGACGCCGTACGTGATCGGCGCCATCACCGAGCCGCTCTACGTCGGCGAACCCGCCTGGCGCACCGGCCGCAGGACCCTGACCGGCAAGCCGCAGGCCCTCGCCGACGCGCTGCGCGCCTACGCGGTGATGGGCGTCGACCAGATCCAGGTCCGCTTCCGCAGTCGTGGTGTGACCGAACTGACGGACCAGATGGCGGCGTTCGCCGCCGACGTGGCCCCCCATCTCGCATGACACGAAGGAGCACGGCATGGGCAAGCTGGACGGACGCGTCGTGTTCATCACCGGTGCGGCGCGCGGGCAGGGCGAGGCGGAGGCCCGGCTCTTCGCCGCGGAGGGCGCGCGGGTGGTCCTCGCCGACGTCCTGGACGAGCAGGGCGAGACCCTCGCCGAGGAGCTGGGGGCCCTCTACGTCCACCTGGACGTGAGCCAGGAGGACGACTGGGCCGCGGCCGTGGCCGCCGCGAGGGACGCGTACGGGAAGATCGACGGGCTGGTCAACAACGCGGGCATCCTGCGCTTCAACGAACTGGTCGGCACGCCGCTGGAGGAGTTCCAGCTGATCACACAGGTGAACCAGGTCGGCGCGTTCCTCGGGATCAAGACGCTCGCCCCCCAGATCGAGGCCGCCGGCGGCGGGACGATCGTCAACACCGCCTCGTACACGGCCCTGACCGGCATGGCGTACGTCGGCGCGTACACCGCCTCCAAGCACGCGATCCTCGGCCTGACGAGGGTCGCCGCCCTGGAGCTGGCGGGGCGGGGGATACGGGTCAACGCCGTGTGCCCGGGCGCCGTAGACACCCCGATGAGCAACCCGGAGGGCGCGGACCCGGGCGCGATCGAGGAGCTGTACCGCTCGCTCGTGCCGCTCGGCCGGGTGGGGCGGCCGGAGGAGGTCGCGCGGCTCGCCCTCTTCCTGACCGGCGAGGACTCCTCGTACATCACGGGCCAGCCGTTCGTCATCGACGGCGGATGGCTCGCCGGGGTCAGCGTTCTCTGACGTTCCGTCAGGTATTGACGTTGCGGCATGGGCGGTGGAACAGTCGGAGCCATCCGGATCTGACGGATCGTCAGAATTGATTGGGCGGTGAACCCCCGTGGAATTCGGCATCTTCGTACAGGGATACCTCGGCAAACGCGCCGAGACCGACCCGCTCGCCGAGCACAAGGCGCTGATGGAGGAGACCGAGTACGTCATCCAGGCGGACCGGTCCGGGTTCAAGTACGCCTGGGCCTCCGAGCACCACTTCCTGGAGGAGTACTCCCACCTGTCGGCCAACGACGTCTTCCTCGGCTACCTCGCGCACGCGACGGAACGGATCCACCTGGGCTCGGGGATCTTCAACCCCCTCGCGCCCGTCAACCACCCGGTGAAGGTCGCCGAGAAGGTCGCGATGCTCGACCATCTGTCGGAGGGCCGGTTCGAGTTCGGCTCCGGGCGGGGCGCGGGATCGCACGAGATCCTCGGGTTCATGCCGGGCATCACCGACATGAACCACACCAAGGAGATCTGGGAAGAGACGATCGCCGAGTTCCCCAAGATGTGGCTCCAGGACGAGTACGCGGGGTTCCGGGGCAAGCACTGGTCCCTGCCGCCGCGGAAGGTCCTCCCCAAGCCGTACGGGAAGGCGCACCCGCCCATGTGGTACGCGGCCGGCTCCCCGTCCTCGTACGCCATGGCGGCCCGGAAGGGCCTCGGTGTCCTGGGCTTCAGCGTCCAGAAGGTCTCCGACATGGAGTGGGTCGTCGAGTCGTACAAGACGGCGGTGAAGGAGGCGCGCGCGGTCGGCGCGTTCGTCAACGACAACGTGATGGTGACGTCGACGGCGATCTGTGCGGAGACGCACGAGAAGGCGGTCGAGATCGCGGTGGGCGGCGGGCTGAACTACCTGCAGTCGCTGCTGTTCCGCTACCACGACACGTTCCCGCGGCCGGAGGGGGTCCCCGAGTGGCCCGAACTGCTGCCGGAGTACACGGCGGAGATCATCGAGCTGCTGATAGCCGAGGAACTGATGATCTGCGGCGACCCGGGGGAGGTGCTCCAGCAGTGCAAGAGGTGGGAGCAGGCGGGGGCCGACCAGCTGTCGTTCGGGCTGCCGATCGGGGTGTCGTACGAGGACACGATGACGACGATCAGGCTGATCGGTGAGCACGTGATCCCCCACATCGACACGGACCCGATCCACCGGACGACCCGCTTCCGGGAGTCGTCGGGCTGACGGGGCGCCGGCCGCCGCTGCGCGGGGGCGTTTTCCCCACCCCGCCCCATCCCGTAACCGGGGCTCCGCCCAGACCCCGTACCGCGCTGCGCGCCGTGTCCTCAATCGCCGGACGGGCTCCTCAGGAGCCTCGCCGGCGATTGAGGCGCGGGGGTGCGGGGGGAGCTCCCGAAATACCGCCCGAAGGGCGGTACCGGGTCCGGGGCCTGCCCCGGTTTCGGGATGGGGGAAACCCTCCGCCCCCACAGACCGCGGGCGGCGTCTTCCCGGACCGCCACCCGCCTCCGCCCGGTCGGAGGGCGCCCGCGTCCGCGGCCGGACGCCGCGCCCTCCGACCGGGCCAACCAGGCCGCCGTCGCACCGCCCGAGAAGGGACGTTTCCATGCTCGACCACCTCATACGGCGCGTGACCGTCGTCGACGGCAGCGGCGGCCCCGCCTTCGCCGCCGACGTCGGGATCCGCGACGGCCGCATCGCCGTCATCGCCCCGCCCGGCAGCGTCACCGAGGACGCCCGGACCGGCGAGGACGCCGCCGGACTCGTCCTCGCCCCCGGCTTCGTCGACCCGCACACCCACTACGACGCCCAGCTGTTCTGGGACCCGTACGCCACGCCCTCCCTCAACCACGGCGTCACCACCGTCGCGGGCGGCAACTGCGGGTTCACCCTCGCCCCGCTGAACCCCGGCCGGCCCGACGACGCCGACTACACCCGGCGCATGATGTCCAAGGTCGAGGGCATGTCGCTGGTGGCCCTGGAGCAGGGCGCGCCCTGGACGTGGCACACGTTCGGCGAGTACCTGGAAGCCCTCGACGGCCGTACGGCCGTCAACGCCGGGTTCATGGTCGGGCACTGCGCCCTGCGCCGCCATGTCATGGGACCGGACGCCGTCGGCGGGCAGCCCACGCCCGCACAGCTCCGGCAGATGACCGAGCTCCTCCACGACGCCATGGACGCGGGCGCCTGGGGCCTGTCCACGACCCAGTCGTCGACGCACTCCGACGGCGACGGGCGGCCCGTCGCCTCCCGGCACGCCCGGCCCGACGAGCTCATCGCACTGTCGCGGGCCGTGGGCGAGCACGAGGGCACCCAGCTCGAGGCGATCGTCGCCGGCTGTCTCGACCGGTTCGCGGACGAGGAGATCGACCTGCTCGTCGCGATGACCGCCGCCGCCGGGCGGCCCCTCAACTGGAACGTCCTGACCATCGACGCCGCCGTTCCCGAGCGCGTACCGCGCCAGCTCGTGCCGAGCGAACGCGCCCGAAGGGCCGGCGGCCGGATCGTCGCCCTCACCATGCCGATCCTGACCCCCATGAACATGTCGCTCGGCACGTTCTGCGCGCTCAACCTGATCCCCGGCTGGGGCGAGATCCTCGCCCTCCCGGTCCCCGAGCGGATCACGAAGCTCCGCGACCCGGCGGTCCGGGCGGAGATGCTGCGGCGGGCCGACTCGAAGGAGGCCGGCGTCTTCCGCCGCCTCGCCGACTTCAGCCGGTACGTCATCGGCGACACGTACGCGAAGGAGAACGAGGGACTCACCGGGCGGGTCGTGCGGGACATCGCCGCCGAGCGCGGCCAGGACCCCTTCCGGTGCCTGGTCGAGATCTGCGCCGAGGACGAGCTGCGGACGGTCCTGTGGCCCATGCCGCCCGACAACGACCCGGCGTCCTGGGCCCTGCGGGCCGAGACGTGGCAGCACGAGGACGTGCTGCTGGGCGGCTCGGACGCGGGGGCGCACCTGGACCGGATGTGCGGGGCGCCGTACACGACGCGGTTCCTCGGGGACTGTCTGCGCGGCCGCCGGCTGGTCGGCCTGGAGCAGGCGGTCAGGATGCTGACGGACGACCCGGCGCGGCTGTTCGGCCTGCGCGAACGCGGACGCATCCAGGAGGGCTGGCACGCGGACCTGGTCCTGTTCGACCCGGAGCGCATCGACGCCGGCCCCGCGCGCCTCGTGCACGACCTGCCAGGTGACAGCCCGCGCCTGGACGCGCAGGCGATCGGCGTCGTGTCCGTACGCGTCAACGGCGTCGAGACGATCAGGGACGACCGGGTCACCGGGGCCGTACCCGGCAGGGTGCTGCGCTCGGGGCGGGACACCGGGACGGTGTCGACCCGATGAGGCCGCAGAAGCTGTTCGTCGGCGGCGCGTGGGTCGAGCCGGACCACGGCCACTACGAGGTGATCGACCCGGCCACGGAGGAGGTCGTCGGCCTCGCGCCCGAGGCGAGCCGCGCCCAGGTGCACCAGGCGGCCGCCGCGGCCCGGGAGGCGTTCGCGGCCTGGTCGCGTACGAAACCGGAGGAGCGGGCGGCGGTCCTGGACCGGGCCGCGGACCTCGTCCAGCGGGACGCGGAGGCGCACACCGCGCTCGCCCGCGCCGAGAGCGGCGCGACCACCGCCACCGCCCGCGGCATGCAGGTCGCCGTCGGCGCGGCCCGCTTCCGCCGCTACGCCAGGGGCGCGCTGGAACCGGTCGAGCAGGCGCTGCCGCCGCAGATCAACGCGGCGGGCCCCATGGGGAGGGCGGGCGTGTTCGGCGCGGTCGCCGTGCGCCGGCCGGTCGGCGTCGTCACCTGCATCACCTCGTACAACAACCCGTGGGCCAACGCGGCCGGCAAGGTCGCGCCCGCCCTCGCGGCGGGCAACACGGTCGTCGTCAAGCCCGCGCCGCAGGACCCGCTGTCGGTCTACCGGATGGCGGAGGCCCTGGAGGAGGCGGGTGCGCCGCCCGGCACGGTGAACGTGGTGACGGGTTCCGCGCCCGCGGCCGGCGAGGCCGCCGTCGACTCGCCGGACGTCGACATGGTCAGCTTCACCGGCTCGACGGCGGTCGGACAGCGCATCGCGGAGGTGTGCGGCCGCGGCATGAAGCGCCAGCTGATGGAGCTGGGCGGCAAGGGCGCGGCGCTCGTCTTCGACGACGCGGACGTGGAGTCCGCGGTGCGCGGGATCGGGACGACGTTCTCCTTCTACAGCGGCCAGATCTGTACGGCGCCGACCCGGGTCCTCGCGCAGCGGGGGGTCTACGAGCGGGTGGTGGCGGGCCTGGCCGGTTATGCCGAGCGGCTCAGGATCGGTGACCCGGCGGACCCGGCGACCGTGGTCGGCCCGCTGATCTCGGCCGCCCACCGCGACCGCGTCGAGTCGTACCTCGAGCTGGGGCGCAAGGAGGGGGCGCGCCTGGTGGCGGGCGGTGAGCGCCCGGCCTGCGAGCGGGGCTTCTACGTCGCGCCGGCGCTGTTCGCGGACTGCACCAACGACATGCGCGTCGTGCGGGAGGAGATCTTCGGGCCGGTGGTGGTCGTGGTGCCCTTCGACGACGAGGAGGAGGGCGTGGCGCTCGCGAACGACAGCGACTACGGCCTGATCGACTACGTCTGGTCGGGCGATGTGGCGCGCGCGTTCCGGGTGGCGGGGGAGCTGCGGGCGGGCGGGGCCGGGGTGAACACGGTCGGCCGGAACATGGAGGCGCCGTTCGGCGGGTTCAAACGGAGCGGCGTCGGGCGGGACGTGGGGTCGTACGCGCTGCATGCGTACAGCGAGTTGCAGGCGGTGGTGTGGCCGGGGTGAGGACGGCCGGGGAAGGGCCGGGGAAGCGGCGGAAAACGGGCGCGTAAGGCTGTCCGAAAATCGCCTTGGGAAATTTTGAAACCGGGCAAATCGGACATGGCTGCGGTTCCCGCAATCGAGGGAGGGGTGTTGTCGACCTGTCGAAGTGCGTGCAAGGCGCCGCAGATGTCTTTCAATCGTGAATCACTTGCGCTGTATGACCTTCGAATCCAAAGCGTAAGATCCGGAGTTCGATCCTCCGAATGTGGAAACCGCAGGACTTAACGTCCTCTACATGACTCAGCTCGATGCGCGGCCACAGGCCGGAGATGCAGTACGGGGCACGGCCGCCCCCGAAGACGCCGGAGGTGTCCGCGAGAAAGGCCTCGGCGGAAACTCCGTCGGCCTGATGGGCGGAGCCGTCATCGGCGTCTCGACGGTCGCCCCTGTCTACTGCCTGACCTCGACACTCGGACCGACCGTGGGAGAGGTCGGACTCCAGATGCCGGCGATCTTCCTGGCCGGCTTCCTCCCGATGCTGCTCGTCGCCTTCGCCTACCGCGAGCTCAACAAGGCGGTTCCGGACTGCGGCACCTCCTTCACCTGGACGGTGAAGGCGTTCGGCCCGCGGATCGGCTGGATGTGCGGCTGGGGCCTGCTGGTGGCCACCGTCGTCGTCCTGTCCAACCTCGCCGGCGTGGCCACGTCCTTCTTCTGGCTCACCGCCGGACAGATCAGCGGCAGCGAGAGCGTGGCCGCACTCGACGGCAACAAGGCCGTCCACATCCTCACCACCCTCGCGTTCATCGCCGTCGCCACGGCGATCAGCTACCGCGGCATCACCGCGACCAAGTGGGTCCAGTACGCCCTCGTCGGACTCCAGCTCACCGTCATCGCGATCTTCGCCGTCATGGCCATCGCCAAGGCGGACGAGGTCGCCGGATCCCTGGACTTCTCCCTCTCCTGGATGAACCCGTTCGGAATCGAGTCCTTCTCCGCCTTCACGGCCGGACTCTCCCTCTCGATCTTCATCTACTGGGGCTGGGACGCCTGCCTGTCCATCAACGAGGAGAGCGTCGGCAGCGCCCGCACCCCCGGCCGCTCCGCCATGCTCGCCATGGTCGTCATCGTCGTCTCGTACCTGATGGTCGCGATCGCCGTCCAGATGTACGCCGGCATCGGCGAGAAGGGCACCGGCCTCGGCAACCCGGACACCTCCGACAACGTGTTCGCGGTCCTCGCCGACCCGATCATGGGATCGGGCCTCGGCATCCTGCTCTTCGTCGCCGTCCTGGCCTCCGCCGCGGCGAGCCTGCAGACCACCTTCATCCCCGTCGCCCGCACGGCCCTCGCGATGAGCTCGTACGAGGCCATGCCCAAGGCGTTCGCGAAGGTCCACCCCCGCTTCAAGACCCCGGGCCTCGCCACCCTCGCCGCGGGCGCCGCCACCGGCGTCTTCTACACGGTGATGAGCCTCGTCAGCGAGAACGTCCTGGTCGACACCATCTACGCGCTCGGCCTGATGATCTGCTTCTACTACTCGATCACGGCCTTCGCCTGCGTGTGGTTCTTCCGCAAGGAGCTCTCCCGCTCGACGGCGAACCTGATGGTCAAGGGCGTCCTCCCCGGCGTCGGCGGGCTGATGCTCACCGCCGTCTTCGCCAAGACCCTCATCGACATGTGGGACCCGGCGTACGGCTCGGGCTCCTCCGTCCTCGGCATGGGCTCGGTGTTCGTGATCGGCGTCGGCCTGCTGCTCCTCGGCGTCGTCCTGATGCTGGCGATGGAGCGTCGCAGCCCCGCCTTCTTCCGCGGCGAGGTGCTGACGAAGGAGACGCCGGCCCTGGTGATGGCCGACTGACCGTCAGGCCCGCACGGGCCGCAGCCGCAGATGGGTCACGGAGGGTGAGTCGATCACCCGGGTCGTCTCGAACTCGACCGTCTCCGTGGCCCTCTCTGCGTTCTCGGCGGGCTCGAACAGCCGCACCCCGCCACCGAGCAGCACCGGCACCAGGTGCAGGTGGAGCTCGTCGAGCAGCCCGGCCCCCAGCACGCCACGGATCAGCTGCCCGCCGCCGGCGACGGCCACGTCCTTGTCCCCGGCGGCGCGCCGCGCCCGTTCGACGGCCTCCTCGATCCCGCCCACGAAGGTGAACGTCGTCCCGCCCTGCTTCACCAGTGGCTCACGCTCCTCGTGCGTGACGACGAACACCTGGGCGCGGAACGGCGGCTCGTCCCCCCACGGCTCCTCGCCGTTGTCGAACATCCTGCGCCCCATGACGTAGGCCCCGGCGCGCTGCACCGCCTCCTGCACGATGTCGGCGTCGGGCCCCGTGGCACCCCCGTCGAGACCGTGCATCGCCCGCCAGCTGGCGAGCGGATACACCCACTCGTGCAGCCGCTCCCCCCGGTCGCCGAGCGGATTGTCGCGGCCGTCGTGCGGTCCGGCGACGAATCCGTCCAGGGACACGGAGATGTCCGCGACGACCTTGCTCATGGCGTACTCCTTCGATCGATGTCCGGCACCGACTCTGCCCCCGCCGGACGCGGGAGTGTCGGCGCCTCGCCGTCGGCGGCCGCCTCTAGCGTGCAGCCATGCGCCCACTGTCCGACAGCCGCACGGCCCTGGCCTCGTTCGCCGCGTGCTCCCTGTTCGCCGGCGGCAACGCCGTCGGAGTGCGCTTCAGCAACCGCGAGCTCGACCCGCTGTGGGGCGCGGCCCTGCGGTTCGGCGCGGCCGCCGTGGTGCTGCTCGCCGTCATGGCCGTCATGCGGCTTCCCCTGCCGCGCGGGCGGGCCCTGGCCGGGGCGCTGCTCTTCGGCTTCCTCAACTTCGGCGTCACGTTCGCCCTCGCGTACTACGCGCTCGTCCGCATCCACGCCGGCCTCGGGCAGACGATCCTCGCGCTCGTGCCGCTGGTCGCGCTGCTGCTGTCGGTGGCCCAGCGGCAGGAGCGGTTCCGCATGCGGGCGGCCGTCGGCACGGTGCTCGCCGTGGGCGGCGTCGCTGTCGTCTCCCGCGCACCGCTCCAGGGCTCGGTCCCGGTGCTGTCGTTCCTCGCCGTGCTCGGCGCCGTGTTCTCCTTCGCGGAGTCCACCGTGCTCGTCCACCGCCTGCCCAAGGTCCATCCGGTGACGATGAACGCGGTCGGCATGACGGGAGCGGCCGTCGTGCTCTTCGCGGGCTCGCGCGCGGTGGGCGACGCGTGGATCCTCCCGGAACGGGCGGCGACCTGGTGGGCGCTGATCTACGTCGTGCTCGCCGGCTCGGTGGCGGTGTTCGTGCTCTACCTGCTGGTGGTCAGGGCGTGGGGCCCCTCCCGCGCGTCGTACGTCTTCGTCGTCTTCCCCGTGATCACGATCCTGCTCTCGGCCTGGCTCGACGACGAACCCCTCACGGCGAGCCTGCTGCTGGGGGCGCCGCTGATCCTGCTCGGGGTGTACCTGGGGGCGCTGCGCACACCCTGACGTGCATGGTCCGCCGCCGGGGCGGACGGTGTCGGACCCGCCCCGTACAGTCGCCCGCATGACGAAGCCGATGATCCGGGCGCGCGAGGCGGGCGGGAGGTCGATCGACGACCCGACGTACGTCGACGTGCACGACCTGCTCGCCGACATGAACCTGTCCCACCCGTACGTGATCGTCGAAAGGCGGGACCGGGAGCCTGCGGGGCAGCACTACATGCAGGTGCTGCTCAAGGACGACCTCGGCTACCAGGTCGAGTACCGCGAAGGCAGCGAGGAGCTGCACTTCCAGGCCCATGTGCCCGCGCAGGGCCCCGTGATCGGACCCGAGCCGGTCGCGAAGGTCGTCGACGACTGGATGCGCGACGGCGACGCATGGCGCACCGCGCTGCCGTGGATCCCGCTGTTCCCGCGGGAGAAGGGCTAGGGGGTGTCTAGGCACGGTCCGGCGCGACGCGTTCCGCCAGCCTGCCCAGCACCCGGCGCCCCGCGCGCCCCACGCCCACCGGCACCAGCGCCGCCCGCCCCGGGACGCGCACGCCCCCGGTGAAGGCCACCCGCGTCGTGCCCGGGGCGTCGCCCGGTGCCGCGGCCACGCCGATCAGGACGAAGCGGCTCTGCAGCCACACCCACCCGGGCCGCCGCACCCCCTCGAACCTCGCCCGGAAGCCGAAGCGGCTGCGGGCCACCGCCTCCACGCGGTCGCCGTCCTCGCGGGTCACCCGCAGCCGCCGCATGTCCGGTACCAGGCGGGCGAGTTCGCCGTCGACGTCCGCGAGCAGCGGGACGATCTCCGCGTACGGTGCGGCGACCACGCGCTCGCTCACCGTGGCGCCCCGCACCCCCGCGGCCAGCGCGTACAGCCGCCGCACCGGGTCGAGCCCGGCGGGCGCGGGCCAGTTGACCGTCATGACGACCACGCCTTCCTGAAGGAGTCACGCGCCCGGTGCAGCCGGGACTTGACCGTGCCGACGCGCAGCCCCAGCAGCTCCGCCGCGGTCCTCTCGTCGAAGCCCTCGACGTCGCGCAGCACGAGCACGGCCCGGTGCTCGGGCGACAGCCGGGCCAGTACGTCCCCGATGTCGGCGGCGAGTTCGGGGTCGCCGCGCTGCGGCAGCGTGCTCAGGTCGGCGGGCACCGCGCGGGCGGAGCGGCGCGCGCCCCGTACCGCCTCGCGGCACGCGATCGCCCGCACCCACCCGTACAGCGCGGCCGGGTCGCGCAGCGAACGCAGCCCGTGGAAGACGGCGACCAGCGTCTCCTGGACGGCGTCCGGGCCGTCGTCGAGCGCGATCGGCGCGCAGATGCGGCCCACGTACGGAGCGAGGGCGTCGAGCAGGTCGTTCATCGCGATCGCGTCGCCGCGGCGGGCCGCCCGCACCAGGCGGGCCACGTCGTCGTCACTCACTCCGCTCCCTCGCCACGGTCAGCGCGCAGGCCGCGAGCACCAGGCACAACGGCGTGTAGAGCGCCAGGTTCAGCCAGTGGAACGTACTCCCGGTGCCCTCGTCCGGACCGGCGTCCACCCCCGCCGCCCAGGCCAGCCCGGCCAGGCCGCGGACCGCGAGACCGCACGCCACCGCCACCGTGCCCAGCTGCGCCGCCCGCCAGAACCGGTGCCCACGCCCCAGCCGTGCCCGCGCCGCGACCAGCGCCGCGGCCGTGAACAGCAGCGCGGCGAGCGGCAGGACGACGGGCGGGGTGAACGGCGCGTCCCTGCCCAGCACGGCGTACGACAGCGCCTGCGGATCGGCGGCGGGCCAGTGGCTGCCGGTCGCCCAGAACACGTGCAGCAGTCCGTCGAAGGCGAGCACGCCGGCGACGGCGTGGGCGGCGGCGGTACGTCGGTTCGTTGTCATGTGCCCTCTCCTGCGTGGGGTGGCGCGCGGTGCGTCACCCCACAGAGGAGCGGATCCGCCGAAACGTTCCGCGGTGCCCGGGGAATTCTCGGGGCGGCGTCGCCTAGCGGGCGGCGGGTTCGAGCTCGGCCATCTCGTTCCAGCCCTGGCCCGGCACCTCGACGTTGATGATCTCGGGCTTGGTGGCGATGGCGGTGGCCATGGCCTCCATGCCGGCCTTGAAGTGGTCGGACGCGACGTGCGCCGCACCCGCCTCCGCGTCCGCGAAGGCCTCCAGCAGCGTGAACCTGTGCGGGTCCTCGACGCTGCGCGACCAGTCGTAGAAGAGGTTTCCGGGCTCGGCGCGGGTGGCGCGCGTGAAGTCGTCGACGATGTCGAGCCAGCGTTCGCTGTACTCGGGACGGACGGTGAACCTGACGGCGATGAAGATCATGCCTCCAGGTTCGGCGGCCGGGCGTCCGGGCACCACTTGGGCGGTCCGGTTTTCCGACCCCGTCGGAAAGGCGGCGGACGGATGTCCGCGTCCCGCCGGCCGTCGATCGGCCGGTGGCCGGCGGCCAGCGGCGGTGCGGCCGGTCGCCCGACGACTGTCGTCACGGCGGCAGAGGGCGGCCGCCTGCGCCGCGCGTACGGCGGCAGAAGAGCTGGGGGGCTGCGCCCCGCCGGCCGGCCGGCGATTGGCCCGGCCGTTCGGCCGGTCAACCGGCCCCCGCACCGCGCTAGCGCCCGGCCGCCCGTACCAGCGCCGCCCGCAGCTCTCCGTGCCGACGCCGGAAGTCCGCCGTCGGCAGCGACAGCGACAGCGCGTGCACCACGCCGTCCGCGCCCTGGTCGGGAAGCGTGGCCGCCAGGCAGGTGTACGCCGGGTCCGCCTCGCCCACGGACACCGCGTACCCCTGGCCCCGCACCCGCGCGACCTCCGCCTCGAAGCGTTCCGCGCCGGTGATCGTGCGGTCGGTGAAGCGGGCCATCCCGTACCCGGCCAGGTACCGCCGTCGCGCCGCCCTCGGCAGCGCGGCGAGCAGCACCTTGCCGTGCGCGGTCGCGTGCGCCCGCGTCTCCGGGCCGGGCACGAAGGGATGCTCGCTGTCCGTGACCGGCACCGTGCTGTCGAGCATGACGATCCGGCCGTCCCGGTACGCCGTCACGTACGCCTCCGCGCCGGTCGCCCGCCGCAGCCGCGGCAGCAGTTCGGCGAGCTGCGGCCCCAGCCCCAGATGCCGCTGGAACGACCGGTGCAGGACGGCCACGCGCGGCCCCGGCGCGTACCCGTCGGCGGTCCTGACGAGGTGCCCACGGGCGGTGAGCGGACCCAGCAGGTGGTACACGGTCGACAGCGAACACCCCAGCCGCCGCGCGAGCGCCTTGGCCCCGAGAGGGCCGGGCGCGTCGGCGACGGCGTCGAGGATCTCCAGCGCGCGGTCGACGGACTGCGGCCCGGAGGCAGGGCTTGCCATGATCACGTCCTTCCACGTCCCGTTCGAGGGTACGTGGCGGGACCGCCGGCTCAGCCGCCGAGGAAGACCGGGTTGGTGAAGGCCGCCAGCGGCCCCGGCAGCCCGGGAACGACAGGCGCGTGCCGCACCTCGGCACGGACGTACGTGGCGTACTGCGCCGTCGTACGCCACTCCACCGTTCCCGCCCCGGAGGCGGGAACGGCCGCCGTGTGCAGGACACCCTGGTCGGTGACGATGCGGACCGTGCAGCCGGGCACGCCCGACACCTCCGCACGCACCGTCACCGGATCGTCGTCCGCCACGCGCAGCCGCTCGCCGATCCCCGCGTGCTGCCCGCGACCGCCGGCCGCGGAGAAGGCGACCGTCACGTCCTTGTTCTCGGCGACGTAGCTCCGCCCGGCCCGGATCCCGTCGAGGATCGCCTCGCGCGTCAGATCGTCGGCGAGGACGACCGTCTGCGGGGTGCCGATCGGGTCGGGGTGGCGGTGGGCGTCGCTGTTGCCCATGGCGGGGGTCCAGCGCTTCCCGGTGCGGGCGGCGACGGCCAGCGCGCTGTCCCAGTCGGCCAGGGACACCTCGTCGTCGGGGGTGTAGGGCCCGTTCCACACCTCCACCGCGTCCGCTTCCCCGAAGCCGAACTTCCAGTTGCAGCCGATGCACGTGGCGTGCGGGTGGGCGGGGACGACGAGGCCGCCGGCCCGGCGGATGGCACGGGCGTAGTGCCCGAAGCGGTTGTCGCGGGCGCGGTAGCGCCAGTCGACGAACGTCCCCGGGTCGGTGCCGAGCGCCACCACGTGCCCGTTGCGCGTCGTGACCTCCTCCCCGAGGAGGATCAGCAGGTCGTCACCGGCCACCTCGGCCCAATGAGGGTGCGCGGAATGTGTGTTGTGCTCGGAGGAGTTGATGAAGTCGAGCCCGGCGGCGCGCGCGAGGGCGGCGATCTCGGCGGGGGTGCGCCTGCCGTCCGAGTACCACGAGTGCAGGTGGCAGTCGCCCCGGTACCAGGCGCGCCCGCGCCCCTTGGCCCGCTCCGGCGGATACACCGCCGTGCGCGGCTCCGCCTGCTCCCCGTAGGTGAGCGTGACGCGGACCTCGTACGGCAGCCCCTGCGGCGCGACGGTGTACGGCCCGAGCGCGATGTGCCACAGCCCGGGGCGGACGGGCCCCGGGATGTACCCCGGCGTGGCCTCGTCCGCCCGGATGAAGAACTCCGTCCTGGCGCCGCCCGACCAGCCGCGGAAGCCCTTGCCGCCGAGGGCGGTTCCGCGCTCGTCGAAGATGCCGATGTCGAGGGCGTTGCCCGCGGTGCCGGCGGGCTGGGGCGGCTTCTCGTAGCTGTACGAGACATGGATCTGACGGACCCCCGCCGGAATCTCCACGGGGAGGTACACGAAGTCGGGTGCGCCGGGCGGCAGCGTGCCGCGTACGACCTTCGTCGCCCCCTCGCCGCCCCGTGGTGCCGCGTTCGCGAAGCTCACGGTGCCCAAGGTAAGGGCGGCCGCGGCTCCCGTCACGATGAGTCCTCGTCTGCCCAGTGCGTGTCCCGCGTGTTCGTCGTCGTTGCACATGCCGTCGGCTCCCGAGAGGTCGAGATGGACAGGAGTGATGCAGTCCGAACCCTGGTATTGAGCCGTGAACGCGGATGCAAGGGAAGGGGATTGACGGATGACACCGTCGTGGCCGGGGGCGGGTGGCCGCCTTTGGGCCTACGGTGTCCCCATGCGGATCGCGACCACGATCTTCCTGACCGACGAGACGATCACCCCCGTGCGGCTCGCCCGCGAACTCGAACAGCGCGGCTTCGCGGGGCTCTACGTCCCTGAACACACCCACATCCCGGTGTCCCGGAAGACGCCGTACGGCGCGGGCGGCGAACTCCCGCGCGAGTACGGCCGCGTGCTGGACCCGTTCGTCGCGCTGGCCCAGGCGGCTGCGGTGACGACGTCCCTCACGCTGGGCACGGGCGTCACGCTGGTGGCCCAGCACGACCCGATCGCCCTGGCGAAGAGGATCGCGACCCTGGACCATGTGTCCGGGGGCCGCTTCACGCTCGGAGTCGGCTTCGGGTGGAACGTGGAGGAGGCGGCGGACCACGGCGTGGAATGGTCCACGCGCCGGGAACTGGTCCGGGACAGGATGCGCCTGATGCGCGCGCTGTGGTCGGCCGAACCGCTCGGCTACGAGGGCGAGTTCGCGACGGTCAGCGCCTCGCTCGCCCACCCCAAGCCGCGGGGCGGCGCGCCCCGCGTCCTGGTGGGCGGAGCGGCGGGCCCGAAGCTGTTCGCGCACATCGCGGAGTACGGCGACGGCTGGATGCCGATCGGCGGCCGGGGCATGCGGGAGTCGGTCCCGGTGCTGCGCGACGTGTGGTCCGCGGCGGGCCGCGACCCGGACTCCCTGGTGGTGATCCCGTACGCGGTCCGCCCGTCACCGGGCAAGCTGACCCACTACGCGGACCAGGGGGTGGGGGAGGTGGTGCTCCAGCTGCCGGCGGGGGGCGAGCTGGAGGTGCTGCGGGCGCTGGACGAGTACGCGCAGTATTTGTAGGGGGCGCTCAACTGCCGCGAAGCCCCTGGGGAACCGGTACGGTCTGGGCCATGCGTACGTCGCCGGATGCCCCAGCCGCCGACTTCGGTGCTCTGCTTGCGAAGGTCTTCCCCTGGATGCGCCATCTCTCGCGAGAGGAGGTACGGGAGCTCGCAAACGAGCTCCTCCAAGCCGCGCGGGATGCGGGCCCTGAGGCGCACCGGACTCTCGACCGCGTCCTCGCGGAATGGCGCGCGACGGCGGCGATCCTGGCCGACTCCGCCCTGACAGCGCAGTTGATGCGCCCCCTGCCGGCCGAGGACCACGGCGAGGTCGCCGCCCCGTGACGGGGCGGCGTACTAATCGAGAGGGTTCACCACGCGCGCACAGGCGACGAAGGCAGCCCAGGCGGGGGCGGTGAGCGCGAGCTGAGGGCCGGGGAGGTTCTTGGAGTCGCGGACGTGGACGGTGGTGGGGGTGGTGGCGACCTCGACGCACGCGCCGCCCTCGGCGTCGCTGTAACTGGACTTGAACCAGCCGTGTTCGGTGGTGTTCATCGTTCTCCCAGCATCTTCTCGATCAGGGCCAGCGACTCCTGAGGCGTAAGGGCCTGCGCCCGCATGCTGCCATAGCGCTCGCCGAACACGCCGACCTCCTGTGGATCGGTGATCAACCGCGGATGGCCGTAGCTTTCGGTGTAGGCCACCTGCGGTCGGCCTCTTGGAGTCAACAGGATGAACGCTCCGCCCATGCAGGGATGTTCCTCGCGGCTGGTCGGCATCACCTGGAGCTTCACGGTGCGTAGGCGTCCGACGTGCAAGAGCCGTCGAAGCTGCCGCTCGTGAACGTCCTTGCCGCCGATCGGTCGTTGCAGCACGACTTCTTCCAGCACGTAGCTGACTGTCGGTGTGGGCCAACGTTCGAAGATCTGCTGCCGGGCCAGCCGGTCGGAGACGCGCTTCTCGATGGTCTCCTCGTCGAGGAGCGGTTGCCGCTGGGAGAACAGTGCCCGCGCGTAGTCCTCGGTCTGCAGAAGACCGGGCACGGTCTGGTTGCTGTACTCGTGCAGCGCCGAGGCGTCGGCCTCGACGCGTGCGAAATTGCGGAACCAGTCCGGATGGCGGGTCCGTGCCTTCGACTGCGCCTCGCGTACGTCGTCGACGGCTGCCTTGAGCACCCCACCCGCGCCCACCAGACCGTCCACGCGCTCCAGGAAGTCTGGTTGTGGGGTCCGGACCCCGCGCTCGATCGCGGAGATCAGGTCCTCACCGCAGTGCGCTGCGGTACCGAGCTCCTTCTGACTCAGCCCGGCCCGTTCCCGCAGCACCTTGAGCTGCTTGCCGAGCGCCCGGAACAGATGTGCGGTCCCGTCCGCCTCGACAGGCCGTTCCGGCCGCTCTTCCCGTCCTGTGTTCCCCATGCCGTACCCGCCCTTGCGTACGTCCCCGATGGTCACGGCCGACAGCCATACAGCGGACCGACCGCGTCCGTACGGTTACCCGGCGTCGAGCCGTAGGTCCTGGTCAGCGTAGGCAGAGCCGGACACGCTCGGTGACGTGAATACGGAAACGACCACCCCCACGGCTGAGTTCACCCAGCGCTTCACGTCCACCCGCCGCGGCGCCCGCCTGGCCCGCCACCTGGCGGTGCACCAACTCGACGCGTGGGGCTACGCGTACGACAGCGAGCTGTCCGACACGGCGGCGCTGATCGTGGCGGAGCTCGCCGCGAACGCGGTGACGCACGGCCGCGTGCCCGGCCGGGACTTCGAGCTACGCCTGCGTTTGACGGAGACGACGCTCCGCATCGAGGTCTCGGACGCCCGGGGCGAGCGCGTGCCGATGGCCAGGGAGGAGCCGGCCCCGGACGCGGAAGCGGGCCGCGGGCTGGTGCTGGTGGCGGCGCTGGCGAAGGACTGGGGCGTGTCCGACCGTTCGATCGGTAAGACCATCTGGGCGAATGTAGTCTTGGCTGAAATTCTGGTCGATTGAGTACTCGCGGCTTGGCAGAGCCGCCTCAGAGGTCCACCATTACGGTTCGGATTATCCATTACGGCATCGACAATCGGACCTCCGTTTACCGCCAGGCATCTCCAGGAAGCCGTCACGTCATCCGTTCAGATCCAGGCCCAGGGAACCTGCCATGCCCCGCAGCACGGAGCGCGGGGTCGACCTGTCCGCCGGATCATCCATCCCCAACAGCGGTAGGTCAAAGATCAACTCATCGATTCTTGAAGGGCCCTTGCGTGAGTTCCAGCGCTCGATCGCCTCGAATGCGCGAGACGTGGCGTAGTAGGCAGGACTCTCTGCCGAGAATTCCGGTACCACCTCCAGCGTTCCCGCCGCCGTGCGTTGCAGCGGGCGGGAGGGAGGTACTACGACAAGCGGCGGGAGCCCGTCATTGCGAAGGTTGTCGAGAATCTGAGCCACGTCGTTGCGTGGGGACCCTCCATAGCGTTCCAGCGCGTAGATTCCCGACATACAGATGGCGTCTGCCTGCAGGGATTTCGGATAGGACTCCCTGAATTCGATCTCGTCGCACGGAGGGAATATCTTTCGCCAGGATTGAATCGTCTCCGCGCGGTTTGACGTGATGAGGATATGCATGGCGTTCCTGCTTACGGTATGGGCATGGAGGGAAGGATTCGTACCCGGCCTATCTTTTCTATTTCACTGCCCCTCAGGGCCATGGGTGCATCCACCTTACCGCCGGCATCCGCGAGGTGTTCGATGTAGCTCGCCGGGTCGATGTCGCTCTCGCGGATGATTCCTCGGGTGAGGGTGTACGAACTTCCGTCGTTGAACGTGTGGAACGCTTGCCGCGCGTAGGCGGCGGCACCTTCCGGACTGCTGGAGAAGTATTTCACCTCGGCTCCGCCGAGGTTTCTGTACCGGCGGTTTCCCGGCCCGAGGATGTCGTCGAGTTCACCGTCCATGACTGCCCGGTAGACGTAGATCTCTCCGGGCTTGAGCTTGCGCTCCGCTCCGGCCTCGGCGTCCGGGCAGACGACCGGAGCGAGTCCCAGTGGATCGACCCACGTGTGGGGGTTTTGGATGTAGGTGACGGGGTTCGGCGCGGGCGCAAGGCCGAGGGGATCCGGGGTGAGGTAGCGCGCCGTCTCCGGGTCGTAGTGTCGGAAGTAGTTGTGATGCAGGCCGGATTCGGGGTCGTAGTACTGGCCCGGGAAGCGCAGCGGGGTGTAGCCGGTGGCGTCGGCGTTCCAGGCGGTGGTGCCCCAGAGGGTGCCGCGGGTGCGCCAGGCGATGTCCCCGCGCTCGTCGATGAGCTCTGCCGGGCTACCGACGAGGTCGGTGACGATGGCGAAGAAGCGGGAGTCGATCTCGTCCTGGGGAACGTCGGCTCTGAGGATCCGCTCGGTCTGGACGATGGGCCGCAGACCTTGATGGTCCCAGGTAAGGGTGATCGGACTCGACAACTCGCGGGTGGTCGTGATCTGTTCGCAGAGGGTGGTGCTGTCCCAGGTGAAGTCGGTCCGCTCAACCGCAGTTCCCCCGTCAGCGGCGAGGCGAAGCTTCGCCGTACGGCGGCCCAGAGGGTCGTAGATGTAGCGCCAGCGGGTGCCGTCCGGCGTTACGACAGAGGTCAGACGGTCTTCGACGTCCCATTCGTAGCGCCAGGTGTCCGGCTTGTGGGAGAGGCGGGTTTTCTGGCGGAGGGTGATGCGGCCGAGTGCGTCGTGTTCGTAGCGGACGTTGCCCGCGCGCGTGATCGTCGTGCCGGTGTATTCGCGGGTGCCGATTGCCTCTTGGCCGGGGTGGGAGGTGGGCCAAGAAGCCTGTGTCTGGTTGCCTGCCTCGTCATAGGCATAGCGCTCCGTCCAGCGCCCCGCGTGAACCGCGGTCACGCGGCCTGCTGCATCGAGGTCGAAGGTCTTCGCGCCCGCGAGTTGGTCGTCGAGGCCGATGAGGTTGCCGTCGGCGTGGTAAGTGTAGTCGCGGCGTTGGATGCTGCGGCCGGAGCCGGTGATGTGTTGGCTGGTGAGGCGGCCCATGGTGTCGTACTGGGATGCCAGCGTGACCGTGTCGCCGATGTGGCGGGTGATCTCTTGGCCCGCCGCGTCGTGTTCGAAGGTCAGCGTCCGGCCGGCGGTGGTCAGTGACACCCGGCGCCCTACGGCGTCGTACGTCCAGGAGCTGGACGCCCCCGTCGGAGTCCTTCGACCAGTTCGGCGGCCCAGCCCGTCGTAGGTGAACGACATGGTGCGGCCGTTGACGGTCTCGGAGACGAGGCGGCCGTACCGGTCGCGCAGGTACGTGATGGTGGCGTCCGCGTTGACTGCTTCCGCAAGCTGATCGGTGAAGTCGTACGCGAACGTCGTGACGACACCGGCCGCGTCCTTGCGGACCATCCGGTCGAGGTCGTCCCACTCGTAACGGATGGTCTGGCCGAGTGTGTCGGTACGGGAAACCAGACGACCCACCTGGTCGGTTTCGTAGGTGAGGGTGCGGTTGTCGAAGTCGGTCTCGGATATGAGGTGTCCGGCCGTGTCGTATGCGTAGTCCCAGGTCAGGCCCTGGGGGTTGAGGACCTGGGTGAGGCG